>JADJEI010000001.1:693505-1387010 GCA_016709155.1 Ignavibacteriales bacterium | reverse complement strand
GCGGCGGAAGTAATAACTGGTTCAAAGTTAACCTTGAAGGTACTATTAGCAATCGAGATGGTGTCGGGAGTATTATTGAAGTAACCCTTGGAAGCCAAAAGTTTATCAGATCAACACATTGTGGAATCAGCTACCAATCACAAAACAGTTTTACCGAAACAATAGGGATAGGACAGGCAGCAGTAATAGATACGATAAAGATAAAATGGCCAAGCGGGATAGTAGATATATACACAAACATACCAGCGGGCAGTACGATAAACTCAATAGAAGGGGAAACCTTAGCTCAGCAAAGTGCAGTTACATTCAGCGATGTAACAAATCAGGTAAAAATAAACCATAGCTATAACATAAGTTTTTTTGCTGGAGGAATAAGTTTTGCTGATGCCAATGGAGATGGACTGGATGACATAACACTAAGCAGCACAACAGGAGAGAACATACAACACTTGAGAAATAAAACCACAAAGTTTAAGAATATAACTCCGACAATGGGGATAAATGAGACAGGGCAATCGATGTCGGTAATATGGGCAGACTATGACAATGACCGGGACAAAGATTTATTCGTAACAAATCTTGGTGGAGTAAACAGACTATATAAAAACAACCGCGGGGCATTCACGGACGTAACAGCCATAGCTGGGTTATCACTTTCTTCTGATCAGAGTACGGGTTCAGCTTTTGCAGATTACGATAACGATGGCTGGCTGGATCTATACGTTGGACAAAGAGAAGATCTAAAAGGGAATATATTATATCATAACAATGGAGATGGAACATTCACAGAGGTGACTGTACAGGCAAAAGTTGAAAACATTGGAAAACTTTGCTTGACAATAAGCTGGTTAGATTATAACAATGACGGATATCAGGACATCTATTGTGCAAATGATCTTATGAAGGGAAATACATTATTTAAGAACAACGGCAACGGAACATTTACAGATGTAAGTGAATTATCAGGAGCGGGTCTTCAGATGGCTTGTATGGGTATAGCATTAGGAGACTATAACGAAGATGGGTGGCAGGATATATATTTAAGCAACGGCCCTGATGGTAACAGGATGTTAAAGAACAACGGCAACGGCACCTTCAGCGAGTTAGCAGGCACACTGGGGCTAAACATCGGGAAGGTCTGCTGGGGAAGTAACTTTATAGACTATGATAATGATGGAGACCTGGATTTGTTTGTCAGCGTGTCAGATGGACCAACCGGACAGGGGGATCCCTCAAGACAGAATGTACTGTTCTGGAATAAAGGCAACGGTACATTTGCACAAGCAGTGGGAACAGGCTTGGATGTAGATGCATCATATAGCTATGGAAATGCCATAGGAGATTATAACAATGATGGATATCAGGATATAGCAATATTAAATGCTAACGGAACCAAGACACAGTTGTGGAAAAATAACGGTGGTATAAACAACTGGATAAAATAAAACTGAAAGCTACGGTTAGTAATCGTGATGGAATAGGCAGCAGAATAGAGACATATACTGGCGGGAAAGTATCACACAGGGTGGTAACCAATGAGATAAGCTACCAATCACAAAACAGTTTGACACAGACGATAGGATTGGGCACATCGGCAGTTGTGGACTCAATAATAGTAAACTGGCCAAGCGGGCAGAGAAGTAAAATAACATCACCGGCAGTAAATCAAACACTAACTATAACAGAGGGAGTGTTAAACGTACAGCCAACAACGGAGAGGAAGAAAGAGTTGGATATACCGGGAGAATATTTAATCAGACAGAACTACCCCAACCCCTTTAACCCGACAACGGTAATAGAGTATCAGCTGCCGGAAGGGACAGAAGTAAGAATAGAGATATACAATATAGTAGGTCAAAGAGTAAAAGAATTACTGTTAGGACAGAAGGAAGCCGGGTATCACAAAGTTGAGTTTAATGGAGCAGGATTACCGAGTGGAATTTACTTATATAAAATGACAGCAGGTAACTTTTCTGAATCTAAAAAAATGATTCTGTTGAAATAATAAGAAATTAATTACAAGATTTATTAATAGAGGAGGCCTTATGAAAACTGCCATATTAATTTTAATCAGCTTTTTAATTATCAATAGTAATAAAAATCTAATCGCGCAAGTAACATTTACAGATGTTGCAGAATCCTTAGGTATTGATCACACTTATTATTGGCCTTTCTTTAATGCTGGATTAAGTTTTTGTGATTTCGATAAGGATGGTTTAGAAGATTTGACATTACCAACAGTGACGGGCGAAAAAATTCATCTTTACAAATTTGATGGTCAGTATTTCACAAATATCGTGGATCAAACTGCTTTAAGCGATACTCAAAGAGCAAACTGTTTGTTGTGGGCAGACTATGACAATGATGGAGACAGAGATTTTTTAATAACTAATAGAAATTCTTTCGATCATCTTTATAGAAATGATAATGGAGAGTTCATTGATGTAACGAGTGCGGTTGGACTTCCTCTTGATATAACTTTTTCTACTGCAGCTTGCTGGGCTGATTACGATAAGGATGGCTGGCTCGATCTTTACATTGGAACAAGAGACTGGAATTTTGGCAGTCATCTTTACCATAATAACGGTGATGGTACCTTCACGGATGTGACTGACTTTGCAGGTGTTTCCAATTTTGGGAAACTTCCTCTTGCAATTTCTTTTTTAGATTATGATAATGACGGATGGTTAGATATTTATAATGCAAACGATTTACATCAGGGCAACACACTATTTAAAAACAATGGCGATGGTACATTTACGGATGTAAGTGTTGCCTCGGGAGCAAATGTGTATGTGTCTGGAATGGGAATTGCAATCGGTGATTATGACAACAATGGATTTCTCGATATGTACATAACAAATGTGGACGAAGGCAATGCATTTCTCCATAATAATGGAGATGGAACTTTTACTGAAAAGGCAAGCTACCTTCATATTGGTGTTGGTAAGTTTGGGTGGGGGACTTCTTTTTTTGATTATGACAATGATGGTGATTTGGATTTACTTGTAAATAATAGTGGCGGTTTGCAAGGCAGAGATGATCCCGCAAGAAACAACACTTTCTTTCGAAATAATGGCGATGGTCAATTCACCGAATTATTCGATACCGGGTTGGAAGCTGACACATTTTATAGCTATGGTAGTGCAACGGCGGATTTCAACAACGATGGATATCTCGATGTCGCAATTCTTAATGCCTACGGTCATAAATCTCAGTTATTTCAAAATTCCGGCGGTACAAACAACTGGATAAAAATAGGATTGGAGGGAACCGTCAGTAATAGGGAGGGGATTGGAAGCGTAATTGAAATTTGGCGTTCGGGAATAAAGTTTATCAGAACTACACATTGCGGGATTAGTTATCAATCACAAAATAGTTTTATAGAAACAATTGGCGTAGGGCAATCGACAGTTATTGATTCAATTATTATTAAATGGCCTAATGGACTAGAGGATGTTTATAGGAATGTTTTAGTCAATCAGAAACTAAATGCAGTGGAAGGAGAAACTCTGCTTCAACCAAATCCAGTGACATTTACTGATGTAAGCAGCCAGATGAAAGTAAACCACAGTTATAACATAGATTTTTTTGCCGGGGGGGTAAGTTTTGCCGATGCAAACGGAGATGGTTTGGATGATATTACCTTCAGCAGCGGAATAGGAGAAAACATTCAACATCTTCGAAATAAAACCACAACATTTAAGAACATAGTTAATAAGATGGGGATAAGTGAGTTAGGCAGAAGTAAGGCTGTTATTTGGGCAGATTATGACAATGATCGGGATAAAGATTTATTTGTCGTAAATCTGGGAAGCGTTAGCAGACTTTACAGAAATGAAAGAGGAATTTTTACAGACGTAACAAGTATATCCGGTTTATCAATGTTTTTAGAGCAGAGCACAGGAGCATCATTCGCCGACTATGATAATGATGGTTATTTGGATTTGTATGTCGGGAATAGAGATGATTTTCAGGGCAATAGACTTTATCATAATAATGGAGATGGAACATTTACAGATGTCAGTGAAACCACTAAAGTAACTAACACTGGCAGACTAGCTCTTACTGTAAGCTGGTTGGATTTTAATAATGATGGTTTCCAGGATATCTATTGTGCGAATGATCTTATGAAGGGTAATACGTTATTTAAAAACAATGGGGACGGAACTTTTACAGATGTAAGTACATCGTCCGGGGTTGACCTTCAGATGGCGTGTATGGGAATTGCTGCAGGTGATTTTAATGATGATGGTTGGATAGACATGTATTTAACAAATGGTCCTGATGGTAACAGGATGCTAAAGAATAATGGAGACAGTACTTTCAGTGAGGTTGCTGGTTTGTTAGGAATTAATGTGGGGAAAGTATGCTGGGGCGCCAATTTTTTGGATTATGATAACGATGGTGACCTGGATCTGTTTGTTAGTGTTTCTAACGGAATAGCCGGAAACCAAACAAGAGAAGATATGTTATTCTGGAATAAAGGCAACGGTACATTTGCACAGGCTTTAACAACTGGAATAGAATCTGATACATCTTTCAGTTATGGTAATGCTATTGGTGATTATAACAACGACGGTTATTCTGATATCGTAATTCTAAATGCCAATGGAACTCAAAGTAAATTATTGAAAAATAATGGCTGGACTAATAATTGGCTGAAAATAAATCTCAAGGGAACTGCAAGTAATCGTGATGGTCTCGGTGCTACTGCACAAATTTTTTTAGAAGGTAAAAGTACAAGAAGAAGTCTATATAACGAGATCAGTTATCAGTCACAGAATAGTTTGACATTAATTTTTGGCGTAGGCGAATCCATAATGATAGACTCCTTGATAGTTAATTGGCCAAGTGGAGTAGTTGATATACTAAGAAAAATTGATGTTAATCAACTGCTCACGATAGTTGAAGGTAGTTACGCCGAAAAGACTCCCAGCTTAGAAAAAAAACAAATAATTCCTGAAGAATATTCACTTAATCAGAATTACCCTAACCCATTCAATCCAACAACAACTATAAGCTATCAGTTGAAAGATAAATCTGAAGTAAAAATAGAGGTATTCGATATACTCGGTAGAAAGATCAGACAAATAGAAAGTGGCGTTAAGGCAGCGGGATTTTACGAACTATTATTTAATGCAGAAAGTTTACCAAGCGGTGTGTATGTTTATCGCATTTTTGCAAAAAGTTTGGAATCAGGACAGACATTTAACGACTCAAAAAAATTGATTTTGATGAAGTAATGCAGCTATGATTATTTAAATTATTTTCTTTATAAAAAATTATAAACTTAGGGGAGAATTTCACTAAAAAAGTCTATATTTGCGTCACAAAAAATTGCAGACTTTAAATTCAAAGTGAATTCCGATCAAAATGTTCTTCGTTTCTGCTATTTATAATTCTCAATTATGTCTTCAAAAATTTTTTTCATTTAAAATTCGAACTTTCGATTTCGAATAACTGCATAATATTATTAATTATTGTTTTAAAATTATGAGCAATTTACAGAATTGGTTCCCGGAGATAACTAACCATACCTCAATTAAAGAATCAAGTATTACATTTAATCTTTCAAAATTTATTCTAATCACTTTCCAACTTGCGCTAACATTATTAGTTGTTTATTTGTTTAGAATAGAAGAGCAGAATGGCTTACTACTAATTATTCTTCCGTTATTTATCTCATTTGTTATTCATAGTATGCTTCCAATTAAATATCGATCAGCCTTCTTTGTCCTGTCTTCGATGATTGCTTTTGGATTTGTTTTAGGAACTGTGAATACTCTTATTCTAATAACGATAGCACTCTTTTTTATTGGGATAGCTCAGCTTCCAATTTCTTTTGTTGTAAAGGTTTTATTATTAGTTCTTTCAGCAGTAGGTCTAGTACTTTTAAGACTAAATTTTATACCAACGCCCTGGGCACCTCTTGTGATGCCAGTAATTGGCTCTATGTTTATGTTTAGGATGATTCTTTATATATATGAGATAAAGAAAAATGATTTGAAGAGTTCCATTTGGATGAAGCTTCAATATTTTTTTATGATTCCTAATGTAAGCTTCCCTCTTTTTCCCATTGTGGATTTTAAAACTTATTTACATACATACTATGATCAGGATCAATACGAGATTTACCAAAAAGGTATTCAATGGATCATTCGCGGTGTTATACAATTACTGCTTTACAGAATAATCTATATGTATTTTGTTTCTTCGCCATCTAAAGTAGTAGATACCGGAACATTGATTGTTTATTTATTATCTAATTATGCTTTGCTCTTCAAAATTTCTGGTCAAGCTCATCTTATAGTAGGCGTCCTTTGTTTATTTGGATTGGACTTACCGCAAATTTTTAATAAATATTTACTCGCATCTGGATTTAGTGACTTCTGGAGGAGGATAAATATTTACTGGAAAGATTTTGTAATGAAAATATTTTATTATCCGATTTTCTTTCAATTGAGAAAAATGGGTATGGTAACGGCTACAGTTATTACGCTAATGATTATGTTTTTATTGACATGGCTTCTTCACTCCTATCAATTTTTTTGGCTTACCGGCTCATTTCCTTTGACGTCGGTTGATGGATTGTTCTGGGGAATTTTTGGAATTTTTGTTACTATCAATTCAGTTCTTCAGATGAAGAAAAAGAAGAAGAAAAATCTTGCAAAAAAAGGGTGGAGTTTTATACCGGCTCTAAGACTTTCCGCTAAAATTGTTGCAATGTTTGTTTTTATGTGTCTTTTATGGTCTTTATGGAGCAGTGTTTCTATCAGAGAATGGATTTCTTTGATCTCGGTATTTCAAACCAGCAGTTCAAACGAAGTTTTAATAATCATTTTAGTATTAGTACTTGTTACCGTGTTAGGTGCGATGATACAATACCCTATTGAAAAATTATTAATCTCAAATATTATTACTCAAAAATCTTTTTTAAAAAATTCCGGGATAGCTTTTTTAAGTCTCATAGTAATTTTAATTGCAAGAATGCACGAATATTATTTACCCGAGGATTCAAAATTCTCTGTTCTAATCAGACCTATTGAAGAGCAAAGATTAAATGTAGCAGACATAGAAGAATCTGAAAGAGGCTATTACGAACCTATCCTTTCAAGCAATCAGCTTACTAAAAGTCTTGATATTCAGATTAAAGAAGTGACTCCAAAAGATTGGCACGAGAAAGATCAAAACATTGCAATTAGAAAATCACACGATATGGTAGTTGACGAACTTATCCCAAACACTAAAACAACATTTAAAGGCACTGCCTTCGAAATTAATTCTTTTGGATTAAGGGATAAAGAATACACATTGGAGAAACCCAACGGAACATTCAGGATGGCTCTGCTTGGCGGGTCATTTGAGATGTCTTCGGGAGTGGAGGCTTACCAAGGATATGAATGGCTAATTGAAGATAAATTAAACCTTGAGAAACCCGTTTCCGAGTTTAATAATTATGAATTTTTTAATTTTGGTGTTGGCGGTTATGGCATGACTCATTGCGTAAAACTTATTGATTCAAAAGTATTAAAATATGATATGGACGCAGTAATTTATATTTGTCACTCAAGGGAATATGATAGAGCGATAGGCAGATTGTATAAACAAATTTTATCCGGGGCAGATCTTGAATATGATTTTTTAAAGAAAATAATTAAAGATGCTAAGTTAGATAAGAAAATGCCTCGAAGTGAGTTTCTTCGAAAATTGGATAACGTTAAAACAGAACTAATACGTTGGGGGTATAAAAAAATGGCTGAGCAATGTAATAACTCGGGCGTGGTTCCTGTTTGGGTGTTCCTGCCCACACTTGAAGGTTTAGATAGCAAAGAAGAGTATGCCGAGATGAGCAAACTCGCCAAAGAAGCAGGCTTTAAAATAACTATAGATCTTTCACAGGTTTACGATGGTCACGATTTGTTAACTTTATGGGTGCAGCCGTGGGACAGGCATCCTAATGTAGAAGGTCATCAGCTAATAGCCAATATGTTATACACCAAATTGATGAAAAATAAAAATATTTTATTTAATATTAAAAACTTTTAACCTAATTAAATCCTTATGGCATTACTTAATAAAATATTTCCAGTACCCGTTGGAATAATAAACGAAAAGAAATTTGAATCAATCGATTTTAAAAAACTGCTTTTACTTTTTATAGAATTGTCGCTGCTCTTGTTCGTTATTTCCAAATTTAAAGTTGAAGAAGAGCATGGAATAATTTTAGCTTTAGTACCAATCGGAATTGGATTTCTGATTCATTCCATCCTTCCATTACAGTACAAGCTTCCGTTCTTCCTTTTACTTTCTTTTATCACTTATGGTATTGTTATTGGCGCCTTAAATGCATTTATAATTTTCCTTCTTGGTTCCCTGTTTATCCTAATCGCAAACTTACGATTAAATTATTGGCTTAAAGTTTCAATTATATTTTTAGGGTTTGCACTCCTTTTGTTGGTAAGGACAGGCGTAATACAGACCGAGTGGGGCGCTAGCATAGTACCTATTTTCGGTTCAATTTTCATGTTCAGGATGGTTCTTTACTTGTATGAAATGAAGCAGAGACCAATTGAAGCAAATATTTGGCAGCATCTATCCTATTTCTTTTTACTTCCGAATGTACTATTCCCATTGTTTCCGATTGTGGATTATAAGACTTATTTAAGGACTTACTATGATTCCTCCGCAGATAATATTTATCAAAAAGGAATTCAATGGATGGTGAGGGGTGTTATTCAACTTTTGCTTTTCAAGTTTGTTTATTATTACATAACGCAGACAATTGCTACGGTGATAACCTTACTGATTGTTTTTTTTATCACCTGGATGCTTCATTCGTATCAATGGTTGTGGATTCAGGGAATCTTCCCTATCACTTTAGTTGATGGATTATTCTGGGGTATTTTTGGAATTCTCATAGTTATCAATTCAGTAATTCAGGAAAAAAAGAAAAAGAAAAAATCTTTAGGCAAAAAAGTCTGGACATTTAGCGACGCTTTAAAACTTTCTGCTCAAATCACCGGAATGTTTATCTTTATGAATATTTTGTGGTCGCTTTGGATGAGCAGTTCAGTAGCCGAGTGGATAGAAACTATGTCCATGCTTCAGGGTGTTAGCATTTCGGAGTTGTCGGTTCTTGTTGGCGCAATTATACTTCTCATTCTAATTGGTGCAATAATCCAGTTCCCGATAAATAAATATCTTGCCTCAGGTTTTAGTAAAAACAAAACTTTTAATAAGAGTGTGCTGATTTCCGGTTTGACAATTTTATTACTTTTTCTAATAGGAATTCAGGAATATTATCTGCCTAAGAAAAATAGACTTGGAAGAGTTGTCTCAATCATTAGCTCAAATAAACCAAATGCTAAAGACGCCGAGGTCGCAGAAAGAGGTTATTACGAACCCATACTAAAAGGTAATGTTCTAACTACTGAATTAGCAGAAAATGAAGCTGCGGTTCCACCTGATTGGAAACCGCTTTATGAGAGCGAAGCTGTTAAGGAAACCGGCGATTTATATTTTATTGAGCTGCTTCCTTCTAAAAGCACAATATTTAAAAAGAGCAAATCTTGTTACTAATAGTTTAGGAATGCGCGATAAAGAATACACAATTGAAAAGCCCGCTAACACTTTGAGAATTGCTTTATTAGGTACTTCAGTTGAGATGGGATCCGGTGTTGAAAACGATATGATGTTTGAGAAGTTGCTTGAAGATCGTTTAAACTCAGAATTTATCACTGATCCAAACAAAAAAATTGAAATACTTAACTTTTCTGTTGGGGGGTATCATCTGATTCAATGTGTTAAACAAACCAAAGATAAAATTTTTAATTTTAAGCCTGATGTTGTCTTTTACTTTGCGCATTCTCAAGAAAACAAAAGAGTTGTTGATAGGTCAACTAGATTCTTTCTGGATGATAAATTGGATTTAGAATTTGACTTTCTAAAAAAGTTAAAAATTGAAAGCGGTATTAATAATAAAATGAGCCGTAATGAGGTTCAGAAAAAACTACTTCAATATGGTGATCGTGTTGTTTCTTGGGGATATAGTGAAATTGTAAAAAACTGCCGACAAAATAATGCAATTCCCGTCTGGGTATTTCTACCGACATTAGAAGGCATTTTTAATGAGGATGATAGAAGCGTTAAGAAATTAAAAAAAGAAGCTGAGGCTGCCGGGTTTATTGTAATTTCGCTTGAGAATGTATTTAAAGATTTTGATAAAGAAAAATTATGGGTTGCCCCATGGGATATGCATCCGAACAGTGAGGGACATAAATTGATAGCAGATTTACTCTATAAACAACTATTGAAAAAGCAAAACGAAATTAAACTTAATTTTTAATCAACCAATCCAATAAGGAGATATAAAATGGCAGACACAAATGAGATCAAACAAGTAGTTAAGCAATACCTTCTCGATGAATATTTTGAAGGCGGAAATCCGGATGAGCTTGCAGATTCCACCCCTGATCAGCGGCGGGATTCTTGACTCAATTTCAACTTTACAACTTGTTACTTTTCTTGAGAACCAATTCGGAATTGAATTCAAACCAAACGAAGTGGATCAGGATAACTTAAATTCGATCGCTCAGATAGCAAACTTTGTTCAATCTAAAAAAGGCTGATCAATGATGAAACTTCATAACCTGTTAGAAAATTCTGCTGCTAAATTCCCCGATAAAAATGCAATTGAAAATCTGCAAGGCGGCAGCATTTCTTACGGCGAACTGGATTCGCTAACCAGTGTTATCAAAAATGAATTGACCAAGGCGGGTGTTGTCAATGGCGATCGTGTGGGCATCTATTCTCATAAAACAATTGATATGGTATCGGCGATCTTTGGAATTCTAAAAGCTGATGCAACTTATGTCCCGGTCGATCCGGGTTCGCCCCCAAAAAGAAATGCCTTCATTATGAGCGATTGCCTGGTGAAGCTTGTAATAATTGAAAAAGAATTTCTCGAAGGATTTAAAGAAGCATTGGGATGGGGCGAAGTAAAAGTTCACTTTGAATTTGGTGAACAGCTTGTCATAATTGATGGTCCGGGAAAAAATAATCCGGCAGCTTCTACTTTCGATGATATCAAGTGTGATGATCCTGATGATAGTTTAGCCTATATACTTTATACTTCAGGCTCAACTGGAAATCCTAAGGGAGTGAAATATTCTCACAAAGGCGCTTTAGCTTTTGTCGATTGGTGTTCAGAGACTTTTAAGCCAAATGAAAATGACAGATTCTCATCTCACGCACCTTTTCATTTCGATCTTTCAATTCATGATATTTATGTTTCGCTGAAACACGGTGCAACACTCGTTTTAATTGATGAAGAAACCGGAAAACAGCCAATGACTCTTGCCCCGCTAATTTCAGAAAAGAAGATTTCGATTTGGTATTCCACTCCTTCAATACTTACTTTATTGTTAAAGTTTGGTAAACTTGAGAAATTGGATCATTCAAAACTTAGAATTGTTCATTTTGCCGGAGAAGTTTTTCCAATTAAACATTTAAGAGCTTTAAAAGAAATTTGGACGGATAAAAGATATTTTAATTTATACGGTCCTACTGAAACTAACGTATGTACTTATTATGAAATCCCTGATAAAATTCCCGATGATAAAACCACCCCATTCCCAATAGGCAAGGATTGCTCACATTTAACGTGTAAAGTATTTAATGATGAATGTGAATTGGTACCAAAATTATCTGAAGGCGAACTTTGTGTTACAGGACCAATAATGCAAGGTTATTGGAATCTTCCGGAAAGAAACGAAGCCGTTTTTTTCAAAGATAAAAACGGAATAAAATGGTATCAAATCGCAGACTTTGTTATCGAAGAAGAGGAGGGAAATTATACTTATGTCAGCAGGAAAGATAGGATGGTTAAGCGACGTGGTTACCGCGTGGAGCTTGGTGAAATTGAAACTGCACTTTATAAACATCCAGCAGTTTTAGAAGCTGCCGCAATTACAGGGACAGATAAGGATGGGGGTGTTTTGGTGAAAGCATTTCTCGTAATGAATGATACGGCTGAAGAATCAATGATTAAGATGAAGCAATTTAGTTCAGATAATCTTCCTCAGTATATGATTCCTGATAGATTTTCTTTTCAGAAATCACTACCCAAAACTTCTACAAATAAAATTGACTATCAGAAATTGAAGGAGTATTAATGATTGATTTTGGATATACCGAAGACCAATTAAATCTAAAAAAAGAAATAATTCGATTTGCAAAAAAAGAACTGAATAACAACGTAATTGAAAGAGATCGACAACAAACATTTTCCCGCGATCTTTGGCAAAAGTGCGGCGAAATGGGTTTACAGGGTTTACCCGTGCCGGAAGAATATGGCGGACTTGGATTAGATGCCGTATCAACGGCTATCGCGTTAGAAGGGTTGGGGTACGGGTGTGAAGATGGAGGCTTAGTTTTTTCAATATGTGCACATCTACTTGCTTGTGTAATACCCATTTGGAAATACGCCAATGAAGAACAGAAACAAAAGTACCTCCCCCGTCTTTGTGATGGATCTATTATAGCTGTTAATGGAATGACTGAACCCAGTTCAGGTAGTGATGCATTTAATATGTCAACCAAAGCTTTACCCGATAAAGATGGATTTAGAATTACAGGCACAAAAACTTTTTCATCCAATGGTCCGGTTGCTGATCTTGCAATTTTGTATGCGATGAGCGATGTTGACAAAGGTTACTATGGCGGCATCTCTGTTTTTTTAGTTGAGCGGGATACACCGGGGTACATACCTGGCCAAAAGTTCGAAAAGATGGGTCTTCGTACAAGTCCAATAGGTGAAATAGTCTTAGATAATGCTTTTGTACCCGCGAAAGCTGTTTTAGGCGGGCTTGGAGCAGGTCCAACAATTTTTGCTTATTCAATGGATTGGGAACGAATTTGTATTGCTGCTGCACATATCGGAACTATGGAGCGGTTACTAGAAAAAGCTATTAAGTATTCAAAAACAAGAAAAGCTTCAGGCAATAAAATTTCTTCCTATCAAGCGATCTCGCACAAAATTGTCGATATGAAAATCAGAATTGAAACATCAAGGAACCTGGTTTATAAAGCAGCCTGGCTTTTAGACAAAGGGAAACACGTTACAATGGATGCTTCGATTACAAAAGTTTATGTCAGTGAAGCCTTAATCAAATGTGCAATGGATACAGTTCAGATATTTGGCGGTTACGGATTCACAACAGAATATGAAGTTGAAAGAATTCTAAGAGACTCAATGGCAGGAACAATTTATTCGGGTGCTAATGAGGTGCAAAGAAACATAATAGCACGGTGGCTAGGTCTGTAAATTTAATTCAACCTTACTTCATTGTCACTGGTCTGATATTATTGTTTTGAAATGCAGAGAATAATCAATATGCTTTTTGATCTCCAATAATCATCAGCCAAATGGTAAGCAAAATGATTTGAATGTCCAACCAGAATGACCAGTTTTCAATATACCACACATCGTGGTTAATTCTCTGTTGCATATCTTCCACTGTTTTCGTTTCTCCCCTGTGACCTTTTATCTGTGCCCAACCCGTCAGACCGGGAGTTACAAGATGCCTAAGCATGTATAAATAAACTTGGTTTTTTGATTCAAGGTTTAGCGGTGTTGGATGAGGTCTCGGTCCTACTAAACTCATTTCACCTTTAAGAACGTTAATAAATTGAGGTAATTCATCAAGACTTGTCTTCCGAAGAAAATTTCCAATTTTAGTAATTCTCGGATCATTTTTAGTAGCCTGCACATATTTTCCCGTAGAAGAAATTTCAGCACAATCTGTCTTCATAGAGCGAAATTTATAAGCAATAAATCTTTGGTTATGTCTTCCCCAACGTTCTTGTTTAAAGAAAATAGGGCCTGCTGAACTCATCTTTATTGCGAAACCTATAATTGGCCAAAGCCACCAGAAAATAAGTAAAAATAAGAACAGGGTAACCCCAAGATCCAAGGCTCTCTTTATTAATCGCCAATGGAATTCATTTAATCTATCCTCTCTTACTGAAACAATTGGGAATCTTCCAAACATTGAAAATTTATATTTGGATGACATAAATTTGAAATAATCTGGAATCACTTTTACTCGTATAGTGTGGTTTTCACAAGTTTTAATAACACCTTCCAGTTTGTTTGCTGAATAATCCGGAAGTGCAATTATAACATCATTGATTTCTGAGTTTGAGAGTATTTCATCCAAATTGCCAATATCGCCACGATATAATCCATTCAGGACGGTATTCTTTTTATCGTCTACGAAGCCGACTACTCTGTAACCAAACTGAGGATTTTTTTGAAGAATATCGAAAAAACTCATTCCCAGTTCGCCGGTACCAACTATTAAAAGGTTCCTTAAAAACATTCCCTTTTTTCTCTGCAGTTGGAGAACTTTCCGGACTATCATTTTGTTTATAAGCAATAGAAGGAAAAGTAAGGTGGGGTATATTACAATAAATGCTTCATCCAGATGTTTGTGTTTGGCAAAAAATAAAATAACTATAGCAGCTATCGACTGAATGAATACATTTTTTACCACAGAAGCAATTTCAAATGTAAAGTTTCTTGAGCGAAATTCGTCATATGCATCTGAAAAAGTTGCTGAGGCCGGCCAAACTAAGACAAGAAAAATTAATATGAAAAATATTTTATAGCTGAATACAGGTGTCTTTGGATAAAATTCCATCCAAACGGTGATAAAGTATGCGGGTACAATTGTGGATATGTCGAGTAAGAGCCTAATATATCGTAACGATTTTTGGTACTGTAACATCTAAATTTTATAATTCTTTTTTAGGTCAAATTATTTGGCGAAGAGCTATGTCACTCCGAATTAGAAAATAATTTAATCAATTATCATACCTAAAAAATATCAATTTCAGGCAATATTTTAGTCAGAATTAGATAATTATAAGTCTCAAAAAGTAAAAATTTGTAATATTTACAGCTTTGAATAATATCCAAGTCTAAGAATAAATAAAAAAATCTATTTTTAAGATTATGTGTCGCAATCTGGTAACTTAATCTAAGATATTTCTATTTATCAGAAAATAAAATGAAGAATTTAATCTGAACTGTCCCCTAAATCTATTTTGAAAATCTGGCTAGGAATTTTAATTTTTAATTATTTTTTTCCCCCAAGCCTCATAAATTTCCTGAAATGTAGTTTTCAAGTCTTTTGTTATGTCCCAATTGGGGTAATGTTCTTTCATTTTCTGAAGATTAGATATATAACATATATGGTCACCAATTCTATTTTGGTCAAAATATTCATATATCATTGCATTCCCGGAAATAGATTCAATCATTGAAAATGCTTCGAGTATTGAGATAGAATTGTCTCGTCCACCTCCGAGGTTATAAACTTCCGCAACCCGGGGATAATTCAGAAATTCATTCATAAAACGCACGACATCAAGCGAGTGGATATTATCTCGTACCTGTTTGCCTTTATAACCGTAAATATTATATTTTTTCTTTTCAACATTGCACTTTATCAGGTAACTTAAAAATCCGTGTAGTTCCACACCGCTGTGATTAGGACCCGTTAGGCATCCTCCCCTTAAACAACAAGTCGGCATCCCAAAATATCTTCCATACTCCTGAACCATTACGTCAGCGGCAACCTTTGAGGCTCCAAAAAGCGAATGTTTGGACTGATCAATTCTAAAATCCTCCTTAATTCCATTATAAAAATTTTTATCAGCATAATCCCAGCGTGTTTCCAACTCAACAAGATTAAGTTCATTGGGTGCGTCACCGTAAACTTTATTAGTTGACATATAAATAAATGGTATTTCAGGGTTAGTTCTTCTATTAGCTTCGAGTAGGTTTAACGTACCAACAGCATTAACATCGAAATCATCAAAAGGTCTGGAAGCAGCAAGGTCATGGCTTGGTTGTGCTGCAGTATGAACTATTGCATCCGGATTAATTGTCTTGACAAATTCAAGTATTGCTTCCCTATTGCGAATATCAATTTCATTATGCTTAAAATTTTTGTATAGTTCTGAAAGTCTTTTTTGATTCCATCTTGTATCACCGGTTGGTCCAAAAAAATCTGCGCGCATGTCGTTGTCAATTCCAAATACCATCCAATCCCGTTGAGCAAAAAATGTAACTACTTCGCTTCCAATTAATCCGCTTGAACCGGTGACAATCATTTTTTTCATTAAGTAAAGCTCCTGTGAATAAATTTGTTTTTAAAAAATAATAAAATGAAATAACTATTTGTAATTAAGTATCGTTTCCACAATCGTTTTGGTTCTTGAATAAGCCTGAACAACCATTCAAAGCCGTAATCCTGAACCCATTTGGGTGCCTGTTTTACTGTTCCGGCATGAAAATCAAAAGCGGCACCCACAGCCATCATTGCGGCTTGTATTTTGCCTTGATGTTCAGCGACCCAAATCTCTTGTCTTGGACAACCTCTTCCAACAAGAACAATGTTAGCACCTGAAGCATTAATTTTTTTTATATCTTCCTCGTTTTCTTTCGGGGTTGCTTCTCTAAAACGATCGACATGAATTCCTGAAATTATTACATTGGGGAAACTTCGTGTTATAAATAAAGAAAATTTATTAAGAGTTTCTTTTGTGCTGCCATAAAGATAAATTTTCAAATTCTTTTCATTTGCTTTTTTCAGAACATAAAGAGTTAATGTTGGTCCGTAAACTCTGTCCTTTAGTCCTATTTTATGAAAGCTATTAAGCGCCCAGCGAATTGGTTGTCCGTCAGGAACAATCATATCTATTTTCTTGATCACTGATTTTAGTTTTATATCCCGAACTGCGGTAATAAGCCCATGAACAGCAAGAGCAGAGACCGCAAAACTCGTTCTTTGTATTGCCATTTGGATGATTAAATCGCTTGCAGATTCATAGTTAGTCGCTGAATAATCAACACCGAATAAAGAGTATTTAGGAGGAAATTTTATCACAAACTACCAGTTGATTCCGAAATAATTAGGTTTATTTAGAAACTCTTTATCAAGACCAACAAGGTCAATTATTTTTTTATCCTGAATATTACTTAGGATTTCATCGAACTCTTTCTCCCGTGTCGAAACTACTAATAACTCGCTATTCATGATCAAGTGTTCAACGTCACTTTCCATTAGTTTAGCAAGGTGGGGGATATGCTGGTCTATATAGTCTTTATTTCTTCCGGTCAATTGAGAATACTGAACACTTTTGTCATAAATTTTTATTGTAAATCCTTTGCCAAGAAGAGTCTCAATCAAATTAACAGAAGGGCTGTTTCGAAGATCATCCGTTCCCTCCTTAAAACTTAATCCCAAAATCCCAATTTTATTTTTGTTGCAATTTGTAATTATTTTTTCTGCTCTTTTAATTTGAATATCGTTGCTTTTATTTATACTCTGAATAACAGGAGTGTCGAGGTATAGATCATGAGCTAAAGTTTGAAGTGCTTTAAGATCTTTAGGCAGACAGGAACCACCATACGCAAAACCCGGTCTTAAATAATAAGGAGAAATGTTTAATTGTTTGTCTTTAATAAAAATCTTCATTACTTCAAGTGAATCAACCCCAAGTGTTTTGCATATATTTCCTATTTCATTTGCAAAGCTGACTTTTAAAGCGTGAAAGGTATTATTTACATATTTAATTATTTCCGCTTCTTTTATAGAAGTAACTACAATTTCTGCGTCAATTTCACTGTAGAGCTGAGACATTTTTTCTGAGCCTGATTTGCTGTCAGATCCAATCAGTGTGTATGGGGGATGGAAGTAATCGTTAACCGCCGTACCCTCCCTAAGAAATTCGGGGTTCGATACAACGGTGAAGTCTTTATTATATATTTTGCCTGAAATTTTCTCTATCATTTTAGCAGCTTTCTCACAAGTTCCGGGAAGCACAGTTGATCTGATAGCAATCACATGGAATCCATTTTTTTGTTTTAATGCGTCTGCAATATTTTCGACAACTTTATAAATATAATCAAGTATGAGATGACCATTTACAGAAGAAGGAGTTCCTACGGCAATGATTGATATCTCGGTATTCAGGACTGCTTCTTTCGGATCCATAGTTGCTCTAATTTTATCCGAATTAAACTGAGCTCTTATAATTTCATCAATATCTTTTTCAACGATTGTAGCAATTCCGCTATTGATTAAATCAACTTTAGTTTCACTAACATCTACACCGATAACAATGTGTCCATTTTGGGCTAAACAACCAAGACTTACACAACCAACATACCCTAGTCCAAATATTGAGATATTCAAATTTAATCCTTTAAGTGATTATAATAATTTTATGAATGGATCTTTAATTGTTGAAGTTCCCCCAACAATTTTTTACGTTGTACTGCGTTTGATTTAGGAGTAAGCCTCCAATAGATACTCTTCATAAAACCAACAATTTCGTATTCAATTTGTGCGAAAGGTGAGATTTTTATTTCTCCCCATTCTTTTGGGAATTCGAACCCCCATTCTTTCATGAAAGGTCCGAAAATATTTACCGCTCTTTGTCGGATGGATGGATCATAGATTTCCAGAAAATTTTTATCTTTTGTGGTTTTGTTTTTTTCAGGTAGGGGTCTATCTTGTTGAATTCCGATTCTTTTAAGCACTTCTGAAAAATCTTGCTGAATGTTTTCATACCTGATAAGGTAATTAAAGTTTTTATGTGAAAGTCTTGCCCAAGTATCGTAAGGCAGTTTTATATATTTCTTAAAATAACCACTAAAATCCAAATTATGTTTTTTTACATATTTGTAGATTCTTAAGTCTTTCTCAGATAAACTACCGCCATATCTCTTCCATTCCGTGGGAATAGTAAATCTATTTTGGTGATTTGTTTTATATTTGAAATAAGCACTTACTTGAGCATCTAAGGGGTTCCTAATAGTTGAAAAAATAAAATAGTTATTTGCAGTTTCTTTTCCTGCTACATTTAGAAATTCATAATATCTGGAATGCTTTCTTAATATTTCTTTTCCATCATACTTTTCACGAAGTTCTGCACTTATCGCAGTTGAGCCCGTGATTGGTGACTCTACAAAGAGATATTTATATTTATGACTTATTACCATAACCGCTACTACTATTCCTTTCTTTGTCCAGTATAAAATTAATTCCACTTATAAAATTTCTTGCCATGTTTTCTATCGTTAGGTGTTTAATAGAATCCCAAGCATGATTTTGTATTTTAATTAATTCTTCTTTATTATCTATAAATGATTTAATTGTGTTTGCATAGTCTATTGCATCAGTATTTTTAGGAAGTATAATAGAATTGCTTTTATTTAAATATTCAAATTCCGGGCTATGTGTGTCTGAATCTATAACAATTGGTATAAGACTATAGCATAGCGCCTGTAAAGGTGCTAATCCAACTGAGCCGGGATAAACGAATAAATCACTAGCTACATAATACTTTGCGATTTCTTCGTCAGGGACCACTCCAAGAAATTCGACAAATTCTTTTCCAAATTGATTCTGGAATTCTTCAACAATTTTTTTATTTCCACCGCCGATAATAAATAATTTATAGGATCTATCAATTGATAATAAATGTTTATATGACTCAAGAAAAAATCCCATCCGCCTTTCTTTAGTCAGCCTCCCCACCATTAGCAATACCTTTTTAGAATTAACTCCCATTTTAATACGTAGTGCTTCCCGGTCTGGCAGGATTATTTCATATTCTTTTCGTTTCTCTTCAATGTTAATAGTGTTATAAAGAGGAAAAATCTTATTTGGAGTAATGCCGCCCTGTACAAGGTATTTTTTAACGCCCTCTGTATAAGCAAAGAAACCATCAGCTAAATTTGAGAGTATCATCTTGAATCCATCGGTCATCCTTTTTAACAAACTCTTTTTTAACGTAAAAACATCGCGACCATGACCCCAGTATGCAATAGGTTTGCCAAATAACTTTCTAATAAACGAAATGGGATAGGCAATATTATTCATGGCATTTCCAACAACTAAAAGATCATACTTAATGGAGGTGAAAGGAAATGTTTGAAAAATTAATCTTCTTCCTAAAATGTTCAGAGTATAGCTTTTTGTTTCCTTAACCTGAAAATTAAAGTTTTTAATGTTTGAAGACATGTAAAAAAAATTATCAGCCTCTTCTTTGTCATACATCACAGTAAACTCCCACCATCGAGGTCGAAGCCTTTCAACTGCCTCATAGAAAGCAACACGATAATGTGGAATTGTAGATTGATGAGCGATTAAAATTTGTTTTTTACTATTTGACATTTGTATACTAAAAATTTCCCTATATATTTTTTGTACGTTTATTGATTAGTAAAAAAGGGAATTGACAAATTACTGTAAAACATTTCCAGAACAGACTAAGTTTGTTCATTGATTCTTTTGGTTTCAAAGCTATTGTTTCAAAATGGCGAATACGATTAGACTGGAAAACATATCCAATATTTAATCTATCAAAATCTATAACAGTATTTTGTACGTTAAGTAATTTATTGAACTTATTTATTACTAATTCAGGACTTGTAATTACATCTTCATACCTAATTTTAGTTTTTTGACCTTTAGGAAGAAAGAAGTACACAATTAAAGAAAGAAGAGTTACAAAAAATAGATAGATATTTGCGGAAACCGGGTTTTTTGATTTGTGTTCTATATTTTTTTTACTAAATGATTCAACCACATTAAATGGATGCCGATATAAATAAATAAAATGTGTATCAATATTTTTATTTTTACTAAGCCATAAAGCCCGAAAAGGATAGTGTGAAGAGTCAATCACATACTCTTTATTAGCTACTTTTTTGATTGATGAAATAAGCTGTCTATTAAACTCATGGTATTCCGAAATAAGTTTTTTTTTTGTAAGCCAGGGACAAAAAAGGAAAGAACTGTGATATTCCAAATACTTATAATATTTATCACCAAAATAATTTTCAACTTCGGGCATTTCAAGCTTTACTCTTTCCCAAAAAGCTTTAACTTCAATTCTTTCGTTATTTGCATTTCCAGCATGCAAATTCCACATATGAAGTTCTCCGCCATAAAAATTACAGGGCATATTTCCTAATAAAATACCAAAGATGGTGCTTCCACTTCTACCGGCACCCATTATGTAAAGTATTTTTAGCTTGTCTGTATTAGTGACCATTAATACGTTTTTTTACGAAAACTATAGTGGAAATAAGTCAAAAAAATGAGAAAAGAGAAAATCTATTTCAAATTGGAATATTCTAAATCAAAATCCGAATGGAGGTATTTTGCTTTGTCACTAATTTTTTATAAATAACAGTTGAAAATATACAGATTTAAGAAGAAATTAAAAAATTTGTGAGGAACGCTATTTTGTAAGTAGTCTTTTTTCCTTCTCATTTTTTTCGAAAATCAATCAAAACCACACTCAATGTCCTTCCAATTGAAAAAGTCCTAATTATTCACTAATAAAGTTAAATCAAATTTCGACTAAGTTCGGACAATTCCACATTAATAAAATGAATAAAAAACACTTAGTCCATTTTAAAAAATCGGTTCGCAGAAAAAAAAGATCCTGTCTTAAATCTAAATCATTTGATACTATTTCAGCAAAATTAGTTTTTTTGTATCTATAAAATTGCCAGCTTGAATTCTATAAAAGTATATTCCACTGGGTAAGTCAGAAGCATTGAAATCTATATCGTGAATTCCTGCTGATTGTTCCTCATTTATTAAAGTTGATACTTCTGTTCCCAGTAAATCAAAAATTTTCAAACTGACAAAAGAATCCTTTGGCAATTGAAATCGAATATTTGTCTTTGGGTTAAACGGATTTGGATAATTTTGATCAAGTGAAAATACAATTGGCGACTCACTATTCTGGATTTTATTCATTTCATTTGGACTATTCAACACATACTTAGTGAATAATAATTCCCAATTTCCTCTGCTAAAATTCTGCCAGACCACAAATAAAGTATCTTTAGATATATAAAAGTCACTGTACAGTGAAAACTCCTGCTTCTGTGTAATCTGAAAAGGCTCAACCCAACTAACTCCGGCATCAGTGGAATAAGAACCCCGAATACTCCATTTATTGTTGGTAAACGAAGACCATATTGCACAAACTTTTCCATTATCAGAAATCTTTATTTTAGGCAGAAAAGAGTTTGTTAAACCAGAAATTGTACTTGGGTTCTGCCAGGTTTTACCGGAATCCAGACTTCTCAGATAATCTATCCGCCATTCTACCGGTGCTAATGAATCAGGGATATAAGCATAAGAATAAACTAAGTGAATCCGCTTGGCATTATCGCTGCTAATTGAAGGAAAATAGGGATAACTATCTGTTACGTTTGGAGTAACTGCAGTTTCCTCAAGCCACGGCTGATTTCCAAACCAGAGTTTCCAATAGGGTTCAAACCATGAAACATTTTGCCACACGGAGTAACAAGTTGATTTCATATATGTCGCCGTAGGTACTTGAGGAAATCCCGTTTTTGAAACTAGAACGGAAGAACTGAATGTCAGACCACCGTCTGTACTTACCACACTTTTCAAAGAATGAGATACGGTTGAAATCGCTGTGATATTTTTTCCTGTTGACACAACTGTTGGTTTTGAACTAATGGTTAACTGAGTATCAAGTACTGATTCTGTATTCCAGGTTAAGCCGGAGTTTTCGCTTAATATTCCTTTTAAAAGCCAGAGATAAGTTGATTCGGTAGGCGAATAATGGTAACCGGACGAGATAACATATAAACTATTACTGTCAACAGATGTAATAGCCGGTTCTAATTCGTATCCAGAAGGATTGGGATCTGTCAAAATTATTTGAGGACTGCTCCAACTAGTTCCACTATTAGTACTTTTAGTATAATAGATTTCACTCTTTTCATTATTATTATCTGAAAAAACTACATGCAAACCATTATTATTCTTTGTAATAGAAGGTGAACGTGAAAAACCTCCTGTCCGGCTTAAATTTATTACAGAAGATACTTGATCTGGATATCCAGTTACTGAATGATTAGTTAGACTTTTGGAGACTAACATTTCACTTAAAACTTTTCCTTGCGCAAGAGGGGTCGGGAATTTCAATAATTCCCCAACGGTTGGGGCGATGTCAACATGATCATGTACATCTTCAATAATTGTATTTGGTTTGATATCAGGTCCAAGCGCAATTAGAAAAACGTGCCTGCAGCCTCCGCACTGATCCCCATGGCTTTTCCACCCTCCATGTTGTTCATCATGTCTCCCATGATCGGTGGTTATTATCATTGTTGTTTTGTTCGCATAAACGGAGTCCGATTGAATTTTTTGCCAGAGTTGAAATATGAGTGAATCAACCTGCATTATTTGTCCAAGATATCTTGTGGTATCACCTGAATGTCCGGCAGCATCTACTTCACCAAAAAGAACATAACAAAGAGGCGGGTGATCACGCTCAATCACGGCAAACGCAGTATCAAGAGTTTCAAGGTCGCTATATACGGGAACGACAACCGGTGCGTAATCCGGTCCATAACCAGGGAAAAGGCTTACCGGGTTACGCCATATTCTGCTATGTCCATTTATGTAATAAACTTTTTCTTTTGGTGCGCCTTTGAATTTACGATAATATTCTCCAACAGTTGGCTCTGTGGGTCTTAAATCTGTATCTATACTTATATTATCAGGGGATGGATTTTGATTCTTCTCGGATATCGTTGAGTATTCTAAATCATAGGGACACATATTTGATTTATCTTCCGGCAGGTTTCTTGAGTTTGTATTGACCAACAATAACTGTCTTACTCCGTTAGTAATTTGAGAATGTCCAGAATTAGAAGTTGTAACTCCAGTGTTGTAAAAGTTTGTATAAATTGTTCCCTTAGGAGCTAAACTATCCCATAGAAATGGAATGTATGTATTCCCGGAAGCAAACCCTTCTGTATATCTTAATCCGTCAATAGCTACGATAAATACGTTTTCTGTTTTGTATTGTGTTGAAAACTGCGAGTATGTAGAACTCGTAAACAATGTCAAAACTATGAAAATGACCAAAATAAAACATGAATTTTTCACGATTAATACTCCTATTTAAACTTCTAAAACCTGGGTTTGATTGACTATTACAATTTTTATACTTAATTAAAATACTTCAAATGATTTTAAATCTCAAGTTACAATTAAAAAAAACAATAAAATTTATTTAATTAAGCAATGGTGAGCTAAGCTTCAATTAATTTGGCAAACTTAAAAAACACTTCTTCAGCTGTAATATTTTTGAGGCATAACTGATCAATTGGGCAAGGCTTTCTAAGGTGAAAGCAGGGTCTGCATTCAAGCTCTCCAGAATCAATTGCAATATACTTCGTCGGCAGAATATATTCGTTTTTCAGCGTTGGGCCAAAGAGTACAATAGTTGGAACTTTAAAAGCTGCCGCGATGTGAGCTAATCCACTATCATTACTAATAAAATAATCACACTCTGCTATTTTATCTATTGCATCCAGTAAGCTTACATTTATAATTTGTTCATACTTAGGATTAATTCTCTTGGAGAGGTATTCCTCTTCGGGACCAATAAAGAATCTAATACTAAAACCAAAAGCCTCGTTGATTTTTTTGCACAATTCATCAAATTTTTCAAATTGCCATCTTTTTAATTCACCACCGGTATTACTGCCCGGATGTATCCCTATAATTTTTCTTTTCTTCTTAATAATTTTTTTTGTTATTGGTAAATCATAGGAAATATCGTTATCTCGAATATCGAGCACTTTAAGGAGTTCCAAATTTAATTCAGTTCTTAATTTAGAATTAAAATTATAGTTAATCGGTTGATTTAGTAATTTGACAAATAGAAAATAGGTCTTTTCCCTAGCAACTTTAGATCTATTAAAACCGACCCTGTTTTTTGTACCTGACAGAAAAGAAAGTAAAAAATATTTTCTTCTTTCTGCAATATGATTTAAAAAACTGTACTGAAATTTCTCTTTATTAAAAAATAATAATAATCGAATAAATCCTAACGCACCTGACCACTTAGGACTCTTTAGATTTATAATGAAATCTACATTAGAATTATTAAGCAGAATTGTAGCTTGACTTGACCCCATAACAGTTACAACAACTCTTGATTCAGGATATTTTTTCTTGATGGCTCTGAACATTGGAGTTGTCATTAATACATCTCCGATTCCACCACCGACAAAGATTACAATTCTCACGTAAATTCCGAGAAAAATAATCAGTAAACGATTGAAGTAAATGAATGTTTTGGCACAGATATCTTATTTGAATTTAATTCTGATTTTTTAACATTTTTTTCAGGGTTCCAATAGTGGGCGTTTAAATCGTCAAAAATATATGTATTAACCAAGCCTTTTTTGCTTCCAATATTAGACGAAATACTACTTAGATCAACATCCGCAGGATTGTCCTCAAAATTTAAGATTTGAACTTTGAATTGGTTATTTGTTTCAGTGCATAGGAACAAATATGAATCAGTCGAATAAAAACTAACAACATTATCAGCACAAGTATTATAAAATAATTTAACGGCTTCTGATTGAGGGGGGATATAAGAAAATATATCTGAATTGCTGTTTTTTTCAGTTATATAATCAAACCGACTAGTCAGGGAAGGTGCATAGAAGAATGCATTTTTTATAGTAGTAAACGCATGTTGTATGATCCCAACTATATTCGGAGATGCGTAAAATCGCATAAAATAATTTAATGTTAACAATCCATGAAGTTGTGTGCTATAATTTTTATTATCCAAGGAAGTTAAAACGCAGGCATATTCGGTATAGAATAACTTAGGCTGAAAACCAGAAGGAAAATTTGACATGATTGCATTTTCGAAGTTAGTTACATTATTTTTTAGAATTTTTGTAACCATCTGGCTCGAGTTGTCATATTGCTCCCCCCCTGCATCATAAAAATGCGGGGCAAAATAATCAATTTTATTTAGAGCTCCTTTTTTGTCTAAAAAAGCTATAAAAGTTTTATTCCACTGCTTTTTTCGAGCGCCTTTCGACCAGCTATTGGACATCTCAACAATGATTTTATCGTTGGGATAATTTTTATGGATGATATCCATAAGATTAATTACAATTGTACCATACTCTTCTGCGTCGAACATAAAGTAATCTTCGTTACCAAATTCCCAAATTACGTTGTCAAGAATTGTATGAGTAAACTTCATTTGTGATTTTACAGATTCACCAATTTTTTCCCAACGGTTTTCCTGAATACTTATGTTTTTTGTTTGCTTCTGAAATTTTTCATATTGATAAAGCTTGTTGTTATCTACATAAAGTGTTGTGTTAAGTTCAATGATCGGAATGATTTTATTCTTATTACAAAAATTTAAAAAGTCCTTATAGTTAGTTTCAGGAACAGAAACTTTTTCAGAATAGTTGGAGTAGTATTCACTTCTTTTATCACCTCTCTGTTCAAGATAGCTGGAGTGGTATTTCAGAGCTTCATCGATCAAGTCTGGTCTATCCCAAAAATAATACCTGGTTGGTATTCCCCCAGGGTATCTCAGGTATTGTATGTGATAATCTTTAAACATTTCAAGCAATGTTGGCTGAGGCAATGAGATGATCTTGTGTAGGACCGGATCTGTGAAAACAGAATTTAGTCCAAACATCAATTTTTTTTGAGACAACATTTGCGGACTGAATAAAAATAATATTAAAAAAAATACTGTCGTATTTATTAACACGAATGATTTTTTCTTAGTGAACATTTTAACGCTCCTTATGTAATTTAATTCCGAATACTTTTTTTATTAAAAACCGACTCATTCTTTTCAAGCGTAAAAAAGTTACTCTTGAAATTATTTTAGCGCCATGCTCTTTTCCAACTCTAAATCCTTCGATAGAACCGACCCATGCACCTTGAATAGTTGATTTATTACTTTCGAACATTCTAAATTGTCCCAAAGCGCGTCCCACATAAACCCCTTTAGATATTTTAAGAAGTTTAATAAATAAATCATAATCCATAACCTGATGTAAAGATTCATTTAAGTAACCAACTTTTTCAAGAAGGCTTCTTCTATAAAAAGAACCCTGCTGCGGAACGGGATGGTGGACATTAAGAATATAGTCAGCAGAAATTGGTTTATATTTTATTTTTCTAAAAATTTTGCCATTGGAATTAATTTGATCAATGTCTCCATAAACAATTCCTACCTCATCATCTTTGGTAAACTTTTCTGCAACTATACGAACTGAGTCTTTGTATAGCAGATCGTCCGAACATAACCATCCAACTATTTCTCCCCTGGCTTTTTTAAAACCTTTATTCAGAGCATTACTTTGTCCGCTATCCTTTTCACTAACCCAATATGCAATTTGTTTTTCATATTTTTTAATAATATTCACTGTTTCATCAGTGGATCCACCATCGATGACCAGAATTTCTAAATTATTATAATCTTGCTGAAATAAAGAATGTAGTGTTTGTTCCAGAAATCTTTCAGAATTAAATGTTGGAACTACCACGGAGGCTAATATTTTATCCATTAAAAATATTTTCTCTTAAATTTGTTAATTATTAATTGATTGAAGGCATTACAAAGAATTTATGCTGCTTGCTTTATCTGACTGTATTTATTCGCTAATTGCTGTTCGCTTTGACTTCACCTGTTGAAAACTAAATTACAAATAAAATCGATAATTTTTAAGTCTAAAATTTTTTTCTATCAAAGAATAAAAAACAAATCATTTTGGGGCAGTATTATTATTTGTAATGTTTTCGTTATGATAAAGTTCAATAAAGTAGAGAATAAGTACATAATAAAATATTAATAAGTGAAAGCTGACAAACAAATTCCTGCTAAAAAACGATCTCATGCCAACTTCCATAATTAGCGCAAGTAGTACAGTATAGAAATCTATATTAAGTGAATATAAAGTTTTTCTCTTCCAAAGGTAGTATAGCGGATATAACATCAGTGGTAAATAAAGAAGCACACCCAAAAATCCTACACTACCGATGTAACTTCCCCAAGATTGATCACCCACAATCACTGTTCCAGGCTTATCCTGCCTTCTTATAAAAAGATCAGGATAAAATACTTTTCTTGCTTCTTCCGGGTGTAACATTCCTAACCCTGTGAATGGGTTCACCTCCCACACCTTGGAAACTCTGCTTTCAATGATCAAATATCTGTTATATAAAGAAGTACCTTCCACTATTGCATCAACACTACTTGCGGATGTTATGTCTTCAACTTTTGTCGCAAAATATTTTATCTGAGATTGAAAAACAGTAATTAGTATCGCTGTAAATAAAATGGTGATTACTGCTATACGGGCTATTAACCTACTTATTTTACCGGACTTAATTAGAACCTTATCCCTGAAAAAGAAGCCAGCAAATAAAATAATAATTGCCGCGGCTGCAAGGGAACGAGTAATGAGCAAAAATACTGCAAATAAAATCCCTAGAATTCCCAGAATGTTGTACCAATTGACCTCTCTTTTAAGACTTAATCGTGCAAGAATGAAAAATGAAAACAGAGGAAAAGTTGCAAGATTTCTTTCAACTACATCCCCTGCATAGATATTGAACTGATCTGTAGCTGCAAAAATTGAGATACCAAAGCCCGAGTCTAAAATAAAAAATAAAGTTAAAACCAGGGTAATTTTCTCAATTATATTAAAAAGTCGAATAATTCTATCTTTTTCAATTCTTACAATGATAAAATAATAAGCAAAAAATGCAAAGTAGTGAAAAAATATTCTCGAGATTTTTGTAGTGGCGGTGTAATCCTGATACTGAATCAGAGATAGCACATAGACAAAAATAAAGTACGCTAATAGCAATACAAATAGATAGCCATACCTATAATAAAAAACTGAACGTGAGGTTAAATAAATATCTTTTTTAATAAAGAAAAGAACTAAGAAAAACATTAACAGAAATGCAATATCGTCGCTTTGAATAAGCCCTTTTATATTGATCTCAAAAGGTGAGAAGCCAAAAAAACTGGTAGAGATTATAATAGGCAATAATAACAGCAGCTCATATTCTTCTCTAGATCTATAAAGGATGTAGACAGCGAATAAAATTGTTAATATTAAGAAAATGATAGATATCATTATTAAATTATAAAGTAATTATTCAGACTCGTTAATATCGGAGTTATTTTTTTTATTGTGTTTATCTTTTTTAGACAATCTTTTTTTCAGTGAGTTCAAAATAAAAATATCTTCTTCATCTTTCTTCGATAAGAAGAAATGAAGTGTGTAACCAACTAATGAAAATGTACCAATTATTATTTTTATCAATGTAACGGGCTCTAAAAAATAAACAATAATAAAAAATATGATTCCCATCGTTAAGAATGAAATAAACGGTTTCAATGTATTTATGTCATAAGGGAAAATTTTTAAATATTTCCATACTATTAACAGCCTGATCGAATGAGTAACTGTAATTGCTATAGCAGTTGCAATTGCTGCTCCTGCAAGTCCATAGATTGGGATTAAAATGTAATTCAACGAAGCATTAATCACCAGCACAAGAATTGAAATTTTTAAATCAATAAGTTGATGTCCTGACATCTTCAGCAAAATACCCACTGGTCCTGTAGAAACATTTATCAATTCTGCAATAGAGATTAATATAAGAACAGTCCCTCCGATTGAGAAGTCTTTCCCAAACATTAACAGCAATTCTTTGGAAAAGCCTGCGAAAATAAAAAACAATGGGAGAGTAAAAATTAGCAGCCAACGGGTTACATTTTTAAAGGCTTTATTTAATTCGTCTATTTTATTTAAATGAAATAATTCAGCAGAAATTGGTGAAAAAATCATTGCGAAGGGAGTGAGGAAAAAAGTCACATTTATTGCTAAGTTTGCTGCTGCAGAATAAATCCCAACATCCGAACTAGTTGAAAAATAACCTATCATAATTCTATCAATTTTTATCATTAATATCGACAGAAAACCAGTGAACATAGTCTGCATAGAGAAGGTTATCAAATTTTTAAACTCGTAAATTGGTTTAATTTTCGCTTGATAAAATTCAGGGAAATACTTAAGTATAAAATAAAATCCAATTATAGCCGTTACAATTGTCGAAATTAGATTTGCATAAAGTACTGCGTCAAGATCCCACTTAAAAGAAACAACGACAATCGTGAAGAGTAAAAAGCTTAAAGGTCTGGTAATATTTAGAATAATAGATTGGTATTTTATTTTTTTGAACGATTGTGCGAAGGCTGCCGGGAAAGTATAAAGAGTATTGAAGGGGACTGATAAACCGAAGATAATAATTACACTTGCTAACGAATCATTCTCAAAGAACATTTTGCTTATTTCTTCGGCAAATATTAGCTGAGTAATGACAATCAACGCACAAAGACTTACCGAGAAAATCAAACTGGAGTAGAGAACTCCTTTTACTTTCTCTTTGCTGCCTTCAGTCCGGTACTTTATGGAAAGTTTTACAATCCCCTGCGGAAATCCAAAATTGGTAAAAACATTTAGCAAAACATTTATGCTTAAACCAAGAGAGTAGAGCCCAAAACCATCAGCTCCTAAAAATCTTGCAAGAAGAACGCTCGTTAGCAGGTTAAGTGGTTTTAATAAAAGGTATCCGGAGATTCCGGTTAGCCCACCCTTAGCCAATTGGCGAGTCACGTTTTTATTTTTTAGTTGATTCAATTTCTAAATATTTAAATTTTTAATTGTCCGTTTATTATTACCAATTAGAATCTTGCCCATATTCCAACGATATCATTGTAGATTCTAAATACGACTTGAATCTTTCTTTAATATCGCCTTTCAAATAAAACTGCCACTCGCTTTTACCGCTGCCGACAAAATCAATATTACCAGTCGGAGAGGCAATTTCTTTAAGCTCTGCTTGTTGTTTTTTTTCTAATTTTTTCATTTGATCGAATGAAGTCTTCTCGATTGCGGTTATAACTTTATTTTCTTCAGTAGCGATATTTAAAAATTCCAGGGTTTTTTTTAGAGTGTTAAAAGTATCATTTCTTAGATTTTCGTATTTGATAAACAGAAACCCGTTTTTAATTTTATGAGAGTTGTTTCTCCATCCAAGCACATGTTCATTCCATCCTCCAAAGGAGAAGTCGCCCTTAAAGAAAATTTCAGCATACTGTCCAAAGTTTAATTTTGAGTTGTCTCTTTTTTTATTTGGATTTTTCTTTGCCCAATTATAATGAGATACTATTACATCCCTTGGATCCCTGACTATGTAAATTACTTTTGGATATATGGGTGTGTATTGCGAATGACTCTTTAAAATTCGTGGTTGAGGTACCCTTAGCAATTCTTTATTTGTATTTGCCCTTATTGCAGGAATAAATTTTTCTTTTGTAAGGAAATCAAATGTTTCTCCGAAGAGATAATTCCCTAATAAAAATCTCATCCATGTATTACCCGATCTGGGATATGAAACTAAAAAAGTATCGGTCCGGAGAATTTTTAGATTATCTCCGATAGGCTTACCGGGTTTAATATATCGTTTAATGACACTGCCGAGATTTACTTTGATCATAAATTAAATGTTAGAATAAAAATATTAGTGAATTATTTATAATTGAAAAGATTTAGAAAATCTTTTGCTTCATTATTTATCCTTATTATTTCATCGTCGGTCAATAAATCTTTCCATTTCCCAACTTTGCCATCGCTAATATGATTTTGATGCAAATGATTTGAATAGTCTATTTGTCCACTTTCATTCCTAGATTCAAGCATTTTTTTAGTTTTATCAATATCTGTTTTTTGAATAATACTTTCCTTTTCTTCATCAGTCAATCTAAACTTTAACATCTTCTCCAATTGATCAATCACGTTTTTTTTTTGATTTAACAATTGCTCATATTCTATCATGGTTACTTTCCGGGTCGCAGCATAAAGTAAAGCATCATTTACAATTTTGCGGAGTCTTCCCCTATCTGCCCATTTATCAAAGTCAGGTATTCTGCCCTTTTGTTTCAACGAGACAACTACATCCCTGATATCTCGATGGGTGAAAAATCCAATTGACAATTCTTTCATAATTCTTTTTTTTAAAAGCGGCGAATAGCGATGATTCTTTTTTACCACCAAAGAAATTTCACTTTTAAGAAGCTTGTTATACTGTTTATCATTTATAAAATATGGATCAATCTTAGTATAGTGTAATCTTAACATTTCTTTAATGATATTGAACAGCAAAGTGGAACCTGATCGGGGCATACCACAGATTACCACATCCTTGATGTGATAAGATTTGATGGAAAAAAAAGTCCGGGCATCAAAATTTCTGGCTGACAAATACAGTGAATAAATATGCGGATGTTGAAAGATAAATTTTAAGATTTTCTTTTTCATTAAAAATATTTGTTGAGTTTACCAATCTTCTGATTTATAGAAATTCTTTGCAATCTCATTAGTGCCGTCATAAATTTTGCTTATTTCATCGGGTGATAATCTGTGCCTCCAATTTTTTACATTTTGTGAGCTATTTCTTTTCAGAGAATTCCATTTGCCTTTTACAGCCTCAGAAGGATTTGATTGGGAAGTATATTCAATAATTTTAGTTTTGATACCGTCTGTAAAATTGAGTTGAAAATGTTCATATATTTTTTCAAAATGTTCTATTGGTTCAAAAGAAATATCTTCGTGGTTTAGCATTAACCATTCAGGATGTTTCTCTCTCATCTTCAACATAAAGCTATAAATAATATTCCAAAGTAAAATTCCCTGGTCAATAATGTCTGGAGTTTTTGTATGTCCAGCTTTTAACTGCACTTGTGAATATTCGTTTATTTTACTTTCGAATTGTTGAAGGTGATCTTTCATTAATAAAGGTTGATTCACAAATTCAACAAAGGGGTGAGTAATATCCAACCTTTTTAAACTACTGATGAAAGCTGCCGGATGTCTTATTAAAGCTAAGACCCGAAAATCAAAATTCTTTTGTAGCCATTCAGTGGAGAATAAAGCAGTGGCAGCCTTTAGTAAAGCTCGTTTATTTTTCATTTTTGCAACTTTAAATCTGAAAATATCCCCCAATAAAGGCTTGATATCAATCGACTTTTTAACAAAACCTAATTCTTTGAATAAAGTATACTTAAATTGAATCATTCGTTGAAAAGCTTCGTGATATTCGTTTCCATTCACATCAGTTATGTAAGTGAAAAAATTTTTAGGACGTAATTGAAATAGACCAGCCCTTCTATATTTTGCAAATGGATCCCTTATATAACAAACTTCATCTGAAAGTGAAATCATATTTCCGGTAAAAGTAGTCCCCGATCTGTGAGCACCAATAATAATAAGAGGTTTCTGCTGGTTCATTATTATTCTGCTGTTACAAGGAAGCTGCTGTTTAGAAGAGACTCTTTGTTATAATTTAAATCCTGGCCAATTCCAGAAACTTTTCCACCACTTGCTGAAACTATAGCGTGTCCAGCTCCCGTATCCCATTCCCAAGTAGGTCCATTTCGGTAATAAATTTGAGCTTTACCTTCGGCAACCATACAAAACTTCAGTGAACTACCAACTGAGATTGTATCTATTATATTATAATTTGCAAAAAACTTCTCCTCATCTTCAGACGAATGTGACCGACTTTTAACAGCAATCAATCCCTCTTCTAAATTCTGTGAAACAGTTATTTCAACTGGAGCCTGTTCACCTATTTTTTTATAAGCACCTTTTCCTACAACTCCATAATACATCACTTCTTGTGCAGGGACATAGATAACTCCGGCTATGGGGACAGCATTTTTGATAAATGCTATGTTAACAGTAAACTCATCATTTTTTTTTATAAATTCTTTTGTGCCATCTAATGGATCAACTAACCAAAAATGACTCCAGTTCTTTCTAGTCTCAAAAGGAATAGATTTACCTTCCTCGGATAGTATAGGAATATCTGGATACAATTTTGAAAGACCTTTAGCAATAACCGAATGTGAAGCTTTATCCGCTCGGGTAAGGGGGGAGTTGTCACTTTTCATTTCAACTTCAAAAGAATCGGTTTGATAAATGCTCATTATGCCATCACCAGCGTTCTTTGCAATTTCTATAATTTTATTGATATCAAAATTCATTTAATTCACTTTCGTTGTTAAAGTTGATCTTTAATTTTTTTATTTAATTACATAAAAAGTAAGAATACTTTTATAAATATGTTTTGTTTTTTATTGCTACTAAAGATGAATTTCAATTTGGGAGTACGATTCATTCTTTACTTAGATGGATATTCTATTAAACGCACTTAAGTTAAGTAACCCAAAGATTTGAGATCTTTATTGAGTGAAATACTAAGCTTAATATTATCTTCTCTGAAAATATCCTGAACTTTTAATTTCAATTGGCTTGGAAAAATCTGATCTCGATTACCTTTAAAACTTTTAGGGAGATAGTAATCAATCAATCGAATCAGTCGCTGAAAAAACTTATAAATGCCGTAAGGCAATTTTGTTCTCGCAGGGTTTAAAAAATTCTCGGGAGAAATTACTAGCAACCTATTCAAGGCACGCATAAAAATCATCCCTCTGTATGAAAGTCCGATACGACGATCTCTAATTTTTGTATTTGTCGGGTATTCAACATTAATATTTAAAAATTCACATAACATTTCGATTACTTTTTTGCGTTCGGTCCAGAATTCCTCTTGCAGTAAAACCAAAACATTAGATTCGGAGAAATTTTTATTTAATATTTTAATCACTTCTGAATAAAAATTTTGGTAGTAATTCTTTTGATCAAGGCTGCAGCATAAGTTTTCATCTAAAAAGGTTTTGAATGAATATTTCCCTCCTGCAAGCAAATACTCGGAATATCTTGATAATATTAGGCTAACTTGATTTCGAATAATTAGGATTATTTTCACATCTTCAACCGTTGCTTTGATTCTTTGAACTACTGTTTTGACAGAATCAATTGTTGTGGCTGCGGAGCCTAATACCGGGTGATAAATCGGAAGGACAATGTGTTCATCACTATCAACTTTAACTGAGTCAATTCCAGCCAATTTAAAATGTTGACTGTAGTACTCAATCCCCTTTTTAAAATTATCAAAATCGAAAGGGCTGAAAAAATGTAACTTATGGGTTAAGAAAATTTTAGAATGCTGCCTTAAATAGGATTGTAGAAAAGTTGAGCCACATTTGGAAAATCCTATATGGATTGCATCGGGTAAATTATTCATTAAAATTGTTTATTAAGTCTATTCCTTATTTGGAAAATTTACCATGGTTTAAAAATTATCCCCTGATCATAAAGTAAATTCTTAATCATCTCGACTGATTCATCAACATCTATTAAACCGGGCACTTTACTATCAAGAGCTATATCAGTGGTTACTTCTTCACCAACCCATATTACTTCTATCTTATCGGGGTCAACTGATAATTTTAATATTTCAAGATCATCCTGTGTTAATTCTAAAGCAGTTAATAATAGTATCACTCCGGAATCAAGTAGAATGTGTGCAACTTCGCCAAGCCTTCTCAAATGTTCTTCGCGATTATTTTCTTTACCTTTTATATCTGCATCAACTCCGTAAAGAACATTGCCAATTCCGAGGAAGTAAACATATTTACCTTCAGCAAAAAGTTTTGCTTCTAATGCTTTTGCAACTTCCTTTTTGCCGGATTTTTTTGATCCTGTAAGAATAATTATTGTAGCCTTTTGATTGTATTTCTCTGCGCGTTGTTCATTCGAAAGGATACTTTTTTGCCATTTATAATTTCGAAGTAATATTGTATCCCTGACCCAGGTTAGTTTATCTTCAAGTCCTTCTTTAATTATTCCACCGCCGGCTATCTCATATTCATCAACAATTACAAAGCGGCTTGTTTGAGCGATGTCTTCTAATTTATCAAATGCTATTGCTTTGTTTAAAACCAAAGTACACTCAGCAACATCGTGTCTGTTTATGCGATCGTTTGTATCGAGTGCATTAAGGTTGGATGCATTAATTACTCTCTGAATTTCTTCGAGCTTACAACCTACCTTTGCAGTTCCAAGTTTCAGGAAATAATCCTTTTTCTTTATTAATGGTTTTTTCCCTAACCAGAACAAATTCACTTTTATTCTCTTTGCAACCTGCGGCTTTAATTCAATAGCATTAACCACCATCTCGCCGCGCGTCACATAAATTTGCTCTTCTAAAGTAAATCCTGTCGCAAATCCGACTTGAGCAAAATCCGGAGTCTTCTGGTTGAATACCTCGATAGCTTTGACTTTGCTTTTTTTGCCGGAGGGGTAGAAGACTACATCGTCTCCTGCTTTTATAGTTCCACTGTCTATTGTTCCAGCAACAATCCTTCTGCTGTCTCTAAACTTTGTAAATTTATAAACATCCTGAACTGCCATTCTAAATGGTTTATTTAGAGCGGGTTTTTCTTTTTCGAAATCGTCCAGATTGTCTAAAAGATTACGATCGGTGTACCAAGGCATTTTGCCATTTGAAGAAGCAATATTTTCTCCTTCTATCCCGCTGACAGGAATGAATCGGGTTGGGACAACATTAATATCAGTTAAAAACTTAGAATATTCGACAACAATTTTTTCATATTTTTCTTATCATAATTAATCAAATCCATTTTATTAACTATTACTGCAATTTGTTTTATACCAAGCATCGAAAGCATATAACCATGTCTTCGTGAATTTTCCTGTACTCCTTCGTGAGCATCAATTACAAGTAAAGCTGCTTCGGCTCTTGCAGCCCCTGAAACCATATTTTTTAGAAACTCTATATGACCTGGTGCATCAATAATTATATAATCTCTTTTTTTAGTTTTGAAAAAAACTCTTGCTGAATCTATCGTAATTCCCTGCGACCGTTCATCTTTTAATGCATCAAGTAAAAAGGCATACTCAAAAGGCTTTGAACTTAATTCACACATTGTTTTTATTTGCTCAAGTTTACCTTCGGGTAGTGAATTTGTGTCTGCTAATAATCTTCCTATAATTGTACTTTTGCCATGGTCAACGTGACCGGCAATTACAATATTCATTTGTTCTTTCATGATCATTTTAAATTTCAGTTTATTTGTTTTTAATAATTATTACATATATCCATCTCGTCTGAGAGTTTCAAGACCCCCACCATCATCTTTATCTTGAGCTCTTCCGGATCTTTCGGCAATATTTTTTAGTTTGCCGCTTTTTAATTCCTCAATTATTTCATCAACGTTTCTTGAGGCAGATTCTATCGGCGATGTGCAAGGGTAGCATCCAAGCGAGCGATATCTTTTCCCATCACCTTTATTATAATATAGAGAGACAGTAGGGATATTTTCTCGTTTGATATATTCCCAGATATTAAGTTCGGTCCAATCAAGTAATGGATGTATTCTGAGATGTGTTCCTGGAGCAAAATCAGTTTTAAATTGATTCCAGAATTCCGGCGGCTGATCGCCAACATCCCATTGGTTTTCTGTATCCCTTGGAGAGAAATATCTTTCTTTAGATCTGCTTCCTTCTTCATCAGATCGAGCACCAACAATTACTCCGGTAAAGGGTTCAGTGTTTTTGTCAACTTCATATTCGCCTAATTCATTATTCAGCCTGTAACGTTTCCATTTACCGCTCAGTGTATTTTTAAGTGCTTCAGTTTTTAAATTGACACAGCAGGTGATTCTATCAACGTTGCCATCGGGGAAAGTTTGTTTGTTTAGAAGAGCCTCTTCGTTTTGACCATAGATCATAATTAAATTCCACTCTTTTGCCAGCCGATCGCGATACTCAATCATTTCAGGTATTTTGTAATGCGTATCAATATGAACTAATGGAATGGGTACGTGTCCGAAAAAAGCTTTTCGTGCTAGCCAAAGAAGAACCGTGCTGTCTTTTCCGATAGACCACAGCATACAAATATTTTTGAAATTCGCATAAGCTTCACGGAAGATATGAACACTTTTATTTTCTAATTGATCTAAATGATCCATATAGTTTTTCCTGAGTATTTTTTAGATTAAAAAATTAATAAATAGAAAGTAGATAAAATTAAAAGATTAAAATTGAGGCTTAAAATAAGCAAATATTAGGCCAACCTTCAACTTTTTCCAATGATGTTTTTTTGAAGCAGAAGCTCAATTATCAGAGTTGCATTTTTATTTAAATCAGAATTTTCCCCATTAAAAATTACCAGTTCGGGATTTTTAGGTTTCTCATAAGGCGAAGACAATCCTGTGAAATCACCAATTTTATTTTCGCGGGCTTTTTTATAAAGTCCTTTCGGGTCTCTTTTTTCACAGGTTGCTAAATCACAATCAACAAATATTTCTATGAACTTGCCTTCAGGAATCAAGGAGCGGACAAAATCTCTGTCAGCTCTAAAGGGGGAGATAAAAGCTGTCAGAACAATCATTCCTGCATCAACAAACAATTTAGCCACTTCGCCAATCCTGCGAATGTTTTCTTTCCTATCGGCATCACTAAAACTTAAATCATTATTTAATCCATGCCGGATATTATCTCCATCAAGTATATAATTATGAATTCCTTTTTGAAAAAGGAGGCTTTCAACTTCAACGCTTAATGTTGATTTACCACTTCCTGATAAACCTGTAAACCATAAACAAGCAGCGGGGTGATCGTTTAGCTTTTCTCTATCCGAGATTGTAATTTTGCCTTGATGCCAAAGTATATTTGAAGAGTTAATCATTAAATAAATTTAAGATGTATAAGGGTCTATGCCCGGTTTTGATGTTAAATACTGAGTGTGATAGATAAAGATAATTTTTAAAAAGTGGTTATCAGTTTTTTCCTCTTATCAATTTAGAATAATAAATGATCCTCGGTCTCAGAATAATTGAGAAGCAAATTAAACCAAAAGTAAAAACAATAATAATTACAAAAAATATTGTTCTATGGGGTCCCGAACTGGTGACTGGATCTTTTGCCCACTCCCTAATATTTACAACTGGTACATCCTTAACTTCTTCTAATTTTGCTGCTTCCAGAGATGATCTTAAAGTTGAATAAGTAGTGTTATAAACCTGTACATTTCTCTGTAAACGAGATTGTTCAAGAAGTAATTGAGGCGATTGAGCAATCATTCTGTTTTGTTCATTAAACTTTTTCAATTTATTTTCTGCTTGAGTCAACGAATCAAGTAAAGCAGCTACCCTGCCCTCAAGATACATCCGCGAGTTTTTTGCACTTGACTGACGCTTATTTTTCATATAATCATCCAAAGAAATGAGTAGGTTATTCGCTACTTCGGCGGCAAGTTTTGGCGCAGGCATCGTAACCAGTATAGATAAAGCACCAGTTGCAGCATCTAATTCGGAGACAATCCCACCTTTTTCAGCCAACATCTCATAGCAAGAAATAAATTGAAGTCTTTTTTGAGTCGGTAAAGGATAATCTTCTACTGGCTCAATCTCAAAAATATCTATTAAGTTAGCAGAGTCCTTCTCACCGGGAATTCTGTACTTATCTAGAATAACAGGTTCTAAAACAGCCTCACTTAAAAGTAAATTAGAGTAAATTGTTGTGGCACCACCCGTGTTAAGATTCACTCCAACTGATGAAGCAAGACCACTTAGTGCGCTTAATGTTGATGAAGTCATTGTTTCAGGAAGCACAGTAACGGTAACTTCATAAGTAGATGGGATAACGAACCAAAGAATTATGAATGAGGCAATAGCAATTATACCTTCAGAGATAAGTATAAATTTTTTACGCAGATAAAGAATCTTTAAAAAGGGTACTAAATTATCAATTAAAGAATCTATTCTTTTATTGTTATACCTTGGCGATTCGCCTGTTTTGTCTAATTCGTTGTTATCTTTATTCATTCTTTATTGGCTTAATAATTATTCAGTTATTTATAGCTTTGTTGCTAGAACAATAATAGTCAAAACACTTGCGACTATCGCAAACATGTCAGTAATCAATTTCCCCACATCAACCCCTTCAGTTGGGGCTGGCGGAGGTAGATTTGTCACTCTGATTATTGATCCGTCATAAACACCGGGGTCTCCCTGGAACAGTCCAAAATCAACTCTAATGGTTTCGCCATTTGGTTGAGAATAAAGAGCATAATCTGCATTGTTAGTTAAACCGCCGGCTTTTTCAATATAATCGTAAACAGATTCGCCGTCAACAAATTTGAACAACCCAGGATTATTAACTTCGCCGGTTACCAAAACCGTGTTGGGTGTTTTAGGAATGAACAAGCTATCACTTGTAAGAAGGTTAATATTTTCTTCTTCATCTTCGTCGTTAATTAATGCATCCAAATTTACTATCAATCTTTGATTGTTTCGGGAATAGTAAGCTCCATATAAAAATGCTTCTGATGTCACCCCCCCAGCTTCATGGATAAGGTCCGCCACTGTTTCATTCTTATTTTTAAGAATATAGGCGCCGGGATATTTTACTTCACCAAAAACCTTTATGGTTTTCTGAGGTTCATACTCGGAATTTTTCCTGACAAGGACAATATCTTTATCTTTTAAATAAAATTTATTTTCATCATTGTAATCTTTTGGGTCGAACGATTTTGGCAATGGGATGGTGAAACTTTCGCTTAGTTTTTCACCCGGGTAGCCTTCTGGAAGGATTCGATTTACATAAACTTCTGATCTTAACGAGCCATCTATAAACCCACCTGCCTGTAAAATCAAATCCATCGGTGTCATATTTTTGTTAAGTGGATATTTCCCCGGAATTTTTACTTCCCCTCCGATAGTTACTACTTCATCAACATTCTTTTCCACATCTAATCTATAAATACTTATCTTATCGCCGGGTTTAAGTGCAAGATTGTCTCCTATGTTCATCAAAACCTTTTCAAGATCGAAAGGGATTATAGTTGTAGTCAATCCATCAGGGTTAATTCGGATCAGATCACCCCTGACAGTATAAGCTCTTCCCTTAAAAATAGGATCTTGCAAACCACCGGCTCTAAAAATCATATCAAAAATAGTTAGGCTATCAGCATAAGGAATAGTAATCGCTGTTTTTACATACCCATTAATTGAAACATTTCGAGGAGATTCTAAATCGTAGATAGAATAAACTCTAAGTGAGTCTTTAGGCTGGAGGAAAATATTATTATTTGGATCGCCAGTCAAAGCAGCTCTTAAATCCAATGAAAGAAACTCTTGAGTTTTATCTTTACGTTCTCTTGTCACATCAATTTTACCCTGGAAAGCTTCCGGCAATAATCCATAAGCTTCTGAAATCAAATCGGAAATTCTTAGCCCCTTCCTGTATTCAAATGTACCGGGGCGATAAACCGCTCCTGACAACTGAACAAAGTTTTCCAATTGATTAAGGATTGGAAATACTGTTACTTCGTCTCCATCAAATAGTTCGAAGTCACTGCCGCCGCTCATAATTTTTGAATAATCAACATCTATAACCTCACGTTCAAGTGAGAATTGTTGTCTTTGATCAAACGGTTTTATTCTTTTAATCTGGACTCTGCCTGTGTAAGCAGTAATTTTTAATCCTCCGGCAAAGTAAATAAGATCTCTCAATCCCTCTCCACTTTTCAATTCATAAACTGCCGATCGCATTACCTCGCCTGTTATCGAAAGTGTTTTTTGTCGCGGCGGAATAAAAACGATGTCATTATTCTGAAGTCTTGTATCGCCGATTAACTGACCTTTCAATAGGTAATCATATAGATCAATTTTTGAGATTACTTTGTTATTGCGTACAACACGAATTTCACGTAAGCTGCCTGAAACAAGAGGTCCACCAATACTGTAAAGAGTATTAAATACCGTTGCGAAACTGCTTATGTTATACCCGCCTGGTTTTGGAACTTCACCTAAAGCAAAAATCCGCAAAGGTGATAAACTTGATAATTGAATATCAAGAAATACCGTAGGTGGGGTTGATGCTAAGCCTTCGTAAAATTGGGAAAGGTAAGCTGTTAGTTTGTTCTTTAATTCCGAATATGGTACTCCAAGCACAAATACCTGCCCGGCAGTTGGAATAAAAATATTTCCCTGCGGATCAACTTTAAGCGGATATTGAAATTCTACATCCCCCCAGATTGAAAGTTTTATTTCATCATTCGGACTAATTAAATAGCCCGGATCAATTGTTCCAACATTCGAAGGTTCAAAACTTGCCGGAATTGTTTGGAAAATTTTGTAGCCGAAATATTCGAGTCCTTGTTCGTTGGTCGGTGCTTTTACTTCCGTAGGGGTTGTATTAACAACCTGTGGAGGAGGAGCCTGAATTTCCTGCTGAACCTCAGTTGGAGGATTCTCCACCGGGTTTTGCTGCTGAGGCGGCTGATTTATCTGCGGTGTTTGGGGTGGTGGAACCGGAACTTGCTGCTGTGAATTTACAATATACTGTTGAATGAACTGATCGTAATCAATGCCGTAAAGAGCAGCAAATCGTCTTGCGTCATCTTCGGTCATGCCGCGTTTTGTCAATTCTGCCTGAATATCTGCTTCGGATTGAATATTATACTCATCAAGTTTTTGTTGTATTTGCTGTTCTGTTTGGGAGTATGTCGTCGAACATAAAACAATTACTGTTAGAATAATTATCTTTACAGAATACCGTATAATTTTCATAAGAAAATCTTCCAAATTTTAATTTCGTTTTTAAAAGTGAATATTATGATAACGTTTGAGGAGCACATTTTTTATGGTTCTAAAATAACTATAAATGTATTGTTTTCAAATTTTTAGTTCATTCATTTAATAAACCTTTCATGCTGCTAATAATTAGTAACTCACCAAGCGCATAGATTGAGTTAAACGATATAACCTTTGTGAAACTTGCTGCCTTCGCGGCATAATGCGTTATCTTTTTTTGCCGCGAAGGCTCTAAGACACAAAGAACTAACAAACTGTGTTAGGTGATTTAGTAACTAAGCGAATCCTTATATTCATTGGAATTTTTACCAAACTGTGATGCAAGTGCAGCTTTAATTTTGCTTACCCTATCCTTAAGTGTGATATACTTTTCCATTCTTACTTCAACATCATTATCATACTGCTCAAGCCTCTGATAAATAAGTGTGTTTTTCTGTTCAATACTATTTAAGAAAGAAGTAAAGTTTGCAACAGTTATGTTAGTATTACTTGGCGCATACCCGGCAACAGATTTAATCACCTCAAGCAATTCTCTGCCTGCTGCAAGTACGCTGCCGAAACTAACTTCACTTGTAGAAATCTTTTTAGCAGGGGTTCCGCCGGGAGGGGTGGGGGGAATTTTGCCAAGCCTTCTGCCGCGCATACGCTGGGTAATCTTTTGCGCCTTCTCAAAATTTTTACTTTTCTTTCCCTTCGTTTCAGTTGAAGCAAAGTGATCGCGTATCTGAGCACAGCGGACTATCAATCCTGTTTCAGAATTCAAATAAAGATTCAGGCGTGTGTCCCTTTCAGTTTGGAGAATAGTCAACTTTGCATCTACATCAGTATTAGAAGTCAAAACGCCGTCAAGAAATGTAGTGAATGCCGGAATTGCTAAATCCGGGTTAACTGGTGCATAAGTTGGAATTGTTCCAAGATATGTCTGCAAACCCCTTGCTTTTGTGTACCTTTGACCGAATGATTGTTCCGATATTGAAGCCATTGTGCTACCTTTTTTTGTTAAATATTAAGTTGATTAAGGAAAATCTCAGTTTATTTTCATTAGATGTCATATTATTTCTGCTAAATATCAAGTTGAATGCCAAAGATATCAATTGACAGCATACATAAATAAAGTGATAGTAAGCGAAAATAAGACGACAGGAAACGACAATGAGACGACAGTAAGCGAAAATGAGATGACAGGAAGCGAAAATGAGATGATAGGAAGCAAAAATGAGATGATAGGAAGCGAAAATTATGTGACAGGAAGCGAAAATAAAGTGATAGGAAGGGAAAATAGAGTGGCAGGAAGCGAAAATTTACTGCTGGCTTGTAAAAATTACCTGTAAAGACTGATTAAAGATTGTTTTCTAATTAACTCACCGAACGCTGATGGCATTGCCATTCAACATCAAACAAGCTTTATAAATTCATAAATCAACTTAGCAGTGATGCCCCAAATAGTTCCGAACTCTGTTCTGTAAGCAAGGACGGTGTGTACTTTAGCTTTCCACGGCTTAGTGTATCTAACCGGCAGCCCAAGTTCTTCTGCTGGAAGTAGAATAATATTTTCGCCCGCTTCATTAATATAGGATGGCTGTATTTCCATCTTAAGTTTAAATTCTTCCGGCTTTTGTTTGAAGAAAAAATCTATTGGCAGAGCAAATATCTTTTCCACCTCCTTTTCATCATAAATTATTTCTTCGATGGAGTTAATATTTAAAAACCCGATTACCGGATCCACAGTCACACCCATTGGTCCAACTAATGTATTCATGGAACCGATTATTTCAATTTTATTTTTCGGAATGCCAAGCTCTTCTTTAGTTTCTCTTAATGCTGTGTCTACAAAAGTTGAATCTGTTTTAAGATCTATTTCTCCGCCGGGAAAACAAATCTCTCCCCCTTGCCTGATGTTCGCAGCACGTTTTTCAAAAAGAAAATTATCTTTGCCATTGATTTTTATTATCGCAATTAAGACTGCGGAGTTGAAGTATTCTTCTTTACCCAAAACTCCCGGTTCTTTGGGAAGGTTTCTTTTAAGTGTTTCAATATTTATTGAATTCATAAGTCGGTTTTATTTTTATAATTTTCATTTCAAAATAATAAGAGAGTGAGTAATGTTTATGAAAAATTATTGGTCGTTGATATGTTTTCTTTTTCTGGCTTCATTCATATCAGCTCAGAATAATGCTGAGTTAAGAGTAATGACTTACAATATTCGCTTCGCAGGCAGCGCTGATGATGAAGCAAATAATTCCTGGAATTCCCGGAAGGATTTAGTCGCAGAGGTTATAAGATTTAACAAAGCCGATATCTTTGGACTTCAGGAAGCGCTTCATTCTCAAATAATTGATCTTAAAAATTCTTTTCCAAAATATGATTGGGTTGGGGTTGGCAGGGAAGACGGCAAAGAAGGAGGGGAGTACTCGCCAATATTTTTTAACACAGAAAAATATAAGTTGATTCGCACATCAACTTTCTGGCTTTCAGAAACGCCCGATTCAGTTTCGAAAGGATGGGATGCTGCATTTAAAAGAGTTGTCACCTGGGCTGAATTTACTTCCCAAAGTTCCGGGCAAAAGTTTTTTGTATTCAATACTCATTTCGATCACATTGGTGAATCGGCGCGCATCAACAGTGCGAAACTTATTCTTAAAAAGATAAAAGAAATTGCAGGCGATAACCCCACCATCCTTACCGGCGATTTTAATACCAAAAGTGATTCCCCTCCCTATTCAATTTTGACCAACGGTATAGATGGTGAAAAAAGATTTCATCTGAATGATGCCGAAACAGTGAACAGCAATATTCACTACGGCTCGCACATAACTTTTAATGGTTTTGGAAATGATATTAAGCCGGGCAATAAAATTGATTTCATATTTGTCAACGACAAAGTAAAAGTGAAAGAACACGGAGTAATTTCTGAAACTTTTGACGGCAAATATCCTTCAGATCATTTTCCTGTAATTGCTGAAGTTGAAATTGAGAAATAAGGGATAAATTACATTTACGTATTATAAAGGCAGCTTTGCTTTGAGGAAACGCGTACGTCCTTTTTTTAATTAAAAATTTACAATGAATAATGAAAAATTAAATCCAGAAATAAAACGATTTTGCAATGTGAGTATTCAAAAAGGCAGCCACATAACCAAAGTCTCAATGAAATTTTTTGAGGAATACTATTTCTACCAGCTATACAAATACTTCGCTTCTTCCAGTCTGTTATTGCCGTTTTCATTTATCGAAAACTTGAGCGGTCCAAACATAGAAGCAGCGCCAAACTCGCCATTCTTATTTATCGCATAGAAAGTCAGCCCGAAGTTTGGCAGTCCTTTTTCATTGCGCAGCGAAGGCATCTTTGCATTATGATCAACACGTTTCAAAACTTCGATGCAGGCTTCAGCAGGCGAAAGTCCCTCGCGCATTTTTTCAACGACTAAAAAGCAGGATAGGTTTTTCAGATTTTCTTCACCCCGCCCGGTCGAGCCGCAAGCGCCGACTTCATTATCAACATAAAGTCCCGCGCCTATAATCGGGCTGTCACCAACCCTGCCCGGAATTTTAAACGAAAGCCCGCTTGTTGTAGTAACACCGGAAATATTACCGTTCAAATCTATCCCAAGGCAGGAAATTGTTCCTGTGATTCCGAAATATTTTTTAACTGCTTCAGGAACTTCCTTTCCATCAGGAGTAAACCAATCATCATTATTGCTTAAAGATTCTTTCCAGTACAACCAAATTTCTCTCGCTTCATCGGTAAGAATATTTTCCTCTTTGAAGCCGTGAGCCTTTGCAAATTTTAACGCACCCTCCCCGACAATTAATACGTGATCGGTTCTTTCCATTACAAGCTTAGCAACCTTTGAAGGGTTTTTAATATTTTGAATGCTTGCAACACCGCCGGCATTATGAGTCGGTCCGTGCATACAACAGGCATCAAGTTCAACCACACCCTCCTCGTTTGGAATTCCTCCGTAACCAACCGAGTGATCATTCGGATCATCTTCAATAATATTTACTCCGGCGATACAGGCATCAAGGGCGTCTTCACCTTTTAAAATAAGCTCCATTGCTTTTTCCGTAGCACGCAAGCCATTTCCGCTTGATATAACAATTGGCTTAGTAGTCTTATTAATTTGACCAAAAGTGTTTAACGATTTCGCAATAGAATTTTTAGTAAGCAGTGCAGAACTCAAACTTATTGAAGCAGCTTTAACAAAATTTCTTCTTCTCATAATGTGTACTTTCGATTATTTAATGATAATTTCATCTGCAAATATCCATGCTTTACCGCCAGCGCCATAATGCCAGTCAGGACAAGTGCCAAGATTCTTTGCCGTTATTTTAATATACCGCGCTGATAAATGTTCAAACTGTGAATTAAAATTTTTTATCTGAACATCAGGATTTTTAGTTACTTCTGTTTCAAATGATTTTATTAGTTCAAAATCAACCCCGTCCTGAGAAGAATAAAATTCCACATTAACCGGGGAAAATATCCACGAACTTACATCTTGAATGAATCCGATAGATATTTCATTTATAATCTGAGTCCCTTTCAAATCGAGAACCGCCTCGATGTCATCGCCTTCAAAGCCCTGCCACAAACCGTCTCTGAAATTCAGTGAACCTTTTACACCATCAGTTAAAGCAAAATCCCCACCGGCATTATATTTATCGCTGTAATTAAATGTAAATGAAGGTTTCAATCCCAAAGCTCGGTGAAAAATGAATTCCTTCTCAACAGTTTCACCATAACGAATACCGTTTTTAAATGCTTTGCATTTTAACTTAGCAGAACCAAAAAACTTTAAAGTATTCGAATACACATTGGAGAGTTCAGAGGGAGTTGAGCCATCAGTGGAATAATAAATGTTTAACGAGCTGTCCTTAGAAATAATATCGGCATTGATCGAGAGATCGTCCGGATTAAAATAAGAAGATATCTTTAGCGGACTGCTTTCACTGCCGAATTTTACTCCTAAAAATTCCAATCTTTTATAATGGAAATAAACCCGTTGGAAAAATTCATCAAAGTTTCGATCAGGATTGGCACTCCACAAAACTTCAGCCATAGCTAAAATTCTGGGAAATACTTTGTTGTCTATTTTTTCCTGCGGTGCACTTTCTGTCCACATATTACATTCGCCGCCGAGAATATGTATTTGCTCTTCAGCAGTTAACACGGGGGGGATTGGATTGAACGAATAAACTTTTTCAAGATCGGTTGTAGCAAGGTCATAATCAAAATAAGCATGACTTGTAGGCGAAACGACCGCGTCGTGACCGGAACGCACTGCGGTAATCGCCCCATCCATGCCTCTCCAAGATTGTACAGTGGCTTCGGGTGGCAGCCCGCCTTCAAGTATTTCGTCCCAGCCAACTAATCTTTTCCCTTTTGACGAGAGAAATTTTTCTATTCGTTTAATAAAATAACTTTGAAGCTCGGCTTCATTTCCAAGCCCTTCCGACTCAATTCTATTTTGACACTTCTCACATTTGTTCCATCTATCTTTTGGAACCTCATCACCGCCGATGTGAATGTATGTTCCGGGGAAAAGATGAATCACTTCGGTTAAAACATCTTCAAGAAAAGTAAATGTACTGTCGTTACCTGCACAATAAACATCTTTAAAAACTCCCCACGTTGCAGCAACATCAAACGGACCACCGGTGCAGGATAATTGAGGATAAGCCGTGATAGCAGCCATAGAATGACCGGGCATTTCAATTTCGGGAACGATTGTTATGTATCTTGAATTAGCATATTCAACCACTTCACGAATATCTTCCTGCGTATAATAACCGCCGTAAAGAGTTCCATCATCATTTTTTCGCCATGCACCAACTTCTGTTAGCTCCGGATATTTTTTTATTTCAATCCTCCATCCTTGATCCTCAGTTAAATGCCAATGCAGCACATTCATTTTATGATAAGCTAATAAGTCAATATATCGCTTAACAAATTCTTTATCCATAAAATGACGGCAGCAATCTAAAAGCATTCCACGCCAGGGAAATTTTGGTTTATCTAAAATAATAATCCCGGGTAACGAAAGATTTTGAATTTCAGAACCATTTAGTTTTTCAATCTCAGGCGGGAGTAATTGCCTGATAGTTTGAATACCGTGGAATAATCCGGATGGTTTATACGCTGAGAGAAAGACAACTTTGTTAGATACACTCAATTCATAGCCTTCATCACCAAGCGAACTTTTGGAATTATCAGTCAATAATGCAATAAAATTATTTTGTTCACCCGATCCTTTTTTATCAATTATTGCTAAACTTTTGCCGGTTGATTTTGATATTTTTTCCGAAAGGTAAGATGCAAGCAAGAAAGATTCCTGATCGGATTTGTCAATTAAGATTGCTGTACAATCGTTGAATTTGAACTCTTCATCTATGTAATAATAATTAGTTGGAATTGGAATCAATGTGGGTGATTTAATTTGCATTTGTTCCTGTGCCTGAAGGCAGGTTAAACATATAAAAAAAAATAAATATAGATTGGCGAAAATATTTTTAGAATACATTATTTACTAAATGATAACTTTCTTTTATGCAAAACTAATTATGTTTGATTCAGTTTGAAATAATATTTAAAATAAAAAAGCCCTCTAAAAAATTAGAGGGCTTAGACTTAGTGAAGTGAGAGGGTGCTCCACAAAGTAATGGGCAATAGATCTCAAATGATTATGTTTGTTCTATTTTTACGGTTCAATTTTAACTGATGTTATGCAAAAAAAATGTCGTGCACCTGACAGATTCTAAGGTTTAGATAATAAAAGCTTAAAAAGGAGCGGTTATTAACAAATATTTTTTCTTTTTATTTACATCATAAATATCTAATTTGACTTGTGTCTATCAGTAACTAAGCAAACAATCATCAAAATCGAGTGAAGCTATGGCAGAGAAAACAAAACTATGGTACCTGGAAAACTTTAACATTTTCAAGGAATTAAAGGAAAATAGTATGATGGAGCTGGGGCAAATTTCTTCCATGCACGAATTTCCGAAAAACCAGCCAATATATTTTGCGAAAGAACCATCAAACTCAATATTTTTCTTAAAACAAGGTAGAGTAAAATTGACCCGAAGCTCAACTGACGGAAAAGAAATGATATTAGGTTTGGTGAACATGGGTGAGGTTTTTGGCGAGCTTGCTTTCATAGACGAAGGTCAAAGAACAGATTTTGCCATCGCTATGGATAATTGCACAGTTTGTGCAATCAACAAAGAAGAATTCAAACAGTTCGTTGATAAAAATCCCGGGCTCAATCTAAAACTTACCAGGTTGATAGGGCTTAGACTAAAAAAATATTCTGAGAGAATAGAGGAGTTGATTTTTAAGGACGCTAATCAAAGGATTGTTTCTTTCCTGATAAAACTATCTGAAGAACAGGGTAAAAAAGTTGGGGATGAATTTTTCGTTAAGCCTTTCCTCAAACATCAGGATATAGCTGAATTGACTGCTTGTTCAAGACAAACTGTGAATACTGTATTAACAGAATTAAGAGATAATCACATTATTGATTTTGACAGAAAAAAATTAGTAATTAAGAAACCGGATAAGTTAAAGGAATTGCTAAAATAGTCTGCTTTTTGTCTTGAAGACGACAAAAGAGCTTGTGCTGCTTGGTTTATATTTGTCCTAAAAAAAATGACACTTACTCTTTTTGTTACCGAAAATTGCACTTCCTGCGAAAAGGTCGAAAAAAAAATCAGGAACATTGCAAATCAGAATTCCAATATTTCATATCATGTTGATCACATTAACCGGGTCAAACAGAAGGGAATTTTTATCGCACCAGCCCTTTTTATTCAGGATGAACTTTATGCTTATGGTGATTTTGACAGCGGCAAGTTACTAAAGAGGATTAGTGAAATTGAAAATTCTCGATGAGACTTAATAATTTTCAATCAAGCTTCTACTTAATTAAATAAATTTTCCAGCTTCACCGATTTATTGAATCAGTAATCTAAAATAAATAGCTTATTTCAGTTTCATTAAAGACAATATTCTGCTGCCCTATAAAATCACTAACCTATTCTCAAATCCATCTTCAATCTCAATGTAATTTTTAATCAAGAAAATTTAGCCTTGACTTTGAAAATCTATTTACCAATTTTGGCAGCAGAAATAATCAATTTTGATATTTAACGGGAGTTTGTTCAATGTTCAAAAAGATTTTTGTATCAACAGTTTTACTTTTTTCTTTAACTCAACTAAATGCTCAAACTGTAATTGCCAAGTATGCTGGCGAATTTATGGCAATCGGGGTTGGTGGAAGAGCGCTTGGTATGGGTGGGGCATTTACTGCTTTTGCCAATGATGTTACTTCCGGTTATTACAACCCTGCCGGTTTAGCTCATCTTAATTATCCTCAAATATCGTTAATGCATGCGGAACAATTCGGTGATTTAGTTAATTATGATTACGGTGCTGTTGCTATTCCTTTTGGAACCGATATGAGTTTTGGATTAAGTGTGATGCGGCTCGGTGTAGATGGAATACCTGATACAAGAAGTGCCTTGTATGATGCAAACGGCGATGGTATTACTGATATTCGCGACGACAGATTAGATTATGGAGCCATAACTGAATTCAGCAATCAGGATTGGGCGTTCTATTTGACTTTTGCTAAACGTCACTCCGAGGATTTTTATTGGGGTGCAAACATAAAAGTGATCCGTAGAAATATTGCCGAGTTTACTGCAAATGGAATTGGTTTTGACATTGGCGCACTTTATACTCCGATGGAAAATCTTTGGCTTGGTGCAAATCTTCAGGATGCTACCACCACCCTTGTTTCCTGGAGCACCGGAAGAAATGAACTTGTAAGTCCGACTCTTAAATTAGGTGCTGCTTACGGTTTGGACATTCTTTGGGGAAGATTAACGCCCGCTGTTGATTTTGATATTAGATTTGAGAACAGACAATTTGCATCGTACTTTAATATTGGTCCGGTTAGTTTTGATACTCACACAGGATTCGAATACAATTACGGCAACCTTGTTTTTATTCGAGCAGGTTATAATGATGTAAAACAATTTACAGTTGGTGCCGGTGTTAAACTTCCGAAGTTGAATCTCGACTATTCATTTGCCCGTTTTAGTTCCTCTGAAATTGAAAGATTACCCGATACACACAGAATTTCTCTCATCCTTACTCTCGAACAACCAAAATTTTTGAGAGAAGGACTCTGATCTCTAAAAAAAATAGTTAATAAAAAATCCCGGTTGATGCCGGGATTTTTTATATTGAAATAAGATCAAAAGAAAAATTATTTTTTCAACTCTTTAATTTTATTTGTAAAAACATCTTTAGAGACCAAGCCCACATGTTGATCAACTATGTTGCCTTGCCTGTCAATCACAAATGAAGTTGGAATAGCTTCAATACCACCGAAATCAGTTACAACCTTATCATCGCCGTAAACGATTGGATAATTAATTCCCATTTCTTTCATAAATGGTTTAATATCATCTTTGGTTGATTCAGCATCTAAAGAAATACCAATGACAACAACATCATTTTGAAACTCTTTTTGAATTGAGATAAGATCAGGAATACCTCTGCGGCATGGTCCACACCAGGTTGCCCAAAAATCTAATATTATTATTTTTCCTTTGTAATCCGATAACTTGATTTCTTTTCCATCAGTACTTTTCAAAATAAAATTTGATGCTTTATTATCACCGGAAGTTAAAGAAGATTCATTCAATTTGGATTCGGGGGATTCATTTTTTGTATTGCAGCCAAGTGCGTTAAATGAAAATAAAAATAAGATTACAAGAACAGAAATATATTTCATTAAAAACTCCTTAATTATTTATTATTAATCTGTGTTGGTGAAAAATTAGGTGGATATTGTCCCTGTTCGGGTTCGTCCTTGGTATTATTGATTATAAAAAAAATCAAAAGTATTACCAGAATAACAATTGTCCAGATTCTGTTTTTCTGTTTAGCATCAAGGAGAGGTTTTTTCTCCACTGTTTTTTTGCCGATTGGCTTATCATTCTTTAACGATTTTTTTTGTGCCATTTATTCTTTCCGTTATTTAATAAAAATTTTTCCCTTATTTAAATTCATTAAGATTCCAATTATAGTCAAGATATTCAATTTTCCATTTATCCGAATGATTCTTCAAGTCAGCAGCAATTTTTTCGGGTAAATGTTTTGTAAGATACTTAAGCATCTGTTGATCATTTTCCTGCAAAGTCATCTCCGTACCAATCCAATACTTTAGAAATTTTTGCCTTTCGATTTTTTAGATCAAAAACATTTTTGGAGTTATCATTAAGAAAATTTTTTGCCTGATCATTTAATTGATCATCAAGTTTCTCCGCTGTAAAAGCTTCATCGCGCAAAGGCGGGCAGCTAATAGAAGCACATACAAGTGCAAAATGTATTCGCGGCTCTTTAAATTTCTCCCGGATTATTTTATGCTCAATATCATTGAGAGAATATTTCTTTTTGTTAATGGTAATAAATTCTTTATCCCAAACCGTTGTGCCAAGCACGTGTCCAACAACCAAGCCACCGCTGCCAATATCAACTATACTTTCAACCGGATAATTATCACAAACAATTTTTAGTGTGAAAGCATTATAGGCATTTATCCAGAATGCTAGTTTTTCATTATCGCTTTTTAATAAGGATGGATCGGTTGATGAAAGCAGTTGCAAATAAGATTCAAAGCGTTTATCAGCACAAAGATTTTTATAATCAACTTTTCCATTTTTGACATTTAATCCGAGTACCTTTGTAAATTCTTTGTGCAAATTATCGGTAGGATATTGAGCATTCAAATTAAAAGCGAAAACGCAGAAAACGATCATCCATGGATTTTTTAAATATTTTTAGTTTCAATTAATTTGCCTGTTGTAAAGTCAATTTTATGAATTCTTTTACTGGATGAGAATTCTTAGTATTCGTTTTTAAGTACCATAGCTTTAAGTCTTCTTCAGTGTCAATATCCATTAGCTTAGGAAGTAAAGTAAACATTAAATCCTGCTGATTAATAATATTCAAAGTTTTATTTAATACTTCCTCGGAACTCCATTGAATATTATTAAATAAATCCAGGTGAAATTTTTTCATTCCTAACAAATAATAACCACCGTCAGTTGAAGGTCCAATAACAATATCGTTTTTGTCTAATTCAGATAATGCTTGATTTATTAAACCGGATGACAGATCGGGAATATCTGTCCCGATAATTAATACTTTCTCGAAATTATTTTTAAAAACTTCGGCGAAAGCGTTTGACATTCGTTGTCCGAGATCAGTGCCATTCTGAATTTTATAAATAAATTTTCTACCTGCCCAGTTTTTTAACTCATCTGATTGTTCTCGATCCGGATAGAAAAGGAAGGGTACAACCGTCTTTTTCAATTTTAGAGATTCTTTGAAAACGTGCGAGGCACAGCTAATATAAAATTTTGTTGCAACATTCTCGCCAAGTGTTTTTGCAAGACGGGTTTTCACATTTCCGTGTTTAGGATACTTAGCGAAAATTATAATTGCATTTTTCTTTTTAATATTCATCGAGTAATAGCTTTGTGCAATTTTAGTTTGATCCATTCCAAGAAAATACTTTATAAATAGAAGCGCATTTTGAATTTGCGTCCGGGCAATTCCGCCAAGAAGAAATTTTCTGGCAGAGGTAACTACTGCAGCATCGAGTATTTTTATTTTTGTTTTCTTTCTGGCTTTGCTCCATAATTGAACGTCTTCAAAAATACTCCACTTAGGGAAACCACCAAGCACGTCATAAAAACTTTTCCTGATTATTACGCATTGATCGCCGAACTTAGTAAACATTGAGTCATAATTCGAAAACTTCGAATAGAAATTTAATATTTTGTGGTCGGCATCAAAACCCAATCTGAAAGTTGCAACTTTGATAATTGGGTTTGCAAATTCATTCTCAATTAGCTGTCTTGCATTATCAGGAATAAAAGTATCTGCGTGAACAAAAATTAGAATATCACCACTTGCTTTTTCAGCACCGGCATTCATTTGTATGCCCCTGCCTTTGGTTGATTTAATTATTCTAACATCGAAAAGATAAGCCAGTTCAAGAGTTTTATCGGAGCTTCCGCCATCAACTAAAATAATTTCGTCACTGCCAAAACTTTTTCGGATACTCCGTAAACACTCTGTAATAAATTTCGCTTCATTCAAGCACGGCACTATCAATGAGTACTTCATATTTTAAAAGATAAAAAATTCTTTGAAAATTGTTTTGAGAATAATTATGCTTGCCATAACAGTTCCTTTTAGTGTACCGGTAACTTTAGATTTTCCTATTCGTTTTCTGTAACTAACAGGAATTTCGATTATCTTCAATTTTTGTTTTGCAGCACGTATCTGCATTTGCACTGTCCAGCCGTACCATTTGTCATCCATATTTAGCCGAAGAAGTTTCTCAAACTTTATTGCCCTGAAGGGACCGAGATCAGTGTACTTGATTCTCCAGAATAAATTAATAAGAAGTCCAGCAACAACAGAGCCGAAGCGCGATTGAAAGGGCAGGGATCCTTTCTCTCTTTTTCCTAATATTCTGCTTCCAACAACGAAATCAAAATTATCCTGAAGGATGGGGTTAATTAAAAGGCTTAACTCTTCAGGGTAATCGCTGAAGTCGCCATCCATAAAAACTACAATATCACAATTTTTATTTTTTAGATATTCGATTCCTTTTAAACAAGCTGCGCCATAACCCTGGTACGATTCGAAAAGAACTGTTGCCCCGGCAAGTTTAGCATGCTCATCCGTCGCATCGGTTGAATTATTATTGACGACAATAATTTCGCTTACAATGTGCTTTGGTATTTCGTGAATAACAAGCCCGATAGACTTTTCTTCGTTATATGCAGGAATAATTACGAATATATTTTTCATTTATATAGATAGGGGTTCGAAATAAATAGTTCAACTAATCGAAGTGAAAATATGCATGTTGTAAGCTTTAAGCTCGATGAATAAACCGATAGTTTTTATTTCTTCAGGTGATCTTTTATAAATCTCTTCAGTTAATAAATCAATAAGGATTAATTTAGGTGCAAAACTTCTCATCTGCATTTTGAGCCTGCATTGTGAAGTTGTTTCTGAATAATTCACAACAATTATCCTTTCTTCAGTGCCGAGTATCCATCGCCAGCCAAACATATTCTGAAATGATTGATTATTTCCCCCTGCAGAAATGGGCTCAAGTTGTTCCCAGTCGCCTTCGATAAATATAGGGTGCTTTGTAATTTCAAGCATTTTTGTGTAAAAACTTTGAACCGTAAGATTAATCTTTTCATTTGATTCACGACCGAGTTGAACAGGAAGTTTAATCTTTTTTCCTTCGAATTGACCATCGTGATAAAATTTCATTCCGGGAATAGTACTAATTATAGCCGCCGCTGCCAGTGATTTTTGAACACCAAATTTTGAAACAGCTCTCGGTTCATCATGATTTTCAATAAATCGCACTAATTTTAATTGGTAATCTTTTTCGGCAGTAAGATGAGCTTTTATTCCTGCAACATCATTGACAGAAAGTCTATCGAGTAATCTTTTGTCGTAAATATAATCAAAGCCAGTTTGCTGCAAATTCCATTCAAGGTCCCAATAGGCTTCTGCCAGAAAGATGAAATCAGGCTTTTTATTTTTAATTGATCTAATGGCATCAGACCAAAATTCATTTTCGGGTTTGCTGTAATTAGCTTTATTTAAAATTCCTGCCCAAGTATTGTAAAAAACATTATTAAGCACGAGCATAGCCATATCGCAACGGACGCCATCGCATAGTTCAGAAATTTTTAACAGCGTGTCAATCATAAATTTTCGGGTTGCAGGATTGAAGTAGTTTACCTGTACTGTATCAGTCCATGGTGAAAAAAGAGGGTCGCGCCCGTGAGCAAAAATTTTTTTTGAAACCTCATCCTTAAAAAATCCATAGCTATTTTTAATGAAAGTTTCCTCATCAGCTTGTAAAAATATTTCAGGATTCGATTTTAAAATGTGGTTTCAGCACTAAAATGATTCGGTACAAAGTCAAGAAAAGTTTGATACCTCTTTTGTTTAATTTTTCTTTTAGTATAAGCAATTCTTCTGCGGATACGACAAACGCCTCTGGCTGATAACAGTCAATTGAATAAGGTGAACCGATTAAATCCTCCCGGCTCCAGTCCTTAAGCGCATTGCCGTAGGCTGTAACGAGTTCCGGTTCGTAGCAGCATCTATCAATTAAGTCCGGGCAAGTTTTCCAAATACCCATCAACCAAATAATATTTAGACCCTTGGACTGAAAGTCGTCTAATATATTATCTGGAATAGAAGAGAGCTTTGCCGATTCGCCAAATCGTTTGAGCCACACTCTTGTATTTATTTCGTATAGTTTGAGGTTCCGGACCATTATTCATTGTTATCTGAAGAAAATATCTTTAAAGAGACAGCCAAAATTACTTTATTTTAGCTGTTAAAATGTAAAAAAGATTACACAGCCAATTAAAAGTTCTTTATTATAAATTTTGCTGGCTTGTATTATAATATGTAATAATTACTTCCATTTTTACCGAATTACACTTCAAGTCAGAATCTAGGTGCATAAAAGTAAAGTTTGAAATTATTATATAAATTCATAATTTTCAATTCGCTTTTCTGATATAACATACCTTTTCAGAATATTTTCAATAAAATATAGAATAATCAAAGAGCTTGGGATTTATTTTCACCCAAAATAGAATTGAGCTTAATTGAATGAATTTTATTAAATTCATTCTTAACTGGTAAAATATCTGAAAAGTATTTAGCAGTTAGTAAGTGTGGCATTATAATTGTTTAAGAAAGTTCCGAAATGAATTTTTCTTAACGTAAATGCAAATATAATTAACAATAATTTTTAGTAATCTGAAGGTTAGTGATGGCAGACAACACAAAACAAAAAGACGAAGAACTTAATTCTTCAAATCAAGATGACTTCTTCCTGAAAAACGGACTTGAAGAAGAACTTGATAAGTACACAAAAAGTGCGGTGAACCATATTAGGTTTGCACTTATTATCAAACCGGCTATGATCTCCGTAATAGCACTCTTTGTTTCCTTTTTCTTAGATCTTTCATACGTACCAATCTTGGGAAATATAACCATGAACATGGCGCAATCGCTCTTTCCAAATTGGACACCAGATCCAACGATGGTCTCACCATACAGCTTTTGGTGGTTACCATTAGTTGTTTATTCTCTTTTTTTATTTCTTTCTTATTTGGCGTATAGTAATCTCAAGCTGGAAATTATTAGAACACCTGCATCTCAAACTATTGATAGAATTATTGATTCTTATACAAGTGTGATAGATAGTATTTCCACAGCATTACCGCTTATCGGAGCGGCTATTCTATTGATAAGTATTCGATTTGGTGAAGAGGTTTTTCTTGGATTATCGGTTCCATTTGAAGTGAAGGCTTTAATCGTACTTGCACTCGGCAAACTTTTTGAACCGGTTCTTGATGAATTAGGAGTAAAGTTTCAGAATGTGGTCAATCACGTTCAGGATATTAAAGACAGGTATTTCTCAAGAATACAAATTGAAAACTCTCGTGCTTTGATAAAGCAGTTTAGCTCACAATCTGGTTTAAAATCAGGCTCTAATTCTGTTGAGGATATTTCCAAGTACAAAGAGTTACTAGTTCAGTCATCTCAATTGAGTGAAGTTATAATGAAAAACTTCTCAGCGGTTTATTCGCTTGTTGACAAGATTAATAATTCTCCTTCAATCAGCTCTGAAAGGCTTGAACAGCTTAAAGGAGTAGCAACATCAATTCATCAGGCTTCAACTTCTTTAAGTGATGAGAAGACTGTTCAAAGTCTCAAGCATCTTGAAGCTATTGTAGTTAAAAAATAAAATGAAGATGAAAACATTAAAAAAAAAGCAGAGATAGTAAATTCATTATCTACCAGGTACTTTACATTTTTGTAATTACAGTACTTGCGCTAAAAGGTGCTGATCTTGATTTGCGCCGAGTAGCATTGGAAGAAGATACCGTAGATAAGCGAATAAGAGATTCATTAGTTACATTGCTTGATTCACTAGCAAAGCAGAATATTAAATTTTCAATACAGATTGATCCAAATGTAGTTGTTGAAAATGAAGCCTTACGGCAAAGATTAGTTGCATTAAATCAACAAGTCGAAAAATTTAATGAAATCGTAGAAGAAACACCTCCTCCTCCAATAGAGGAAGAAAAGCCTGTTGAGGAACAAAAACTTACCCAACTACCGATCGGGCTTAAGCAAACTTTTATCCAGCACACATGGAATGTTGCTAAAAATACTGGCGATGTTGAAACGAAGATTTACGATCCGAGAAATATGAGTAATCCGATTGTGGTTATACCCCCGGGGCAAGAAAAACGATTCGATTTGACTGACCAGACTGAACTGCTTGCAAAGTTTGGAAGCCAGGAAGAAAGAATGAAAGTAGTGGCTAACCGACCACCGGATGTAAAAATCGAGCGTGTTACTACAAAAATGAACGGTAGTGATATTTATGTTCAGGATTTGCAAAGAATTACAGTATTCACAGTTACAATTATGGATGAAAGACCGGAACAACTAAAAGTTTCAAACTCGGGTCCAATTTCTGTTAGCGGTCCTCAAAAAAATTCGAAAGGCGATCTTGTTTATAATGTTTCGTTAAAAATTGCATCTACCGAAAATAAATTTGATGATTGGTTAGATAAATTCGGCAATTTAAGGGAGCCGGATGGCAGATATAAAGTTAATTTCTTTTTTACTGTAGTTGATGAGAAGTCTAAAGACAGAGTACAGGTTGGCGATTCATTTTATTTCACAGATTTCTCAAAATAATTACGGATAAAAAAATGCGTTCTCTTATTTATTCTTTCTTGTTGGTTTCTGTCATTTTTGTTTTTTCTTCACCAATAATTAAAGCTCAGGATGAAGAAGAACCAATAGTTTACTTTCAGATGGAGCCTTTAGACGATAGTCTGTTCATTCAAATTCAGACTGAATTGTTTATTGATCCACCTGACCCAAAGGCAGAAATCATTGCTGATTTGCGTGATGCAAACAATCAGACAATTTCAATAAAAGGTGCTCTCTATCCTTTTCTTGCTTTGGATGCACAAACTCGTGCACGTGTAATTACTTATCCTTTTAAGATAAATCTTGAAGAGGACATTCACTTCGGCAGTGTTTTTTCAAGAGTTATTGAAAAGATAAGGATTAGTAAAGTGCTTGATCCACCCACACTGTCACAAATATCCCCTACCTTGCAATACATAAATCCCTTCCTTCAATTATTCGGAGGTGAGCGGGTTGGTATTCCAATTAAAAAAGATATTGGACTTTCGATGGGACTTGGAACCCCCTATTCCGGTCCGCTTGAAACAAATTTCATTGAAGCAAATTTTCACATCCTTGGATTTTTTGGAGGCGGCTTCGGAAGGATTGATGCCTTTACAGATTTAAGAACAACAAACATTCATAATAATGTTTATGCTTCTGCAGGATTTCAAATAGGATATGTTATTCCATTTGGAAATTTTTTCCAGGTCAGTTATATGAAATCTGATAAATCTGCCGAAACAAAGCTTGGTGCTTTCGATACAGAGTATTTTCATCGGGGTGATACACTTGGATATAAATCTCTTATCATAAGTGGAGATTATTTTAACTGGGAGTTTCGCTATCCGGTTAGGGTACTTGGCTCAACGCGGGCGAAAGTTGATGTCGCAAGATATCTGAATGAAACGCACATAGGACTTACCGGTAGAGAATTATCTTTAGCAGGCAGCACTTTCGATTTTAGATTTGATGCAATGGTTAAAAGTCCAGTACGGCAGAATCAATTTGTCCTGGATATTCTTGTTCAGAAGATTGCGGAAAGTTGGGGCTTTAGTGCATTTGCTATTGGTCCCTCTGTTATTTTCACCAAAGATAATGAAGGTAATTTTGGGGCAGTTTCCGTCTTCGCTAATTTCAGATTCAAAATAGGCACTTCATTTTAATATACTTCTCATCCGGACATACAATCCGGATGAGAATCCTTTCTCTTCTCTCTCGCTAAATTTATTTATCTTTAATTTAAAAATAATCAGAGTTTAAATTTGGTTAAGCAAAATATTATACTTTGGATTTCTGCAGTTGTAATTGTATTTCTTTCATTTTATCTACAAAAAATTACAAGCAGTAATTATCCATTGACCGGAGTCATTGCAATCGGAAATTCCGAACTATTATATAGATTAGAAAAAACTGCCCCGGCAGATGAGCAGATAAAAATTTTAGTTCAAACCGATAACAAAAATCTAAGTGGGATATTAGAATGGAAAACTACTGATGAAGACTTGCAAATAATTGATATGACTTTTGGGAAAGGCACTTACTCTGCAATGATACCGCCGCAGAAAGTTGGTAAAAATATTTTTTATAGAATAAATTTCAAGCAAGGCGATAAGACAAAAACTATCCCCCAAAATAATTTTATTGAAATGAAAGTAACCGGAAAAATTCCTTCGATGCTTGATTTCTATTATTCCTTATTCCTTATTTTAGGAATGACGCTTGCAGTGAGAACGGGGCTGGAATATTTCAACATTAATCAGAAAATTAAAAAGCTCGCGTTTATTACAATATTTTTCTTTTTCGGATTCCTGATTTTTACTCCATTAAAATTAAGCTATGAGATTGGAGCAATAAATCATTTCGTTCCTAAAATTACCGACTTATTTAATTTACAACCGATTTTATTTTTAATGCTTTGGATTATTTCAACAGTTATAATATTCAGGACGGAACATTCAAAAATAATTTCTCTTCTTGCTGGAATAATTTCAATCGTACTTCTATTTCTGTTCTAAATTACAAAGCTAATCCTCATTCAATACTTTGATTATTTCAGAATGAATACCCGGTTCAGATGCGATTATACTATTGCCATTAAGTGGCTCTCCACCACTGTAATCTGTAATTATTCCTCCAGCCCCCTTAATGATTGGTAAAATGGCAGCCGTATCCCAAAGGCTCATAATCGGATCAATCATTATATCTGCGAAACCCGTAGCTACCAAGTAATAGCCGTAACAGTCTCCCCAATTTCTATAAAGCTTAACAAGCTTGATAAGTTTTTCAAATCTATCAGTTCGCTGATACTTCGCAATATTAAGATGATCGGTAGTTAACAAAACTGCGTCGTTAAGTCTTTCGCATTTTCTAACATTTACTATTGAATTATTAAGCTCAGTTGAATAATTATCACCAATTAAAAATTCATTTAGAATGGGCTGATTGAGAACTCCCAAAATTGGGACATTATTTTTAGTCAGTGCGATTAAAGTTCCGAAAGATTGTGCGCCGCAAATAAAACTTTTTGTGCCGTCTATTGGGTCAAGAATCCATTTATATTCTGCCTCTGGATTATGAATTCCAAACTCTTCACCTATAATTCCGAATGTGGGATAGTTTTTAGAAATTAATTCACGCATTGCTTCCTCTGCTTTTTTATCGGCAATGGTAACAGGTGAACTATCTTCTTTGGACTCTACCTTAATTTGTGTCCGGAAGTATTGTTTAATAATTTTTGCACTTTCCATTGAAAGCAGCTTTGCAAAATGTTTGAACTCATCTAAGTATGGAGTAAAAGTTTGTGGCATAGTTATATAGTTGCAGATAATTTTTTTGCCCAAAGATAAACAATTTTTATATTTGCAGTAGATTAAATGATTTTTATTAAATGGGGGAGGCGGTTTATAAATAAAATTCAGGTAATTAGTAAAAATACGGAGAGATGGCAGAGTGGTTGAATGCGGCGGTCTTGAAAACCGTTAATGCCTTTGGCATTCCGGGGTTCGAATCCCTGTCTCTCCGCTAAAATCCCTGAGTTTATAATTCAGGGATTTTTTGCATCAGAGTCTAAAATATTTTGACTCAGGTTTCGGTCTTTTCTTCAGGTAAAAATAACATCTTCACAATAGCAGATATAATTAAATTTTATTCGCAGAAATTAGATTATTTTTCAAATGATAGAAGCGAGAATTTTGAATGTTTTGAGATTTTTTAAAGTGTGCAATTTTTTCAGTCAAAATCTCTTAAGTAATTCTAAGGCACACAATTTGTTCTGAGGGTAGTTAGGAAATTATCATATCACTAAAAAAAGAAAGGTTACAAATGAAAATTGTTGTTTCTATTCTATCATTCTTGATGTTTTCAATGACTGTTTACTCACAATCGTATGAAATCAGATTCGACACACTAAATGCAAGTGGCTGGTATGGCGGGGATAATCGAGCTGGCTCACAAAGAACATCTGGTGTTGCTCAAAGTATAACAATTGAGCAAGCAATTACACTTGAGTCATTTGCGTTTTATTTTACCGCACCCTTTGATTCAGCTATCAATGGAACCGGCACCGGACACGAAGTTACTCTAAAACTAAATATTAGAGACTCACTTGGTACAATCCTCCAAACAAATGAAGTTGTCGTTGGTGATACATTTACAGGCGGCTGGGTCTTCTGGGAAAATCTCAATCTTGATTTGAACTCTCCAACCAAACTTATCTTTTCCACCTACCTTGTTGGCGCTTATGATTCCAACATGGTCAATTCTGCACAAGGATGTGATCTCAATGCAGGCTATCCTGGCGGTGACCGATTTGGAAAAGATGGAATGAGTGATGCAGAAATGGAGATCTGGGGTGATTGGAGTAATCATCCATGGGATTCAAATTTTTGGCTGAAGGGTACGATTCTTTTGACTGATATAAAAGAGGTTAAAATTTTACCGAAAGAATTTCGGTTGAATCAAAATTTCCCCAATCCTTTTAATCCTACAACACAAATAAAATACGAGTTACCGAAAAACGAATATGTTACTTTAGTTGTTTATGACCTGCTTGGGAATCAAATTACAGAGTTAGTAAATAAAGAACAAAGTGCCGGTGAGTACACAATAAATTTTGACGCTGCTAATTTGAGTAATGGAATTTATTTCTATCAATTAAAGGCTGGAAAATTTATCAGCACAAGAAAAATGACGTTAATAAAATAACTTTACTTTCCCTTCTGAATAAGGCTTCGACAGAAATTTCGAAGCCTTATTATCTTATATAATTTTAACCAAAATTGATTTGGTAATTTAAATTTTAAAACATAAAAACAATTCAGCAGCGTTTTCAATTATTTCATCAAAACCAGTTTCTTCGTTTCGATAAAAATTCCTGCCTCGCTTACGGGGTAAACCTTCAAAGTGTAGAAATAAATTCCGGATGATAATTGTGAAGCATCGAAAGTAACTTCATAAATTCCTGCTTGTCTAAATTCATCAACTAAAACAGCCACCTCATTTCCAAGTACATCATAGACTTTTAAAGTGACGTACGTGTCGCCCTTCGACAAGCTCAGGGTGACAGTTGGGATTGTGTATTTTATTTTTGTACTTGGGTTAAATGGGTTTGGATAGTTTTGCAATAATTCAAAATTATACGGTAACTCTTCCTCCACCCCTACTGCTGATAGATGACCCTGTCCTGAAATGCCAATCAATTTAGAAAAAGTGTAATTATATAATTCATGGAAAGAAAATTCAAACTGTAGTGTGTCCTGGAAAAAAGTTTCAACACTATTAACACAGATTGGGCAAAGGTCAACATTGAAGAATGAGACAATAATAGAATCATGAGCGGAAATATTAATTGTAAGTGTATCGCTGTATTGATTAGGGTAGTATTGTACCAGGTAGAAAAAATGCTCCTTCCCCCTCATGAAGAATTTTCCATTATATCCATAAATCGAATTTGTCAAAATCGAATCGAGACTTACATAGTAATCAGAGTTGTTAACAATATAAATTGAACCTGAATCTCCATCGGCTTGTACATAAATACTATCAGCCGAGAAAGTAATTTCTTCGGGGTAGGGAAGTACAAATCCATATCTGACTCCATCAATCTTAGCTCCGCTCATAAAAACAAAAATTCCCTGTCCAATTCTGCCAAGTTTTTTTGTGTATTCATAATAAGGGGGTATCCAATAACTTGTGTCACCTGTCGAAACATCGATACTGTAATTACTAATATAATAAATTGTGTCCTGCGGAATGTATATAGTTCCAATGCTGATACTATCTATTCGTTCTTCAATAATATTGTTATCACTGGTGTCTCTCGAAATAATTTTTCCAGCGTCCCAATTAAAATTAAATATCAAAGAATCTTCATTGTTACTATTCAAAATGTAATAGGAGCTATCACCTTCAATTCTTTCATAAGCAATATTAGAAAAGAAAGCTTGATCTGACCATGGGGAATAAATTTGGCGTGTGAAATATTCTTTGTCATTGATATTAACTATGCCGGTTGTTAGTACAAGCCAATACTCAATCGTTTCATTTGAAAATTGTGCGGCACTGCCAACTTTTAATAATTGTGATTGCGGGAAGAATTGGGCCGAGAACAAAAGAACGCTAAGAAAGAATAACGTTTTCATTATAACCTCGTTAATTATTCTACTGAAATGTAGAACAAAACAATTACAAAGTCAATCGGTTTTGATTGCTACACAACAAACACTTTTGCAATATCAATAAGCAAGGATGGGTTATGCATAAGTGAAGTTGTAAAAACTTTACCGAGCGTCCTTTTCTCAATTGGGATTTTTAAAATTGAATTTGCGATGCTGTTAAACTTGTCATCAGAAAAATTATATATACCTTCTTTTATTCTGTTAAAAGTTTCGTGGCGTTTGCCAAGTCTGTCGTTCCAAGCTTTATCATAAGTTAAGATCTGATCAATATTATTTTTTTTGATTGCTTCACCCGCGATTGTGCCTGCAATTTTTCCGCCAATCATTCCACTTGCAATACCCCCGCCGCTGAGTGGATTAACCTGTCGTGCAGCATCCCCAACAAGCATAATTCCGGGAGCAGAAATTTTATCAAGAGTTATTGAACATGGAACCCCCCCGGCAATTGTAGTAAGCACAGGAGCGTTTGGGTAATGCTTATCCATAAAATCATTTAAATAAGATTGTGCAGATTTTTTCTTGCCAATCAATCCACTTACGCCAAGACCAATATTGGCTTTGTTGTGTCCTTTCGGAAAGACCCAGAAATATCCATTAGGGGCAACATCTTTACCAAAGTAAAAGTAAAGAGTGCTTTGATCAACAGGAATGTTTGCGGCAGTAATTTGTACTGCACTTTCCATATCGCGAAAGTCAATATGAGTTTTTAATCCAGCCCAGCGACCAACGCGCGATTCAACTCCATCAGCGGCAATTACAACTTTTGCTTTAACCTCCCTTTGCTCGCCCTGATATTCATATTTCACTCCGATAACTTTTCCATCATCAAACAATAACCCGTTCACGTAAGCGCGTGTAATAATATGTGTGCCTGCTTCGGCGGCAGTTCGTGCAAGTTCGTAATCAAAAATTCTGCGATCGAGAACGTAACCGGCATCACCAAAATCAACAATCACTTCAGTTTCATCAGGAGCGATGAAAGAAAACTTGCTGATCCTGGCGGCAATCCATTTGTCATCGCTTGGAATAAATTCCTCTACCCCAGCCTTGCTGATAGCCTCGCCGCAGCGGACTGGATAACCAACATCCCGGTCTTTCTCAAGCATCAAAACGGAAACACCCTGCTCTGCTGCAAATCGTGCTGCCATGCTTCCGGCGGGACCTGCACCGACTACTATTATATCATATTTTGTTTTCATTTATGGATTGACTATTTCTACTTAATAAGTCCACAGTCTTCAGTGGGCAGTCTGCAATTTTTAGAACGGTTGATAAATTATTATTCATACTTCCCTGGATTTTCGATCATATGATTTAGCATTTTTCCAATCTCTTCAGATCGTTCTTTGTACTCTTGATAAATCTGTTTATTCATGTATTTGCAGCTTAAAGAAAAGTCTAACCACACCTGTGTTTCAGAATTTTCCATATCAGCATCTGTGGTTTTAGAAACAAAGTGAGCAGGATACTTCCTTTTTCTATATGCTTCCCCAATTGATGAACATACACTTCTTGAAGATTTTCTAATCTGAATTGTTAGACCATACCTTTCTTCTTCTGGAAATGATTTTGTTATATTAAAAATATCCATCGCCAGTTTAAATGCTTTTTGATAAACTTTCAAATCTCTAAAACTGCTCACTATAAGCTTGCTCTATATTTCTAATTGAGCACTGAAGACTGTGGACTGAAGACTTCTCATGCCACAACTCCATTTTTATTAAACTTAATAACTTCAATCGGGCAAGACCACACACACTTTGAACAATTCGTACAGCGTGGATCAATGATAAATATTTCTGCTTCTTTTAGTTCAATTGCATCTTCGGGACATACGCCCACGCAGCAGCCGCAAAAGTCGCACTTATCCGGAAGGATTTCGATCATTAATTTTCCATTTTTTGCCTGCCGATAATTCATTTTAATTTACAATGTATAATGTACAATTTACAATTAAGAAGTTGATAGATGCTTTCCTCAGTGGTTCTCCATGTAAGGATCCAAGAATACTTTCACAGAGCAACACGAAGAAGTCACGGAGAAACACAGAGATTTCATTAAAATTATTTTTTATGATTGTTAAGATAAATAAGTCTTAAGAGATGAATGTCATTATAAGAAATTTCACCATTAAATTTTTCAAAAATATTTTTTAATGATAGCGTGCCGTTTTCTTCAAAGTCTTCAAAAATAATTTTTTGTTTTGCCGGTTCAACTGAAATTCTTGAAAACAATCCGTCTGTATTCAATTTATTGCCCTCAGCTACAAATCTTGCAATATGGTTTACTATTGTTTGTTCCTGAACATTATATCCATCTGCCAATTCTTCGATAGATTTTCCATCTTGAAATTCTTTGCCGACTGTTCTGTAGCGAGGTTCATTCAATAAGATAGATTTAGCTCTGCGATGATTTTTTTCATTCTTCAGACTCAAATTATTTTTTTGAACATAGTTCTTAATTAGGTATAAAAAAGTACCTCCGAAGTTTTCTAATTTTCTAATACCAACACCGCTGATTCTTAATAAATCGCCTTCGTTCTGCGGATAGTTTTTCGCCATCTGAATAAGCACGCTGTCGGCAAAAACAACATAGGGAGGAACACCTCTTTCGTCAGCAATTTCTTTTCTTTTCTTACGCAGTAATTCGAACAACTCGGCATCGTAACTCTCTTCACTTCTTAAAATTTTTCTCGCCTTGATTTCTGGCTCTTTAACGAGTGCAAATACTTTTTGATTATTAAATAAAACTTCGTTTGAGGATAGGGATAACTTGAGACTGCCAAACTCAGTGTCTCTTAAAATTATTCCCTTCCTGATTAATTGATGAGCAAGCATCTGCCATTGCTTTTTCTTCAACTCCTTGCCAATTCCAAACACGCTTAGTTTATGGTGATTGTTACTTAGTATTCTGTCTGTTTCATTTCCAAGCAGAACATCGGCGATATAATTTAGTCCAAAGACTTCCCCTGTTCTTTTAATTGCCGATAAAAACTTCTGGGCAAAAATAGTTGCGTCAACATTTTGATTTTCACTCTCATCTTCAAGGCAGTTATCGCACATTCCGCAATAAGATTCGTTGTAGCTTTCGCCGAAATAATTTATCAATGGATTTCGTCTGCAGATTTCCGTTTCAGAATATTTGATCATTGCTTCAAGATGAGTTTTAGCAGATTGTCTTTCGTGCTCATCTTCTTTTTGATCTATGAAATAATTTATTTTAGAAATGTCGGCATAACTAAATAACAGAAGGCAATCAGCTCTAACTCCATCTCGCCCGGATCTGCCAATCTCTTGATAATATGACTCAAGATTTTTAGGCAGGTCATGATGAATTACAAATCGAATGTTTGACTTATTTATCCCCATCCCAAAGGCAATGGTAGCAACGATTATTTGGACTTCATCTTTTGTAAACAAATCCTGATTTGTGTTTCTTTCTTCATCCGATAAACCGGCGTGATAAGGTTTTGTAGAATAGCCAAGTTCAGATAATTCTTCGTGTAAATTATCAACCTGCTTGCGCGAGAAACAATAAATAATTCCCGATTGATTTTTATGCTGATCCAAAAAATCAATCACTTGTTTTGACGGGCTTCTCTTGGGGACCACTTGCAGATAAAGATTTTCCCTGTTAAAGCTTGCAATGAATTTTTTTGGCTGCTTCATTTTCAAGTTCTTCATAATATCCTCTTGAACACGCGGAGTTGCAGTTGCTGTTAATCCAATGCAAACGGCATTTGGAAAAGTAAGTTTAAAATTGCCTAACTGTCTGTAATCTTTTCTAAAATCGTGTCCCCATTCCGAAATGCAATGAGCCTCATCAATTGTAATGCAGTCAACGGATATATTTTTAAGCAAGTAAATTATTTCTTCTTTTTGAAGCGATTCGGGCGCTAAGTAAAGCAGCTTTGCTTTTTTGTTTGCCACATTCTGATAATTAAAATTATACACGTCGGACGAAAGAGAACTGTTTAATAGAGCTGCTTCAACACCAAGCTGCCTGAGCTGTTCCACTTGATCTTTCATCAATGAAATCAACGGCGAAATTACGATTGTTAATCCATCAAAAAGCAGTGCAGGGATTTGATAACACAAAGATTTGCCCCCGCCTGTCGGCATTACAACAAGGCAATCTTTTTTATTTAAGATGTTTTCTATTATTTCGTATTGAAGTGAACGAAAAGTATCGTAGCCGAATATTTCCTTTAAAATTTGTTTAGCTTTTTGCATTTGGATTCATGTAGTGATCTTATATCTCCGTGTGCCTCTGTGTCTTCTCGGTGGTTCTCCGTGAAATCGAATTTTAAATGCTTTCATAGAGAAACACGGAGGAAGCACGGAGAACCACTGTGTTAATTTTATTGCTTTTCAAGTTCTTCACGAATTGATTTTTTTTTGTTTTTGAAGTTGTTGTTGTTCTTTCATTAACCTGAATAATTGTTTTTAATCAATAAAGTTTCTAACTGGCCATTTTTTTACATAACCATGATCAAAAACAATTTATATAATATTTAATACTGGTATATTCCTAAAGTATTCTTTTTTATAGAACAACAACTTATCTAATTCGCTCATTAAGTTAATAGTTTCTTCTTCATCTTGAGATTTTTCAATTTTATTTCTTATAACTTCCAGGTTTTCATTATATCTGTATTCTTTTAATTTAATCACGGTATCGTAAACGGATCTATAAAAGTTAATTTGATCATTGTGTTGGGAATTATCTTCCCATCTATGGCTAATTGAATATTCTTCTAAAATAGTTATCCTAAGTATTCTTTTCATTTCATCATCATCTATTCTATTAAGAACAGAATCGGTTTCAATTTTTCCATTCATTTCCATTTCATCAAAGGTTAATTCTAGTATTCTTTTTATAGATGGGATGTTCAAAATCCTCAACAGCTATTAAATTATGTAAGTACTGAACTACTGTTAAGTCGTTACTAAAAAGATATTTAATTAAATCTTTTTCAGTCGTTCCAAAATGCTCAATTTGTTTTATTAGTTTGAGCACAAAATTATCAGTTTTATTGTCTGCTGATTGTTCAAGCTTATTTGAAATCGAACTAATTTTATTAAAGGTTTTTTGTTTTAGTTTAATTAGTTCATTTTCAATTAAGCTGAATCTTAGATTAAACTTGCTCGCGATTGATTTTATTAGAACAGTTTGCTTCAACTCATCACTAACTAATGCAATTGGTTTTACCAGATCGCGTATAGCTTCAGCCATTTTTGTTGGATCATCAAACATTCCCTGTGTTTCATAATAAGCAGTTTGATACTCAAGAAAGTTTTGAGCACGATCAATAAACTCTTCAAATTTTTCTTTTCCGAATTTATTTACAAAAGAATCAGGGTCTTCACCGGCGGGAAGTGATGCAATCTTAATTTCAAATTCTTTTTTCAATAAAAGTTCGATGCTTCGCATAGAAGCTTTAATACCTGCGGTATCAGAATCAAAAAGAAGGACAACATTTTTAGTATAACGTGAAAGTAATAATACTTGATCTTCGGTGAGCGCAGTTCCGGACACAGCGACAACGTTCTTAATTCCATTTTGATAAAGAGAAATAAGATCCATATAACCTTCGACAAGTATGGCTTTATTTAGTTTTCGAATATCATCTTTTGCGTGAGAAAGTCCGTATAAAATTTTTCCCTTAACATAAATTGCCGATTCGGGAGAGTTAATATATTTACCGCCCCCATCCGATTCGCGTAATTTTCTTCCGGCGAAAGCAACCACTCTTCCGTTAGGTGAGAAGATCGGGAAAATTATTCTACCCGGCAGAGTGTCATAAATTCTTCCGTCTTTACTTCGGCTTATTAGACCAAGTTGTAACGCTTTCTCAAGGTCAATTTTTTTTTGGTGAAGGAAGTTTACTAGATTTTCCCAGCCATTTAAAGCATAGCCCAAACCAAAGGCGCGCATAGTCTGTAGTTTAATATTTCTTTTTTGAAAATAGTCTCTCGCAATTTGTCCTTCTGAATCATTTAATAAATTATTTGAAAAATATTTAGCAGCTTCGGTGTTTATATCATAAAGAATTTCCTGTTCGTTTTGAAATTCCGGGTTGACATTTTCTTCAACTTCTAATTGAATCCCTAATTTTTCTGCAAGCTCCTGAACAGATTCGACAAATGATATTTTTTCATATTCCATTAAAAACTTAAAAACATTGCCGCCGGAGTGGCAGCCAAAACAATGATAGATTTGTTTTTCTTCACTTACTGTAAAGGAAGGAGTTTTTTCCGTATGGAACGGGCATAATCCAAGAAAGTTTTTTCCGCGTTTTCGTAACTGAACCGACTCGGAAATAATATCCACAATATTTGCCGCTGCACGAATCTCGTCTATTTTTTGTTCGGATATTTTCACTTGTTAATTGCGATAATTTTTTGGAATGGAAATATAAGTAATTGATGAAATATACACTGAAGTTAAAAATCAAAAGGTGACTTATTAAATAAAAATTGTTAACTTTGAGCAGGAGAAACCTTTGATTTCATAAAACAGTTTTAATACGCATTGATTATTTTTTACTGTTTTCTTTATTCAGAAATTTTAGTATAGAGTTTAAACTTGATCATCCATAAAGCAAAAATTTCCTCTATCGAGGAAGACAATATTATCTATCTCGGAAAACCTGGAGCATTTCATGGATTTCAAACGGATTATTTATTGTATCTGCAAAAAACAAATTCGATTTACTCGGATGAAGAATTGGAAAAACTACCGTTTCTTGAAAATAGTAATCCACTTTTTGAAGATTGGAAATTAAAGGCTGAATCTTATAAGCAATTAGTAAAAATTTTTTCAAAAAGAAAAAATAAATTGATACTTGAAATCGGGGCAGGTAATTGTTGGCTTGGAAATAAACTCTCAAAGGACACATCAAATTTCCTTTACGCACTTGATATTAATTTAGTCGAACTTGAACAGGCAGCAAGAGTTTTTAAGAATAATAAACGAATGAAATTTTTTTATGGAGATATCTTCGACGATATTTTTGAATTTAATTCTTTCGATGCAATAATTCTCGCAAGTTCGCTCCAATATTTTGACAATCTGCCTGCTTTGATAAATCGTCTTATTAGATACTTAAAACTTAATAGCGAGATTCACATTTTCGATAGCCCGATATATCCGCAAAAAAAAATCAATGCTGTAAAGGAGAATAACAGAAAATATTTTCAAAAAATTGGTGCTTCGGCTATGGCAAATCATTACTACTATCACTCATGGAAAGAATTGAAAAGATTTCGATACACTGTTTTAAATCGAAAAAATATTTTGATTGATAGAATGTTAAATAAAATTAATAATAAAAAGTTAATCCGCTGTCCACATATTCTTATTAAAACCTGACTTATTAACTCATGTTACGCAAAACAGCAAACCTCCGAGGTTTCGATGAATAAGTTTATGAAAATATTTTCTATTTAGCGCTAAAAAACAGCCTCAGAAAGATACTATTTACAAAACCTCGGAGGTTTATACTCCCCTGCGTAAGGTGACTTATTAATCTGCTTATGTTGTAGTTACTTTTTCTCCAGGTTCATCTTAAATTATGGACGAATTTATATTTGTTTTATGCTAACAGAGTTTTATTAATTTTTATACTAGATCGGGAAAAATGGCTTTATCAAAGTTTCATTTACAAAATTATTGTAACAGTGTAACCCAATTCTCGCGCTTAAAAACAAGAGAAGTTTTTATAGGCGGCATTCCTGTGGGCGGGGGAAATCCTATTCGTATTCAATCAATGACAACTACAGATACGATGGACACAATTGCCACTGTTGAACAAACAATCAGAATGGTTGAAGCCGGCTGCGAGTATGTTAGAATTACTGCGCCGAGTATAAATGAAGCTAAAAATCTTGAGAATATAAAAAAAGAACTTCGTGTGCGCGGATATAATGTTCCGCTGATTGCAGACATTCATTTCACTCCAAATGCCGCAGAGCTTGCCGCAAGAATTGTTGAAAAAGTTCGCGTAAATCCCGGTAATTATGTTGATAAGAAAAAATTTGAATTAATAGAATATTCAGATAAAGAATACGAAGAAGAGCTTGAACGAATTCGCGAGCGTTTTACACCTTTAGTAAAAATTTGCAGGGAACATGGCACTGCTTTAAGAATCGGAACAAATCACGGTTCGCTTTCTGATAGAATTATGAGCCGCTACGGCGATACTCCCCTTGGAATGGTAGAATCGGCATTAGAGTTCTTAAGAATTTGTGAAACTGAAAATTATCACAGCATCGTTCTTTCCATGAAGTCAAGCAATCCGCAGGTGATGGTTCAAGCATACAGACTCCTCATCAGCAAAATGGAAGCGGAAAACATGAATTATCCGCTTCACCTCGGAGTAACTGAAGCAGGTGGGGGCGAAGACGGGAGAATTAAATCCGCACTTGGAATTGGTGCGCTGCTCGAAGATGGTATAGGCGATACGATCAGAGTTTCGTTAACTGAAGATCCCGAGTTCGAAGCGCCTGTTGCAATTGCATTAGCCAATCGTTATAAAAAAAGGGAGGAGCATCAGCCAATAAAACCAATTGATGTTTTACCAATTGACCCATTCAATTACAATAAAAGAATTTCATTCGAGAATATCGGAATTGGCGGAAATAATGTCCCAAGAATTTTTGCAGATTTTAGTAATCGCAGAATTTATTCTCCGAAAGATTTAATTGATATTGGTTACACCTATGATGAATCCACCGATAAATGGATGCTGTCAGATACGGCGGCTGATTTTATTTATCTTGGGAAAAATATTTTGCCGTTTGATTGTCCAAATGGATTGAAAGCTGTTTACGAATACAGTACATGGCAAGGGCTGAAAAATAGTAGTAATAGTTTCCCGCTCCTTAAAATGAACGAATATTTTTCTTCGAATAGAATTTCTGCGCAATTCAATTTTCTAACACTTTCTTTAATTGATTTGACAAATGATTTAGTGAATAGAATAAAAGAAGATCATTCAATCATTTTAGTTTTGGAAACGAGTAATTCGCATGGGGTCGCTGAACAACGTCGTGCATTTTTCGAATTTCTAATTAATGGAAATCAAAATTCTGTCGTAATAAAAAGAAATTACAATGAAATTAATTTTGAAAACTTACAGCTTTATGCAGCAACTGATTTAGGTGCATTATTAATAGATGGTTTTGGAGATGGAGTCTGGGTTTCTGTAAATAATCTGAAAATTAGCGCACCGCAATCAAACGATTATGTAAAAAATTTTGTGAAAAAAACAGAGACTAAAGAGAAAATAATCAATCGGTTACTATTTAATATTTTTCAGGCGTCAAGGCAAAGAATTTCTAAAACTGAATATATTGCATGCCCAAGTTGCGGCAGAACTTTATTTGATTTACAAGAAACTACCGAGATGATTAGAAAGCGGACCGAACATCTCAAAGGTGTGAAAATTGCTATTATGGGTTGTATTGTCAATGGTCCCGGCGAAATGGCTGATGCGGATTATGGTTATGTTGGCTCCGGTGTTGATAAAATTACTCTTTACCGGAAAAAAGATATTGTTAGAAGAAATATTCCTGCAAAGAATGCCGTTGAAGAATTGATAAATATTATTAAAGAAGATGAAAATTGGGTTGAGCCTACAATTTAATTTTTAGTCAAAGTTATTATTGCGATTGAGTGTCGTTTCCTTTATATTTGGGCACAAAATATGATTGATAAACTACTAATTTTAAACAGGTTTCTTACGGCGAAGAGTTCTTACAACTCTATTAACCCGAAGAATTATTTATAGAATGCACTTCAAAAACTGAAGTGCATTTTTTTTGTTATGACGTGCGCTGAATTATTTAAACATATTGAATCCTGGGCTCCGAAGGAGATTGCCTGGCAAAACGACAACGTAGGGCTGCAGGTTGGTTCTTCAAAAAGTAAAATTAAAAATATTTTACTTTCGCTTGACCTAACCGAAGATGTTATCAAGGAAGCATTAGCCCAAAAATGTAACCTGATCATCACACACCATCCGTTGCTTTTTCATCCGCTTAAAAAAATCGCAATAGACAATGATTCAACCTCACAGCTCGTTCAGCAGCTGCTTACTCACAAAATAACTCTCTACTCTGCCCATACAAATCTCGATTTCACAAAAGATGGAGTGAGTTTTCAATTAGCAAAGCAATTAGAATTAAAAAATATAAAATTTTTAGAGCCGTTTAATGCAGATCAGGTTAAAGTTGTGATCTTTATTCCTCCAAATTTTGTTGAAAAAGTTTCTGCTGAAATATTTAAAACCGGTGCCGGTACGATAGGTGAATACAACAATTGTAGTTTCAGATTAAATGGCGAAGGTACTTTTATTGGTTCCAACAAAAGCAGCCCGGTTGTTGGATTAAAAGGGAAATTAGAAAGAGTCGATGAAGTAAGAATTGAAATAATTTCCGACAAATGGAATCTGAAAAATATAATTGAAGCAATTAAAAAAAACCACCCTTACGAAGAACCAGCATTTGACATCTATCCAATTGAAAATGAGAACAAAAAATATGGAGCCGGTTCAATAGGATTTCTTGAAAAGCCAATGAGTGAAAAAGATTTTTTAAAATATGTATCAAAAAAATTGAGCGTAAAAGACTTCAGATTTACCGCAGGAAATAAAAAGGCAATTAACAGAGTTGCAGTTTGCGGAGGTTCCGGAAGCGACTTGATTAAATCTGCAATGAAATTAGGCGCAGACGCTTTTATTACTGCGGATGTTCGCTATCATACTTTTCATGAAGCGAATAAAAAAATGTTACTGATTGACGCCGGGCATTATGAAACAGAGATTTTTGTGCTTCATGAACTGCAAAAAAGAATCACGCAAAATATTTTTGATAAAGGAATAAAAATTTTTCAAAATAAACGAACTACAAATCCAATAGAATTTTATAACAACTAAGGAGAAATGAATTGTATAACCGATTAAAATATCTCTATGAGATTCAAAAAATTGATGACCAATTAGATGATCTTGAAGAATTAAGAGGCGACTTACCGAATGCCGTCAAGGATCTCGAAAATAAAATTGAGTCCATCAAATTGGAAGTGGAATCCAAAGAAAAACAAAAAAAAGAAGCCCTGGATAAGCGGCAAAAGAATGAAACTGAAGCTGAAAAATTAAAGGAAAATCAGAAAAAATTTAAAGCTCAGTTATACGCTGTACGCAACAATAAAGAATACGATGCACTTACAAAAGAGATTGATCACTCCGAATCACAAATCAGTAAATCTGAGGCTGAAAATGATTCGCTTGCTAATTTGAGTAAAAAACTTACTGAGGAAATTGAGGATATGACTCCGCTGCTTACGGAACTGGCAGAAGAGTTGAAGGTTAAACAAAAAGAATTAAAAGAAATTATTTCTTCAAACCAGAAGGAAGAATCGAAGCTATTAGAAGAACGAAAAAAAATAGAAGTTCAAATCAAGAAACCTGACTATGCAGCTTATGTTAGAATTAGAAAAGCTAAAAAAGGGAAAGCTGTGGTGACGATTAAAAGATCTGCCTGTACTGGCTGCCATAACATTGTTCCGGCACAAAGGCAGCTTGAAATCAGAAGAAATAATAAAATTTTCTTTTGCGAATATTGCGGTAGAATTTTAGTTTCACATGAAATTTCAGAAACAGACGAATAATATTACCCGTTTTCACAATCGTTTCTAAATAAATTTTTCAGATTTTTCCATTTGAAATCAATATTGAATTAGCCTTCTTGAAGTTCATTTCAACACTGCCCAAAAGCAGATTATTCACCCAAATAAAATTTTCTGCTGACATCAGCGGTGATATTTATTATATTTGAAGTAAGTAATAAAAGTTATAAAACAATCAAAGGCTAATCACAGTTGTTTTTAACAAAATTTTTAACATAAAGAATTCAAAGACTAGCTTGATCCGGGCAATTGCCGCGATTTATCGTGGAGGAAAGTCCGAACATCAAAGAACAGAGTGCCGGGTAACACCCGGGGTCCTGCTAAAGCGGGATACGGAAAGTGCCACAGAAAAAATACCGCCCCGAAGATTTCGGAGTAAGGTTGAAATGGCGAGGTAAGAGCTCACCGCTGCGATGGTAACATCGAAGGTCCTTAATTGGATTCCATAAATTGGAACATGGCAAACCCCGCTCGATGCAAGGTTAAATAGGGAAGTAATTTTTCGGTTCGCCGAATTGCAATGTGGTTCGCATTGTTGTACTTCCGGGTAAACCGCTTGAGACTATTAGCAATAGCAGTCCCAGATAAATAATTGTCATCCTCATTTTCGGGATACAGAATTCGGCTTACAAGATCAAGCTGATCTTTAGTTCTTTGAATAACATTTTTACTATGCTACAAAAGCGTTGGACTCTTAAAGAAACAAATCATGATTTTGCAGTTTCAGCTTTGGCTGATTCCCTGAATATTTCTGAAGCTCTTTCAAGCCTTCTTGTGCAACGGGGTATAAATAATTTTTACGACGCAAAAAAATTTTTCCGCCCGTCCTTAGAATTTCTCTACGATCCATTTTTAATGAATGGAATGGAAGAAGCAACTTCGCGAGTCATTAAAGCCATTACAGAAAATGAACTGATTTGTGTTTACGGCGATTACGATGTTGACGGTACTTGTGCCACAGCGCTGTTATACATGTTTCTAAAAGAACTTGATGCAAAGATTGAGTTTTATATTCCGCAAAGACTAATTGAAGGTTATGGAATTTCAAAAGCCGGTATAGAGAACATTCACGACAAAGGGGCTTCTTTACTGATCAGTGTTGACTGTGGAATAACTGCGATTGATGAAACTGCGCTTGCAAATAGTTATGGGATTGATGTTATCATCTGCGACCACCATCATCCAAAAGAAGAACTTCCTGATGCTTTTGCTATTTTAGATCCGATAAAACCGGGATGTAATTACCCTTTTAAATTTCTCTCCGGAGCAGGCGTTGCTTTTAAATTAGCTCAGGGAATTGCTGAAAGAATTGGGAAACGCGATCTCCCATTTAAATATTTAGATTTAGTTTCACTTGCTGCCGCTGCCGATATTGTTTCTTTAACTGATGAAAATAGAATCCTCGTTCACGAAGGATTAAATCTTATCAATTCCAATCCAAGAGCTGGAATTAAAGCATTAATTGAAAAATGCAGTATCAATCCGGGCAGTCTTTCCTCCGGGCAAGTGGTATTTACTCTTGCACCGCGCATAAATGCTGTTGGAAGACTTGGTGATGCAAAACGTGCTGTTGATCTTTTAACTACCGATAACATTGATGAAGCATTTGAATTTGCAAGTGTGCTGGAAACTGAAAATTATGAGAGAAGAAAAATTGATGTTGATACTTTTGACAGCGCTCTTGAATTGATTGCTTCGTCAGTTGATCTTGAAAATGAAGTCCCTATAATTTTACACCAGGAAGATTGGCATCCGGGTGTCATCGGGATTGTCGCTTCCAGGATTGTTGAAAAATATTATCGCCCTACAATTATGCTTACAACTGTTGACGGAATTGCCAAAGGTTCAGCGAGAAGCATTAATAATTTTAATATTTATGAAGCACTTGAAAAATGTGAAGAGTTATTAATTCACTTTGGTGGTCACCAGGCTGCTGCAGGGCTTGCGATAGAACTTGAAAAGTTAGAAGAATTTAAATACCGTTTCAATCAAATAGTTAAGGATTCGATTAATGATAAAGATTTATCCCCCGAGCTAATGATAGACTCCAAAATCAAATTTTCTGAAATTACACCAAAGTTTATTCGGGTTCTCGAGCAATTCTCTCCCTTTGGTCCCGGGAATATGAGACCAGTATTTCTTGCTGAAGGGGTAAGTATTGTTTCCAACCCTCGTATTGTTGGCGCTAATCATCTTATCGTTACTCTTAAGCAAAATACTATTAATAAAGTGTTCGACTCAGTTGGATTTAATATGGGGGAATTTCTGGATTCCATTAAAATTCCAGGAGTTAAATTTGATATTGTGTTCTCCATTGATAAACTTATTAGAGATGGTAAAGAGTTTCCCCAATTAAAACTTAAAGATTTAAAAATAAATTGAAAATAATCAGGAGATAATAAAATGTCCGGTCATTCAAAATGGGCAACCATAAAAAGAAAAAAGGCTGTTCTTGATTCTAAAAGAGGCAAGATATTTACCAAGCTGATAAAAGAAATTACAATTGCCGCAAGACAGGGCGGGGGCGATCCCGCCGGCAATCCACGATTGAGATTAGCCGTTGATAATGCTAAAGCACAGAATATGCCTCAAGATAATATTGACAGAGCCATTAAAAAAGCTACCGGTGAATTAGAAGGAGTTACCTATCACGAACTTACTTATGAAGGGTACGGACCTGCAAGCATCGCAATACTTGTTGAAGTGGCTACTGATAACAAAAACCGAACCGTTGCAGAAGTACGGCATTTATTCAGTAAACATGGGGGTGCTATGGCAGAAAGCGGTTCTGTTTCATGGATGTTTGATAGGAAGGGAATTATTACTTTGCCGACACAAGGTAAGACCGAAGATGATATGATGGAAATTGTTATTGATGCCGGCGCCGATGACCTCCAAACTGAGGAAGATTATTTTGAAGTTCAAACTTCCATCGAAGCGTTTGAACCATTTAGAAAGGCTTTGCTTGCCAAAAATATCTCAATTGAAAATGCTTCTTTACAATGGATCGCAAAGAATTTAATCGCCGTTCAGGGGGAGGATGCAGAAAAAGTTATGAAGCTCATTGAAGCCATTGAAGATTGTGATGATGTTCAGAATGTTTTTTCTAACGCTGACTTTATTGAGTAGGCTGCAAGAACTAAATATTAATTATCATTCATTTTTTGCAAATTATTTTTTATAATGATAATAATCGGAATTGATCCCGGTACAATTGTGACAGGATATGGAATTATAAAATCTCATAATTCATTATTGGAAAGAATTTCAAGCGGAGTAATAAGACTTTCAGGTACAAAATCGTTATCAGAAAAACTTGAAATTATTTATGATGAGTTGTTTAGAATTATTAAACTTTATAGCCCTGATGAATTCGCAATTGAAACAGCATTTTATGGGAAAAATGTTCAATCAGCAATGAAGATCGGATATGCAAGGGGGGTCTCAATATTGTCTGCAGTTCATAATAAAATCCCTGTAAGTGAATACTCACCGCGCGAAATAAAAAAATCAGTTGTTGGCAAAGGTGCCGCATCAAAAGAACAAGTAAGTTTTATGATTAAGACATTGCTTAATTTGAAATCAGTAAAAATGCAGCTTGATGAAAGTGATGCGCTTGCAACGGCGTTGTGTCATGCATTCAGAATGAAATCGCCTGTGAAAAAAGTAAAGACTGGAAATCTTTTGTCGAAGCATTTCCCGAACGGGTAATTCAATGAGGCTGAAATGATTGGATATTTAACAGGTAAAGTTATTTCGGCGAAACCTACAAAAATATTACTTGATGTAAATGGGGTGGGGTATAATGTGAGTATCTCCATAAATACATTTGAGAAGATAAATGAAAAAGAAAATGTTTCTCTTTTCATTCACACAAATGTGAAGGAAGACTCAATTTCACTTTTTGGATTTTATACTGAACCTGAAAAAGAAATGTTTGAACTTTTTATTTCTATCAGCGGCATCGGACCAAAATTAGCACTTAGTATTTTGTCCGGCATTCTGACTGATGATTTAAAACATGCGATTCAATCAGGTGATACTTCCAGACTAATTGCTGTTCCTGGTATTGGTAGAAAAACTGCCGAACGAGTAGTACTTGAGCTTAGAAATAAAGTGGATGCTGTTACTGAGGAAGGGGCATCTTCAATTCCTGTCAGTAAAAAAAATGAAGCTGTTTCTGCTCTAACAACGCTTGGCTATAACAATAAGATTGCGGATAAAGTTGTGCGGGATATTTTGTCCAGCTCGATTGATATTTCGCTTGAAGATTTAATAAAAAAAGCTCTCTCCATTCTTAATCAGTAACTATTTAGATCACTTCTGCTGTCAATTCGGCAAAAGGCAAAATTTTGGCAGTAATGTTATCGCCTCTTTCCACTTTTCCCACCCCCGCCGGAGTCCCTGTATAAACTAAATCACCCTCTTCCAGGCGCATCAATGAAGAAATGTACTGAACTATTTGTGGCGGTTTAAAAATGATCTTATTCAATTTTTCTTTTTGTTTTACAATTCCATTAATAGAAAGAGAAATTTCTTCCTCAAGAGTAAGTGAATAATTTTCTTTCAAGGTAAAATCCGAAAGAACTGCCGAAGTATCAAAGCATTTAGCAATTGTCCATGGGTGAGATTTTTTCTTTAATTCATTTTGAACATCACGCAAAGTCATATCAAGTCCAAGTCCGTAACCAATAATAGCATTTTCAGATTCTAACAATGAAGCATTTTTAATTTCAGCACCGATAAGAAGAACAAGTTCAACTTCGTGATGCATTTCATTCGAGAATGATGGATAGGTGATTTTACCTCCGGACTGAATTGCTGCAGATGCTGGCTTGAGAAATACTACAGGTTTTTCCGGAACTTCATTTCCAAGTTCACGTGCATGCTCAGCGTAGTTTCTGCCGACGCAAACTATTTTACCTATTTGAATTTCCTTACTGCTGTTTTTTATTTTGATTGATTTCATATTTAATAGTTAATCAGTTAAGTACAGAATAAATTCTGTCCTACGGAATTATGTTTTTTGTTTCTTCTTCGTTGCCGCTGGAAATAAAATATTATTTAATATTAATCTGTAGCCGGGTGAATTTTTAAAGAGGGACAAATCTGTCGGCGGATCACCAACAGCGTGTTGATAGTCTTCAGGATCGTGACCGCCGTAAAAAGTGAAAGTCCCCCTTCCAAAGTTTCCATGAATATATCGTACTTGATCAGTACCTTCGCGTTCACCCATAACAACAAGAGATTTTTTTAGAGTACTTCTTCTGAACATCGTTGTTTGCCCCATAAATCCGCGAACTACGTTCACGTGATTTTGAGTTAGCATTGTTGGCACAGGGTCGTACTTAGCAGAAAAATCAAATAGCGTGAAGTAATCATTTTGCTGGTTGCCTATTTCAAGTGGTTGAATATCAATGTCGCTGTATTCATAAACATAGGGATTCATTTCAAGCTTAAAATTTTCAAAAGCAAGCGTGTTGCTAAAATCAAGTTTCTGCTGGGCGTCAGGATCAGCAGCATCTCCATCATACATCTGCGCACAAATATCAGTATTTAATGAAGCAAGTGAAATATCATAAGAATCGGTTGCTGAGCACATTGCAAACAAAAACCCTCCCTGCCCGACATAATTTTTAATATCAACTGCAACGGTTTTCATCATATCGGAAACTTTTCTAAAGCCGTTTTGCTTTGCATTATTTTCATATTGAACCTGCTGATCAATGTACCATTGCGCACTGCTAAAGCTCGCATAAAATTTTCCATATTGTCCTGTGAAATCTTCATGGTGAAGATGTAGCCAATCATATTTTGAAAGGTCACCGCGGAGAATTTCGTCATTCCAAATTTTATCGTAAGGAACTTTTGCGTATTCAAGAACCATCGTAACAGCATCATCCCAGGGTTGAAATCCCGGTGGAACATAAACAGCAATTTTAGGTGCTTTCTCCAATCTAATAACATCCATGTTATTTTCTTCGCTTTGAACTTCGGAATAAATTTGCGCAGCCTCCGAAAGGGAGAGGGAACTGAATGAAACATTTTCGAGTCTGCACTCATTTGCAATTTCATTGGAATAATCTATCAGGAATGAGCCGCCGCGGAAATTAAGAAGCCAGTCTGCTTTTACTTCTTTTTGAAGAGCGTGAAAAGTTATGCCATAAGCTTTTAGATGATCTGTCTGTTCCAGATCCATAAATATTAATATTTTTGCTTGAGCCGGTAAGATTGAGCAAAATAAAAAGACCAAAGCAAATATTATTTTAATCATGAATTTAATAGTTGCAGATACAAAAAATCAGGCTGACTTTCGATCTGACTCAATAAAGATAGGTTCAGCACCCTGTTCAACCACATCTTTTGTGATAATGCATTTATCAAGATTTTCCCTGTTCGGAATTTCATACATAATGTCAAGCATAAAATCTTCTACGATTGAACGTAAAGCACGTGCACCGGTTTTTCTTTCCATCGCTTTCGTAACAATAGCGTCAAGCGCAAATTTATCAAACTCAAGTTCGACGCCTTCCATTAAAAATAATTTTTTATACTGTTTCAGGATGGCATTTTTCGGAACTGTTAAAATACTTTTTAATGCTTCTTTACTTAATGAATGCAACGGTGCGATTACAGGGATTCTGCCTATTAATTCCGGAATCAGTCCAAATCTTAGTAAGTCTTCGGGCAAAATAAAGTTCAGTAATTCATCTTCGGATGTTTTATCCTTCAGGTTAGAATAGAAGCCCATACGATTTTTGTTTATTCTAGAAGAGATGAGTTTTTCAATTCCTTCGAACGCACCGCCGACGATGAACAAAATATTTTTAGTGTTTACATTAATTAAACTTTGTTCGGGGTGTTTCCTGCCCCCTTTAGGTGGAACGCCGGCAATGGTTCCCTCAAGAATTTTTAGCAATGCTTGCTGAACCCCTTCGCCGGAAACATCGCGTGTGATTGATGTGCTCTCACTTTTGCGTGCGATTTTGTCGATCTCATCAATATAAACGATACCTTTTTGTGCGCGTTCAAGATTATAATCAGCTGCCTGTAAAAGATGAACCAAAACAGATTCCACATCATCGCCGACATAACCTGCCTCTGTAAGCGTAGTTGCATCAGCAATTGCAAAGGGAACATCAAGAATGCGGGCGAGCGTTTGTGCAAGCAGGGTTTTACCCACCCCTGTAGAACCAATCAGAAGTATATTGCTCTTTTCGATTTCAACATCATCAAGTTCAAAAAAAGATTTTTGAGTTGAGATTCTTTTATAGTGATTATAAACAGCAACTGATAAAGATTTCTTTGCCCTATCCTGACCAATAACAAATTCATCAAGTGCCTTTTTAATTGATTGAGGAGAATGCGCTTTACCCGGTTTATTTTTCTGTGTAAAGTTAAATGCCGCAAGATTGTTTTTTAAAATATCCACGCTGCTGCTAACGCAGATATCACAAATGTAAACATCCGGTCCGGCAATCATGCTGCTGACTTCGCTTCCCTCTCTTCCACAGAAGGAACATTTTACAAATTTTTGATTCGTTTTTTTAGCCATTCTAAACCTAACTTAATTTACTTTTTAATTTTTTTATCTCTGTCCTAGCGTTTTCATTATAAATAGAATTGGGAAATAGGGCTAAAAGTTCTTCATAAGCCTCGATTGCACGAGCAGAATTTTTCTTCCCAAACTGATAAATATTTCCCTTCAAATATAATGCTTTATCAGAAAATATATTAGAGGTCTCATCTTCAGTTATTGCTTCTAAAATTTGAATGGCAGAATCGAAAACGTTTAAGGCAATAAAAATTTCGGCTTGTCTTAGTTTTGAAACCGAGCTCAGAAAGAATGCCTGCGGATTTTCAGATAGAAGTTTATAAATATCTAAAGCTTCATTAAATTTTTTCTGAACAACAAGAAACTCCGCAGCGGAAAATTTAAGCAGATTAGAAGAATCGTTTAGTGAAGTGTTCAGCAGAAGTGAAAGCTCAATTGCATCGTTCGCCGAATTATCTTTCAAGTTATTCATTATTTCTAAAAGTTTTTCCCTAACAGCCGGGAAATCTCCTTTATAAAAGTAAATATTTGCAAGCTTGAAATTTGCGATGCTTTTATCTTCAGCCGATAATTTAGTTTTCTTCAAAACAGTTGTAAAGCATGATTCTGCCAAATCAATTTCGCCTTCGTATAAAAAAACATTTCCGAGTTCGATGAAAGCAGCCGGACTGAATTTCGAAAAAGCATATCGAGTTGCGACTGAATGAAAAATATCGGATGACTCTTCAACTAAATTTTGCCGGTAGAATTTAATTCTTCCGATTTGCAAAAGCGCCTCATCGGAAATATCTGTATCAGGATAAAGCTCCGCAACTTCTTTATATGAACTAATAATATTTTCAATCTTTTCAGAGTTCAGTTTTATTACTGGTTGCAGGGGTTTCCAATAATTTTCATTATTAATTTCATTTTCCAACTCAGCTTCGAGTGATTTAGCATAGCCAAGTTTTGACGATGGAATTATTGGTGAGTCTGTATTACTATCGATGATTAACCTGAAAACCTTTTGCGCTAGAGAAAATTCTTTTTCATTATAAAGAGATAGTGCGAAATTATAAAGCTCAACACCCTGCTTATTTAATGACTTGTCAATATCTTGATAAAGTTCGAGAGCTTTGTCATACGATTTATTAATTGAGTAAAGATCAGCAAGGATTTCGCCGAAACTAATGTTACGATTACTACCCCATTCTTCGAATACCTTAATTACGGCATCCAATGCCCCCGGTTTATCGATGAGAGTTGAAATTCTTGTTTCAATAACAGATTGTTGTGCAGTGTTGACCGATAAAATTTCACAATATTCTTCGGCTGCTCCTTCAAATCTAAATGTTAGTGCATACAGATTTGCAAGTTCAAGAGAAAAAGAAATTTTGTCTTCAGAAATTGATTTTGCTTTTTGAAAAATTTTTATTGCTTTATCAAATGCTCGTCGTTCGATAGCATAGTTTGCAATGACTCTGTAGTTGATTGTGTTTTGAGGAAATTGTGCAAGTGCTTTATCCCAAACTTCAAAAGCCCGACTTTCATTACCCGCGAGATAATAACTGCTGCCAAGCATTCCGAATAAATTAATATCATTCGGGTATTTTGTTAAACGGTTTTCAATTAAATCAATTGATGCAAAATAATTTTTTAATTGCAGATAGGTGTCATTCAACGAAACAAAATACTGATAGTTATTCTGGTCCTTTTCGTAAAGCTGCTGAAGTATTGGCAATACTTTTGTGTAATCTCCAGCTTCCTTAAATCTTTGAGCAAGCTGAAAACGATTAAGGTCGTCATTGATTTGCGGAAAATTAATCCCGGACAGGAAAAGTAAAATAATAGAAAGCTTAATTAGAAATTTCATACCTCAAAAATAGCAATTACAAATGTTGATTCAAGGTATAAAACGGGTGGGGTAATTTTTTGATCAGAAAATAAAAAAGGAGCGACTGATGCCGCTCCTATTTTCAAGAACAAAGAACCACTAATCTAGTATTAAGATACTCTTCCTTATTTCAGTAACAACATCTTTCTTGATTCGGTGAAATTCTGTTTTCCATCCAATGACTTTGCATTAATTCTGTAGAAGTACATACCGGCTGCTATGTTAGAGGCATTAAATTCAGTCTGATAATTGCCTGGTTGCTGAACAGAATTGACCAATTCGCTAACTGTTTCACCCATTACATTATAAACAATTATATTTACATTTCCTTCAAATGGGATAGCATAAGATATAATTGTGCTTGGGTTAAATGGGTTAGGATAATTTTGCGCCAATTCAACTTCGGTTAATGATTTATCAGTTGCTGCAGTTAAAGTAAAATTACCATTGCTTTTATCTTTAACTCTATTTACCTTACCTTGTATTTGTACTTTATAATCTGAGCCAGGTGTCAAAGTGGTTGGAATAGTCCAACTGAAAAGTCCATCACTTGGAGTGTTTGGCGAAATAGTCAGAACTTTTGTAAAACCCTTGAGAAGTGAGATACTCACATTATCAGGAATATTGTCTGTCCAGGTAACATCGTGTGTGCTTCCTAAAGCCCAGCTTTCTCCACCATTAGGAACAGTAACCGTAATTGCGCAAGCACTTCCAACTGTTCCTTCTAATCGAAATGCCATATCAAATGAGGATGCATCCCCGACTAAGCAATCGGTAACTCTACGATGCCACGTTGTATCACAGCCTGTTGCAAATCCGTCGCCGAGGTTTTCCCAAGCAGACTCGCTGTTTAACTGACCAAAACTATTTAGCCAAAACCACTGACTGCCGGCTCCAAAATCCAAATTAGCCTGTACTGAAACCCACCATGTTCCAGAACACAAATCCGCCGGTGTCGGTAAATCTATTGTCAGAGTACCTGTAGCATCAAGCGTTGGAACTATACCGAGTGCGCTATAAATTTGAGTGCCTGGAAGTGATGTGGGTCGGTTATTTTGATAAAACCATACGTCAACTGTAGGTGCGGCATCAAGAGTGTAAAAACCAGGAACAAAAACCCTTGTAACAGACCAGGATACTCCGGAAGGAACTTTAAAGTCATCTGCCGCTTGAGTATCATACGCATCATAGATTGTTTCGAAATCTTGAGAAGTAGTACCGAACGAATCAACTGTTGCGGTCTGATCATAAAGAACGGCTGATGGAGATGAAGAAGGCAAAATTACCCTATTTCCTCCATTACTTTTCAGAATTGGAATAACAGACTTCTGTTGCCCAAATATTGAGCCGCAAAAAAGAATTATGAAAAAAGAAATCCCCAAATGCTTCACAATGTTTTTGTGAAAGATGATGTTCATACGAACCTCCGATGAATGGTTATTAGATATTATTATTTAATAGAGCGCATTTTTTAAAAACTGTATAAAATAACGTGGAGATATTATTATCACTTAAAAAGGTTGTATAAAAAAAATATTAGTTTGAAATTAAAAGCAAAGCAATTTATGATGAGGCAATAATAATTCTCTTTTTAATGAAAACAAAATAAAAATTAATAATATTAAAATAATTTTTAGTTACTCTTTTAATAACCCGGTTAGTTACGCAAAATTTTAAGCAGCAATTCTAAAGTCAGCAATTTGTTCCTGTTAAAAATTTTAAAGGTAAGCTCTTTACTTTTAATTAACGTATTTACAAGTTTACAGCGTCATTAAAAAAATTCTTTCATAATTTATTGAAGGAAGTTGAGGTTTAAATGGATACAGTAGATCAAGCAGTTTTCCCGTTTGGATTACCGGTTGTAAAATTATTTCAAACAGATCGAACTCCTAAAAAAGTTTTTATACTTGGTGTATATTCCGGAACTGTGCAAGCACGCTGGCTTGAAAGAAGCGGCAAGATATTAGCACGCGCTCTTCCTGTAGCGAGCGAACCTGAACTATACTGGTGCGGCGATCAGGAACGAGCCGAACAAATTATAAAAAGTATAAATATTCCGGAGGAACTTGGTCTTCTTATTCCCGAGGGGAAAGAAATTAACGGACCGATTGGGCGTTCATTGGATAAATTATTTTTAGAGCCGCTTGGTGTAATTAGGAAAGATTCCTGGCTTTGCGACATGATTCCTTTTAGTCTGATGAACCGTGGGCAACGAAAGGCGATTAAAAGGTATTCGAGGTTGACCGCTGATAGTTCTCTCCCTCTACCTTCTGTGCCATCTACGGAATTGAAAAATCAACTTGTGGATAGCTGTCGGCGAGAAGAAATATTGGCGGAGATAAATGAATCAAAAGCCGAAATTTTAATTTCTTTAGGAGACCTGCCACTGAAAATGTTTTTGAGCCACCATGGTCTCGAAAAAGTCCGTCTTGCTGACTATTCAATTTATGGCAGACTTCACCCAATAAAACTTGGTGATAGGGAAATTCAATTACTGCCCTTGATTCATCCTCGTGATACCTTACGTGAATCTGGTTACGCAACGCGCTGGTTTGAATATCACAAAAGATGGCTCGAGAAAGATGCGAAGGAATTATTTAAAAATATTTAGCTATTTTTCTTTCAATCTTAACATTTAATTTTTTTATTGATTGATTAAAGTATTATTAAACTATTTCGACCTCGTACAATAATTATACCTTTAATTAATTGTATTATAATTAGAAAGATCTAAATACTTTTCTCTAATAGAGAATAGTAAAACCTATTTTTTTGATTGCCAGCAAATGATTTCAACTGGCATTTATATTGTGCATCAAACTGCGAACGATTAGTCGTTCACGACGCTTAAACTATTAATAATTATTTCATAAGGAATGCTATGCGCTATATTGCTTCCAGGTACAATAAACGAATTCTGTATTTCCTTCTTTTCATGATTCCGGTAATGATAATTCTTTTACTATTTACCTGGCCTCAAAAGAAAATTATAAGAAATGCTTTTGAAGTGAGAAATAGTTTAACATACAATATTGGAAGCGAAACTCCATTCACAGGAATGATACTCGATACCGTCACAACTAAAATCATTGAGTATTATCTTATAGATGGAATAAAGCAAGGAAATTTTATTGTGTACAACTTATCTGGAAATATCGAAGTATTCGGTAAAATGGTTAATAATAAAAATGAAGGTGAATGGAAATATTTTTTCCCCGATGGTAATTTAGAAAGTGTGGGAAATTTTGAAAGCGATAAATTAACCGGCAAATGGTTATGGTATTATCCTGACGGCTCGTTAAAAAAAATCGGCTACTTTCATAATGGTCAAGAAAACGGCAAATGGGTGGAATATAAAAAATCCGGCGATATTCAACAGGAGACTTATTTTTTAAACGGTAAAGTTGTTAACTCTGTTAAACGAGAAGAATTAAAATCCTCATAATTTCTATCGGAAAAAAGTAGATATTTTTCCAGTTTCATCAATCTTAATAACTTCTGCAGATTTTATCTGTTGGTAAATTACCTCAAATGATTTTTGTGCTATAGTAAAGTGAATGGCATTAATAAAGTCTAACCCTAAAAATTTTGTTTCATTTTGAATTTCATTCTTTTCGGCAAATCTACTATTTGCTGCAAAATATTTTTTTTGGAAATAATAAACCTGTCTTAAGCTCCATTTTATTTTTTCGATATCAGGGAGATTAAAATCTTCTGCTGCAAAAAAATCGCTTTCATCACTGAACAAAACAAAACCCCACATTTCCGGGTAATGCATATTAACTAATCCTTGGGGTGACCAAACCCAATTATCTTCCGGTAAATTATTCCCTCGTTCATCAACTATTTTTTGATATTTATTATGTACAACTTCTGTCTTCCATTCAACTCTGGAAAAATTTATGCGCCAATAATCGCCGGGTGAAGGGGGGGTGTTTTTTCCGGCACATTCACTCAGCACCGCCCAAGGAATAGCAAGTTCAATTGTCCATCCAGAATCAATGTCTGAAGTTTCATTCAAAGAGCCGTTTAAATGAACAGCACTTTTTAAACCAGATATGTCCCAAGAATTTATTGCGGGGCCTCCATCGCGATAAGGCTTTATCAGCAGAAGATCCCAAACGGTATTTAGAGCATTTATTTCCAGTTCGTAATACAAGTGGGAATCGCCGTCCGGATCTAAAAAGACTTCAAAGTCATTATCCTGATAAATAACTGTATCTCGCTGCTGAAGTGTCGCCCAAAGATTAGGTTCTTCAAGTTGGGCACCGATGTAAAAGTAATTCTCATCCCAAAGCATCTTTACTCTCGTTTGAAAACGAGGCTGGGGTTTGAGGTGCCCTTCGATATCAACAAATGAATCAGTCCATTTTATTTTCTCCCACTCAGATTCAATTAAATCTCCATCAACTATAATATCGGAACTCGCCTTGACACAAACATAAGTTCTTGGATTAAATGGAATTTGTGGTGTTAAAAATTTGACTTGAGCGGACAAGGGGAAAAAATAAGATAAAATTAATACGAAAAACTTAAATTGAAACTTGATCACTTTTATCTCCTAATCATTGATCGCAGAATTAATTAGATCGTGAATCGTCGTTCCTGCTGAGCAAACTGATGAATCTGCAGCACCGTAATAAATTATAACTTTACCTTTATCAGATGCGTATCCTTTACTGTCGTATTCATCAACAATAATGCCCGATGGAAATACAACGTTGGGAACTTGACCGGTAAGCTCAAACATTTCCCGCGGCTCAAGTATATTATTTCTTGAACGTGCTAGAACTTTTGCAGGGTTTTGCAAATCTAATAACACCACCCCTGCTTGATAAATATTTATACTGCTGAAATGAGTTGCCACTCCGTGATAGATATGAAGCCACCCTTTGCGTGTTTTAATTGGCGGTGGTCCAGAACCAATTAGTTCATCCCAATAATGAGGTCTGCCTGAAAATACTTCACCAACATTTTGCCAGCTTACCAGGTCACTGGATTCGGAAAGTATAATTGATTGTCCGGAAATTACATCGCCATTAAGCATCAGCTTATTGGGACGATGCAGAAGATAGTATTTGTTATTTATTTTTTCGGGGAATAAAACGCCGTTGCGTGATTCCTCATTTGAAATTAAAGAATGGAAATGATATTTCTCGAAATCTAAAGTAGACGCTAAGCCTAATTTGCAACCCGAATCAGTGTCAATTGCAAAAACGATGTAATAAGTGTTGTTTATTTTAGTTAAACGCGGGTCGTAGATATGATAGATAACATCGGTAATTGATTCAATACCTTCAAAAAGAATTAATTTTTTACTAATAGTAAAACTTAATCCATCTTTGCTTGTTGCTTTTATTAAAAAAGTTTCCCGCCCCCTGCTTTGTACGCGAAGTAAAAGCACGAATTCATCATTAAACATTACAGCAGCGGGGTTAAACACCGAGCTAACATTACTTAAAAATGGAATTATATCGGGAATATCTTCCCGCGAGATTAATGGATTATTTGGATTACGAATTAACATAAAAATCATTTAACTATAATTTCATCAGCAAAGACCCAGCATTTTCCACCGGCACCTTTATGCCATTCGGGGCAGACACCTAAATTTTTAGCAATAATTTTAACAAACTTTGCAGATATTTTTAAATCATCAAGCTTGAATTCCTGAATCAGACTTCCTTCTTGCTTTTGTGAAATTTTAGTCGAAACTTTTCCTGCGAATTCAAAATTATTATTATCATTAGAAAAATACACTTCGACATACTCAGGAAAGAATATCCATGAATTTATATCCTGCAGGCAATTTATCGAGACACTTTGCACATTTAATTTTTCTTTCAAATCAATAATGACATCAAGATCATTTCCTTCGTAACCTTGCCAATTCCCGCTGCCATAACTGTTTGAGCCGCGTATCTGATCTATCAGGGCGTTGTCTCCCCCTGCAGTATAACGATTGCTGTAAGGCCGGTTTATGGCGATGCTCCATTTGTGGCTAAGTTTGATAAACTCTGCAATTGCAGTCATGCTTTTAATATCATTATTTGTGACAAATGCTTTAACATAACAGGAGGCATTTATTTCAAATGGTTTTTCGTAAAGGATAAAATTATTTTGAATAGAATCCTTTGAAACTGAATAGTAAATTATATCTGACGGATTGAAAGAATGAATAGTTATAGTTTGCAAGTCGTTGAATGCCATAGACTCTGATTCGATAACAGGCAGGGGGAGTATTTTATTTTCAATTATTTCTGAAACTGGAAAAGAGGTGGTTACGTTAAATATACTTTTATTTAGAGATGAACTCATTTGTATCCTCAAATTGCTGCCCTGAACAATATCATAATGTCTTATAAATGATTTGTTATATTCCACTCCGTTCATCTCTAAAGAGTTAATATATTTATCACTTGAAGAATTATTCTCAGCGATTAATTCGAAATGTTTTCCATTTTCAAGATGAATTGTAACCTTATCAAATAAAGGGCTTCCGAGCAAGTAGATATCAGAACCAGGAGTAACAGAATAAAACCCCATCGCACTCATTACGTACCACGCAGACATTTGACCACAATCCTCATTACCACTTAATCCTTCGGGTGTATCATCATACAAATTAAATATTTCACGAACTTTTTCAGCAGTTTTCCATTGAGCACCAGCAAACGAATACAAATATGCCATGTGATGACTCGGCTCGTTGCCGTGCGCATATTGTCCAATTAAGCCAGTGATATCAGCTTGTTCTCTGCCTGTTAAGTTGCCTGTGGCATTAAATAATTCGTCAAGTTTTTTTATAAAATTTTCATTTCCACCATAAAATTTAATTAGTCCGTTTATATCCTGTGGAACGAAAAACGTGTATTGAAAAGCATTGGCTTCGGTGAAATCACCGCTGACTGAATAAGGATCAAAGGTTTTTGCCCAATCACCGTTTCGTTTGGGACGCATAAAACCGGTTGAAGGATCAAATATATTTTTATAAAATTGTGCACGAGTATTAAATTCTAAAAAATCTTCTTTCTTTCCAAGCAGATTTGCCATAGTAGAAATGCACCAATCGTCATACGAATATTCAAGGGTCTTTGAAACAGATTCATAATCTTTATTTGCAGGTATGTAACCATATTGCTTGTAATATTGCAAACCGAAATGATCGAGCATGGCGCTTTGTTTCATGGCAGAAAATAATTTTTGAGCATCGTAGCCGCGAATATTTTTAACGTATGCATCAACAATAACCGGAATAGAATGGTAGCCTATCATTGTATAAGTCTCGTTGCCTGCAAGTTCCCAAACGGGTAATATTCCACCCTCCTCATACTTACGCAGGAATGTATTGATGAAATCATTTGTACGCGCTTGTTCAATTATTGTAAATAAAGGATGTGCTGCTCGGAATGTATCCCACAAAGAAAAGACGGTATAGTTTTCAAAGTCATCTGCAGTGTGGATAGCATTGTCAGATCCTCTGTATTTACGATCAATATCCATAAATAAATTCGGGGCGATGCAGGAATGATATAAAGCTGTGTAAAAAATCCGTTTGTATTTTAGCGATCCGCCTTCAACTTCAATTTTAGAAAGCTGATCATTCCATATTTCAGAGGCTTTCAATTTTATTTTATCAAAGTCCCAATCCGGAATTTCAGTCTCAAGATTATCTTTGGCTCCTTCAATGCTCACTGAAGAAATACCCACTTTGACTAATAACCCTTCACTTTTATTAAAAGAGAAATTCAGTGCTGCTACAATCTCTGAATTGTTAAATGATCTTAAAATTGAATCTGATTTGTTTTCAGAAAATATTTTATAGGAAGAAATCGGTTTGGAAAATTCAGCATAGAAATAAATTATTTGATCTTTCGCCCACCCCACCGATCGTCTGTACCCGGAGACAGTATTTTCACTTTCAATATTTATTTGAGCATCTGTACATTTATCCTGAATTCCATGCCGGAGATCAATAATCAAATGACCATCGCCGCCGGGGAAGTTATAACGATGAAATCCTGCTCTTGAAGTAGCAGTTAGTTCTGCAAAAATATTATAGTCATCCAGCATCACAGAATAGTAACCGGGTTCGGCATTTTCATTTTTATGAGAAAATTTTGATCGGTAACCTTCCTCGGAATTGGATTTGCTTCCGGGTTCAATTTTTAGTTCACCGGTGGCTGGCATGAATAAAATATCCCCATAGTCGCCGATGCCTGTTCCGCTAAGGTGGGTGTGACTAAATCCCATTATACTACTATCAGAATAATGATAGCCGGAACACCAATCCCAGCCTTCATTATCAGTATCAGGACTCAATTGCACCATCCCAAATGGGAGAGTCGCTCCGGGGAAAGTGTGCCCGTTTTTACCTGTGCCGATAAATGGATCAACAAACTGTATATAATTAGTTTGAGCATTCGTGAGAATTAAACTTGATAATAGTAATTCAAAAGAAAGAAAAAAGAAAATTTTCATAATTCATCTCATTTAGTTTCTGTCAACATAACCGGTGTCATTTTCATCCTTAGTCTGACTATTTAGAAGGGCAAACATAATTTTCAAATCTTTCACTCCCCCTACTGCGAACCAGATAACCACAAAAATAGAAAGAGCAAGATTACTCCAGATAAAAATCTTCCAGAACAACATCCAACTTTCATCTGAAATCTCAGAGGTTAAATTGAAAACTGTTCCAATCACAAAAACACTAACCCAAAGTAAAGTCCAGGTGTAAGTTAAAATATAGATTACTTTGTCACCGCGGGTAAATTCTTCCCCCATCCCTAATATTAACCATCCTTTTTGAGTAAGTGAATTAACAACTGCAGCATCCGTGTTATTATTTCTGCGATTCAGCATTTTATCCAAATCAAACTTTATCTTCTTGCCTGCCAAAGAAACAATAACATAAATTAACGCCGCAGAAGCCATTGCAATTCCCCAAAACTGCTGTCCATTAATGAAAAAACCCGGGACAATTTGATGGACGATAATTCCCCCCACGGCAATTGTAGAACCTGTAATCATCGCACTCCACGCTGCAGCAGTTGTCCCTCTGTTCCAATAAAGCCCTCCGATAATTACTGCACCCGAGCCCCCGGCGAATATTGCACCCGTAATTGCAAAGAAAAGAAAAATGTATTCGCTTTGTTGAAAAATTAAACTGAAAATAAAAATGAAGATTGCCACCCCCAATATTGAAAACCGCAGCAACCGTATATGTTGTTTGGGTGAGAATGGTTTTTTCTAAAAGGCATAATCACATCCTGAATAAAGATACTTCCCCACGAGTGAAGGTAAGTATCGTGATTACCAATAAAAGCAGCAAGCATAACAGCTGCAAAAGCACCCATTAAACCAACGGGAAGAATTTTAACGAGTACCAGTGGAACAGTTAATTGACTTCTTATAGCTTCTGAATTTATTTTCGACAAAGTATTATTTACAGAGGCTGCCTGAATGAAATATTCAGGGTGATGCATAACAGTGTAAGCGATAACCGGAACGAAAACAAGAAACAACGAGTATTGCGGAATGTTACGCCAGTTGCTTAGCACATCTCCCATCTTTGCTTCGTGAGCACTCTTCGCTGAAGTATTGTAGCCTTGTGTTCCCTGCCATGAAAGTTTCCCATAGATAACTCCGGCAACCCCAATCAAAAAATACCAAAAATTAAAATCCTTAACCTGAGCTGTGTGAAAAGGATTGATAAGCGATGCTTCTTTGTGTGTCGAAGTTAAAGTCTCTGATATAATATTCCAATCGAAAGTAAATAAAAAGTAAATCACAATAATTACAAAGACAGCATTAACAAAAATACCCTGAAGAAAATCTGCGACAATAATAGCAATCTGTCCCCCCGCATAAACAAAGAAAAGAGATATAGCTAAAAGAAAGAACATCACAGAAGCATAGGTTGATATTTCAACACCAAACAGTTGATATGTAAATGGTAAACCGCAGAAATAAATAAAAAAACGTGCACCAACGGCAGGGAAAATCCCGAAATTAATTATACCGGAAAAATAAGCGAGAAGCCCGGCAAAGATTCTGAAATTACGGCTGTATCTGATTTCAAAAAATTGCGCCATTGTCAAGGCTCTTGTTTGTCGGAAGCGATACACCACCCATCCGGAAACTGTGATTGCTACGAGAACAACACTCATTGCAAATTCCCACCACCTCATCACAAACCCGGCGATGTAATTCATTTCGAAGTAACCAACAATCGTAATTGCGCCGAGCATCGCCATCCCCTGCGACATTCCGATTAGATATCTACCGGCAGTCCTTCCGGCTGCAAGAAAATCTGCAACATTTTTTAAGTAGTGCCGCGTTGCAAACACACTAAATATCGTCCCGCTCGTAAATAAAACTACAATCAGCCAATCTATAAATGCAAGATTCATATTTTAACAAATCCTATTCATAAAACTTCGGGCTGATGTTCAGCTTTCAGTAAATCGTTAACTTCTTTCACAGGATTAAAAGTGATCTTAGGAACTTCGACAAAGATTGTATTCCAATAATGCATGCTGCCATTCCACAAGCCAGGTAGTTCGAGTGATTTTAATTCTCTGCCGTCTTTTGATTTCATGGCAATTAAGCTGGTAGATGGATTTATAAATTTGTGAAGATCAAATTTGTTTCCCTGAAAATCTTTAATCGAGCACACAATATCAACAGGGTTGAAATGTGTGGATGAATTGAATATCAACCTCTGTTTTTCATTGTTTAAATCAATTTGTGCTGATTCAATGATTTGAAGTGATTGAGTACCGTCTTTTTCTTCTATCCAAAATGGACCGCCGCCGGGATGTCCTTCATTCACTACCATACCGCAAACCCGGAGGGGGCGGTTTAATTTATTAAATAAATATTTTGCTTTTGAATTAACATCAAGTTGAGTGTATTCCGGCGGGAAAGTAAATGATAAAGTTTCTGCCGAAAAATTTTCTATTGAATGAATGTCTTCGTTTTTAATATTGCCGTCAGCAATCTGTTGAATGAAATTAAAAATCTTATTTTGTGTATTAATCAATATCCCGCCAAGGAGCTTTTTGTATTTGACATTTTGTGGATGAAGATATTCCGGAGAAATGTTATCAATGTTTTTTATGAAAATAATATCTTCATCAATATCATTCAAGTTTTGTAAAAGAGCGCCATGCCCGGCTGGTCTGAAAAGTAATTTACCATTTGAATCACGAAACGGATTGTTATTTAAGTCAACCGCAAATGTGTCGGTAGATTTATTCTGGAATGAAGTGCTGATTGAAAAATCAAGTCCGCGGCTTTTATAAATAATTTTAACTTGTTCAAACAAATCAATTAAACGCTGCTGCGATTCTTCTGGAATTGTAAAGTGGATTTTAATTTCACCCGAATGATTTTGAGAGTAACCCACCGCCTCAACCAGGTGCTCTTCAAATGCAGTTCTACTTCCATTGCGGTAGCGGTGAAATTTTATTTCACCTTTCGGAAGGTTGGCATAGTTTAAGCACCGGGATGAAATAACGAGTCCAATCAATTCTCGAATTTTATTTTCAGCTATGAGCGATGAGACGGATTCATTATTCTTTTTAGCAAATGAATCCAGCTCGTCATAAAAAGCAAATTTTTTAATGTTTAAAACGAATTCGAGTATGCAGGCATAGTTTTTATTTAGTGATGCTTTTGATTTTAGGTCGTTAAGAGTTGAATTATTATTCGCCTTGTAGAAATTCTGAAGCTCCTTGAACATTCGTGAAGCCGCACCGCTTGCCGGTGTAAATTTAATCACCGACTTATATTTTATTTGTTCATCGAATATGCGGCAATAGTTTAAAACTTGTTCTTCGTTAAATGATTTGATACCATCGTTTATTTTTGCAGCTCTGTTTAATATAATCGGGGAGAGACCCAATTCAAATATTTTTATTTGATCAACCAAATGCTCAAATGCATGTCCTTCTTCTTTAAGCTGCCGATAATCATTCTCGGTAAGAAGTGATTTCAACTTGTGAATATCCTGGTTCATAAAAGTAGATTAATAGAATGCTGAAAAAGTTTTTTCAAATATAAGGTTCTTATTTAATATTCTCTTTAAGATATTCAAGTTTGCTAATTTGATTAACGTTAAAGAGTAAGTTATTATTCCATTGATCAGCCTGATTTATTAAGTTCGTAAACATTTATCTAAAACAGTACAGTATTCGTTCAAACATTTTTATTTCACCTTCCCCTGTGCGGCAACGGCGGCAGCGGCTTTATGTATTTCTTCTTGATTACCCAAATAGTAATGTTTTATCGGTTTTAATTCATCATCCAACTCATAAACCAAAGGGATTCCAGTTGGTATATTCAACTCGATGATTTCTTTTTCACCAACGTTATCAAGATATTTTACAAGTGCTCTTAAACTGTTTCCGTGAGCAGTTATTAAAACTTTTTTGCCTGACTTGACCATCGGTGCGATTGTACCTTCCCAGTAAGGAACAAAACGAGCGACGGTATCTTTTAAGCATTCAGTTACTGGAAGTTCTTTCTCTTTTAATTCAGCATAACGCGGATCTTTTCCAGGGTAGCGGTCATCAGTTAATTCCAATGCAGGTGGGGGTGTGTCATAGCTCCTTCTCCAAATCTTAACCTGTTCTTCGCCAAATTTTTCTGCAGTTTCGGCTTTGTTTAATCCTTGTAATGCGCCGTAATGTCTTTCATTCAAACGCCAATTGCGGATAACGGGAATCCACATCAAATCCAATCCATCAAGTGTAATCCATAGTGTTCGTATTGCTCTCTTTAGAACCGAAGTGTATGCGATATCAAACTTGTATCCTTCTGTATTCAAAACTTCGCCGGCTTTTTTTGCTTCTGCTAAACCTTTTTCAGAAAGATCAACATCTGTCCAGCCGGTAAAACGATTTTCTTTATTCCAAACACTTTCACCATGGCGTAATAAAATTACTTTATACATTTTTTCTCCTATGCTTTGTATTGTGTTATTAAAATCTTCAATTCAAAAATAAAGAATGAATAAGAGATGTGAAACGTCAAAAGTCAAACGTAAAATGTCAAACGATACAAAGAAGCCATGTTTGTTTCAATATTTTAACAAAACAATTTAACAGTTAAACAATTAATCAATACGTCATTACTACAATCAAAATTAAATTACGCCAATATTTTTCATTACTAAAATTCCAAAAGCAATAGTGACTACGGAAGCAAGAGTTGTAATCAGAATAATATTGCCTGCAAGTTTTCCATTTGCTCCCATTGTTTCTGCCATTATAAAACTTACGATAGCAGTCGGACAAGCAAACAAAATAAACATGATTCCAAGATCTACTCCTCTGTAACCAAACAAATATGCAAGCGGTGTAAGCACTAAAGGAGCAAAAATAATTTTGATTGCGGAAGAAGATATTGCAATTGATGAAGCGCGTTTAATTTCTTCGATGTTCAGCGAGCCGCCAATGCCAATCAGAGCAAGCGGCAAAGCGACGTCAGAAAGATAATTGATTGATTGTAAAATTGCGGGGTGAAGTTCAATTTTATAAATTGAGAAGGGGAGGGCTATAATTACAGCAAGTATTAATGGATTAAAAAGAATTTCTTTAAATGTTCCTTGCATATTTAGCTTTTTGATTTTTCTCATTGGAACGGTTAACGCTACTACTGCAAGCACATTATACAATGGTAAAACAAACGCAAGCAAAATTGTAGCCTTCCCCAAACCGCTTTTACCAAATAGACTTGAGATGAGAGCAAGTCCAACTATTGCATAATTTCCTCTGAATGCGCCCTGGATAAAAGCACTTCTGTCACGCGGATCCTTTATATACGGTATTGAAACTACCCAGCTTAAAACAAACATTAATAAAGTGCCTGCGTAAATAAACCCAATCTGTCCAAGTTCAAGTGCCTTGCTTAAATCCAATTCGCTGATTTCGATAAATATAAATGCCGGCAGCGATACAGAAAAAACAAACTTGCTTATTACCTGCACAAAGTTTTCGTTTATGATGTTCATCCATTTTAATAGATACCCCAATGCAACCATAAGGAATACCGGCGCAACTGTGTTAGTGGTGAAGATTATGTTTTCTATCATAGGCGAAATTTTTTTTTATTGATATCATCCTTCGACAAGCTCAGGATGACAGGCGTCTGTCACGCTGAGCCTGTCGAAGCGTGACAAAGAATGAGTAATTCTATCTCAGTCTTTGATAGATTTCGCATTTTGTGCAGACAGTTTGATCAATCTTTCCTTCATAATTAATTTTATTGAATAAACTTCTTGAGTATTGATATTTTTCGTTGTGCCAGATTTCTTCAAATGTTTCTTTGGTTAAATCACCCCAAATATTTTCTTTGCTTGTTACCCAGCAGCAGGGGGTGATTTTGCCATCCGGATTTATTACAGTTGATTTGAATAGCTGATTGCAGGCTTCATCGTTTAACGGAAGTTTGTTTCCGTTTTTATAATAATCTAAAATAAAATTTTGATTTTGCGGCAGCCACTCTTTCATTCGTTCTTCAAGAGTTCCCGCGAAAGCAAGATCGGGGATGTCATCCGCCAGTCCCATTTTATCAAAAAGAAGTTCAACTCCTATTTGCTTTGCAAGCTGTTTTGCGTAATCTATTTCGTGCTCGTTGTAACGGTTGACTAAAAATTTCCATACGATTTTAGGATCGCGTTTTTTTAATTTCTTTTTAGCTGAAACAACTAATTCCATATTTCGTTTCACCCAATCGAAGTTTCCCTTCACCCTGTACTTTTCATAAGTCTCTTGCGAGGCGCCGTCTGCAGAGATTACAAGTTGATGCAATCCCGACTTGACAAGCTCCTCAAAAAAATCCTCTTTTTGTTTGAAGCTGAAATTTGTGTGAGTGATTGTGTAAATATTTCGTTTAACAGATTCGCGAATGATGTTGAATATTTCGTGATGCAGAAGCGGCTCACCCCAATTGAAAAGTATAACAACACGAAGAGAGGGAATTTTATCAAGCACCATTTTAAAAGTATCGAAAGACATTTTCCCTTTTTCATAATTCTGATTCTTTGATGCACACAACGGACAATCAAGATTGCAGATATTTATCGGATCAATTATAGCAGCTTTGGGAAGGTTGGGGGTAAGTGTGTTGGCGTTGAACGAATGCTCCAGCCAATGCGAAATCTTATGCTGAATGCCGATTGGTATTCTCTGCCACAAAGAGAGATATGTGTTAAAAAAGAAAGAATTCATCTATCTATTATTCTTAAATAAAAACTTTATCAAATATAACGAAAGGATTTTTGTGAAGTTAGATTTTGACAAAATAAAAATCCCGCCGAAGTAATGTGTAAATTTATTCAGGGCTGCTGCACAAGCTGATTGATTAACTGTAATTCTTCTTTTTGTTATTCACTAAATTGTACTATGTTTTTCTGTTTAATGGAAGCAGTTTGGCAGGTCAAAAAAACTTCATTTTTCGAATAAAAATCACACCTATAACTACAAAACCTTCTAAAATTGGTTGTTTTGAGCATTTTCCACTATTTATGAATCTCGCACCAATATCGAAGCGTCATCCATTGATATTATTGAGAGGTTCAACGATCTCGAAAGGGCATAATCGAGATTATTGAGCCTTCCACTGATATTGTTGGATCGTCCAATCATATCATTGAGCCTTCATTTTGTCTCGAAAACGCATAATCGGGACCAATGAGCCATCCAATGATATCGAACCACTATCCATTGATATTGTTGCGGCACGCCTCAAACGTCAAAAATAGTTCCAAAAGCGTGAATAATTACCCCTGGCAATTATCAAACAGCATTTGAGTTATCGAACGATTTATCAAAAAGAAAAACCTACATACCCGGGCCCCCCCCAAAAAAAAAAACCCAAACCCCAAACAGCACCAAAAAAATTTCCAAAAAATTTTTTTGAAGAGGAAAAAAATTTTTTTTCAGTTCAGTAGGACAAAATATTTTTTTAATCATTAGAAACTTTTACACGCACCAGAAAAATCATAACTACAAAACTTATTATTGCCGATAAAGTAAATGGCACCCGCGATCCGAATTGATCCCACAAAACGCCGGTTGCAAATGAGCCGAGCATAATTGCAAAACTTGACAACATTGTCAGCAATCCAATTGCAGTCCCGCGCTGTTCATCGGGAATAATATCGGAGACCCACGCTTTGGAAATTCCTTCGGTTGATGCGGCGTAAATTCCATAGAGCGCAAAAAGCAGCCAGACAATATTTATATTATCAATAAAAGCAAATCCTAAATAGACAAAGGAAAAAATTAGCAGTCCGAATGTAAAGATTTTTTTCTTGCCGTATTTATCTGCAAGTCCGCCAAGGGGGTAGGAGGCAGCAGCATAAATAATATTGTAAAAAACATATCCGAATATCGCAAGCGAACTTGAATGAGAAATATCTTTCGATTTTAATATCAGAAAAACATCGCTGCTGTTTACAAGCGAGAACGTCGTAATTAAAATCAATAGTGTTTTGTAATGCTTTGGTGAGCTTTTCCAGAATTCAAAATAATTAAAATGAGTTTTTGATTTTACCGAAATCGGTTTATCCTTTACAAAAAAAGTAAATCCAACGGCAATAACAGAAGGCACGAATGCAATTAAAAATATCAACTGGAAATTTTCGGGGAAGAAATTCAGCAGTGCCAGTGCTGCCAAAGGACCGATAGCCGCCCCCAGTGTATCCATTGCGCGGTGAAATCCAAAGACTGCACCCGAGTTTCCATTACTGTAACTTCCGAGCAAAGCATCGCGCGGTGCTGTGCGGATTCCCTTGCCGATTCGATCACCCACCCTTGAGGCAAGCACAATTGGAACTGATTGCAAAATTCCCGGAAGCGGTTTTGCCAATGCCGAAATTCCATACCCGATTAATACAAATACCGAGCGCTTACCGATTTTATCGGAGAGATTTCCGAAATATCCTTTCAAAAGACCTGCTGTTATTTCAGCGATGCCTTCGATTATTCCTACAACTGCCATTGATGAGCCAAGCACGGCAGTTAAAAAAATTGGAGTGATTGGATAAAGCATCTCGCTGGCAACGTCGGTAAACAGGCTTACCATTCCGAGGATTAAAACAGGACGGGATATTTTTGTTTTCATATTTTTATTAAAATTTCTTCGGGGTTTTTTTGAAAAAAAACACAAGTCTATTAAAGTGCAAAGACATTTTTATTTTCTTAATTTTGTTTAACAAATATTATAATCTTAGAGGAAATAATGCGTAAAAAAGTAATTGCCGGCAATTGGAAAATGAACAATGACCTTCAAGCTTCTGAAAAGTTGATCGTCGAATTAAAAAATCTTTTAAAAAATAGTAAAGCTAATTGTGAAGTTATTATCTGTCCCGCTTTCACTTCATTGTCAGAAGCATCAAAGCTGATCGAGGGAAGTGCGATAAAATTGGGCGCACAAAACATTCACTTTGAAGACAGCGGTGCTTTTACCGGCGAAGTTTCTTCCTCGATGTTAAAATCTGTTGGATGCGGGTTTGTAATTATCGGGCATTCCGAGCGACGGCATATTTTCGGCGAAACAGATGATATGATTAATAAGAAAATTAAAAAGGCTTTATCGGCAGGACTGAACCCTATTTTTTGCATCGGAGAATTATTGGAAGAACGAGAACGCGGAATTACGAACGATGTTATCAAAAGACAAGTCTTAAATGGCTTGAATGGAATTTCGGTTGAACAAATGAAAAATGTTATCATAGCCTACGAACCTGTTTGGGCAATTGGCACCGGAAAAACAGCCACACCCTTACAAGCACAGGAGGTACATTCGTTTGTAAGAAGTTTAATCTTGGATAAATTTGGAAAGACCACTGCTGAAAATATCGTAATTCAATATGGCGGAAGCGTAAAACCGGATAACGCTAAGGAATTGCTCTCACAAAATGACATTGACGGTGCACTTGTCGGCGGCGCTTGTTTGAAAGCAGATTCTTTTATGGGAATTATATTATCGGCTTAAAAAGTTTGTTTTAGCCGTTTAGCTTCATTGATTTATTAAGAATTGAATTGATTTCCCCTCCTGTATTTCGTAAATTTGAAAGATTTTTTTTCAAAAATAAGCGATAATTCAAGAATGTCTTTTCCTTTCCGTTCTTTTCTGCTGTGTATTACAATTTCTTTAATTTTTTACAATTTTTCTTTTAGCCAGATTGTATTTAAAGAACCTGCTTACTATAATCTTGAGGAAGCAGATCCTTCCTTTTTGCAGCAAAATGATAAGCTTCAGATAATTTCTTTAAATGGAAATTGGAAAATCTACACGCCTGATGATGATGAAATAACTAAACTTAAAATAAAAGTTCCCTCTGTTTTTTATGGTGATGGAAATATTGTTTATGAAAAATCATTTAGTGTTACTAAAAATCAAATTACCTCCAACCAATTAAGGCTTAATTTTTTTGGGATCAATTATACTGCCGATATTTCCCTCAATAATGTAATTATCTATCGTCACTCGGGTGGTGAGCTGCCGATAAGAATTGATTTGCCAAAAGATGTTTTAAAATCAGATAAAGCTAATATTATAAAAGTATCTCTTACTTATAAACTTGATTCGCAAAATACCATTCCTCTTAAAAATAAATTTTTGTTTCCTAATAATTATGGCGGAATAATCAGGGATGTTTTCATCGAGGTTTTACCGCTCGTTGCCATTGAAAATTTTTATACTACAACAGAGATTAATGAAGGAAAAGTACAGCTTACTTCGAATATTAAAGTTTCTAACAGGCTTACAAAAAAGAATGCAGATTCTTTAATCTCAAATGAACAATTCTTCTTAAAAATATTTTTAATAGATATTGCCGGAAATGCTTCTTTGCTTTCAGAATCACCTATCCAGCTAAAACCAAATACGGAAAAATCTTTTACACAAAGTTCAATTCTACAGGACACAAAATTTTGGTCGCCGGAAAATCCATATTTGTACAAGATAAAATTCCAGGTGCTTTCTAAAGATCAAATACTTGACGAAAGAGAAATGGATTATGGGATTTATTCACTTCGCTTCACAAACGAAAATTTATTGCTCAATGGCTCGGATTACCAGCTAAATGGTGTGACTTATATCCCCTCCTTTGGCGAATTTGGAAGTTTAGCTGATTATGGAAAGATGGAGCATGATATAAAAACGATAAAAGAAACCGGGTTCAATGCGGTCAGATTTGCCAAATCAATCCCCCACCCATACTTTCTTTATTTATGCGGCAAGTACGGGCTGTTCTCCTTTATTGAATTACCTTTGAATTCAATTCCTGAAAATCTTTCGATTGATCAGAACTTTAGAGAAAGATGCAGTAATTTTATCCAAAATATGAACGGAAGTTTCGGTAAGTATTTTGCAGTAGCCGGCGTTGGTCTTGGCGGTTCTTATTTGTCGTCAAGTCCCGAACATAGATCACTGATTGAATTTTTATCTGCCGATGTAAAACAAAAATTTAAGGGAATTGTTTATGCATCTTTTTGTGATGCTGAAATTACCGAATTGAATAATTTAGATGCATTCGGGCTTGAAGTGCTTAACAAAAATATAAATGAGGTTATTCAAGAAGTTGAAAAACTGAAAACTCAACTCGGTGAAAGCAGGGTGTTTATTTCGGAGGCAACTTATTTAGTCAATTCAGGAAATACGGATGGATATCTCAATCCGTTTTCATTCGAAGCACAAGCAAAGTCTTATTCTGACATGATTGCTTATGCTTCCACATCAAAGCTCTCTGCTTATTTCATTAATTCTATGTTTGATTACCGCGGTGATTTATCTTCTGTTGTATCAGGTTATGGAAGCAATAATATTTATAAAACAGGAATTTTAAGAGAAGATAGAAGAACCAATTCTTTAACTTATAAAGTTATTTCAGCAAAACTCAAAAATCTTGATAAAGTCACCATTCCAATTGGCAGCCGCAAAGATGATTCACCTATGATATTTATTGTATTTGGACTTGCTCTCGCTTTGATGATGGGTGTTCTGATCAATTCAGGCAAAAAATTTCGCGAAGATACAAGCCGGGCATTATTAAGACCATATAATTTTTTTGCGGATGTTCGTGACCAAAGAATTATTTCGGGTTATCACTCTGCATTTCTTGGGCTAATCATAATTCTTGTCTCCGCTTTAATCACGGCAAATTTACTTTATTATTTAAGAAACAGTGTTCTCTTTGATAAGCTGCTGCAATCACTCGGAAGCGAAGTTGTTTCATCCACCGTTACATTTTTAAGCTGGCATCCATCAGCAGCGCTATTTTGGCTTTCAGTATTATTCGGATTGTTTTTAATTGATGTCATTGTTCTGGTTAAGGTATTTTCTTTTTTTGTTAAAACACGTGTTTACTTTTCAAGTATTTTTTTTACTACCGTTTGGGCGCACCTTCCTCTCGCATTATTAATACCGGTCGGAATAATACTCTACAGAACACTTAGTGCAGAAATTGCAAATACATATATTTATTTCTCTTTATTCATTTTTTTGATTTGGATTTTTTATCGTTTATTAAAAGGTATTAGCGTAATCTTTGATGTGAATGCCGGGGCAGTTTATTTCTACTCAGCAATTTTTCTTTTTGTTGTTATTGGAGCAGTTGTGTTTTTTGCAGAGTTGAACAATTCATTTCTTGAAAATTTCCTTTTAACACTTAAACAATTTCAACTTATCTAAAACGGACTTTATTTGTATTTATCAAAGTTAGAAATATTTGGATTTAAATCTTTTGCAAATAAGACTGTGGTTGATTTCAACAGCGGCGTCACTTCAATTGTAGGACCAAATGGGTGTGGTAAAACCAATATAGTTGACGCAATTAGGTGGGCGCTTGGCGAGCAGAGAAGTGGTGCTTTGCGCAGCGATAAGATGGAAAATGTGATCTTCAATGGAACGAGTAATAAAAAGCCGATGGGCATGTCGGAGGTTTCGCTTACTATTGAAAACACAAAAGGAATTTTACCGTCTGAATATTCCGAAATAACTATTACACGTAGAATTTTTCGATCCGGCGAAAGCGAATATCTTCTTAACAAAAATATTTGCCGCTTAAAAGACATCACCAATCTTTTTATGGATACGGGAATTGGCGCAAATGCTTACTCAGTTATCGAGCTTAAAATGGTTGAAACAATATTAAGCAGTAAAGCTGATGAGCGGCGTATTCTGTTTGAAGAAGCTGCGGGCGTAAATAAATATAAACTTCGCCGGAGATTGGCTCTTCGCAAACTTGATGAAGTTAAATCTGACTTAACCCGTGTAAATGATATTGTTTCAGAAGTTGAGAAAAAAGTAAATTCCCTTGAACGACAAGCCAAGCGTGCAGATAAGCATAATAAACTTTCTACAACTTTGCGCGAATTGGAATTGGATCTTGCTGAAAGAGAATTTGCATTATTTCATTTTCAAAAAGATGAATTTAAAAATCTGAAAGAAGAAAATTTTAAAAAGAAATTACTATCCGAATCAGAACTTGCTCGCCTTGACTCAGAACTTCAACTAATCAAAAATTCTTTAAATGAAACTGAATTGCTTCTGAAAGAAAAACGTTCGTCAATTGAAAACCAAACTGAAAGCATTTTCTTAATTCAAAAAGATATTTCCGTAGATGAGGAAAAGAAAAACCTGCTTGAAAAAAATATTCTGCGTTATCAGCAGGAATTAGACGAGCTTAGCTTGAAACAAAAAGAAGCAGAATTGTTCCTTAACAATTCCGACAAACTAATAGATGAGCATTCTTCGCAGATAATCCTGATGGAAGCTCAAAAAAAAGCATCCGAAGAAAAAGTAAACCAGATAAAAATTGAACTTGATGAAAAAAGAAATTACCTGAAGAGCCGTTCAGAAATTATTCTGAATAATTTCAGGGAAATATCCTCTAAAGAGAATGAATTGTCTAATCATGAAAAAAATCTTAAAGAAAAAAATGATCAGATAAACAATCTCAATTCCAAAATCCTTTCATTAACAAATAACGTGGCAAAGTCCGTTGGATTTCTTGAAGACCTTGAAGTTGAAAAACAACAAGCCGAAAAGAATTTTGCAGAAGCCGAGGCATTTTATCTTCATAAACAGAACGAAAAGGAACAGCTCGAAAAGAATCTGAATGAATTAAAAAACCGCGAGCTTGACAGCCGAAGCACATTAAACGGAATAAAGGAAAGAATTAAATTCATACAAAGCTTAATTAGTAAATTGGAGGGTGTATCTAAAGGAGCTCGTGCATTGCTTGATTATTCGGGCTGGGCTGCAGGAGATAAGGCTTTGCTTGCTAATGTTGGTTCCTCCAATGAGCATTACCGCTTTGCTGTTGAAGCCGCTTTAAAGAATAATCTGAATAATATTCTTATTGAAACCATTGAAGACCTTCGGAACGGAATTGCTTACCTGAAAGAAAACGGAATAGGTAAAGTTTCTTTTATTTTGAATAGATTAGAAAATCCGTCCAAGAGTTTACTCGACAATTTATTTTCTTTTCTTAAAAATAGAAGAAAGAAAAAATTAGAAAAAGAAAACGGCTTCTTAGGCTGGGCATACACTTTCATAAAAACCGAAGACAAATGGAAAAAGGTTTTTCAAAAAAATCTCTCCGACACTGCAGTTGTTGATTCTCTTGAAAATGCTTTTAAATTTTCCGAAAAATATCCTCTCTTCAAATTCACTACATTAACCGGCGATTTTATTGATCAAAACGGCGTGGTCGAAGCAGGCTCAACTCCGCTCGAAGATGATTCGATGTTCGGCAGGCAGCAGCTCCTCGAAGGTTTATTAAATGAACTTCCGGAACGTGAACTGGCAATCAACAATCTAAAGAACGAAATAACAACAATCGAAAATCAAATTTCTGCAATTGATCTTCGCGTACTTTCGGAAAAAGGCAGATTGTTGATGAATGAAATTTCAAACATTGAAAAGCAGATTACGCAATTTGAATTTGAAAAGAAAAAAGCTGATGATGAAATTGAATCTGCACGTAAAACAATCCAGTTGTTGGCAGATGAATCAAATAGGATTGACACCAAAAAAGAAAACCTGAATCACGAACTGCAAAAAATCCTTCAACAGAAAAAAGAAGCTGATATCGAACTTGAAAATCTGGAAAATGATTTTGCTTCCGTTGATATTTTGTACAACACTGCTCTCAATCTCTATAACCAAAACGGCATTCAATTGGAAAGGATGCTCGGTGAAAAACGAAATACGGAAAATTCAGTCAAAAGAGCTAATGAAAATCTCGAAACAATAATTGATTCAATTAAAAAAAGAGAAAATGATATTAACTCTGCCATCGAAGAAAAAAAACAGGTTGTTAAAAATCTTGATCAAAATGGTGTTAATCTGATTGAACTCGAAAAAGTAAAGGATATTCTTCTTGAAGAAGAGAAAAATATAGACACAAACTATAACGAAATTAAAAAACAAATAACCGAAATTGAAAATCAATTACGCACTTTAAGGCAGCAGCGGGAAATTCTGTCAAACGAAATCCATTCTGCCGATCTGCACGTGCAGGAACTTGATATAAAAATTTCTAACCTTCTCACTTCGATTCAAGAAGATTACTCACTCACGATTAGTAAAAAAGCATTTGATGATTTGGAAAATTTTGATTTTAAAAGCAGAACCGAAGAAGTACATAATTTAAAGCAGCAGATGAAAAATCTGGGACCCATAAATCTACTTGCATATTCAGAGTATGAAGAAGAAAAACAGCGGTTTGATTTCCTGAGCAAGCAAAGACTTGATCTTATTGAATCAGAAAAAGATGTGCTTGAAACAATCAGTGAAATCAATACATCAGCCCAGCAGCTTTTCAGTGAAACATTTGAAAAAATAAGAGCAAATTTTACGAACATATTTCGGGGCTTATTTAATCCGGGTGACGAAGCAGACTTGCGGCTTGAAGAAAACGCTGACCCGCTCGAAGCAAAAATTGAAATTGTTGCAAAACCAAAAGGCAAAAGACCAACTTCTATAGAATTACTTTCGGGCGGCGAAAAAACACTTACAGCGATTGCATTACTTTTTGCTATTTATCTCGTAAAGCCAAGCCCGTTCTGTATTCTTGATGAAATAGATGCTCCGCTTGATGATGCTAATATTGATCGCTTTACAAAAATTATAAAAGACTTTAGCAATGACACACAATTTATTGTAGTCACTCACAATAAAAGAACAATGGAAGCAGCTCAAACTCTTTACGGCGTTACAATGCAGGAAGAGGGAATTTCAAAACTTGTGAGCGTAAGATTTAATGATGACTTCAACATTGCCAGTTAAAATATTTATACAATAATTGAAAACTAAAACAATACATAAAATTCTTTTTACTCCCTGTCCGTTTTGGCTTTAACCATTTCGCTTAATGCCCAATGGGTGAATAACACAAATGAAAATACTAAACTGGTGATTGATGTGATAGATCCAGTTAATATTTCCGTCGTGGATGATTCAAAGGGGGGAACATTTATTTTTTGGCAGGACAAGAAGGAACTTGGTGGAAGTCAGGTATTATTTATTCATCTTGATGGAAGCGGGAAAGTTAGTTTCAGAGCTGATGGTAAAAAAATATCACAGCTCTCCGGCCCGATGTTGAATCCTGTTTCAACTGCATCTGCAAGCGGTACGGCTGTTGTGCTTTGGAAAGATTACACGCATAATGCTTCCGGAGATCTCTACTTGCAGAAAGTGACTTCGAATGGAAATTTACTTTGGTCGCCAAGCGGGTTACAACTTACAAATCCGGATGAAGAAGTAAACGATTATTCGGTAGCAGTTAATAATCAAGGACAGAATTTAATTTGTTATATCGCTAAATCTAAAAACCTTAATCCAGTTTATTCTATCAAAGTAAAAATGGTGAATGTTGATGGGAAAATTGTCGGAAAGGATGAAGGAATTATAGTACATTCTTCGTCAAACAGAAAATCGAACACAAACATTTTAGTTGACGAAAGCGGCGGTGTTTTTATTTTTTGGATTGAATCCGAAAAAAATAAAAATGTCTTATATGCTCAACACATTAATCAAACCGGCAAATTATTGTGGGGGAGTAAACCATTAACAGTTTCAAGTACATCACAAAGCATCACAACTTTCTCAGTCCAACTGAGCGGCTTAAATAAAATATATTCTTGCTGGCAAACACAATCCCAGGATAAAGATATTTATCATCAGTTAATTGATATAAAAGGAAATATTTTATGGGAGCGCGGCGGAAAGTTTATTACAAAGCAAAAAGGTAATCAATCCAATCCACAGGCTGTTGCGTATGACTCCAGTATAATCGTAAGCTGGACAAATGAAATCAAAAATGATCATAAAGTTTTTCTGCAAAAATTTGATCTTAAAGGAAACTCAATTTGGAAAAATGGACCGGTTAAACCTGTAAATGAAAAGAGTGATCAATTCGGGCAGAAAATAATAAGTGATGGTAAAAATGGCGCTGTGCTTGCCTGGATTGATAAACGCGGAGATTCGGGCACGGGTGACATTTATTCTCAAAGGATTAATTCATCTGGCGATTTAGTTTGGCATGACAAAGGAGTTTTGGTTGGCTCGCATTCAAATTCACTTAAAAGTTACCTCTCCCTTATATCCGATAAACGAGGCGGTGCCATAGCTATCTTCAAAGACACACGAAACAAAGCGAACGAAATATACGGGCAAAAAATTTTCAGTACGGGCACTTACATTTCTCAAATCGTAGGCTTTAAATCAGAATTGATAAATGATAAAATTAAAATTTCCTGGTACAGTGCTAATGAAACCGGCGACACAGAATATACAATCGAAAAAACTTCTCTCACTGATTCAGGCATTACAGGCTGGCAAGAAGTGCACGTAGAGAATTCTCACGGTAAATCAAACGCAAATTATTATGAATATTTTGATACTCCATACGAAAGTGGTACTCTTTATTATAGAATAGTTCAAAAAGATAACGAAGGAAACGAACAATCCTCTGAAGTTTCTAAAATAGTATATTTCAAAGGCGCTGATGAAATCATCGTTGCACAAAATTCCCCCAACCCTTTTAGCGACCATACTAAAATTTCTTTTTATTTACCAGCTCCTAAAAGAGTGACAGTAGAGTTTTTTAATAATCGAATAGAAAAAATCGGCGAGATTTCTAATCAATTATTTAATGCCGGCGAAAATGAAATTACTTTTTCTGCTGAAAGTTTAGAGCCTGGAATTTACTTCTTCAGGTTCAAATCCGACGAATTTGTTGACGTAAAAAAAATGGTGATTACAAAATAAAATGAATCGAGTATTTAAAATATTTGTTGATTTTGACGGCACCATTACAACCCGGGATGTGGGAGAAGCTTTATTCGAAAAGTTTGGTGTCCCCGAAAAAGTTGAACCGCTCATCGCTCAGTTATTAACGGACAAAATATCTTCCCGCGATTGCTGGATTGAACTTTGCAATTCTGTCGAATATATTTCCGAAGATCAACTGAATTCATTTATCAGCACTATCCCAATTGATAAATCCTTTGCGATTTTCAACGAGCACTGCAGAATCAATGGGTTTCAACTTTATGTGCTAAGCGATGGTTTTGACTACTATATTGAGAGAATATTTGACCAGGAAAACCTGAGTAATATAAAATATTTTGCCAACAAACTTGAAATTTCTAACACCGGAAAATTGATTCCATCATTTCCTTTTTATGATATTGCATGCAGCAGTTCGGCAAATTGTAAACGCAATCATATCATTAATAACAGCGGCGATGATGAATACACTGTTTACATCGGTGATGGAAATTCTGATAAATATACAATTGATTTTTGTGATTTCATTTTTGCCAAAGATGATCTGCTCAAATATTGCGAACGAAATAGGATAAGTTACTTCCCTTTCAATAATTTTTTAGATGTAAAAAATAAACTCGAACAGCTTCAATCAAAAAAGAATTTAAAAAAGCGCCATCGTGCTGAGCTAAAACGTAAAGAAGTATATAAAGCAGAATAAATTTAAAATCAAACAAAGAAAAACAATGTCAGATTTCGCGAAAAATATTTTCAAGTACAGAAGTTACACTCCTATTCCATTTGTAATTATCATGTTGGTTTACGAGAATGCCAACATTTGGGGATTAGTTTTCGGCTTTGCACTTGCACTGAGTGGTGAGTTAATTCGTCTTTGGGGTGTTAGCTGGGCAGGCAGCGAAACCCGCACAACCGGTGAGGTTGGGGGAACTTATTTAATTGTAAGCGGTCCTTTCAGCTATGTTCGAAACCCGCTGAATGTTGGAAATATTTTGATGTACCTTGGAATTGGTTTTATGTCTTTCGCCCTTTTCCCCTACCTGCAAATAATTGCACTTGCGTTCTTTCTTTTCCAATACAGTACAATAGTCAAAGAAGAAGAAGGCTATTTGAAAAAAACTTTTGGTGTAGATTACGAAACCTATTCGAAAAACGTCCGCCGATTTCTTCCCAGACTTTCTGCCTACAAAGAATTGAGGATCACACAGCCAAAATTTAATTTAAGCAGAGGATTAAAGTCCGAACGGAGAACTCTTCAGGCATTTTCTATTGTGATACTAACCATATTGATTAAATGGATTATCCGAGCAAGGATAGATAGTATTTTATAAATGATGACGGCTAATAACAACATATTGATTATTACTGGCGAAGTTTCGGGAGACCTGATCGGAGCATCTTTGATAAAAGAATTACGCGCAGTGCAGCCCGCGATTAATATTTTCGGTATTGGCGGGGATAAGATGATTGAAGAAGGAATGAATATCAGTTTTCATATAAATAAACTTTCATTTTTAGGTTTTGTCGAAGTCGTCAGACACCTTTCGTTCATTAAAAAAGTGCAGCGAGAAATTCTTAAATTGGTTAAGCTGAAAAAAATAACGACTGCTGTCCTGATTGATTATCCCGGGTTTAATTTAAGCATTGCAAAAAAATTAAAGGTGCTCGGCTTAAAAATAATTTACTACATCTCTCCTCAAATCTGGGCATGGGGCTCCTCAAGGATTGAAAAGATTCGCTCAACCATTGATAAGATGCTTGTTATCTTTCCGTTTGAGGAAACTCTTTATAAAAATAATAATGTGCCGGTTGAGTTTGTTGGTCATCCAATGCTGGAACGGATCGCTGTTCATAAATATTTGAGCAAAACTGAATTGATAAAAAAATATAATCTGGATGATCAAAAAGAAATTCTGCTGCTTCTGCCCGGAAGCAGAAAACATGAAGTTGAAAAAATTTTTCCAGCAGAAATAGAAGCTGCGACAAAACTCTCGCGCGAATTCAATTTACAGGTAGTTGTTGCCTCTGCACAAAATATGAACACAGAAATATTTCGCAATTTATCTTCGTTGGAAAATTATACAATAGTTAAAGAAAATATTTTCGATTTTATGAATCACTCAAAATTCGGGATAATAAAATCGGGCACTGCTACTCTTGAAGCTGGGCTTCATCAATTACCCATGATTATCGTTTACAAGACAACCTGGATAACTTACCTTATCGGTAAAAATCTTGTGAAGTTGGAAAGCATTGGGTTAGTAAATATTCTATCTGAAGAAAAAATAATTCCCGAACTTATTCAAACTGAAGCTAACTCAACTTCAATCTATGAAAGATCGAAAACTATTTTAGCAGATAAAATGCTCTATCAAAATATGAAGGATAAATTGACAGCATTAAAAGTAAAACTTGGAACCGAGGGTGCCTCAAAGCGCGCAGCAAAAATAATTCTAAATACTTTAAATGAAACTGCATAAAGCAAAACAAAACTCCTTAAGATTTTTAGGTAATATTTTTCTCGCATCATTGATTAATGTTCTTTGTAAATCTTTAAGAATTCAGAAAATTAATTCTGACGCAATTGATAAACTCCGGGCCGAAAACAAAAATTTTGTTATCGCCTTCTGGCACAACACAATGCTGCTTGGCTGGTATTTGCATGGCGGGAACAGCACAGTTGCTTTAACCAGTAAAAGTAAAGACGGTGATCTGCTTGCAAAGACTTTGAAGAAATGGAAATACATAGTTGTTAGAGGCTCAAGCAGTAAAGGGGGGGAAATTGCACTTGGGGTTATGGTTGATTATGCGAGAAATAATTGTTCTATCGCTATTACTCCCGATGGACCCCGCGGACCAGCATTAAAGTTTAAGGCAGGTGCAGTTATTACAGCAAAGAAAAGTGGAATACCAATTTTACTTGCGGGTATTGGTTTTAAAAAAAGAAATTATTAAATAGCTGGGACCAATTTCAAGTACCGTATTTTTTTTCGCGAGCAAAAGTTGTTTACTCTGACCCGATTTATATTGATAAGAATTGCAGTTACGAGCAGACTTCTTCTGTCATAAAAAAATGCGAAGAAGAACTTCGCAAGCTTCAAAAAGAAGCCGAAATATTTAATTGTTAAATGAAATTTCTGAAACTGATATTGATTCCCTTTATTCCTGTTTATGGAGCCATAATCAGCATCCGAAATTTTTTATTTGATAAAATGTTCTTTGAATCAAAATCTGTAAACGCAAAAGTCACATCTGTTGGAAACATAACGCTCGGCGGAAGTGGAAAGACTCCAACGGTAATATTCGTTACCAACCTTTTGAAGAATGAAAATAAAAATGTCGGCGTACTAAGCCGTGGATACGGCAGAAGCTCAACAGGGTATCAATTGGTTTCAAAAGGGAGCGGTATTTTAACAACTGTTGAACAAAGCGGTGATGAAATGTATCACACTGCTCTCGAGTGTAAAGTTCCTGCGGCAGTCTGCGAAAACAGAGTTGAAGGCGCTGTTCGGCTAATTGAAGAAACAGGGATAAATTTTTTGGTTCTTGATGATGCATTTCAGCATCGCTGGATAAAAAGAGATGTAAATCTACTGGTCTTTGAACAGAGATTTTTGTTATCGTCTGATTTTTTTGTCCATAAGCTTTTTCCTACAGGAACATTACGTGAACCATTCAGCGTTGTAAAAAGAGCGGATGCTGTAATTATTAATCGGAAATTTTCGGAGCCTGAAGATATTCCTATAAAGAGAAAAAAGTATTTTAAAGACGTGCCTGTATTTACCGCCCATTACAAAGCGATAAGTTTTATTGATCTTAATTCAAAACAGGAATACAACCTTGAAGAATTTAAAGGACAGAAATCATTAGTAGTGTCGGGAATAGCAAACCCATTTTCTTTTTTGAATATCCTTCGGCAGACTAATGTTGATACAACTAACAAAATGATTTTTAAGGATCATAAAAAATATTCATTAAAGGAAGTTGAAAGGATTAGAAAGAAATTTTATACAAGCAACTCACACTCTGTGGTAACAACTGAAAAGGATGCGGTAAAACTTTCTAAATACTCAAAGGAATTGGATGACATAGATATTTTCTATTTAAAAATCATTCTTGTGATGGATGATGAAATTAAATTCAAAAAATTTTTACTTAATAAACTTGCGTAATAAAATCTTTATGTTATGATAAATCAAAAGAAAAAATAATTCCGGAGGAATCAAATGGAAAAAACTCATAAGTACGTTTATTACTTTGGCGGAAAAAAAGCCGAAGGAAAAGCCGAGATGAAAGAACTTCTCGGCGGCAAAGGTGCTAATCTTGCTGAGATGGTAAATATAGGTCTGCCTGTACCTGCAGGATTTACTATCTCGACTGAGGTCTGCACTTACTATTATGCTAATAAAAGAAAATATCCCAAAGAACTTAACAAGCAAGTAAATGATGCGCTTGCCAAAGTTGAAAAACAAATGGGGGCAAAATTCGGAGATACTGAAAATACCTTGCTTGTTTCTGTAAGAAGTGGTGCGAGGGCTTCGATGCCGGGAATGATGGAAACAATTCTAAACGTCGGTTTGAATGATGTTACCCGGGAAGGATTAATCAGAAAGACCGGAAATCCAAGGTTTGTTTACGATTCTCAAAGAAGATTAATTCAAATGTACTCCGATGTTGTAATGGAAAAAGCCGCAGGAATTGAAGTTTCTGATGGTAGGGGGATTCGATATCATCTTGAAAAAGAATTGGAAAAGATGAAAGAAAAAAGAGGTGTGCATTCAGACACCGACTTAACTTCTGACGACTTAAAAGAATTAATCGAAATCTATCGCGCAAAGGTTTTAGAAGTATTAAATAAACCCTTCCCCGAAGATCCAATGGAACAGCTTTGGGGCGCAATTGGTGCTGTGTTTGCAAGTTGGAATGGTAAGCGCGCAATTTCTTACAGACGGTTCGAAGGTATTCCGGATGATTGGGGAACTGCAGTTAATATTCAATCCATGGTTTTTGGAAATATGGGGGACACTTCAGCAACAGGTGTTGCTTTTACAAGAAATCCCGCAACCGGAGAAAATCATTTTTACGGTGAGTGGCTTGCTAATGCACAGGGGGAAGATGTTGTAGCCGGAACGAGAACTCCAAATCCAATAAATGAAGTTGGGAAGAGTGAACACAACAAACATCTCTCATCGCTTGAAACCGCAATGCCCGAAGTTTATAAAGACCTTCATCAAATTCAGCATAATCTTGAACATCATTATAAAAATATGCTTGATATAGAGTTCACAATTCAGGAAGGTCATCTTTACATGCTTCAGTGCCGCGTGGGAAAAAGAAACGGTCCTGCCGCTATTAAAATGGCGCTCGATATGTATCATGAAAAATTAATTTCAAAAGAAGAAGCTGTAATGCGCGTTGAGCCTTCTCAACTTGATGAGCTTCTTCACCCGATAATTGATGCAAGCGTTGAAAAAAAATCCAAAGTAATTGCGAAAGGACTTCCAGCAGGTCCCGGCGGCGCTGCAGGTCAGGTTGTATTTAATGCTAATGATGCAGTTGCATGGAATAAAGCAGGCAAGCAGGTAATTTTAGTCCGCGAAGAAACAAATCCGGAAGATATCGAAGGCATGCGAGCCGCTGAAGCTATTCTTACGGCAAGAGGCGGAATGACAAGTCACGCTGCTCTTGTTGCAAGAGGATGGGGCAAATGTTGTATCGTTGGCGCAGGAGGAATTAAAATAAATTATGATGAAAAATATCTAACTGTTGGAGACTCTAAAATTGCCGAAGGTGAATGGCTGACTTTGAACGGCACAAAAGGTTATGTGTATGCGGGTCAATTGCCGATGATTAAATCAGCCGATGAAAATCCTTACTTCAGAGAATTGATGAAGCTGTGCGATCAGGTTAGAAGATTGAAGATAAGAACCAATGCTGATACTCCGGATGATGCAGTTAAAGCCCGTTCATTTGGAGCCGAAGGAATTGGTCTTTTCAGAACAGAACATATGTTTTACGGAAAACATTCCGAAGAACCATTATTCAAACTGAGAAAAATGATTGTTTCTAAAACCGAAGCTGAACGAAGAGCAGCTCTTGATGAACTGTTCCCGCATGTTAAAAACGATATGAAAGGAACTCTCGAAGCAATGGACGGATTTCCGGTTACAATCAGAACTCTTGATCCCCCCTTACATGAGTTTGTTCCAAACAGAATTGAAGAAAGAGAAAAGCTTGCTTCAAGTCTTGGTATTTCACTTGATGAATTAAATGAGCGCGCTGAAGCATTACACGAAAACAATCCAATGATGGGGCATCGGGGTGTTCGGCTGGGTATCACTTATCCCGAAATTACAGAGATGCAAGTTCGGGCTATCTTTGAAGCTACGGCTGAATTGATAAAAGAGGGTAAAAAACCCTTCCCCGAAATAATGATCCCGGTAGTTGGAATTGAAACCGAATTAAAACATCAGTATGAAATAATTAAAAAAGTTTATGCTGAAGTAATTGAAAAATTCGGAGTCAAAAAAATTCCTCATCTCGTTGGAACAATGATAGAAATTCCAAGAGCAGCGTTGACTGCAGATAAAATTGCAGGCTATGCGCAGTTCTTTTCATTTGGTACAAACGACCTGACTCAAATGGGATTTGGATATTCAAGAGATGACATTGGCGGATTCCTAAAAGATTACATCGAAAAGAAAATCCTTCCCGAAGATCCTTTCCAGGTAATTGATATTGAAGGTATCGGTCAGTTAATGCAAATAGCTGTTTCAAAAGGCAGAAGCATTAGACCGGATATTAAACTTGGAATTTGCGGTGAACACGGCGGCGAACCAGCATCGGTCGAATTCTGTCATAGGATAGGGTTGAATTATGTAAGCTGTTCCCCCTTTAGAGTGCCGATTGCTAAGCTTGCAGCAGCGCGTGCTATGATCAAGGAAATGTCTTCTGCAAAAAAAGCAAAAGCTAAACCGGCAGTAAAATCTGCAAAGAAAAAAACTGCAATTAGAAAGAAAAAATAATTAATGATTCCCGGGCAGAGTTATTGCTCTGCCCAAAAATTTATAAACAATTTAGATAGGTACCAAGAATGAAGTTATCAGATTTTAAATACAATCTGCCAAAAAATTTAATCCCGAAATATCCCGTAACTCCGAGAGATAAATCACGCCTGCTTGTTCTCAATAGAGAAACGCAGGAAATGGAGAACAAAGTATTTACCGATGTAATTGATTACATGGAAAAGGGCGATGTAATGGTAGTAAATGAAACGCGTGTTTTTCAAGCAAGGTTGTTTGGGAAAAAAGAAAAAACACAGGCAAAAATCGAAGTATTTTTATTGCGAGAACTCAACACAACTGAATGCATCTGGGATGTCATTGTTGATCCTGCGCGAAAAGTTAGAATAGGAAACAAAATTTATTTTGATGATAAACTTTGGTGTGAAATTATTGACAACACTACATCTCGCGGTCGAACGGTTCGTTTCAATCAGCCAAATGTGTTTAAGGCTGTTGATAAAATTGGGCACACACCCCTGCCGCCATACATTAAAAGAGAATCCGAACCATCGGACAAAGAAAATTATCAGACAGTATTTGCTAAAGTTGATGGGTCTGTTGCTGCACCAACCGCAGGGCTCCACTTCTCTGAAAAATTAGTGGAAAAGATTCTGAAAAAAGGAATCCACATCGTACCTGTAATTCTTCATATAGGATTAGGGACTTTTAGACCTGTGGAAGTTGAAGATTTAACAAAGCATAAGATGGACTCGGAATTTTTTGAAGTTCCGGCAAAATCTGCGGAAATAATTAACAAAGCAATGAATGCAAAACACAATGTATTCGTAGTAGGAACAAGTGCAAGTCGTGCTTTGGAATCAAGCACCACCGCTGACGGTTTTGTAAAGCCCACGAGGGGGTGGACAGACAAATTCATTTTTCCACCGTATGATTTTAAGGTAACCAAAAAATTAATAACAAACTTCCACCTTGCTGAATCAACTTTAATAATGCTGGTTGCTGCTTTAGGTGATACAGAATTCGTTATGAAGGCGTATAAGAAAGCCGTTAAGGAAAACTATCGGTTCCTTAGTTATGGTGATGCGATGATGATTCTATGAGAACTTACGCAATAATTCCTGCTGGAGGAAAAGGCAAAAGAGCAGGCGGAAAGACTCCAAAGCAGTATCTAAAATTGAAGGGCAAAGAGATGATTGCTCACACGCTTGATATTTTCCAGCAAAGTCCATTTGTTGATGAAATTATCGCGGCAGTAGATAATTCATATTTTGATTTGCTCAAAAAGTTGAAAAAGAAATATGCCATAACAAAGCTTACTAAAGTTGTTTGTGGAGGGGTGGAACGTCAGGATTCTGTTTACAACGCTTTAAAATCTATCAACGCTGAAAAGGATGACCTGATAATTATTCACGATGCAGCCCGACCTCTTCTGCCGATGAACGTTTTACAAGATGCCATAAAAACCGCTGTAAAGCGCGGTAATTCAATTGTATGCATAAAGGCAAAGGATACATTACTCAAAGGCAGAGAGTTGGTACAGCATTACATTGACAGAACGGATGTTTTATACGTTCAAACACCGCAAATATTTAAGTATGCAGATATTATGCTTGCGATGAAAAAAGCTTATGAGGAAAATCTGATTTGTACCGATGAATCAACTCTCGCATTTAGGGTGGGTATAAAAATAAATATAGTGGAAGGCTCGGCATTTAATTTCAAAGTGACTACTAAGGAGGATGTAGATATAATCAGAAAGTTGATAAAGTAAAGCCGAGGCTGTCTCAAAAGTCTAATTTTGTCAGTCTGAGCTTGTCGAAGACTTATGGCAATGCCATAGTGAATTCACACTTCGACGGGCTCAGTGTGACAGTAAAAATTACTTTTGAGACAGCCTCCTACTTTGCAATCAGCTCAATTTGAGTTTTATATTCCTTAGCATCGCGGATATAAATAATTTCTACTACATCGCCTGGATTGAATTTTTTTAATGCTTCGGAGTAATCGCGCAAATTCTTTACATCATATTTGTCAATTTTAATTATGACATCACCCTTCTGTAACCCCGCCTTTTCAGCCGGAGAACCAGACGAAAGATCAGCTATGCGAACACCCTCTCCTGAGAATGCAAAATCAGGAACACTTCCGGTTGAAACTTTTCGTCCGACAATTTGTGTCTCTGTTTTTTTTGTATCATCGGTTGTCTGACCTTGGAAAGTTAGCGGTTCTAACCTATCAGCTAAATATAAAATTCCTTCGCGTGCAAATGTGGCAACTTTAACTAAGCCCGATGCGTCTATTTTATCAGGAGTGTCTGTAGGTTTATGATAATCTTCATTTGCACCTGAAAAAAATTGTACAGCAGGAATTCCTGCTTCAATAAAACTAACCTGATCACTAGCATCAAGTTCCTGAGTAACCATTTCTGATTCAACGCCCGTAACATAACTTGCACCCATAAATATAAACTTCTATTCATTCGCACTGTTACTGCCAATAACTAATATTTTGTTTTTGCCAAGTCTTCCAAATGTATCAAAGTTTAAAACTCCGATAACTTTTTTAGCTGGGAAGTGCTGCATATTTTTCACATAATATTTAGAACCAAGCAATCCGCTTTCTTCCGAAGTAAAAGCAACAAAAATAATTGTTCGCTGCGGCTTTAATGATTTACCAAGCAGTTCAGCAAGCTCGAGCATCACTGCAATACCGCTCGCGTTATCATCGGCGCCAAAGTGTATTTTTCCTTCGTTTCCTTTATATGATTCAGGCCAGCCAAGACCGAGATGATCATAGTGTGCCGAAACAATTACGGACTCATCTTTCAAATCCGGATTTATTCCTGGAATAATCCCGATAATATTTTTGACCGGCGCTCTATTTCCATTTGCATCAACAACTTCATCCCAGCTTTGAAAGTAAGTACCGTCATCAGCGCCGGGTAATAATCCTGCGCTTTTAAATTTTTCAACTATGAAATCGGCAGCTTTGTTAATTCCTTCAGTGCCGGGCGCACGACCCTGCAGTTCTTCACTTGCAAGATAATTTATCGTCTTCATCATTCGATCTGAAGAAAAAACAGGATCAAGCGAGGCTAATGCGCTTCGTTTAGGTATTTCTGTAAAATTTTTGAAAGATGGTGACTGTTCATCAGCACCCACCTTTGTCGACAAAGGCGAATTTACTGTTTCCCATTCGCCCTTGCCAATGTTAGTTGGTTCATTTCCTTCAAACACAAGGTAACTATACTTGCCGTAGTGAGGAAGTTTTCTTGCAAGTCCTTCAATGGCTTCTTTATTATCAGTTGAAAGAAAAACAAGAACTGCCGCCGGGTTATTTGGATGACGAACAGATATCACCACACTATTCTTCTTAGCATCAAAAGAAGCAGCGCCAAATCGTACCATATCTTCGGTCAACTCGGCGTTATAATCTTTAATGCCGGCTTTTATTATATCGCTAAAAATATTTTCTGCCCCAAAAATCCAGATGCTTGCAGTTGGAGGCAATTCAGATATTTCATTATCAAAAGATATTTTGAAATTCTGTGACGAATCTGCTGCCCAAATGTCTGCTAGTTTTTTATAATATTCCTGTTTAACAGGATCAGCTTTTGAAGGCAACAGGATCAGTACTTCTTCCGAGCCAAATATTTTGGAAAGGGAGGGAGGAATTTCGTTATAGTTAAGTTTACGGAAAAGATTGAACTGAGGATCAACCTGAACCAATAAGGGATTTTCTGAAAATGTTAGTTGATACGTTTGTTCTTTTTGAGTCATCTCAACTTTTTTTATTTCAATGTTCTTCTCAAACGAAACAGCAATCGGAATATCCAAAATAAAAACGTCTTCGCTTTGAATTTGTTTTAAAGTAAAATTTAATTGATAATTTTCATTTTCTTTTTGAACCAAAACATTTGAGAGTGCTAATTCCGGAGCGCCTTTTCGAGTAACCCATTGATCGAAAAACTGTTTTAAGTTTTTCCCTGTAACCTCTTCAAATGACAATCGAATATCATCAAACGACGCTGCTTTATATTTATTGACTTGATAAAATTTTTGAAAGCTTTGAATGAATAAATCATCTCCCACTTTTTCACGCAGCATATTCCACATCATCGAACTTTTACCGTAGCCAATTGCTTCCGATGAAGCATTATAGCGTGAACCAAATTCGCTCAATGGGAAATCATTTGAGGACTTAACATAGTCGGTATATTTTTGAAGAGTCGAGCGCCGGTATTCTTCCCCCTGCCCGCGCTGCTCTGCAATTAGATGATCCGCCATATAAGCCGTTAAACCTTCGCACCAATTTCCGGTTTTAAAATCTACATAAACACTGTTGCCCCAATAGTTGTGCAATAGTTCGTGGGGATAAGAGGAATTAAGAATAAACGGGAAACGAATTATCTGCTCGCCCAGCAATGTGAAAGAAGGCATGCCATAGCCGGTCTCCCAAAAATTTTCTACAAGTGCAAATTTTGTGAATGGATAGGGACCAACTAATTTTCTGTACATTTCAAGATACTGTGCAGTTGCTTCGAGATATTTATTTGCAAGTGCTTCATCAGGCGTACGAAGAAAAGCCATCACATCAATCGAACCGGCAAATTTAGAATACTCTGTAAATTGTGCAGCGATTAAATAAATCTCTTCCATCGGTTCGGGCGAATCCCAGCGAATAACATGGCTTTCATTCTTTGTTTCATTTAATGTTCGATTTCCCTGACTGACTACATTCCAATCTTGCGGAACTGTCACTGTTAATTCAAAACTTATCCATTCATTACTAAACCACGGGACCCAGAAAGTTGATCCTGCTAAGTAAACTCCTTTCTCATCAATAATGCCCGGAGTTTGACTGAATCCTCTTGCGTATTCCTCACCCAATTGTTCAATTGGATAATTTATTGTCCCGTTATATTTAAGCGTAAAAGTGGCATCTCCCCCCTTATAGTTATCAAAAACGAGTGAATATTTATTTTGAGTATAATCACTTGAAGTATTGAAATCTTCCCTATCAATTCCCAAATCCTCAGCTTTAATTCCGCTCTTTTCTAATTTGACTAATACTCCGGGAGTTTCACTTGTAACAGTAAGATTATTATTTAGCAGGAAAAACATATCCGGTTTAATTTGATTAGCAGGAATCTTAATCTCATCGGAAGCTTCAATAAAATGTTTTGACGGATCAATAGTAACAGATATTTTATGATGCAGTGTTTCGGATGCAAAAGTTAAAGTTGTGCAAAAAATAAAAGTTAGTGTAAATAAAATTTTTTTATACATGATGTACTCCGAATAAGAATCTAAAGTTAAGTTGGTTCGTTCATCTAATAATTACAGATACAGGGTTATTAATCTGCATATATTTTCTAGCGGCTTCTTTCACATCGCTTAGTTTTACGTTTTTTAAACTCTCGAGAAATTGTTTATCGTAATTAAAATTATTCTGAAAATAAAGTGAGTTGCCAAGATAATATGCCTGATTGATGCTTGATAATCTTCTGAACATCATTTTTCCCAAATACATATTTATTGATTTTTGTAACTCGCCTTCTGTTAGAGTATCAGCGGCAGCCATCGTAAAAAAATTAGGATATTGCGGGACCAACTTGTCAACATTTTGCGGTCGGGTTCCCTGAGATATGTAGAAAAGAGCTTTGTCATTTATTACTTCAATACCTGCGCTCATACCGTAAGCCATTCCCTGCTTTTCCCGTATGTCAAAAATAATATCGTCGGCAAGAACTAATGCAAGTGCCTGTAAGGCTGGGGCATCTTTGGAATCAATATTTTTTGTAAATCCCCAAAATAAATATGACCGTTCACCCTGCCCGTCTTTTTCAATTGCAGTTTCCTTTTGGTTAAGAATAAGTGATTTAGAATATACCCCCGGCTCCTCTAAAATAGGTTCGGTTATAAAGTTATTAAAAAGCTTATGAATGCTTTCAAGGCTTCTGGGGAGACAACAGATACAATCATATTCCCCGGGTGAAAATATTCCTTTGCAAAAGCCAATAAATTTTCATAAGTCAGAACTACTTGATTGTTTGAATACGGATCTGATTCATAGACTAAAGATTTATAAGATTCCTCAAACAAATGCTTTGCTTTATCTCCCCCCATCGTCATCATTTTAATATTGTTGATCTGCTCAACGGCGCTGTTAAATTCAGCTTCAGTCGGGACAAAATTTTTGATTTGATCATTCACATAATTAATCGCACTGGAAAGATCATCTGCCAAGCCTTCAACTCTTATATAACCAAAATCAGGGTGGAGGTAAATATCATCCATCGGTATGTATGGGTTATCATTTACAATAAATGTGAGTCCAAACTTATTGCTGATTTTTTTATTTGCTTCTGACTCCAGGCGCTGGTTAAAACAATCGTGCAGAATTTTTGCCGCATCCTTGCCGTATTTAGATTCGTAAAACGCTTTATGTTTCACTAAGTAATGAATTGCCAATAGATCGCTAACATCATTCTGAACTGCGATTAAAGATTTGCCTGTTGATTTATCTTCAAATAATTTTATTTCATTTGATGTCTTAACTGTATCGGTTTGTGCTTTAATGCTCGGCGACTGAATAATAACCAAAGGATGAGAAGTAATTTTCAGAAGTTCAAGTTCTTTTGCGGATTCATAAAAAGCTTTGCTTTCATAAGAAGCAAGTACCGACTCAATCCCTTTTATGACCAATTCATTCGAATTATAAATTCCGAACATGTGAGGCTTTTCAATATTTTTTAAAAACTCCGTGCGGGCTTTAATTGCCTCTGCTTCAATTGTTTCACTCGTCAAACTAAAATTTAAATCTGCAAACATTTTTGAAAGCGAATTTATCACGGCATTATAGTCCGCCGGATTATCCAAAAGAATTTTTGCCTCTATAAAATTTTTGAAAGGAGATAAACGCGTGGATAAATTTATTGATTTAACTTTCAGCGGGAATTGTTTTATTAATGAATCCTGAATGGCATTTTGATCTCTACCTAAAGTTAGATTAATCAAATCATAATACTCTAAAAATGAACTGTTTGGAAGTTCATAGAATAACTGCAAGAAATTTTCTTCGCCGTCATAGAAACGATTATAAATCATTCCTGTATAAAGTCCATGAAATTCAGGTGATTGTAAACCTATTTTCCACTCGGAATTAATTTCGCGTTGAACTAAGCCCGGATTAGATTGACCATAAATTTCTTTAATGATTTCAAGCATAGAAGCTGATTGAAAATTACCAACCACAGTTAGTATCATATTATTCGGGACATAATTATTCTTATAAAAAGAAAAAACATTATCGCGGGACATTGATTGTATGGTTGAATAAGTTCCAAGAGTTGGTAAAGAAAGAGAATGCCCGTCATATAGAATTGATAGTGTGTTGCGTTCTATTTGTTCTTGCGGATCGGCAAGAGTTTTAGAAATTTCTTCAAGCACAATTCCTTTTTCTTTTTCAAATTTTTCTAAAGGCAAAGTTGAATTGAAAAGCATGTCCGCTTGAATTTCCATTCCCTTTTTTATGTTTTCGAAAGGAGTTACCATCATAAAATTAGTGTAGAACTCTGCTGTGCTTGCGTTGTTGTATCCGCCAATTAAATCAACATCATCATAAAGCTGCTTTTGATTTCGAGTAGTTGTTCCGTTAAAAAGTAAATGTTCGAGCATGTGGCTCATTCCGCTTGTTGAAAAAGTTTCGTAAGCTGAACCGACTTTTACTGCGACATTCACCCCCGCCATGGGAAGCGCAGGATTTTCAATTAGCAGAACTTGCATTCCGTTATCTAATTGATAAATCGAAACACCTTTCGGTAAAGTATCAGCTTTATACTTTTCAATTTGCCGGGCGTTCAGAAAAGATGCCTGAAAAATTATTATGCTGATTAAGAGAACACTAAGCAGACTAGCGTATTTTCTTAACATTTATTATCTCCTTTGTTTAGATGTAAAATACATCTTTATGAAAATATTGGATGACTTTTTAAAATATTTTTTTCTATAAGGAAAATTAGTGAGTTTGTAATTGATATTCTTATGCTATCGAAAAGTAAAATAGGACAGAGGAAAAGCAAAAGCAGATAATAATTCCCCTGAAATTTTTTTTCAAATAACAATCAAAATCTTAACTCAACTGAAAACTGTGAAACTTTACCTAAATCGTTAAAATCAATTAATGCATAATCGAAGCCAACTTTTTGACTTCCAACATCCATCAATAATCCCAAACCGAAAGTCCATTTTTCCAGATCATAATTCATCCTGTAACCGACCCTTGCAAAAACCATTTCGTCCCAGGCATACTCACCGCCGATATTTACTTTTTCAGTGTTGTCATTCGGATGAACTCCATCAACTGCAAGAGTAAATCTGTTTTGATCTGAAGCAATAAACGGATCGGAGCCGCCGACTATATTCATTGCAACACCCACCCTGAAAATTAATGGCAGCGCCCATGCTTCGGTTTTAAGCCGCGCATCGGTATTGTAGTTGCCGGAAATATTACTATTAATATCTGTTACAGTAATTAAATCGCGCCCTTCCAATTGCATACTTCCACCAAAGTTGGAAATGCTCATAGCAATTATGAGATCGTGAAAACCGGTTCGCAGAAAAGTTCCAAGATCAAGAGCAAATGTGTTGGCTGATTCATTATAAAGATTTTGCTGAATGTATTTGGCAGTTAAGCCGACAGAAAAACGATCCGTTAAAGCACGGGCATAACTTAGTCCGATTGCAAGATCGCTAACGTCATAATAAATTCCAGTTCCATCAGGCTGGGTTACTGTTGTAACTTCCTGCTCACTTGTATTTAATCCAACAACACTCAACGCAATAACATCACTTTCATTTAAGGAATAAACTGCGCCGGCAAAATCGTGTGAGATTTCTGCAAACCATTCAGTATGAGATACTGCAACAGAAAAATTTTGAAGATTTGTTAACCCGGCAGGATTCCAGTATAAAGTGCTGACATCATTCGCAATAGCAGTAAATGAACCGCCAAGTGCCATTGCTCGTGCACCCACTCCAATTTTTAGAAACTGCGCTGCAGTAGTTCCAACTTTTGAAAAATCACCTGCAAAAACTGTTAGTTGAATTGTTGCAGCCAGAATAAAAGTAATAAATGTTTTCATTTGCAATTTCTCCATAATGTCTGTCAACTATTTAATGACAAGAAATTTCCCGACTTTTTTCTGACCGCCGGGAGTTGAAACAACATAAACATATAAACCGTACGCAATGTATTGATCATTATAAGTGCGCATATCCCAGAACTGATATCCGGTATTATCCTGATGATAGAGATCAATAATAAAATCTCCGGCAACAGTATAGATAGAGATTTTGCATTCATTCGGTAAATGATTGAACATAATTTTTTTCCCAAACTGTGAAGTTTCCCATTCGTTCGACACGATGTAAGGATCCGGTACCACACGGATTTTATTTAAATCAATTGCATCCGTGTTTGAATAATTTAATTTTTTTGTATTGAATTCATACCGAATTTCTTTTCTAAATGGTTTATAAGTTCGAATCGTAAATTGATCGCCTTGCGAAGGAGGAGTTGCGGCTATATGAACAGTATCTCCATCAGCATTAATGTAAGTATCAGGTTGGTGATTGGTTTGTAAAAGTAAACCCGTCTTTATTGTGTCACCTGCCTCAGGGATTACTTCGTACTTTTCAAAATTTAAAATGTCAATATATTTTTCATAAAACCCCGGGCTGCCGGCAGTGTAGGCTGAACCGCCTGGCAAAAGGTCCCACCCTATCGGACTGTAATAAAATTTTCTGTACTCTTCCCAGGGGGCGGGAATAGCAAATTCAAACAGCCACGTATTGTTACTTACATCAACAGGATTTTGAAGATCTGTAATTACTTCTACTTTTAGCGGCAGATGAATAATCGTGTCGTAAACAGTGCCTGAGAAAAAATCATAAAGCCGCGCAGAAAGCCCACCTGAAATGGTAGTGTCAATTGTAATCTGATAATCATCAATAGTATAAACCTCTTCCTGAACAACTTCCTGACTTCCGATATATCTTTCGACCGGTTTTGTGTTCCAATAGAAGGTAGAGGTATCACCGTTCACTTTTGTCCATCCGACAAATGAGGTTCCTGATGGCGAATTTAAAACTGTTAGACGGAATCCATCCGTAATAGGCAAATTATCTTCGGTTTCATCCGACAACAAATGATGATCAAGCAGTAATGTTGTATCTCCGGACTCAGCAGAAATTCTGTAAAGATTAAATCCAAGCACATAGTTAGAATCAGCCCCGGCAATTTCTAAAGTTGAATCAACAAAAGTAATTAAATAATTATCATCTGTAATTGCTGCCGGATCAACAATATCAAGTTCAACAAGTCCCTGACAAATTCCGCCGATTGGGGGGATAGAACCGTCAGGATTAAGCCCCGGGGCGAAAGTTGCGTCTTCATAATTTTGCGGCAGCACACCCGGCACAACTGAAACTGTACTGCTTTCTAATGTTGAATGACCTAATGGCGACTGATAAGATTGTTCGAGACTATCTATAGTTTGATTGCCTTTATCATAAGCAGTAACGCAATACCAGTATTCAATTCCGTTAATTAAATTTTCATCTGTAAAGGTATGCTTCAAACCAGTGTCATCGCCGAGTGATTGATTGAATGCCGGGTCAGGTCCTTTTATTCCATCAATTAAATCAAAAATTTTTATCGGCTTGTATCCAATCACATTTCCAAATTGATCTGTGATTGGACTTCCCCACGTTTTCCCCTGATTATCGCTGCGATAAATTTTATATCCTTCAAAATCTTTTTTGCCGGTTAAATTGTCTTTAGAATTCTCAGCATCGGAATCCCAAAAGATGCGAACACTTTTATCAAGAGCTTGCACCTGAACAGTTGGAGTTTTAGGCGGACCAGAGCCCTGAAGTTTTCTTTCGAACATTTGCTGAGTCACTCGCAGATTTTTCATAAGGTCGGTGGTATCAGGCTGAAAAGGAATATTACCGGAATTTCCCATCACAACAGCAACAGAGGAAATTACAGTTTCATCAGGAGCCAATGTTAATGGTCCTGTCATTATAAAATAGTTTAATGGCGCACCTTCGGGGAAATATTGATTTAAAACATCGGGGTGTGTATCATCTATTCGAGTGTCAGCACCATGGAAATAAGCATCAGGAATTGTTAGATTAGGATCATTGGGATTGCTGGAAATAATAGGCCACATTTGTTCGTCAATGGATGGGGCAACGTCTCTGTTAAAATAATGAAAATCAGTCACACCCATGTTCTGAGGAGTCTCGAGAATATTTAACCCCACCATTCCAAGATCGGTGGGATCACTTTCCCAGGCTCCATCTTTAGTGTTATTGCGATCCCAAACATAAACAAAGTCACCTTTAGCATTCCCGTCATTTGGATTGCTATCAATGATATTTATTAAATCCTGGTTGTCATAATCCGGTCGGAAGATAGCATAATAGCCAACATAAACGCTGTCAAGCTGCTGCCCGCTTTTATTATGGATTGTGAATTCCCAGATCAGCAGATCTTCGGCATAAGGACGTCCGTATGTATAAGCCATTTCTTCAACTTCAATCCCGAGTGGTCCATTTGGATTAGAATTAATTTTGTCATCAAACACGGAGTAAATATCACGGTCGGAAACAAATTCGCCTTGAACTTCCTGTCCAAAGTCGGGAGATGACTCATCAATATTTATTCTAAATTTTCCTGGCCAATGTCTTTCTCCCGGTGTGCTGATCCAATTGCCAAAATCATCAAAATATCCTTCGGTCCAGGTGTCGGGGTTATCGCTCATTGCGAGAAATGGAGTTTCGTCAGGGGGAGGAGTAATGACATCGCCGGAAAATATTTGTCCGCGCGAACCATCTTTCGGAACCCAGTCGTATTTGTCAGTGGCAGCACCAACAACTGAAGTAATTACATTTCCCTTTGATGCAACAATCAATCCTAAACCAAAGCAGTAGTGAGTTTGTGCGCCTGCATCAGAGGGCCAGCGGATTGCTTCATTAAAATATTCGTGAAAATTTGAAAGGACGCCGTAGTTGCCGAGGTAATTTACAACTTGTCCTTTATCCATTATCCCGATTCCTCTTTCTTCGCTTGATAAGATTTTAGGGACAAGCGTTAAATTTTTTACGTTTTCACCATGGCAACTTTCGCAGGATTGAATCTGTGCCTGTACATTAACGGTAACAGCAACAGAGATAAAAAGGAATAAAGAAAGTAAATATCTTTTTAAAATTTTATTCATAAAAATTTCCTTAGTTACAAAACAAATTGAACGCCAAACTTTATAATTCTCGGCGGTCCGATGTATGTTGGGTTATGATCTGCATCTGGAGAAGATCCTACCAAGCCCGGCTGCCCCGTATCAAAAGGCTTTCCGGTGCGCGAATAAACATAGACAACATTTTCTGTGTTGAGAAGATTTGTTATTTCTAAAAAAATTGCAGCCGCAACTCCTGAAAAAGGAATCGTTTTTATTGCTCGAATATCAACCGTGGAAGTCCATGGTTTTCTTCCTGAGTTTATATCAATTCGAACAGTTGGATCTACATACGGAGTGTATGGCAAACCGCTGTTAGCTTTTAGAATAATATTGATATTAAGATTGGAGAGTAAATCCATTCCTAAAATATTTATTCCGCTATTTTCAGGAATGTTGAAATTCAAATTCACTGCAAACTTATGACGTTGATCAAAATCAAGAAAATATTCCTGGTGGGGGATTTCTTCTTTTGTAAAAGCATTAAAGTAGCCGCCCAACGGCTGTGAGTTATTTCCTTTAGCAACCATATAAGTGTAATCAATCGAACCTGAAAAATAATTACTGTAACGTTTGCTGATTGTTAGATCAACTCCTTTTACACTTGCATAATCAGAATTAAAAAAGACCACATAATCCTGGGATAGATAACTTATCTGTAAAGTTGAGAGCAAGTCTGTTATGTCTTTATTCCATGCTGTTAAATCCAATGCCCAGCTTTCACTTAATTTGTATTTTATTCCTGCTTCATAAGAAACTGTTTTTTGGGCTTTAACATTTGGGTTCCCAATTAATGGAAGGGAGGTGTTAATATCTCTGCCGTTGTTATAGTATAAAGAATTGTAATCCGGGTATTGAAAAAAATGACCGTAAGAAAAATGAAGCACAGCATCTTCCGTAATTGGATGAGCTAATCCGATGCGCGGACTGATTTGAGTTTTAGGATCAACCTTTACTTCATCAGCGAGTATCCAGTTATTATTTTCGTCAAAATATCCGAACCTGCGGATATCAGGCCACATAGTTGCACTTGGATCAACATAATCAAACCGCAAGCCAACGTTAACTATTAAATAATTATACTCAATTTTATCCTGCAAATAACCACTAAACTCAATTGGGTTTTTTGAATAAATATCTTTGAACTGTGCACCTGAAGGCCAGGGTTCTGATTCTTCGTGCACATTAATATCATGTTTTACTAATTCGAAACCGCCTTTAAACTGATTATTAATATTTGCTTGAAAAGTCGCATCAACTTTTCCACGGTAAGTAACGGTATTATTATCAGCAAATTCAGAATCGTCTCCCTCGACAAAAAAATAAACTGTTTCGCCGGTTCTTCCCATTATATATTCTGACGGTAATTTATCCCCCACCTGCACTATTCTGTGATTTTTAAATCTTGATAGGTTTGCCGTATAAAAAAAGCTGTTGCCAAGTGTTTGTGTAAAAACTATTCCAAGTCTGGTTGATTGAATTTCAGTATGTGCTTGATGATCACTGAGATATTTCCATGCGTGGTTGTAGCCTTGAAATTTTTGCCCGGTCATTTGTCCGGAAAGAGAGATTTTAATTGTGGGAGTCATTGAATAGGTTAGTTTAGCAAATCCATCTCCCTCTACATTATAGCCATGCGGGAGATAACTATCTTCATTTCTATAAACGCCTGAGAGCAAAAAAGACAAGTCGGCAGCTATGGGACCATTTAACGAAGCAGTCATTAAGCCGGGAATGGGGATAATTTGCTCGTCGTACATTTTAATGTTTTCGTAGTCAGATTGATCAACCACACCGGCGAATGGGTTTGGTTTTCTGTATGGCGAAGAATTTATCATTGGTGAAGTATATTCAAGTTTACCATGAAAATTTGAGCCCCCATCCTTTGTAACAAGATTTACTATGCTTGACATTGCATCACCGTACTCTGCATTAAATGTACCGCTGATAACCTGCATTTCATTAATAGCATCTTTATTCAGAGCGCTGTTAAAACCGCCGTATAAAGGGTCGTCAACTTTAACTCCATCAATCATATAACCAATCTCGCCGGTTCTTCCTCCGCGAACATGAAGCTGTCCTTCGGAGTCAGTGGTAAATCCGGCTTTGGTGGATAATATATCCTGCACATTATTAACCGGCATATTCAATATTTCATCCGAACTTACAACAGATAATTTTGAAGTAACATCTTTTTGAATCAACGGGCGTACAGCAACAACAACAACTTCTTCATCAAGATTGAGCACTTGAGTTTCCATTTCAATTTCTAATGTAGTAGTAAGATCTATCAACACTCTAACGCTGCTGATGCTGTAAGGTTTATAACCAATCATAGTAGCACGCAAGCTGTAGATTCCGGGAGGAATATTTAAAATGAAAAAATCACCATCTAAGTTGCTGGCGGCGCCTAAAATTGTACCTTCGATAATTATGTTACATCCCGGGAGTGGTTCACCTGTTTCGGCATCTCTAACAGTGCCGGAAATTTTTCCGGTAGTTCCTGCATAATTAATAATTGACGCAAAAACGAATATACTTACAAAGCAGCGAAACGAAATATTTTTTAGAAGATTTTTCAAATGAATTAACTCCTGTTTCAATTATTATTCTCAGAAATTATAACTATCTGATAAATTAAATGACCTCTCGAAAATAGATTTTGAAATCATCACCGGTTGACTTTAAATTTTCTGTGTCAGACCCATAGTCAGCTGAAAATCACAAAACTTATTTTCGAGAGCACGTATGAAATCTTATTCAGTCAAATAGAGCCTTACTTCAACAAAATCATTTTCTTGCTGGATGTAAAATTTCCTGCACTTAAAGTGTATAGATAAATTCCTGTCGGTACATTATTTCCTGATTCATCGGTTCCATTCCAGTTGACTGTGTAACTGCCGGCTGATTGTTCTTTCGAGACCAGCGTTTTTATCTTTCGTCCGAGCAGATCATAAACAGAAAGTGTTACATAGTTACCTGTAGAAATCTGATAAGCAATATTTGTCTCTGGATTAAATGGATTTGGAAAATTCTGTTCAAGATAAAATCCATCGGGCAACCCTGTATTTGAATTATCATCCAAAGATGTTACGAGCGAATTAACAGTGATATTATCGAAGTAACCGGGGAGGGGAAAACCATTCTGAAAAATATATACACCATATTTACCCGAGCTCATTCTATCTTCACCGCTATCAATTGCGGGAACGGTGCCTAATAACTGTCCATCGAAGTAGCACCAGAAAGCCGTGCTGTCTGCGTTAAGTGTTTTTACTTCCACTTTCATTTTGTGCCAGCCATTTTCTGTTGGAATGCCACCGGGGATACTATCGGCTTTGTAAGAATAATCAAAAGAGTAGGTAAAAGTAGAAAAATTAAATCGGTTATTAAACAACCTGATTCGCGGATAAGGAACTGCATCAAAATCGGCAGTCATCTTTATGTATGTCCCGATAGTGCTGTCTGCATAAATTACCAACCCGGTATATGCTGACCCGTCGGGATGATTAACATAACAATAAACATCTGCTTCAATTGAATAATCCATCAGGTCAGTAGTGCCGGCGATTGCGAGAGCAATTCCTGTGTAAGAAGTATCAACGTCCTGAAGCCAACCAACATAACTACCGCCGGTTAAAAGGGGGATGGGTGCATTAGCCATCGGGACTGCGGCTAACATATCTTCTCCTGCAAAGAAAGCTTGCCATTCAGTACTTGCCGTACCGGTTTCAAAATCTTCTGTAAAGATTGACTGTGCGAGAGCTGATGGAGAAAATGTAAACGATAAAACCAAAAACGAAACACAAAAAGCAGTAAATAATTTTTTCATAGCTTACCTCATAAAATTATTAAATGTTGTTTAATATAGTTCGAGTCTTTTCTTTATCAAATATACTAATAAAATATAATTCAGTGTGATCAGGCTAATTCTGAGTGTGGAGTCTTAGTGATTTCTTAGTCTGTATGATTTATAATATTCTTGCTAAACATCTGATGGCATTGCCACCGGAGGTTTCTGAAAATGAATATTTTATTTCAGAAGTATCATCTTTCCCATATCTGAAAAAACGGGAATGTCTCCTTCCCCCCTTACCATTATCTGATAGATGTATATGCCTGTGGCTATGTCGCTGTAATATGGTCCCATCGGGGCTTCAAAACTGTTTGCTCTTTCTCTTTCTCCTGTGTTGGGCTGAAATACTACTTCATAATAACCTTTGTTCTGCCACTGATTCACAAGGACTTTTACTAATTCTCCTTTTACATCATACACATAAAGTTTTACATATCCCGCTTCTTTTAACCTGTATGGAATTATTGTTGATGGATTAAAAGGGTTTGGATAATTACTCAATAATCTAAATCCATCATCGCCTATCGGGGGATGTTCTGTCAAGCCTGTTATTGTCACTGTCACTTCTTCACTTGGTTCTGATTGATTATTCTGATTATCAAATGCTGTAACTAAATAATAGTATTTTTTTTTCTTTGTTAGTGATTGGGAGATTATCATAAAATAAAGTGTCGCTTGTTATTCCAACTATCTTGGTTGTGTCATAGATAAAATTAGTTACTGTATCGCGGTAGATTCTGTAATGTGAAAAATCTGCTTCAGTGTTTTTATTCCAGGTTAATTTTATCAATCCATCTTCAACAACAGCGGTAAGATTATGTGGAGGACGGGGTGCTAAATCATTATACGTGTAACTCCAGCCGTAAGGTCCGCCGTAAAGACCAATGTCACTTCTGCTTCCATCTCTGTCAAGTATGATGGGATCACCTGCATCAATCAGGGGAGAATATTTTTGAAGATGAAAATCGAGATCACCTTCGGTTGAGTCATCATTTACTATCATTGGATCAACTGATAGGTTTGTGCTGTCGGGGGTAAAGCCACTGTAATTGAAGTCATTATTCCAGGAATTATTGTAATGTGCACTTATACCTTGACCTCCACAATTAATTATACCATTATTGGCATTAATTATAGAGTTATTTACTAATTGTATTAAATGGCTATCATCTCCTGTAAAGATAAAACCATCTCCCAATTCACCAAATACATTATTATTATAAGTCTGATGAGGAACCCCGGTATTTACAAAGCCATCAGAATTAGGTAAGTATTGGCTTGCTATAACAATATTATTAAAAACTTTAGCTGTATCTGTATAACTTCCCTGATATCCCTTAGAATAATCTGCTTTTAAAATAATTGTGTTGTTAGTTATTGTGGGTTTGCTGCCAAAGGCAATTCCGATTCCGTGGCCAGTTGTTTCAATATAATTTGAATCAATTACTGGTGTAAATGTTAAGTCAAAAGCCGAAATATCGATCCCAAAATCTTGATAAAGATTGCTACTAATGATGTTACTTCTAACCAAAGAATTTGAATTGAATATTTCAATCCCGGTTCTGTTGTTCAAACAAATATTTTTATAAACAGTTGGATCTTGACCAACAAGAATACCGTCTGTAGCATTTGAAGTCTTATTCATTGTAATTAAACTCTTTCCACCTCCTGCGATACCATCTCCAGTATCGGAATCATAAGAAACGATGACATAAAATCCTTTAAAGATACAACTATCAACAACTTCAACTGCGTGAAAACTTGATGTTACTATTTCTCTCGTATCAATCACACAGCTATCCATACCTGCGCCAATAAGACTTAAGCCGGGAATCATAACTACCTGCTCTTTGTAAGTACCGTTGGCAACGTAAATGGTATCGCCAAACACGGAGATGTTAATGCACTCCATAATGCTGTCGGCGGCGGTTTCCCAGGTTGTGTAGGGCGGGGTGCTGCTGCCGGTGGGACTGACGTACCTGACGGTACTAATTAACAATGAAGAATTAAGAATTAAGAATGAAAGCAGGAGTGGAAGGAATATTTTTGGTTTCATAGTAAAGCCTCAAAGTAATATTAAATTTCCGGGAGGAATTTATAAATAAAATAGCTGAAATGCATTAACGAGGGGAAAAGTTAATTTGAAATGAAGGATTCGAAGTTCAATAATTGACTCTGCTACCCTGAAAGTTTCAGGATGCGACTTTCAAGATATTATAATTTTAAGACATTAATTGAGATGGAGGAGAGATGAAAAATAACGAATTTATACCGCAGATAATTTTTGCTTTCTCCTCCAATATATGAATAATACTGAAACTGTAAATATCGCAAGTAGTCCGATAATGTAAGGCTGCATGTTTACACTCTGTTTCAAATCTATTTTTGAAATATTACCATTCAGTATGAAAGCACTCCAGTAAAAAGGGTTGGGGGAATATTCTTTTATGAAATCAAGTTTTGCTAATCGCAGCGCTTCTGATTTATCAAAGCCTTCGCTTAATCTTTTGTAAAATAGGATCATAAATTTTGAGGTGTATTTATCATTTACTTCCCATAAAGAAACCACTACGCTTTTAGATCCAGATTCAAAAAATGCTTTTGACATTCCGAGTATTCCTTCGGATGCATCAATGGCGCCCAAACCGGAATTGCACGAACTGAGCACAACCAGATCGCTGTTGAGTTTCAACTGAACAATTTCAGATGCCTCGAGAAAGCCGTCGTTTTCAGTGTCGTAAGAATTTGAAAAGAAAATGACCGGCTGTTTATTGAAGAGCATTGAATGAGTCGAAAGATGAATGATCTTATTATTCTCACAATTTAATTTGAAGTTTGTTTCGGTGGCTTCTGTATTTGTTAATACTTGATTTGCGCCGATCAAGTTTCCCACCCCGCTAATTTCTTCTTCGGAATATTTTAAAGGAAGTAACGCCACATTTCGCGGTACACCGGAATTTTCTTCGAGTAATCCTCTTCTGTCTGCAAATTCGTTTGTGCTGCTGTTGATAAAAGGATTTCCGATGATCAAGGATTTATTGTTACTAAGTTTTTTATTTTCTTTTAGCTCGAGATAATTAGCAGCAGAGTTTGCGTATGAAATATTATAATCATAGATCAGAAATTCTTTATCATTATAACTATAGGGACTGGAATTATTATCGAAAGACTTAACAAGAAATTCAAATGGAAATGCTATTAGTTCAGTTGATGGTGAAAAAATAATATCACTGCTTTTATTAACTTTTGTTAAAACCGGTTTGAGCAAAGTTGAGTAGAAATCAAAAGCTGATTTTGCATTGAATGAAAATAAATCCTGATTATAAAATTCATGGTCTGAAATGCTGTCATCATAAAAAGGAGAAATAGACGAGAGCATTGAAAGAATATCGCCTTGACCTTTGTTTATTTCAAAATGCTGAAAATCTTTTTTCGTAATTAAAAAAATATGGGTGAATCTTTTATTAGAATAAATTGAAATGAAGTTTTCTTTTTCTGAAAGACCATTCTGTATATTTTTAATTGAATGACTGCTGTCGAAGTTTAAGTATTTTGCTAATGATGGATCAGTCTTTACGATTTCTTCTTTAAGAAGACGAGATTGAATTTTAACCGAGTCTATCTCATTCTCCGAAAGAAGCTGAGAATGAATCAGCCACTCGTATTCGTAAATTTTTTCTAACAAGGAATCGCTGCCAACTGCCGCCTGAAGCTTGATATTGCTCAGGTTCTGCATCATGTTTCTCGATCTTGAGTGATCAATCAATTCAAATGCTTCTCCAAATCTTTTCTGATTTAACAACAGATTTGCATAAGAGTTATATACTTCAGCTTTAGATGAAAAATAAAAAATCTGTACTTCATTTTCTTCAAACAAAGGGCGGGAGACATCCTCAATTAATTTAACAGCAGACTTGAAATAAGATTCAGCAGCTTCGTTCAAACTGTGTTCGGCAAATAAATTTCCTAATGAATGCAGTGCTTCAATTTGGAGATTAGTTTCATTTAACCTGCGTGCGATATTCAGAGAAGACAGATAACTATTTTTTGCTTCGTTAAAATTATTTTCTTTGGAATAGATATTCCCTTCTATTAACTGTGCTTCGGAAAGAATATTATCGAAGCCATATTTAGATGCGGAGTTTTTTGCAATAGAAATATAGTTTCGAGCCTCCTTAGTTTGATCCGATTCAAAATAAACCAAAGCAATGTCGAGTGTGGAAAGCGTTTCAGTGTAAAATGAATTTATCTTTTTAGAGAGTGTAATTGATTTTTGCAAAAACATTTTTGCATTGTCAAGGCTGTCTAATTTGAATGAAGCAATGCCAAGTTTATTATAAAGGTCGGCGGAAGTATAAAGGTTTCCCGCCTCCTCACTTTCGGAAAATGCTTTTTCAAAAAATTGGAGCGACCCGGAAAATCTTTCAAGATTAAAGTTAAGGATTCCGAGCCCCGAGTTTATCAGAGAAGACAAATCAATTTCTTTTATATCGGAAGTTATTTCTTGTGCCTTGCGATAGTATTTTAATGCTTCGCTGTAGTTTGATATATTAGAATACACATCGGCTATTCCGGTAAGATTTAATGCAAGCGCTCTTTTGTTATCGCCCGCAAATTCTACCCCATCGTTGTAGTATTTAAGTGCAGATTTAAAGTCAAATATGTTTAGATAAATTCTTCCGAGGTTATCGGATAAAAATGACAACCTCATTTTATTTCCAAGACTTTTATAAATCTGATAGCTGCGTTTGTAATTCTCTTTCGCATCAATTAATTCATTTGTGAAAGAAAATGATACGCCAAGTTCAGAATAAGCGAATGCGAGATTTTCATTATCGTTAATACTCTTTGAAATCGTTATTGCCTTATTGAAATACTCTCTTGCTTTTTCCACTTCGCCATTCATGTCCGACATGATTCCAACATCAACCATGGCTTTGGATTCATTTTGTCTATCGCCGACTTTTTGTGAAAGTTTTAATGCACTTTCATATTCTGTTAATGCTTTTTCATTTTCGCCGGAAAGAAAATACAGCGAACCTTTTGCAAGTAATGCTTTTATTTGAAACCATTTGTCTTTTTCAGCCAGCTTCAGGGCTTTATTAATTACTGTAAGTGCTAATTGATAATCTCCAAGACTCCTCTGCAAGAATGAATAGTGAAAAAACAACTCATAATTTGTGGTATCATTCACAACTAACTGAGTTATAAATTTTTCTGCGTCTTTGTACTTTCCTTTTGCCGAATTAATAAAATAGAGCAAAATATTTTTATCGAACGATTCGTCGAAGGATTTATCTCCATTAAGTTTTGCATCAAGCATTGATAATCTATCGGTAGCAGATGCACTGAAAATAAGCTCTTCGTAATAAGGGAGAAAATCCTGATGATTTGAAAATTTTGAATAGAGGGTGTCGAACATTTGGTCGTAATTTCCATCGCGGTTGGAAATCATTGCAAATAAAAATGACTTCTCAAAACCATCGTGTAATTTTTCTAATTTTTGTTTTTCATGGTTGGAGTTAATATCAGAATTGAGGATAATTCTCTGATAAGATTTTAACAGTTCAACATTCCAATTGGCTGTAATTACAGATTTGTAAATCGAATCTGAAGCAGAAAATTTGTCGGATTTTTTTAAGTCATTATTTTCAGAACCGGAAAAATTTTTATCGGCGGGCTGAAACAAGGAAAGTATCAGCAGCAATAATATGGATGTCTTGTATATAATCATTGAACACAGACTACTCCAAATCACTCAGAATATTTTCAGCCTCAATCATTTTACTACCTTTTTCTTCAATAACTTTCTCCAAATATTTTTTTGCATTTTCTTTATCGTCAAGCATCAAGTAAGCCTTTGCGATATAAAAATGTGCATTCATTGAGAGATTCTGATATTTACCGGAAAGGTTTTTCTCAATTGACAGTTGGAGATTTTTCAACCCATCCTTTGCATTCGATTTATTATATGAAGGAAATAAGCCTATGAAATTACTTTCAGCAATTTCAAGATAAACCAATCCTAAAACATAGTGTGTATAAAAAATTGTTTCGCTGTTAGAATTTTCTTGAATATCTTTTTTTAAATAAGAAATGGCTGCGTTGTAATCTTTATTATCAAGAGCGCTAATGCTTTCCTGAAAATAATCAGTAGTTCTTCCTCTGCTAATATAGAAATCGGATTTATCTTCGAGAGATGCGTGTTTGAAAGCCGAGGGTGTTGCTAATTCTGAAACTAAAAATAATGATCCGAATAATACGCCGATTAACAGCACTGCGGCGAACGCATAATATTGCGGATTCATCTTTCTAAAAAAGGGAGCTTTTTTAGAATTTGAATTAAAAGCTTTATCTGAATTTGTGGCGAATTTGTCAGTTAGAAAATTTTCAACATCGGCATATTCGGAATTGATCATTGTGAACTGATCTTTGCAAGCGGCGCATTCTTGCAGATGGGCTTCAATCCAGGGAATTTTAGCTAGAATATTTTGGTCTTCCGGTTCAAGATTATTTTTGACTAATATAAAATCTTTCAATTCGTCAAACGAGATATGGTCGGATTTCTTTAGTGCTTTACCTAACTTGATGTAGGTATTGTAAAATTCCTTAGCCTCAAGGTCATTTTTAAGAATTTCCTCAAGCTTAAGCTTTTCGACTTCGCTAAGCGATTTTTTCTGGAGTAAATCCAGGATGTATTCAAAGTTGTTCATTATAATTTTATTTTTTTCACAATACAATAGTTATTTTAATTCCCAAAAGGTGACAATTTAAAATTTGCCTCTTAGTTCACCGAGAGTTCTATAAAACATTTTTTTTATGGCGTCTTCTGACTTGTTTAACTTAATTGCTATATCACTGAATTTCAAATCTTCATAAAATCGCATTCGGATAATTTTTTGTTTGTCTCCTGCAAGTGTGTCAATAATTGAGTTAATTTTTTCTGCATCAATTGAGTGATCCGGGTTAGAACTTGTATCGTGAAGATATCGGGCTTCCTCTAACTCGAAAGTTCGATTAGCTTTATTCTTTTTATACCAGTTAATAAAACTTAAAAAAAGAACTCTTCTAAGCCAGAATTCAAGGTTTTCTACCTTTTGATATTGCTCGGCAAATGCCAAATAAACGTTGTTTGTCAAATCGTCAACATCATCAGTATTAATTATTTTTCCCTGACGCTGTTTAGACTGGAAATAGCTAAAGGCAATATTCCGAACATGGATTGAAAGTGTTCGGAACGCTTTGGAGTCTCCTGCCAAAGAAGCTCGAAACAACTCATCAAGTTCTTTTTGACTAAAATTTATGTAATTTAAATTATCTATTGCCAAGTTTTTTTGTCACTTTTTAATGCGTAAACTTACTAAACAAAAAATACAAATCTTAAAATTATAAATTGATATGAAAAATTTTTCAAAACTTTTGATTTTACTACTTGGGTTTAATTCTTTTTTATTGGCTCAGCCTAAATTAGACATCGAGCCGGGAGAAATTGAATTTGAGGATATTTTCAAAAGGTTTGAATCGGTTTATTTAATTAATGAAGGTGATCAGCCGTTAGTAATAGATTCAATCCAGTATAATCATGACTTGTATTTTCTAAGATTTGATGGACCATGGCAAAGTCCAAATCAATTGATGCCGGGCGATTCCGTAAAAATGGATTGTATCCTTATCGGGTTTTATTATATCTCTTCTTTCGATACTACTGACACACTATTCGTTTATAATAATGGAGAAGAACCGATTGAGGACTTAAAAATTAAAATTGATTTTTTTGATGATGATCAAAGCACCGGAATAATTCAAGGTATTATTACTGATGGAACTAATCCAATTCCCGAAGCCGAAGTTAATATTATATACGGCGGTAACTATATTCTTAAAAAATCTTTTACTGATATTAATGGTAACTTTTCTTGCATGCTTCCGCCCGGAGAGTTTACCATCGCAGCGCAAAAAGATTCCTTCTATGTTGGATTTTATGATGGTCAGTTTGCACCCTTTTATGCAAAGAAAATAATACTGGAAGCTGATTCGACAGTAAATATTAATATTACATTATCTAAAATGCTTGAGACTAATCAATCTCTTTCCGGGCAGGTAGTTGATAGTGTTTCCGGTTTTCCCTCAAAAGGAATTGTTGTAATTCGTACAGGGGGGCATAACCCGAGTAAAATGATTCAATTAAACGATGTTCCGATGCCGGATAATATTTACACTGTGTTTACTGATAATCAAGGATTTTTTAGTGCAAAGAATATTATAAATCCTGGCTATTATTATGTGCAGGCTTTCTCAGATTTTTTTGTCCCTTCGTATTATGGTGATCCAACTTCAACGGTATTCTGGCAATTAGCTGATTCAGTATTAGTTGATTCTCCCGTGACAGGAAAAAATATAGCTCTGCTAAGAGACTCCTCCTTTGGAGGGGGCAAAGGAAGTGGATTCGTAAATATTATGCCGGGGAAAAGTTTTGTTCCCGCTGATGTTATACTTTATGCTCAGTCAATCACAAATAATTTAATTTACAATTATGGATTCACGCAAATTGACGGAACTTTCGATATCGGTTTTCTACCCCAAGGAACATATAAACTTGTTGCTCAGAGAATAGGTTTTTCAGATGCTTTTAGTAAAGAGTTTAGTGTTGATCCTCTAAACCCTATGGTAGATAGTATTGAGTGACATTCTATCTCACATCTGCTGATAATGGTGGAAATATAATTCCCGATGAAATGGTGCTATATCAGAATTATCCCAATCCGTTTAATCCTTCCACAACGATTGAATTTTCTGTTCCGGTTCCGCACAAATGTATCTCTAAAAATTACTAATTTGCTCGGTGAGCAAGTTGCAGAACTTTACAATGGTGAGATAGCTTCAGGCAGGCAGAAGTTTACATTCGATGCTTCTCAGCTAAGTTCAGGAGTATATTTTGTGAATCTTGTCTCACCCGGTTCAAGGCAAACAAAGAAAATTCTTTTATTAAAATAATTTCCCTCTTCCTTAAAGATGACATCCGGCTTTTCGGGATGTCATCTTTTTATTTTCACTCATTCAGGTTATTGACTTTCTCCATTCATCTTTGTAAAATGTTTCAGGAATTTCAAAAAGGTTTATATAAGTATTATCTGCGGGCTAAAACCATCGAAAACCTTATTTAACATTTTTTCAATAATATTTAGGAGGCTCTAATGAAAATCATTCTTGTTCGTTCAGTTCTTTTCTTTGCAGCAGTTTATTGTTTCATAGCTGCTAATTATAATAACACTAATTCCAATTTATTTGGAGATAACAACAGTGTATCCCCCTCCACCAATGCTGTTAAGTATGTAACTCCTCACGGAACGGGTGATCACTCAGGCTCGAGTTGGACGAATGCCTACTCATTTAAAGATATGCAGGACAAATTAACTTCAAATACTTCTTACTATCTCATTGACTCAACTTTTGTTGTTGATAGTATTTTTATCAGCAATCTTAGCGGCTTATCTTTCATTGGTAAGGGAAAAACCAAGACTATACTGCAAGGGCAATCAAACCCTTTTGATGATGACCCTTACCTCTGGAGCATTAAGGGATTTGATCTTGAGAATGCTGATAACATTACAATCAAAGATATACAGATCAGAAAGTTCAGAGGATTTGGGATAAGAGTGGACGCAGCATCGAGTTACTTTTACGCTTATAATGATTCGATAGTTAATTGCGGCTGGGCGGCAGTTGAAAATGATACATTGGTAATTGCAGCACCAAGTGGAGTAAAGCTGCTCGGTGATGATGCAACATTCAGGAGATGTTACGTTATGTATTCAGGTTGGGATGGAATGCAAGTAGGGGCTTATAGAATTGTAATTGATTCAACAATTATTTATGCAACTGGACAAGATCCGAATGTGATTAGTCAAGGCGACGGAATTGGTGCAGTAGTTAATAAGGATAGTTCTTACTATGTTCACATAAATGAAACAGACTCAGTTATTGTATATAAGTCTGCCCAATTCACAGTAACAAATAGTGAGATTAACACAGTTTATCCAATCAAATCAGGAATAGAAGCTGGAGAAAAAGACAGTTCAAAACATTCAGAGAAACCACTTGTACAAATTTATAATTGCAAGATAACTGGTGGAAAGGGTGTGGGAATCACACAGGATGCACATCCAAGGGTTGGGCATTTTTATTCTTCAATACAAGGCAGTAAAATAAAATCATTAGATCCTGAGCGCCCTACATGCAGAATTGACTCTGCTGATCCATCACCATATAATACCCCATCTTGGGGCTCGATAAAAAATAATACGTTTTACAGCCCGGAGGGATACAATCCATTTGTTGGTAAGGATTGTCCAGTCGGAGAATTTTACACCGATAGTACTGCAGTATTATATCTAAATAATACTTGGATAAAGGCAGATACGTTGACGGATTTTTGTGTTAAACACAACGCTGAGTAGGAGATATTAAAATGAAAAATCACAATGTATTTATAATAGTATTAATTTTATTCTTAATTAATGCGATTAGTGCACAAAACATATTATGGAAGAAAAACTTTGGACTTAGCACCGCTGATGATTTTGGCAGAGCAGTAATCGAAACAACTAATGGTAACATTTGCATTGCAGGGTATACTGGATCTTATGGTTTAGGTGGATTTGATGTGTGGTTAATAAAAATAGACGCCAATGGCGACACACTTTGGACAAAAACTTACGGAGGAGGTGGTGATGATTATGCTTACGCGATGAAGCAACCCAATGACGGAGGATTTATCATTGGTGGAGCAACAAACTCTTTTGGCGCAGGTGGGCTGGATTATTACATCATTAAAACTGATTCACTTGGTGATACACTATGGACAAAAACATTCGGTGAGGTTAATGATGATATTTGCTGGGGTCTCGAAGTTGTTGAAGACGGATATGTTTTAGCTGGGGAAAAGAATTCAAATTTATATTTATTAAAGACTGATCTTAATGGTCAATATATTTGGGAAAGAATTTATGGAAATAGTGGGGATGACATAGCCTATAATATAAGAAGTGTTAAGGACGTAAGCTTTTTGATCGTTGGCAAAACAGGTACACCAACTGAGCGTGCTTGGTTACTAAAAACAAATTTACTTGGTGACACACTATGGACAAGGAAATATGGTGAATCATACGACTCCTTTCGTCAGGCTGAAGAAACAGAGGATTCAGGACTAATAATTACAGGAATGCGTGGCATAACCCTTGAAGGTTGGAATCTCGCATTACTTAAAACCGACTCCCTTGGAAATGTAGAATGGGAAAAAACTTATGACTACGATAATGATTATGATATCGGTTATTCGGTTCAGCAAACTATAGATGGTGGTTATATTGTAACCGGAGGAGGATCTATTTACGATTGGATTAGTCACGGTTGGATAATTAGAACTAACTCCTTAGGTGATACTCTTTGGACAAAATATATTGAGGGTTATCCTGATCAAGCTAATCCTAATACTACTTTTTTAGATTCTTATTTCTTTTCAATAATTCAAATGTCAAATGGGGATTATGTTAGTACGGGTATAGAGGCACAAGCTCCATTAAACGATCAAATATGGCTTGTAAGAATCTCCAGCGACATTGTCCCTGTCGAACTAACCTCCTTCTCGGCAACAGCACAGCAAAACAACGTAACACTTAACTGGCAAACAGCAACGGAGATAAATAACAGCGGGTTTGAAATGCAGAGGAGTCAAATGTCAAACGTCAATAGTCAAACGGATTGGCAGGTCATCGGTTTTGTTCCCGGATTTGGTACTACTACCGAACCAAAAAGTTATTCTTTCACTGATGAAAATCTTTCTGCTGGAAAATATCAATACAGATTAAAACAAATTAACTATGATGGAACTTATGAATATTAAAACACAGTTGAAGTGGAAATAAATTCACCAACAGAATTTACATTGGAGCAGAATTATCCAAATCCATTTAATCCAACAACAAAAATAAAATACACCATCCCTTCTGTCACCCTGAGCATGCCTGTGGCTTTGCCATCGAAGGGTGACGTTTATGTAACATTGAAAGTTTACGATGTACTTGGAAATGAAATCGCAACACTCGTAAACGAGCAGCAGCAGCCCGGCACTTACGAAGTTGAGTTTAACGTAGGACAGGCTATCAGCCTGTCCAGCGGAGTGTATTACTACCAACTACGAGTTTACCCCGTGAGCGGGGCCGGTAGTTTTGTTGAAACTAAGAAGATGATAATAATGAAATAAAACTATTAAAAGCTGCCTCGTGCAGCTTTTTTATTATACACAATAATTCTCAATTTTAATTTACACGTAAATAACCTTAAATTTGAATCGTAATTCAAAAATTAAGGAAATCTATGAATCTGTTTTTTAGAATTGTTTTTATTGCTGTAATTTTTTCTATTTCAGTCCACGCACAAAAAATTTCTAATCAATTATATCATCCGTTTTCGGGTACACTTGTTTTATCCTTTGAAGGAGGTTCGACACTTGAATACACTGACTTTAAGGGCAGTGGATTTGATTATTTCGGTAGAGCAACTCTCGAATACTTCTTTGCTTCTTCAACAAAAAGCTCTTTTGGATTAAGAGCGTTTGGGGGTGGTGGATTTATATCGGGAGAGGATACGAGATTTGATCCAACTATTTTTCGAACTAAAATTGGATTCTTTGGTGGTGGAATTGTTTACGCATTTTCTTTAGGTGAAGTAGTATTTCCTTATCTATTTGCGGGTGTTTCAAATTTATGGTTTGATCCAAAAGGCGAAGCCGATCAAAAACTGCCAAATAATCTTGCAGATGTTTACAAGAAAAATGAATTAAATTATAACGGTGAATTAGGCTTTAGATTTTTGATTACTGATAACACAACTATTAATCTCGCCGGCGGTGTGCAGATAAGTCCAAATGATTTTCTTGATGATATTGCATCAGGAAAAAGCAACGACATATTTTTTACTTTGTCTGCTGGATTATCTTATGCATTTTTTACGCAAAATGATATTGATAATGATGGTGTCGTTGACTCCAAAGATGTTTGTCCAAATACACCAGCCGGAGTAAAAGTTGATGAGTTTGGCTGTCCTCTTGACGGAGACAAGGATGGGGTTCCCGATTATCTCGATAAATGTTTCTCAACGCCAAAAGAAGTCAAAGTTGATAAAGACGGCTGCCCGCTTGATTCAGACAAAGACAATATCCCCGACTATATGGATTTGTGTTCAAATACTCCCTTTGGAGTTGAGGTTGATGAATTTGGCTGTCCCTTTGATCGTGATGCTGATGGCGTTCCGGATTATCTTGATAAGTGTGTTGCCACTCCCTATGATGTTCAGGTTGATGCAAATGGCTGTCCGATTGATTCGGATAAAGATGGCTTACCGGATTTTCTCGACCAATGTCCGGACACACCACTTGGTGATAAGATAGATCAGAATGGATGCACTGTTGTCGAGCCGAAAATTGTAAAAGAGGAAATTAAAGAAGTAACCCTTAGCGGTGCGACCAATTTTGGGTTTAACAGCGCTCAGCTATTACCCACCGCTTACGCCGAACTTGACAAATTAGTTGTATCAATGAAGGAAAATCCATTAAGCCGCTGGAGAATAGAAGGACACACTGATAATGTCGGTTCTGCGGAAGGGAACAAAAAATTATCTCTTATGCGTGCCGAATCCGTTTTAAATTATTTTGTATCAAAAGGAATTATGAAAAACAGGTTTGAAGTTGTCGGGCTTGGTAAGGAATTCCCTATTGCCGATAACAAAACCGAAGAAGGTAGAGCAAAAAATAGAAGAGTTAAAATCATTAAAATTAATTGAAGCAAATTTTCTTAAACTAAAAACTTGAGGTTAATATGTTCGATGCAAATTATAAATTCACTTGTGTTGAGAGATTTTTAAAGTATGTTAAATACGATACACAATCAGATGAAGAATCAACTTCATTTCCAAGCTCTGAAAAACAAAAAATACTTTCTAAAGATCTTGCGGAAGAATTAAAAGCGCTGGGATTAAAAGATGCTCATATGGATGAGTGGGGTTATGTAATGGCTACTCTTCCATCAAACACAAATAAAAAAGTTGATCCGATTGCATTCATCGCGCACGTTGATACTTCTCCTGCGGTAACTGGAAAAGATGTAAAGCCAATGATTAGAAAAAATTATCATGGCGGGGATATTAAACTTGAAAATGGAGGATGGGTTATTTCTGTTGATGATAATCCTGATCTAAAAAATATGATTGGATTTGATATCATTACCACCGACGGCTCTACGCTATTAGGTGCTGATAATAAAGCAGGTGTTGCTGAAATTGTAGATGCAGTTAATTATCTATTGACTCATCCAGAAGTTAAACACGGAGATATTAAAGTTTGCTTTACTCCTGATGAAGAAGTTGGAAGAGGAACTGAAAAGATTGATTTAAAAAAACTTGGCGCAAAGTATGCTTATACTATTGATGGATCAAGCAAAGGCGAACTTGAGACTGAAACTTTTTCTGCCGATGCTGTTGTTATAAAATTTTTTGGCAAAAACATTCATCCCGGCTATGCAAAAAATATAATGGTTAATTCAATAAAAGTTGCTTCGTACTTTATTGATAATCTTCCTAAAGGCACATTATCTCCTGAGACAACCGATGGCAGAGAAGGCTACGTTCATTGCGGATATTTTAATGGGAATGAAGAATTAACTACTCTTAAATTCATCATCCGTGACTTTATAACATCAAAGCTTAAAGACTACGAGGATTTTCTAAAAAAACTTGCGGAGGAAACAGTTGCAAAATACCCCGGCGCAAGAATGGAATTCCAGGTAATTGAACAGTATAGAAATATGAAAGAAATTTTAGACAAACATCCGCACGTTAATCAATACGCTGTTGAAGCAATGGAGCGATTAGGAATAAAACCAATCATGCATCCAATTCGCGGCGGTACGGATGGATCGCGTTTATCTTTTATGGGATTGCCAACACCAAATATTTTTGCAGGCGAGCATAGTTTCCATTCACAGCTTGAATGGGTCGCAATTCAAGATATGGAAATGGCAGTAAAGACAATTGTTGAGGTTGCAAAAGTTTGGGAAGAAAAAGCTTAACACAATAGCACGCGGATGACGCTGATTTTGCTGATCTGCGCTGATCAGTTTAATCAGTGTCATCTGTGTGCCATTTCTTTTATATGATAACTAAAAACAACAAACCAGAACTTATGGCTCCAGCAGGGGATTGGACTATGTTGCGGGCTGCTGTTAGCAATGGTGCAGACGCTGTTTATTTTGGCTTGGATAAACTTAATATGCGTGCAAAGGCTGCAAACTTTACTCTTGATGAACTTCCCGAAGTAGTTTCTTTTTGTAAAGAACACAAGGTAAAAACATATCTTACACTTAACACAATTGTTTTTGAAGAAGAGATTGCTGAGCTTGAAGAAATAATTATTTCAGCCAAACAAAACGGCGTTGATAGAAGTATCTGCTCTGATCTTGCCGTTGCTGATTTATGTTATAAACACGAATTTCCTTTTTGTATTTCCACGCAAAGCTCAATCTCAAATTCACTTGCTGCTGATGTTTATAAAAGAATGGGTGCAGTAAGAATTGTTATGGCGCGTGAGTGTTCATTAGAAGAGATTAAGAAGATTCGTGCAAAAACTGATTTGGAGATAGAAGCATTTGTTCACGGTGCAATGTGTATTGCGGTTAGTGGTAGATGTTTTATGAGTCACCATTTATTTGGCAAAAGTGCAAATCGCGGCGAGTGTGTCCAGCCTTGCAGACGAGAATATGAAGTGATTGATTCTGCAACTGATAAATCTCTAATCATTGGTGAAGATTATGTAATGTCACCCAAAGATTTATGCACAATTGAATTTATTGATCAGTTAATTGAAGCCGGAATAAATTCATTTAAAATTGAAGGAAGAAAAAGATCGCCGGAATATGTTGCTAAGTCAGTTTCAATTTACAGGCAGGCGATAGATCTTTATTTTGAGGGGGGATTGAATGAAGTGAAGAAAAAAAAATTTCTTGGCGAACTTGAAAAAGTTTATAACCGTGGTTTCTCCTCTGGATTTTATTTTGGCATTCCTTCATCGGAGGAATACGCTGGAGTTAATGGTAGTAAAGCAACCACAAGAAAAGTTTATGCGGGTAAAGTCGTAAATTATTTTAGCAATATTCAAGTCGCTCACATTTTAATGGAATCAGGTCAAATAAAAATTGGTGATGAAATTTTAATAATGGGAGAAACAACAGGAGTGCTTGATATTAAATTAGAAAAGCTAACTGTAAATGATAAAGACAATTCGTCTGCTAAAAGAGGAGATGAAATAACTTTAGAAATTCCTTCTCTTGTTAGACGAAATGATAAAGTTTATTTAATTGAAAAATTGTAGAAACGTAGCTTATACAACTCTACTTCGTTAAACTATCTTTCATCTTATCATATAACTCAATCGCATTGTTAACTATGTTGTAAGCAGCTTCTCGTCCAAGAAACTGTTCAACTATAACTTGTTTGTGCTCTAACTTTTTATAATCTTCAAAAAATCTTCTTAATTCTACAACAGTGTGCGGCGGAAGTTCTGTAATATCATTTATGTAATTAACTGCCATGTCATTATTAGCAACCGCAACAATTTTATCATCCTGCTCGTTATCATCAATCATGTGCATAACCCCGATGACTTTTGCTTCGATAATACAAAGCGGATCAACATCAATTGAGCAGATTATAAGAATATCCAATGGATCTTTGTCATCACAATATGTTTGTGGAATAAATCCATAGTTAGCAGGATAATGAACAGATGAATAAAGAACACGATCTAATCTTAATAATCCGCTTTCTTTATCAAGCTCATACTTACCTTTTGAACCTTTAGGTATTTCGATAATTCCGTTTACAGTTTTTGGTATATCTTTTCCGGGACTAACATTATGCCAGGGGTGAAATGGTTTTGAATACATTTTTTCTTTTCTATTTTATATAAAAAGTAATTGAACTAAAATAAAAATTGGTAAAAGTACTATTATTGAAAACTTAAACATATAACTGAAAAAATCCAGCATCTTAATATTATTCTCTTCCGCAACAGCTTTAACCATAAAGTTTGGGCCATTGCCAATATACGTCATCGAACCAAAAAATACTGCTGCTGTTGATATAGCTTTTAATAATAATTCTGGAATTCCTGCCACTAAAGTTCCCTCAGTAATTCCAAGTCCTAAAGCAAGGGAATGAAACGTTACAGCGGTTGGAGTGTTATCAAGAAAGCTGCTGAGTAATCCTGTGTAATAATAAAATTGACTTACTGTCTCAACACCAAGTTGTTTTGCATTAGATTCAAGATATAAAAGACAAGGTACCATCGTTATAAAAATCCCAAAAAATAAATATGCAACTTCTTCAATTGGGTGCCAGGTAAAGTTGTTTGATGCGCGTAAAAGTTTTGGAGTGAACTGCATTGATAAAAATGCCATCAAAACAATTACAGCCTCTTATAAACTTGAAGTAAGGATTAATATTGATAAAAGAAAGATATTGTTCATTAAGAAAAGCGACCGCCAAAACTACTCCAATCAAGGAAATAAAATTTCTTTTGCCTTCAATCTTTATCGGTCTGATGTTGGATTCATCTCTCGTTATTGCTGATTCAGGTTCTTTCTTGTAATAATAAGTATCAACAAAAAAATAGATAATTAATAACAGTGCATTTGTAACAAACCATTCAGGTGCTAAATGGAAAAACCAGGTAAATGGCGCACCTCGCAGATACATCATAAATAATGGCGGATCACCCAGTGGAGTTAATAAGCCCCCGCAGTTAGCTACTATTGCAATAAAAAATAATATAGTATGTACTTTAAATGTTCTCTCCTTATTTGTTTGAATTACCGGTCGGATTAAAAGCATCGCCGCGCCGGTTGTTCCCATTAGTGAAGCAAGTACCGCACCAATTCCTAAAAAGAGAGTATTGATTTTAGGTTTAGCTTCTATGTCTCCTGTTAAAAGAATTCCGCCTGTTATTGTAAAAAGTGCACCAAGCAAAATTAAAAACGGCACATAATCAAAAAGCATCGTGTGAATTAACTGATGAGAAAAATTATTTGTCAGTAAATAGATGACTACCGGAATACTGAGTACTATTGCAACATAAAGTTTATTTTTATTTTTTTCCCAAAAGTGATTCCAGAACAAAGGGAAAACAGCAATTGATACAAGCATTAAAACAAAAGGTAATAAGCTTAGAAGGGGTATTTCAACCTGAGCAGAATGTTCCATAAAATACTTTCAATAATTTTATAATTGTTAAAATCTACAAGGGTGAACTTAAAGAATTTACAATCAAAATTATATCTTATATACTCACCTTACTCAAAATCAGCATTTATGCCATTCTGTGGCAATGCCATCAGCATGACAAATGAGTACGGCGGGTTAATTAAGTAAAACCTCAGTCTATTTTCATAACATATCATATTATTGCTGCTAAATGTCAAGTTGAATGCCAAAGATATCAATTGACAGCATACATAAATAAAGTGATAGGAAGCGACAATGAGATGACAGGAAGCGAAAATAAGATGACAGGAAGCGAAAATGAGATGATAGGAAGCGAAAATGAGATGATAGGAAGCAAAAATGAGATGACAGGAAGCGAAAATAAGATGACAGGAAGCGAAAATAAGATGACAGGAAGCGAAAATAAGATGACAGGAAGCGAAAATAAGGTGATAGGAAGTGAAAATTTACTGCTGGCGTGTAAAAATTACCTATAAAGACAGTTGGACTCTCCTTACTCAAAATCATCATTTATGTGATTCTGTGGCAATGCAATCAGCATGATAAATGCGTAGGGTGAGTTATATATAAAGAATTTATCCATTTAATTATAATTTAACCAACTTTGATAAGCCTTTTCAAATCAGTATTTTTCCACTCAAAATTTCCATCAAACAAATTAAAACGAAAAATATTCAATGAGATTATCAAAATCTTTTGTTCCCACCCTAAAAGAAGTTCCGAACGATGCTGTTGTTATCAGTCACATATTAATGCTTAGAACAGGAATGATCAGAATGTTATCTGCCGGAATTTATTCATTTCTGCCGCTTGGTTATCGAGTCGTTAGAAAAATTTCAGAAATCATTCGTGAAGAAATGAATGCAATTGGAGGACAGGAATTTCATCTTCCCGCACTTAATCCTAAGGAAATTTGGGAAGAAACAAATCGTGTTGAAGCTTTTGGTGATACAATGTTTCATCTAAAAAATCGCGAGTATGTTTTAGCTCCAACTCATGAAGAGATTATGACTTATCACGCACGCAATGTTGTAAAATCGTACAAAGATATGCCGCAAATCTGGTATCAGATCCAAACTAAGTTTAGAAATGAACCAAGACCAAGAAGCGGCGTAATTCGTGGCAGACAATTTTTGATGAAAGATGCCTACAGCTTTGATACAAGCTGGGAAGGATTGGATAAATCCTACAAGTTACACGATAAAGCTTATAGAAACATATTTGATCGTTGTGGGCTAAAATATTTTGTAGTAGGTGCATCAAGCGGTGCTATGGGTGGAACTGGTTCCGAAGAATTTATGGTTAAATCTGTTGCCGGCGAAGATACAGTTGCTTATTGTGAAGCTTGCGGCTATGCTGCCAATGTTGAGGTCGCTGCATCACGAATTGATTCTGTTGAAAGAGATGCTGAGAGTAAAACTATTTATGAAATATCAACACCAAATGTTCATTCAATAGATGAGCTTTGTGAATTTCTTAAGATAGATGAAACACAATGTGCAAAATCCAGAATTTATATTCATAACGATAAACCTGTTTTAATTTTAATGCTTGGTAATGATGAAGTGAATGAAACAAAACTAGAAAAAGTTCTTGGCGGCAATGTTCGCTCTGCTCATCCGGAAGAATTAAAAAATATTTCTGGGGCAGATGCTGGTTCAATTGGTCCGGTTGGATTTAATGGAAGAATTATTGCAGATAATCGTTTGAAAGATGCAAACAATATGTTTAGCGGTGCAAATAAAAATGATTATCATATTGGCGGAATTGATTTTAATCGTGACATTCCATCAATTGAGTACGCAGATTTTAGAACGGTAAAATCAGGTGAAGGCTGCCCGCGATGTGAAAAGCATCTTGAAGTTTTTCCCGCAATTGAACTTGGGCATATATTTAAACTTGGGACAAAATATTCCGATTCGATGGGTGCATTGTTTACTGATGAAAAAGGTGACGAACATCCTATTATTATGGGAAGTTACGGAATTGGAGTGGAACGTGTAATGGCTTGTTATATTGAGCAAAATCACGATGCAAATGGAATTATTTGGGATAAAATTCTTGCACCATTTCAAGTTCACTTACTTGGATTGAATTTGAAGAAGCAGGAAATCGTAGATGCTTGTGAAAAAGTCTACAAAGATTTAAATGAGCAATCCATAGAAGTTCTATTTGATGATCGCGATGTAACTGCAGGATTTAAATTTAATGATGCAGATTTACTTGGTATGCCAATCCAGGTTGTAATTGGCGAAAAGAAACACAGATTCAACTGATCCGGCACAATACTTTAAGCGACTTAGGCAAAGAGATCCAGAGCTCGAAAAATTGATTAGCAAAGGAGCGGTACAATTTGTACCACCCCTTAAGCTAAAAATAGAAACAGCGGGTGGCAGCCAAAAAATGTACTGCTGGAATACTGAAGGTATTTTTAGATTAATCCAATCAATTCCTTCACCCAAGGCAGAGCCATTTAAAAGATGGCTTGCAAAGGTGGGATATGAAAGAGTTCAGGAAATTGAAAATCCTGAATTAGCATCTAAAAGAACAAGAATGCTTTATAAACTTAAAGGATATTCTGAAGATTGGATTGAAAAAAGAATGCGCGGCATTGCAATCCGGGAAGAATTAACTGATGAATGGCAAAAGCGTGGAGCTAAAGAAAACAAAGATTATGAAATTTTAACCGCAGAAATATCAAAAGCAACTTTTGGAGTTACTCCTGCGCAATATAAAAAACTGAAAAAATTACAGAGAGAAAATCTCCGCGATCAAGATGGATGACTTTGAGCTTATTTTTACAATGCTTGGCGAACGATCAACTATTGAGATACACCGTACAGAAGATTCAAAAGGAGGTACTAAATTAAAGTCAGATGCAAATGCCGGAGGAAAAATCGCGGCGATGCAAGAAAACAAGTAGAGAAAAAAACTTGGACATTCTGTTGTTTCTCCAAAGAATTTTCTAAAAATCCTGAGAGCAAAAAAATATCTAATTAGAATATTCGATGTTAATACAGCACAACGCTTTTCTGTTGATTTGAGTAATACGATAAGTAAGATTAAGGAGTTGTTGGGATAATTTTTTAAGCAAAGATGCATTTCGATGCTTCTCTATATATTAAGAGTTGATCTTCCCTATTCTAACAATTCCAAATACTTTCCTTCATATAATTTGAAAACAACAACCATATAATGCCGCTGCAAAACGAATAGAAAATATTTTTATATTTAATTGTATAGGTAAATTCGTTAATTAAAGAGGCTTTCCTTTTTATAATTATTCATTCTATATTTGCAAAGTACTTAAGTTATTCTACTAAAACGTGAATGTGTTAGATGTTTTAGGAATATTAGAGTAAAAAATAAACAAAATCAAATAGACGTTTTCAAATCTAATTCGAATTCAAACCTATAAATTCATCATAAAAATTTAGCCAGTAAACAAATAAATAGCATTCAAACATTTCAGGGAACTCAATAATGCTCAATAAATGGTCGGAAGAAGAAATAAAAATCCTTAAAAGATTATATAGTAAAAAAGGTGCAAAACCCGTGGCAAAATTATTAGGCAGAAAACCCGATAATGTTATGGCAAAGGCGGCAAAACTTGGTATTCGGTTTAGTAAAGTGCGACCTTGGGAAAAATGGGAGGACAATTATTTAATAAGGCATTACGCCGATCGGAAAAATTTATCCATTTCTCATACTCTTCGTCGAAGTATTCCTTCAATTATGAACAGAGCAAAATTTTTAAACCTGAGTGCAGCAAAATCACCATCGTGGACAGAGGAAGAAAAGAATATTTTACGTGAATTATATTCGGATAGAAAAAATGCACTTGAGTCTATTTCGGAAAAATTGAATAGATCTAAATACGCGGTTCTATTACAGGCGCAAGTGCTTGGAATAAACAGACCAAGACATGATCATGAATGGACTAAGGAAGAAATTGATTATTTGAAGCAGAACTATCAAACAAAGTCGTATGGAGAAATTGCTTCGGAACTTGGGCTTACTCATAGTGCGGTATCTCATCAAGCAAATAGGCAGGGGTTGAAGCTGCGAGATAAAGGCAGATCATGGACAAAAGAGGATCAGGAGTTTATAATACGTAATTATAAAAAAATCCCCACCAAAGAAATTGCACGCCAATTAGGTCGAAGCATAAATGCAATTATCACAATAGTTGGACCGCTCGGAGTTAGTGCGGGCAGAAGTCGTTCCTGGACTGAAGAGGAATTCCAAATTATGAGAGAAAATTATGGGCGAATTCCACTTCAGGAATTAGCCGGCAAAGTTAATCGAAGTACACAAGCTGTTAGCGCAGTCGCCATTAAATTAGGGCTTACAAAGAAAAGAAAAATCTCTAGCATGTAATTTGTAAAATTAAAATGCATTTCTGTGATTATAACTGAAAAACGCTATTGTTCTTTTCAATAAAAACCAATATTTCCAAATTAAAAAATGAATGCCTGACATAGCAGATAATAGCACGATCTTAAATTTTAACAAACAAATGGATATAAAAAAAGAGTACTCAAATGGAGAAATAACGATATTGTGGCAAGCATCAAAATGCCAGCATTCCGCTAATTGCATTCATGGGCTGCCAAAAGTTTTTAACTCAACTCAATCACCGTGGATAAATATTTTTGGAGAAAGCACCGAGAAAATTTTGGAAACTGTCAGTAAATGTCCGTCAGGTGCATTAACTGTCAAAGAGGTATTAAAGTCAGGTAGCGAATTAAAGCGGGGGGATGCAATTCAAATTGTAGTTTCAGAAAATGGTCCAATAAATATTAAGGGAAATTTTGACATATTTGACTCTCGTGGAAATAAAGTGAAGTCAAAAGGCAGTGTTTCACTTTGCCGATGTGGGGGATCCGCAAGCAAACCATTTTGCGACGGCACGCACAAAAAAAATAATTTTCAAGGTTAGAGTTAGTCGAAAAAAGTCATTCTGTTTGGATCAGATAAATGTTTTAATAATTCATCAATGTGTTTGTGATTAGTTCGATTTTGTGAAAAGGGGGGAAGGTTATCGAATGGAAAAAATTTTGCTTCAAGAGTTTCCTCGCTGTCTGTCGCCTCTCCACCGATCAATTCGCACAAAAAAATAATTTTGAATGCATGAAAAAAAATTCCAATGGTCTTCCTGATCTATTTGCATCGAACACGCCAATTATTTTTTTTGGCTGTACATCAAATCCACTTTCTTCTTTTGTCTCTCTGATTGCAACTTCGGAAGGTAAATCACCAACATCAGCCCAGCCGCCGGGCATAGCCCAGCAATTATCTGATCGTTCCTGAACAAGTAATATTTTGTTTTGACTAATCACTGCAGCACGAACATCAATTTTAGGAGTTGCATAACCCGGATGTGATAGAAATATTTTTGCTAATTCGGTAGATTCAGCTTCGCAATAGAGCGAAATAATTTCAGCGGCTATTTCTGTTAAACGATTGTATCGCTCCGTTTCATATTTCGTTTGTGCAAATGCAAGCCCTGTTTGAGAAAGTGTCTGAATTTCTCTAGCCCATTTTAACCAAGGTGGTAAGTTTTTATCGTCTGAATTATTTTTATTGCTCATATTGAAAATCATCATAAAAGAAAAAGAAGAATTCTTAGTAATTAAAAATTTACTCTTTAAAATAGAAATTCCTTAGAATAGAAAAATGATTCTAAGGAATTTTATGTGTTGAGGTAAATGAGAAAAAATTAAAAGTAATAAAGGTATTTTATTTTAATTACTGCTGCTCTATCTGTTAAGATGAATTTTAAGGGAAGAGAATTTCCCTGAATGTCGAATTGGAGGCTTCGATCTCTAAATTCATTAAATGCAAAATAAATCCAACTTTTAGGTGAAAAATTATAAGAGAATAACAAACCGAAAATTATACTTTCTAATTTATCTGTTGATCTTACATAAACGTTATCAACATAAATCCTCAAACTAAAATTGTTAAATGGGGTTAGAGCTGCATACGGGCGCATATTGTAAGTAACATCTTCCACCAACCCTTCTGGATTGCCTTCGATATAAACATTAATATCCGAACCAAGATTCAAAACATTCAAAGCATCCCAGGCAATCGAAGCTCCGGTGAATGCATAGAAGGCGAGATAATCACGTGAGAAGTTATAGGTTTTGAATATCCCCCCACAGATTCCCATTCCACACAGGTGAAATATTATACCAGCTGCTGATATTTAAATCGTAAGATGAAAAAGTTTTTCCAGCATCTTTAGTTTTACCTTTCCCGAAAGTTATTTCATATCCCCAGTTGTCTCTAAACTGCATATTGAATCCTATAATAGCCTGCAAATCAGTGTATGCATCTATTTTTTCGTAGTTTCCGGCGATACCGCCATAAAGAAGTATTTGTCTAATGTAACCATCATCAAAATACCACGATGGACCTGAGATGCCAGCGAATTCAGTCGTCCCTTGCCAGGGCACAAAACCGACTTCATTAATATCAAAGTTATTTCCAACGTACCGAATACGAGCAAGGTTCAACCAATTTTCACCAAACATTGTAAATCCCGCAGAGCCGGCAAAATCACCCTGATCATTTTTAATGGATCGGGCAAGTTGATAGGCAAGCTGCCAGGTCGATTCTCTGAATGCGCCGTCAATATCAATAACTCCATAGATATTATCTTGATTCTTTTTCCCAACAAATAAAACTCCAATTGTTGAGTTTTGAAAAATTTGTTTTTTGATTCTTGCCGAACCAAATATTGACTTTGGTTCGGCAATGTTTTGTCCTTCAATTGAATAATCAGTTTTGCCGGTCATTGAAACAAACCCGCCGTACTCCCAATCACCAAACCGTCCAAATGCTTTTGTGCCAAAGGTTAAAGGGACTTCATTTCCCCCTGGAAGTTTTTTGCCTATTCGTCTCGAATAAAAAAGTTCAAGGGGGCGGTAGAAGCCAGTGTTGTTTTGCCTGCCGGATGCATTGAATACCTCGCTTCCTTCGGTAAAAAAAGGTCGGCGCTCGCTAAAAAAAGTTTCATACCGGGAAATATTAAATGTAAACGGATCAGCTTCAATCTGTGCAAAATCAGGATTGACAGTTAATAAAAATTTTAATTTTTGTGATGGATTATAAAGTACATCAAGCCCTATATCAGGATCGAAATCGTATTTTTCATTTCCAATATAATTTAGCTTCCCAATTGCAACAGGATAAATTTCAAGATTTAATCCTTTTACCTGAGGTTTAAAATCGTTTAGAAGCAGAGTTCCGAACTTGGAAATTCTTTGACCTTCATTCTGTTCGTACTCACACCAGTATATATCTTCAGAATTGTAACCGAACCAGCGGTCGAAATCTATACCCCATTCAGTTAAAGTTTCATCATACTGTATAGATTTATAAGGAATTTGAATTTCAACAACATAACCCCAATCATAAATTTTTGATTCAGTAAACCAGATACCATCCCAGCTATAGTCACGATTTCTTGCATCATCGAGCAGCCGGGAATCAGCACGTCCACCTGAAGCAGTAACAGCAAATTTATATGCGGTTTTATTATCTCCAAATGTGTCGAGCATTATAGATACAATATCTCCGCTGAATTGGTCAAGCATACCTGTTGTTTGTTGAATTTTTCCCAACTCTTCGAAACAAATCATCAAACAATATAGTGCACCATTTGTCGTTAGAACCTTGGCTACAGTTTTAACCGAAGGAGTTTGGTTGAAGTATGGCTGCAACTGAAAAAAGTTGATTGCCGAATCGGCTTGACCCCAAATTTGGATCAATCACCCCATCAATTAATATATCTTCATCAACCGTGTGAAGGTTTACTACTTTGTCTAAATTTGGAGTAACAATTTGTGCTTTTGAAAATGAATAGATGAAAATGAAAACCAGTAAGACTAAAAAAAAATTCATAATTGTTGACGATTCTTTGTTTTTAATTAAGACTAACGAAATATTAAAATAGTTACTATGAGTAAAAAAATAATTCTGTAGGAAAGGTTAAAAATATTTTTTAGTGGTTAATTATAATTGATTTAATTGTTTCTATTAAGTTTGTTTATAAAAATAAAGGGAAAATGTATGTCCAGTTTGTTCGATTCTTTTTTCTACCCTAAATCAATTTGCATCGTGGGTGCATCTTCAAAACCTAAAAGCCTTGGTTACGAATTAACAAAATCAGTCAAACAATATGGATTTACAGGTGATCTTGCACTTGTAAATCCCAAAACAGAGGAAATTCTTGGTTACAGATGCTATCCAACGATAAGCGATATAAATTATCGAATTGATCTTGCGATTGTAATGGTGCCAAAACAATTTGTTGAAGAAACATTAAAAGAACTAATTAGAAAAAAAATTGAGGCAATCATTCTTATTACGGCTGGATTTAAAGAAACAGGTGAGGCTGGTGCTGAAGCCGAGAAGAGAATTCTAAAATTTATACGAGAATCCAAAGCAAGAATGGTTGGTCCAAATTGTATGGGAATTATTAATGCGCTTCCATCAATTAAAATGAATGCAACATTTGTTGCTGAAGAACCACAAAAAGGGACTATGGCTTTTTGTTCGCAAAGTGGAGCCATTGGCGCCGCAGTACTAAATTCATTGCGCGAAACTGATATTCGATTTGGACAATTTATAAGCGTTGGTAACAAAGCTGATATAAATGAAAATGATCTTTTAGAATACTGGCAGAACTGTAAAGATGTAAGTGTGATAACTTATTACTTAGAAAGTTTTGTTGATGGCGAGAAGTTCATTAAATATTTTATTGAAGATAAAATTATAAAACCGGTTATTGTTCTTAAGGGGGGGAGAACTTCGAGTGGAATAAAAGCCGCCTCATCACACACAGGCGCTCTTGGCAGCAGTGACAAGGTGGTTGATGCAATCTTAACTCAGTTTGGAATTATTCGCGCGGATGATTTAAATGATATGTTTAACAGTGCCAAAGGATTTGAAGATTTTCCAGCACCGAGAGGAAATCGAGTTGCAGTAGTTACGAATGCCGGGGGACCAGCAATTCTAACAGTTGATACACTTGAAAAAAACAATCTTGCACTTGCGGAACTATCCCCAGAAACAAAAAGAAAGCTAAGGGATATCGTTCATCGTGAAGGGAGTGTAAATAATCCTGTTGATTTACTCCCAGGCGGTAGCGCTGAACAGTTTAAAGCTGTAAACGAAATTCTTATAGGGGATAAAAATGTGGATACGGTAATTTCAGTTTTTGTTGAACCAATAATGGTTAAAGCCCTTTCAGTTATTGAAGAGATCAATGACATTAAATCTGAAAAGCCAATTTTTCAGGTTGTAATGCCGTTACCAGAATTTTGGCAGGAGTACCGAACCGAATCAAAATCAAAGCGACCTTTATTTAAGAGACCCGAAGATCCGGCGGTTGTTATTAATAATTTGTTAAAGTTTCAAAATAAAAATCAAATAATGGTAGAATTAAAAAAGATGCAAAAACAAAAAATTTTACATTAAATAAAAAGCTGGGAAAGTTTTTATCCACAAGTGAAATAGCAGAATTGTGTGAGTACTATAAGCTGCCATTAATCAACAATGAAATATTAAGTTTTGAGGAACTGAAGAATAAAGATTTTAACTTCCCTATAGTGATAAAAGGAATTGGTGATAAAATAATCCATAAAACTGAATTGAATGGTGTTGAGTTAAACATTAAGACAAAATCAGAATTAATAAAAACAGCGGAAAAAATGTTAATGAATTTTCACTCAAAAAATATCCCGATTAATTTATTTCTCATTCAACCTTTTTTGATAACAAAGTTTGAACTATTAATCGGAGCATTTCGAGATTTAAGCTTCGGTCCAATGATAATGTTCGGCTCTGGCGGTAAATATGTTGAATACATTGATGATACAGTAATGCGCTCTGCCTATCTAACCGATAATGATATTTATGAAATGATTAACTCGACAAAGATTGGTAAAATAATTCAAGGTGTTCGAGGAGAAGAACCAGCAGATATGAATGCAATAAAATCTGCGATAAAAAATCTTGCTCAAATGATGGTCAATCACAAGGAAATTACAGAAGTGGATTTGAACCCATTATTTGTTACCGCAGATAATAAAATCTACGCTGTGGATGTAAGGATTAAGTGTTAAATTAAATCAAAAACATAAATTTTACGTTAACAACTTTTAGGATATAAAACTCGATTTATAAAATGAAAACAACTTCATCGAAAGATTTATTTTAAAACTACTTGACTTTAATATTCAAAAGTCTATTTTTGTAAGTCTATTTTATAATAGTTCTTAAAAATTTGAATCATTGATGTATGATAAAAATTAATTACTTATTGACTTTCAGTAAGTAATATCCTACATTTGTAACCCAATTTTTATTAAATGTTCTTTGAAAGAGTGAGTGCGTTTAACCAGTCAGTTAAACGGTTTCAATAAGCGAACAAAAGCCAAGATTACATAAAATTAAACTCTACAACGGAGAGTTTGATCCTGGCTCAGGACGAACGCTGGCGGCGTGCTTAACACATGCAAGTCTACGAGAATAAGGTAGCAATATCTTTAGTAAAGTGGCGCACGGGTGCGTAACACGTAAGCAATCTACCTTTAGGTATAGAATAACTCCGAGAAATCGGGGCTAATACTATATGATGCAGCGGCATCGCATGATGATGTTGTTAAAGTTGCAGCAATGTAACGCCTATAGATGAGCTTGCGTCTGATTAGCTAGTTGGTAAGGTAACGGCTTACCAAGGCTACGATCAGTAGCTGGTCTGAGAGGATGATCAGCCACACTGGAACTGAGACACGGTCCAGACTCCTACGGGAGGCAGCAGTGAGGAATATTGGGCAATGCCCGCAAGGGTGACCCAGCAACGCCGCGTGGAGGATGAATGCCGTAAGGTTGTAAACTCCTGTTAGAGGGGACGAAATATTCAGCTTCGTAAGGATCTGAATTTGACTGTACCCTCAGAGAAAGCCCCGGCTAACTACGTGCCAGCAGCCGCGGTAATACGTAGGGGGCAAGCGTTGTCCGGATTCACTGGGTGTAAAGGGCGCGCAGGCGGGTTAATAAGTCAGAGGTGAAATCCTACAGCTCAACTGTAGAACTGCCTTTGATACTGTTAATCTTGAGTTCGGAAGAGAGAGACGGAATTCCAGGTGTAGTGGTGAAATACGTAGATATCTGGAAGAACACCAGTAGCGAAGGCGGTCTCTTGGTCCGATACTGACGCTCAGGCGCGAAAGCGTGGGTAGCAAACAGGATTAGATACCCTGGTAGTCCACGCTGTAAACTATGAATACTAGGTGTTGGTCCCATTGGGATCAGTGCCGCAGCTAACGCATTAAGTATTCCACCTGGGGAGTACGATCGCAAGGTTGAAACTCAAAGGAATTGACGGGGGCCCGCACAAGCAGTGGAGCATGTGGTTTAATTCGATGCAACGCGAAGAACCTTACCTAGGCTTGAAACGCAAGTGACAGGGTATGAAAGTACCCCTCCAGCAATGGCACTTGTACAGGTGCTGCATGGCTGTCGTCAGCTCGTGCCGTGAGGTGTTGGGTTAAGTCCCGCAACGAGCGCAACCCTTACTATTAGTTGCCATCAGGTAATGCTGAGCACTCTAATAGGACTGCCTACGCAAGTAGTGAGGAAGGTGGGGATGACGTCAAGTCCGCATGGCCCTTACGCCTAGGGCTACACACGTGCTACAATGGATGTTACAATGGGTAGCGAAACCGCAAGGTGGAGCCAATCCACTAAAGGCATCCCCAGTTCGGATTGGAGTCTGCAACTCGACTCCATGAAGTTGGAATTGCTAGTAATCGCGGATCAGCACGCCGCGGTGAATACGTTCCCGGGCCTTGTACACACCGCCCGTCAAGCCATGGAAGCCGGGAGTACCCAAAGCCAGTATCCTAACCGCAAGGGGGGAACTGTTTAAGGTAAAACCGGTGACTGGGGCTAAGTCGTAACAAGGTAGCCGTACCGGAAGGTGCGGCTGGATCACCTCCTTTCTAAGAGTAATCAGAACTGTTTTCTGACTGCAACACACTCACTCTTCTTTTTTTCCCGAGCCTATTATGGCTTTTAGTTCTCTTTTAGAACCTGGGCCTGTAGCTCAGATGGTTAGAGCGCACGCCTGATAAGCGTGAGGTCAGTAGTTCAACTCTACTCAGGCCCACTTCGGGTGAAACTGCTCTAATATGGTCAATCCCCAAAATCATTTTAATTTTGGGGCTATAGCTCAATTGGGAGAGCGCCGCCCTTGCAAGGCGGAGGTTATCGGTTCGATCCCGATTAGCTCCACAACAAGTTTTTGTTCTCTTTATTTGAACAATGTTCTTTGAAAGTATGGTAGAGTAAAAACAAATGGATTATCCAAATGTTTTACTGAGTCTAATAACAAAAAGCACAAATTTATCTGTGTATAAAAATTTTGATTAAGTTACTAAGGGCATACGGTGGATGCCTTGGTACGAGAAGTCTATGAAGGACGCGACTACCTGCGATATGCCACGGACAGGCGGAAATAGCCTAAGACCCGTGGATCTCCGAATGGGATAACCCGTCTCGAGTAATGTCGGGACATCCGCAACTGAATTCATAGGTTGTGTGAAGACAACCCAGGGAACTGAAACATCTAAGTACCTGGTGGAAAATAAAGCAATAGCGATTTCCCTAGTAGTGGCGAGCGAAAAGGAATCGGTCTAAACCGTCTAACATGTTAAAGGAAGTAACCGTTGTGTTAGCGGTGTCGCGGGGCATTTTTAGGCTGAATTACTAATAAGCCGAAGAGTTACAAATTGTATTATTAGCTGAATATTTTGGAAAGTTTAACCATAGAAGGTGATAGTCCTGTAAGCAAAAATAGTACAACTCTTTGAAAAGTGTTCCCAAGTACCACGAAGTAAGTGGAATTTTGTGGGAATCCGGGAGAACCATCTCCTAAGACTAAATACTCTCTCGTAACCGATAGCGAATAAGTACCGTGAGGGAAAGGTGAAAAGCACTCCTAGCCGGAGAGTGAAATAGTACCTGAAACCGTATGCTTACAAGCAGTTGGAGTCCCGATTTATCGGGATGACAGCGTGCCTTCTGGATAATGAGCCAACGAGTTACTCGTACGTTGCCAGGTTAAGTTTTTAAGAAACGGAGCCGAAGCGAAAGCAAGTCCTAATCGGGCGACTAAGTAACGTGCGGTAGACGCGAAACCGTGTGATCTACCCTTGTCCAGGATGAAGCCCCGGTAAAACGGGGTGGAGGTCCGAACTAATGTGGGTTGAAAACCGCTTGGATGAGGTAAGGGTAGGAGCGAAAGGCCAACCAAACTCGGAAATAGCTCGTATTCCTCGAAATAGCTTTAGGGCTAGCCTCGAGTTATAGTGTAGCGGAGGTAGAGCACTGATTGGGCTAGGGCCGTCACAACGGTACCAAACCCAGACAAACTCCGAATTCCGTTTACATGTTTCTCGGGAGTCAGGCAGTGGGGGATAAGCTTCATTGCCAAAAGGGAAACAACCCAGATCATCAACTAAGGCCCCTAAATAGTAGTTAACAGAGAAAGGATGTTGAGTTGCTTAGACAACTAGGATGTTGGCTTAGAAGCAGCCATTCATTTAAAGAGTGCGTAATAGCTCACTAGTCTAGCGACTCGGCGTCGACAATGTACGGGACTTAAACTACTTGCCGAAGTTATGACCCCGCTTTGCGGGGGGTAGAGGAACATTCTATCTGCATTGAAGGTGTGGTGCGAGCCATGCTGGAGCGAATAGAAAAGCAAATGTTGGCATAAGTAACGATAATGCCGATGAAAAATCGGCACACCGAAAATCTAAGGTTTCCTGAGCAATGTTAGTCATCTCAGGGTTAGTCGATCCCTAAGCCGAGGCTGAAAGGCGTAGGTGATGGAAAACAGGTTAATATTCCTGTACCTGGTGTGTAGCGACTAAGAATTGTAAGGAGTGACGCAGAAGTGAAGACCAGCCGCCTGTTGGATTAGGTGGTCTAAGCGCGTAGGTTGAAGATGCAGGCAAATCCGTATCTTCTTAAGACCGAGACGCAAATGGGAGTCCCTAGGACACAAACTGGTCGTAAGCATACTGCCGAGAAAATCTTCGTACAAGAGTTGCATATCAGATCGTACCGCAAACCGACACAGGTAGATGAGTTGAATATACTAAGGTGCTCGAGTGAGCCGTGGTTAAGGAACTCGGCAAACTGACTGCGTAACTTCGGGATAAGGGGTGCCTTTAGTAAGTAATGCTGTACAAGCAAAGCTGAATAAGGCCACAGTAAAATGGCCCAAGCGACTGTTTAACAAAAACACATGTCTCTGCGAAGTCAATCAAGACGATGTATAGGGACTGACACCTGCCCGGTGCTGGAAGGTTAAGAGGAGATGTTATCGCAAGAGAAGCATTGAATCGAAGCCCCAGTAAACGGCGGCCGTAACTATAACGGTCCTAAGGTAGCGAAATTCCTTGTCGGGTAAGTTCCGACCTGCACGAATGGTGTAACGATTTGGGCACTGTCTCAACCACGGGCTCGGTGAAATTGTGGTACCGGTGAAGACGCCGGTTACCCGCATATGGACGGAAAGACCCCGTGCACCTTTACTGCACCCTAACATTGGGTTCGGGTAAAGTATGTGTAGCATAGGTGGGAGGCTTTGAAGCCGGGACGCTAGTTTCGGTGGAGCCAACGGTGAAATACCACCCTTGCTTTATTTGGATTCTAACCTCGGTCCTTGAATCAGGATCAGGAACAGTGTTAGGCGGGTAGTTTGACTGGGGCGGTCGCCTCCTAAAATGTAACGGAGGCTCTCAAAGGTTCCCTCAGCACGGTTGGTAATCGTGCGGCGAGTGTAAACGCAAAAGGGAGCTTGACTGCGAGACTTACAAGTCGAGCAGGTGCGAAAGCAGGAGTTAGTGATCCGACGGCTGCGAATGGAAGTGCCGTCGCTCAAAGGATAAAAGGTACGCCGGGGATAACAGGCTGATCTTACCCAAGAGTTCATATCGACGGTAAGGTTTGGCACCTCGATGTCGGCTCATCGCATCCTGGGGCTGAAGAAGGTCCCAAGGGTTTGGCTGTTCGCCAATTAAAGCGGTACGTGAGCTGGGTTCAGAACGTCGTGAGACAGTTCGGTCCCTATCCTATGCGGGCGAAGGATACTTGAGAAGGGTCGCTTCTAGTACGAGAGGACCGAAGTGAACGTATCTCTAGTGCACCAGTTGTCACGCCAGTGGCATCGCTGGGTAGCTATATACGGTTGTGATAAGCGCTGAAAGCATCTAAGCACGAAGCACGCTTCAAGATTAGGTATCCCTCCCGATTTATCGGGACTAAAGACTCCTCGGAGATTACGAGGTTGATAGGCTGCAGGTGCAAGTTCCGTAAGGAATTCAGCCGAGCAGTACTAATAAGTCGTGAGGCTTAATCAATTATTTTATATACAGATCTATCTATGCTTTGTTAGACTCGCTCTACCAGCTTTCTTTTTATTGAGTTTGCTAAATGCAATCAAGTTTAAATTTTGGTGGTTATAGCCTGGGTGTTACACCTCTTCCCATTCCGAACAGAGAAGTTAAGCCCCAGAACGCCGATGGTACTACATGCGCAGGTGTGCGGGAGAGTAGGTCGCTGCCAAATTTATTTTATAACCCCGTTTTTATAAGCGGGGTTTTTTATTTTAAAGTTTATTATTTTATTAAATGGAGATAGAAGAATTATGGTGTATCTGATTTTAAAACTTGTGCTCGTTATTACTTCAATTATTTTCTTAGGAAATATTACAATTGTTCCTTTTTGGAAATCGCGAGCTGACCAGGGCAAGGACAGATTAAGAATTGCTGAAACTTTTGAAGCAATCCAAAAGGCTGATAAATATTTTACTATGCCCGGCGTTATACTTCTTTTAGTATTCGGAATTGGAGCTGCCGGACATGCAGGTTATAATTTTTTGGAAACAGATTGGATATTTCTATCATTGATTTTGTATTTCATATCTGCTGTGGTTTTTATGGCTAAAGTAATTCCTTTGCAAAAGAAAATTTTAGTTTTGTGTTCGAATGAAAAACTATTTAGTTGGGATGAATATTCTAAGTTATCAAAACAATGGGATTTATGGGGTACGGTTGCAACTCTATCTCCTTGGGTCGCAGTAGTTTTAATGATTTTGAAAACTGATTTTTAATTTCACGCAAAGATTTTTTATACCTAAGTTCTATTTTCTGAGAATTGAATCACTTAGCGTTTTTTATATTGGCAGAAAATTTTTAGTGTTCTTGAAAATTTTTATAAATCGGATTTTTTAATCTGCTATATTTATTAACCAAATATTTTTCATTTATGTGAAAACAAAGCTAAACTTTTGTAACTCTCATTTTTAGTATGTTTACTTAATGCCAGCACCAGAACAAATTCAAAAGGAACTGATTTGTTATCACTGCGGAGAACATTGCATTGACGATTCAATCTTAATTGATGATAAAGCTTTTTGCTGCAATGGATGTAAGACGGTTTATGAGTTATTAGATCAAAACAAACTTTGTAATTATTATGATTTGGAAAAATCTCCCGGGATAACTCTTTCCGATCTAAACCTGCGAAAACTTGACTACCTTGATGATTCCTTAATTCAATCGAAATTAATTGATTTTAAGGATGAGAATATCACCACAGTAACATTCAGTATTCCACAGATGCACTGCAGCTCCTGTATCTGGTTACTGGAAAATTTGTCTAAAATAAACTCAGCTATATTAGATTCCAGGGTTGATTTTCTAAAAAAGAAATTGAACATAAGATTTGCTAATAATGAAAGCAGTTTAAAAAATATAGTTGCGCTATTAGCCTCAATTGGGTACGAGCCCCAGTTGAATATAGAATCAACGCAAGGGTACAACAAACCTTCTGTAAGTAATAAATTATATTTTAAAATTGGAGTTGCAGCTTTCAGTTTTGGGAATATTATGCTGCTTAGCTTTCCCGAATATTTATCAATTGACAAATCGGAATTCTTCTATCGTCAAATTTTTGCCTACCTGAATTTAATATTAGCACTACCGGTTTTTTTCTATTCAGCAACAGAATACTTTCTATCAGCTTATAGAAGTTTAAAGAAAAAAGTTATTAATATTGATTTCCCAATATCAGTCGGAATTATAGTGATATTTATTCGAAGCATTTATGAAATATTTATTACTCATGGAGCAGGATATTTTGACTCACTTACGGGGTTAGTTTTTTTCCTTTTAATCGGGAAATTATTTCAACAGAAAACTTATGACTCACTAAATTTTGAAAGAAGTTACAAATCATACTTCCCACTGGGAGTGACAATAAAAATCGACAACATAGAGAAAACAATTCCAGTTGCAAATCTTCGCGTGGGTAATCGGATAATCATCAGGAAGAATGAAATTATCCCTGCTGATGCTATACTTTTTAATGGGGAGGGGAATATTGATTACAGCTTCGTTACTGGTGAATCTGTACCAATCAAAAAAGTTTCGGGCGAACTAATCTATGCTGGTGGAAGACAAGCTGGCGGCACTATCGAACTCGAAGTTATCAGGGAAGTTTCTCAGAGTTATTTAACTCAACTTTGGAATAATGACTCTTTTATTAAAAATTCTGAGAGCAATTTCGCAACACTATCAGACATGATTAGCAAATACTTTACCATTGCGATACTTATAATTGCAGTTGCAGGATTTGCTTATTGGTTCACAATTGACCCGGCATTAAGCTGGAATGTTTTAACTGCTGTATTGATTGTCGCATGTCCCTGTGCGCTTGCCCTTTCAACACCGTTCACTCTCGGCAATACGATGAGAATTTTTGGGCGGAATAATTTTTATTTGAAGAACGCTCAAGTTGTTGAAGAGCTTTCGAAAATTGATGCGATTGTATTTGATAAAACCGGAACAATCACACAGACTTCTAAATCTGAAGTTAAGTTTGTTGGCAATCAATTGAATGAATTCCAGTTAGAAATGGTTCGCTCTTTGGTTAGGAATTCAACCCATCCTTTGAGCAAAAGAATTTTTGATTCAATAAATACTGAGCGCCATTTGGAGGTTCAAGAATTTGAGGAACATACTGGCAGCGGGCTCTCGGGGAAAATTTACGGGAATATAGTTAAAGCTGGTTCTAAAAAATTTGTTGAGGTTGATACAACTCAGATAAATGACTCTTCCGGAATAGAAAGCACAAGAGTTTATGTCTCCATCAATGATGCAGTGCTCGGATATTTTGTAATAAAAAATCAATACAGATCTGGTATTGAAAACACTCTTAAAAAATTGGGTAAAAAATTTAGTTTGTTTTTACTTTCGGGAGATAATGAAAGTGAAAGGGAAAATCTCAAAAAATATTTTGCTTCAGATAGCAAGTTGATGTTTAATCATTCACCTCAAAACAAACTTGCATTTATTAAGAAATTACGCTCATCAAATAGAAATGTTTTAATGGTGGGGGATGGATTAAATGATGCTGGTGCATTAAGCGCGGCAAGCGTTGGAATTGCTGTAACCGAGGATATAAATACTTTCTCACCCGCTTGCGATGCAATTCTTGCGGGCAGTCAATTAATAAAATTATCTGAATTTATTCAGTTTAGCCGAACGAGCGTTAAAATAATTTTGTTTAATTTTGCTGTATCAATTGCTTACAATCTTTTTGGATTAAGCATTGCATTGCAGGGGTTACTAACACCTTTGCTTGCGGCGATTTTAATGCCGCTAAGTTCAATTACCGCTGTAGTAATTGCAACTCTATCAACAAATTTAATTGCAAGAAAGAGAGGTTTATTATCTCGGTCATAGCGGTATTGATTTTAATAAGCGTATTTGTTGCATTAGGTTTTTTGATTTTGTTCTTGTGGGCTGTAAAAAGCGGACAGTACGATGACACATATACACCCTCAATCAGAATGCTTTTTGAAGATAAAAACAAAAATAAATCGGACAATAAAATCAATTAATAAAAAATATTCTTTCAGTTCAATAAGGAGAAAATATGGAGTTAGAGAAGTTCTATTACGACAACAAAATAGTAAAGAACTTTGCTTTAGCATCGATCTTTTGGGGAGTGATTGGAATGATTGTGGGTTTGCTGATCGCTTCGCAGCTATTTGCCCCCTCGCTTAATTTTAATATTCCTTTTTTGACTTTCGGTCGAATCAGACCACTCCATACAAATGCAGTCATTTTTGCTTTTGTTGGCAATGCAATTTTTATGGGAATATACTACTCGCTGCCACGGCTGTGTAAAGCACCAATGTTTAGTAAACTTCTAAGCAAGATACATTTTTGGGGATGGCAGTCAATCATAGTTGCAGCAGCTATTACACTTCCTCTTGGAATTACCACAAGCAAAGAATATGCTGAGCTTGAATGGCCCATTGATATTGCTATCACTTTAATCTGGGTTGTCTTTGGTATAAATATGATTGGAACTATAATTAAAAGGAGAGAAAGTCATATCTACGTTGCAATTTGGTTTTATCTTGCAACCTGGGTTACAGTAGCCGTTCTCCATATTACAAATTCAATTGAATTACCGGTAACATTTTTAAAGAGCTACCCGGTTTATGCCGGTGTTCAAGATGCATTGGTTCAGTGGTGGTACGGGCATAACGCAGTAGCATTTTTCTTAACAACTCCCTATTTGGGTTTGATGTACTATTTTATGCCGAAAGCAGCCAATAGACCAATCTATTCATACAGGTTATCCATTATTCATTTTTGGGCATTGATATTTCTCTACATCTGGGCTGGTCCCCACCACCTTCTATACACAGCTTTACCTGATTGGGCACAATCATTAGGCACTGTATTTTCAATAATGCTTATTGCCCCAAGCTGGGGGGGAATGATAAACGGACTGCTTACTTTAAGAGGAGCTTGGGATAGGGTTCGGCAAGATCCAATATTGAAATTCTTAGTTGTAGCGGTCACAGCTTACGGTATGTCAACCTTTGAAGGTCCGATGATGTCACTTAAGAATGTAAATGCCATTGTACATTATACTGATTACATTGTTGCTCATGTTCATATTGGAGCTTTAGGCTGGAATGGATTTTTAACATTTGGAGTATTGTATTGGTTGATCCCGAGACTTTGGCGAACTGAACTTTATTCAAAGAAACTTGCCAACATCCATTTTTGGATTGGAGTACTTGGGATTGTGTTTTATGCTTCGTCAATGTACTGGTCAGGAATTGCCCAGTCATTAATGTGGAAACAATTTACTGATCTCGGTGTTCTTCAATATCCAAATTTTCTTGAAACTACACTTCAGATTATTCCGATGTATATTATACGAGCTATCGGCGGTACTCTCTACCTAACAGGAGTTGTTTTATTAGTATATAATGTTTATAAAACAATCAAGCAGGGATCGTTTCTTGCTGAAGAAGAAGCCGAAGCTCCTGCTCTTCATCCATTCAATGATCCTTTCAAAAAAGGAACAAGACATCGCTGGCTTGAAGGAAAACCAATTTATTTTACTATAACAGCTTTAGTCGTTATTCTAATTGGCGGACTTGTTGAATTTATTCCCACTTTTCTTGTCAAGTCCAATATTCCAACAATTGCAAGTGTAAATCCTTATACCCCCCTTGAGCTGCAGGGGCGTGATATTTACATCAGAGAAGCATGCAACAGCTGCCACTCCCAAATGATTCGACCATTCAGATCTGAAACAGAGCGATATGGGGAATATTCAAAAGCCGGTGAATTTGTTTTCGATCATCCATTTTTGTGGGGATCAAAACGTACAGGACCGGATTTGCAGCGCGAAGGAGGGAAGTATCCGAACTTGTGGCACTACCTGCACATGGAAAATCCCACTTCAATGTCTCCAGGATCCATTATGCCAAATTATCCCTGGCTGATCGAAAATACTTTGAACACTACCACTACTGCGGCAAAGATAAATGCAATGAGATCACTTGGTGTTCCTTATCCGGAAGGATATGAAAATATTGCAAATGATGATTTAGTTAAACAGGCAGAAGAAATTGCCACTGACTTGCAAAATGCCGGCGCACCTGCTGAACCTGATAAAGAAATAATCGCTTTGATTGCTTACCTGCAAAGGCTTGGCAAAGATATTAAAGCAAATAATCAATCGGCAGTAAAGTAGAGGAGAAGTAATTATGTTTGAAAATTATCTTAGTTCAATCGAAGGAGTGGGGATTTACCCAATCATTTCCCTGCTGGTCTTTTTTATATTCTTTGTCGCATTAGCTATTTGGGCGATGAGAGTTGATAAAAATTATTTGAAAAAAATGCGCGAACTTCCTCTTGAAGCAACTAAACCTCAGAATAATAATTTTAATGGTGGATACAATGACAAACTTTAAAAAATTATTTACAGTCCTTTTTAATTTATTTTTATTCTTAATTACACCGCCGATACAAGCTCAGACTAATAATCCTGATTTACCGGATAATTATTATCAGCTTGTTGCGATATTTATAATCGGCATTTTACTTATGATAATTGCTGCTTTCTTTTTATTTGGCATGGGGGAGGGAAAACCCAAGCCTGCCGGATATATCTCTACCTGGAGTAAAATCAGACAGATTCTCACACGCTCGACACCTGTAGAAAAAGAAAGCGAAGTTTTATTAGCTGATCATGATTTCGACGGAATTAAAGAACTCGATAACAGTGTGCCGCCATGGTATTTGTGGCTGTTTTATCTGACGATTGCTTTTGCAGTTTATTATTTATTAGACTATCATGTTTTCGAATCAAGCCCGCTAATGGCTGCAGAATATCAAGCTGAAGTTAAAAAAGCAGATGAAATTAAAGCCGAACTTATCCGCAGTGGTGCATTAATTACTGAAAATACAGTTACGGAATTAACTGATGCTGCTTCACTATCATCGGGCAAACAAACATTCGCAACTTTTTGTGTCGCCTGCCACGCTGCCGATGGGGGTGGTTTAGTTGGTCCTAATTTAACTGATGATTACTGGATACATGGCGGTGGAATCCAAAACATATTCAAGACCATCAAATACGGTGTCCCTGCTAAAGGCATGATTAGCTGGCAGACTCAGTTGAGTGCGGTGCAGATGCAGGAGGTGGGAAGCTACATAATGTCGCTTTACGGAACCAAGCCTGCTGCACCAAAGGAACCACAAGGTGATCTTTATTCACCCCAAATTGATTCTACTTCAGTTCAGCCGGGAAGTTAATTTAATTAGAATATGATTTTTTATGGAACAAAAATTAGAAAAAGAAAAATCCGAAGTTGAAATATTACAAGCTTCGGAAGAAAATAAAGAATTCAGGAACAGACTTGCAACGGTTACTAAAGAAGGCAAACGAAAATGGATATTTCCTAAGAAACCTTCCGGCAGATTTTATAACGCAAGAACTTTAGTAAGTATTTTCCTGCTGGCATTTTTATTTGGCAGTCCATTTATTAAAATAAACGGACAGCAATTTCTTCTTTTTAATTTTCCCGAAAGAACTTTTGTCCTATTCGGTCTGCCTTTCGGTCCACACGATTTTCATATTTTCGTGCTTGCGATGATTGCGACAATTGTATTTATCATTTTGTTCACTGCTGTTTTTGGAAGAGTTTTCTGCGGATGGGTTTGTCCACAGACTATTTTTATGGAAATGGTGTTCAGGAAAATTGAATATTGGATCGAAGGCGATTTTCGTGAACAGATTAAATTAAAAGCCTCACCTTGGACGGGAGAGAAATTTTTTAAGAAATTCACAAAGCACTTAATCTTTTATTCAATCTCTTTTGTTATCGCCAATTTTTTCTCGCTTATGTCATCGGAATGGATAAGCTGCTTTCCATAGTATCGCAGCCCCCTTCAGCAAATCTTAAAGGATTTATTGCAATTCTTTTCTTTTCCGGTGCATTCTACTTTGTATTTTCTTATTTCCGTGAACAAGCCTGCACAGTTGTTTGCCCCTATGGAAGATTACAAGGCGTGCTTCTCGATCAGGATTCCATTGTTGTTGCTTACGATTATAAACGTGGCGAACCCAGGGGTAAAATAAAAAAGACTGACGCAGAATCTAAAAAAGGTGATTGTGTTGATTGCCATCTTTGCGTGGATGTTTGCCCCACCGGCATTGATATTCGCAACGGCGTACAATTGGAATGTGTTAATTGCACAGCGTGTATTGATGCCTGTGATGACGTTATGACCAAAGTTAAACGCCCAAAAGGATTGATTCGTTACGCTTCTCTTAATGGAATTGAGAAGGGTACAAAGTTAAAATTTACTTCGAGAGTGATCGGGTATTCTATTTTGCTGGTTGTGCTGCTATCAGTTATTGGTTATCTGCTTGCGACACGCACCAACTTCAGTATAAATGTTTTGCGTACACCGGGGCTTCTTTTCCAGGAACAGCCGAATGATAAGATCAGCAATTTGTATGATTTGAATATTGTCAATAAAACTTTTGACCCAACTTCAATTGATCTAAAACTTAAAGGCATTGACGGCGAATTAAAATTAATCGGGAATAAAATCGTTTTAGGTTCACAGGAAATTGATGATGCAAAATTTATGATAGTTCTGCCGAAATCCGAATTAGAGAAAATGAATACCCCAATTACAATAGCCGTTTATGGGAATGACAAACTACTAACAGAGATCAATACTTCTTTTCTCGGACCTGTTAAACATAAAGTTGATGAAGATGAAAAAGATTAATTTTAACTGGGGAACAGGAATTCTAATCACGATTATTGTTTTTATGATAATCACACTTGGTTCAGTTTTTACTTTTATGAACGAAAAAGTTGATCTTGTCACGGAAAATTATTATGAAAAGGAATTGAAGTATCAGAGGCAGATTGATAAACTTAACCGAACGCACGAACTGAGAATGGAAGTTGATATTCAATTATCAAATGCCGGAATTGTTTTAACTTTCCCCGATTCGATAAACACCGGGAAAATTATTGGTAATGTTTTTCTCTATCGTCCGTCCGATTCAAAGTACGATGGTAAACTGCCTGTTCAAATAAATGAAAATGGTCAGATGATAATATCAACTGCAAAACTTATCAAGGGATTTTGGAAAGTCAAAGTTGAATGGAGTGTTGATAACGATTCATTCTTTTCTGAAAGCTCATTGATCATTCAGTAACCCATTTAATAATGTTTAATGTAGAATTACTTTCGGCGCTTGCAATTGGTTTTTTCGGAAGCTTCCATTGTGTCGGCATGTGCGGACCGATTGCTCTTGCCCTCCCCGTTCCAACTTCCAATAATCTTTCTTTTATTGCCGGAAGGGTTTTATATAACGTTGGACGGGTAATTACATATTCTTTCCTTGGCGCTGTATTTGGTTTTATTGGAAGCAGATTTTATATCTATGGCTTTCAACAATTTTTATCAATTGGTCTCGGCGCAGCAATACTTATAACTGTACTTACTCCGCGAAGTCTGAAAACCAGGATCACGCAAAGCGAAATCGTTAGGAAAATATCATCACCCATTAAAAATTCAATTGGAAAATTATTTTCGCACGCATCTTTCTCCTCAATGTTCTTGATTGGATTATTAAATGGACTGCTTCCTTGCGGATTTGTTTATGTTGGATTAGCCGGTTCAATTGCTTCGGGCGATGCAATTACCGGGGCTTCGTTTATGATCCTTTTTGGATTCGGTACAATTCCTGCTATGCTTGCAGTTTCGATATTCGGAAAATATTTTTCGCTTAAGATCAGAAATAAAATCAACCGTGCCGTACCTGCCCTTGCAGCAATGCTTGCAATAATATTTATCCTTCGCGGGCTTAATCTCGGGATCCCCTACCTTAGTCCCGGACTTTCACAACAGCCATTCAGTACTGAAGAAATGTGTGAATAGAAACGATATTTATTCTCTAAACAGCTAAGGTTTAGTGAGGAATACACCCATTCGTAGAAAACATCGGAGGTTTAGATTTTCATTTTCCATCCACTTATTTCAAATCAATTTATTACATTAACTGTTCAAAATTATTTTATTGAAATGACAGATAAATCAATTCCATCCAAAGAACGAAGAATAATAGTAAAAGGTGCTCGGCAGCATAATCTTAAAAATATTGATCTCGATATTCCAAGAAACAAGCTGATCGTTTTTACAGGCGTAAGCGGCAGCGGAAAATCTTCGCTTGTGTTTGATACAATTTATGCCGAAGGACAGCGCCGGTATGTCGAAAGCCTCTCTGCCTATGCGCGGCAGTTCCTCGAACGAATGAACAAACCTGATGTTGATTTGATACAAGGAATAAGTCCCGCTGTGGCTATCGAACAAAAGACCGGCTCACGAAATCCGCGCTCAACTGTTGGAACAACTACTGAAATTTATGATTACCTCCGCTTGCTTTTTGCACGCATTGGCAAAACTATTGGCTTTCAATGCGGCAGTGTTGTTAAGCGCGATACAACCACCACCGTTTCTGACTGGCTCGAAGAACAAACTGAAGGCAGTAAGTTTTATTTAGCTTTTCCACTTCACGAACACGAACATCATAAAATTAAAGATGAAATTGACTTACTAAAAAAGCGAGGATTCTTTCGTGTTTACTATAATAACTCCTTAATTGATTTGAATGAAAAGAGAATCTCTCCTAAGAAAAAAACTGATGTTAAAGTTGTGGTTGAAAGATTTAAAGTTGAAAAAGGAAAAATGAGGGAAAATCTTGCCGATTCAATTGAAGTTACTTTTAAGGAGGGTGAAAACAGAATCGTGATCATAAATGCTGAAACCGGCGAGCAAAAAGATTTTAATAAATATTACGAGTGCTGTGGAATCAGATATGAAGAACCGGAGCCGAGATTTTTTTCTTTCAATAATCCATTCGGTGCGTGTCCGGTTTGTCAGGGCTTCAGTAAAACAATCGGCATTGATATGAATCTTGTCGTGCCCAATCCAAATCTAAGTATAATTGATGGAGCCATTGCACCATTTAAATCTCCAAAGTATAGCACCTACCTTCGCGATCTTGTTCAGAATGCAAAACAGTACAAAATACCATTGCGTATCCCTTTTAAAGAATTAACCGATGAACAAGTAAGCGCTATTCGCAACGGTTTTGGAACTTATATCGGCATTGATAAATTTTTTGAAAAGCTCGAAACTAAAACTTACAAGATGCACATTCGCGTGCTGCTCAGCCGATATCGCGGCTACACAACTTGCTCGGCTTGCAAAGGTTCACGTTTACGAAGAGAAGCTTTGCAAGTGAAAATAGATGGGAAATCAATTCATGATATTATTAAAATTCCTATCGATCAAGCACTATTATTTTTTACTCAGCTTAAACTGAATGACTATGATCGAGTTGTTGGTGATAGATTGCTTCAGGAGATAATTAAACGTTTAACGTTTTTAAGTAATGTTGGGATTGGTTATCTAACATTAGATAGATTAAGCAGCACACTTTCAGGAGGAGAGACGCAGAGAATAAATCTTGCAACTTCACTTGGTTCATCATTAGTAGGAGCGCTTTATGTATTAGATGAACCCAGTATCGGTCTTCACCCGCGCGATAACTTACGACTAATTAATATTTTGAAAAAATTAAGAGATTTAGGCAACACAGTTCTTGTAGTGGAACACGATCCCGATATGATGAAGCATGCCGATCTGATTGTGGATATGGGACCAAAGGCGGGTGTAAACGGAGGCGAGATAATTGCTCTGGGTACTTTTGAAGAAATAGTAAAAAACGAAAAATCCCTGACCGGCAAATATTTATCGGGGAAGATGGTAATTCCTGTTCCATCAACAAGAAGAACAAATGAGAAAAAAGAGATTAGGATAACAAGTGCTTCCGAAAACAATTTAAAAAATATTAATGTTGATATCCCTCTAAATAAATTTGTAGTTGTGACAGGTGTGAGCGGTTCGGGAAAAAGTACTCTAATCCACGATGTACTATACGCAGGACTGGCTAAGATGCGTGGCTATGCCCCCTCCAATGTTGGAAAGTGCGAGGAAATCAAAGGCGGGCAGTATATTGATGAACTTGTAATCGTGGACCAATCGCCAATCGGAAAATCGCCGCGCTCTAATCCTATCAGCTATGTAAAAGCATTCGAGCATATCAGGGATATTTTTGCATCAACACATCAATCCAAATCACGAGGTTATAAACCGGGATATTTTTCCTTTAACGTTCCCGGCGGCAGATGCGAAACATGCGAGGGGGATGGATTCATCAAAGTCGAAATGCAGTTTCTTGCCGACCTTTATCTTCAATGCGATGACTGCGGCGGGACACGCTTCAAAAAGGAAATTCGCGATGTAACTTACCGCGGCAAAAATCTTGTTGACGTATTAGAAATGACAGTTGATGAAGCACTCATTTATTTTGATGGTGATGTTAAAGTTACAAAGTACCTTCAAGTTCTCGCCGATGTTGGGTTGGGATATATCAAACTCGGGCAGCCATCCAATACTGTGTCGGGCGGTGAAGCTCAGCGAATAAAACTTGCCTCCTACCTTGCGGCTCAGAAAGATCTCAGACACATTCTTTTTATTTTTGATGAGCCAACCACGGGACTTCACTTTGACGACATTTCAAAATTGCTGAACTGTTTTAATCTGCTAATCGAACGCGGCAATTCAGTTGTGATAATCGAACACAATCTTGATGTAATAAAATGTGCTGATTATATAATTGACCTCGGACCCGAAGCTGGGGAAAAAGGCGGGGAGATTGTTGCAACCGGAACTCCTGAGGAAATAGCATTGAATGAAAAATCCTGGACAGGTAAATATTTGAAGCCTATATTAAATATCTAAATGTAATAGCTTGACATTTTGATTTCTGTTGTTTACGTTTGACTAAGATTTACGGAGTTTATATGAAATCTATTATAGCTGTTCTATTGTTTATTTTTATTACCCCTTTTATTTTTGCTCAGAATAATTTCAGCATAGAACTGAAGGGCGTTAAAACATTATTAGATTTATCTAAAGATTTGTCTTATTGGAACGATGGAGTGGGGGGGGAAATAAGTGCAAAGTATTCACTAACTGCTCATATAGCAACTAATTTATTTTTCGGTTATTCTGAGTTTCAATATTCCGGAAGAGGCTTGGGGCTATTGATTATTCCAGAAGACCATGCAATTTACACGGGAGAAAAAACTAAAATGGTTACTCTTACACTCGGAGCGAGCCTTAAGCGAGGAGATGCATTTATCTCACCAATATTTGCAATTGTATTTGGTGGATATTCGCTCAATAAAGGTTCGGTTTGGATGGATGTTTATGATATGCAGAATGTTTTTATTTATTAGTCGAGAGATGAAGAAACCGGAAAATCTATTTCCGGATTAATGTTTAATGTTTCTCTCGGGTTCTCTTTGAACTTAATTGAAGGACTGGGGCTGAATATTATGGCAGGTTATCTGGATTTATTTAATCAGAATAATAACTTGTATCCAATTTCAGCAGGAGTTGAATTTAGAGTTCCATCGTTTTAGTTAGTGCTGAAATAATTCGTACTAAAAAATATTTCCGATATATGTTATGCTTATGAATTTTATCATATTATAGAAGTTGGAATGAAATTATTCCTCCAACTTTAAAATCTAATTAAAAAATGAAAAGTAATTTCAAATACGGTCTAATAATATTCTTCTTATTATTTATCATCATTAGTAAAATCAACTCTCAAGATGTGAAAAACATTATGAATCACAGCGGCACAGTAAAATTATTAATAAAAGAACCGGCTTTATTTGTAGTCGTTCCCGATTCATTGACTGATATTAGATTTCTCCCGGATTCAATTCCCGATCAATTTAAAATTGACGGCTGTCGAATTATTTTCAGCGGAATCATTGGAGAGGTCCCTGCAAATCAAAGGCTGCCGGGAACACCATTAAGAATTACTAAAATTAATTTTGAAGAATAAACTTTGACCAGAACAATTACTTCTTTACTTCAACATCTCACTCCATTTTATGCATGGTTATTGCTTTTTATTGCAGGCTGTTTTGAGGTCGCTTGGGCTATAGGGTTAAAATACTCCGAAGGATTTACGAAGCTTACTCCAAGTATTTTTACAATTGTTTGTATGATAATAAGTATGGGATTACTTGCGATCTGTATAAAAGTCTTACCTGTGGGCACAGCTTATGCTGTTTGGACAGGGATTGGTGCAGCCGGTACAGCAATACTTGGAATCATTTTATTCGGAGAATCAAAAGAAACAATAAGAGTATTTTTTATTTTCCTAATAGTTGCAGGAATAATCGGCTTAAAAATTTTTTCAGATAAATAAGAAATTACACTGATAATACAAATTAGATTTATTATTTTATTGTAGTTCAGAAAATCAAATTTGCCAATGCAATAAAAGGAGTTTTGCTATGCGTCCTTCGGCTAATGATTATGCGCCTTACTATTCGAGATATATTGACCTTATTGAGGGTGAAAATATTCTTCATCTCTTGAATGAACAATCCATTAAAACACAGCAGATACTAAATTCATTTCCAGAATGGAAAGGCAGATATGCTTACGCTGAAGGCAAGTGGACAGTCAAGCAAGTTATTGGTCACCTGATGGATGTTGAAAGAATAATGGCATATCGTGCGCTCTGTATTGCGCGCAATGAAAAAAAACCGTTGCCGAGCATGGAGCAGGATGATTATGTAAGGGAGGGGAAATTTAATGAGCGGGAATTGTTCGATCTGAACTACGAGTTTAGATTGATTCGTGAAACGAACATGCTTCTATTTAAAAGTTTTGATGAAGAAGTATTAAGCCGGAAAGGTATTGCGGCAGAGAAAGAAGTTTCGGTGCTTGCACTTTTATTTATTATCGCCGGTCATGAAAAACATCATATTGATATTTTAAAGGAAAAATATCTTTAAATGTACTTATAAATTTCTTCAAGAATTTTTGAAGTTGCACTCACATTTCTTTTAACATAATCAAGCGCTGCTTTTCCCTTTTGATTCCGGGATTCGTCATCGTTTAACAAAGTTCGAAGATTTCTATACATCACTTGTTTGTTCTTTACTAAGATACCGCCGCCATTAGTAATAAGATCGCGGGCTTCTTTCGAGTTTTCTATTTTAGGACCAAATATTACAGGGATACCATAAACAGCGGCTTCGAGTACGTTATGAATACTATTTTTAAAGCCTCCGCCAACAAATGCAACATCTGCGTAGGAATAAAGCGATAGTAATATTCCAATAGAATCAACAAGAATAATTTGTTCGTTGTTGTAATTATTCAAATATGAAAATCTGATCGTGGAAACTTTACCCGCAAATTCATTCTCAATATTTTCAAGATGAATTAAAGTAGGCTCGTGCGGTGCAATGATAAATAAAATATTCTTTTCATATTTTGCCAGCGCTTGAAATACCGGTAAAATTATTTCTTCATCCTGTTCCCATGTGCTTCCTGCCACTATAACTTTTTTGCCCTCGTAAAGATTTTCATTCAGCAGACTTTTTTCTTTAGCAACGAGGCTTTGCTGATAAACCCTGTCGAATCGTGTATCGCCAACAACGCGCAGCTGCTTTTCGGTACAGCCAAATTTCTTAAAATTTTGCAAATCATCTTCAGCAACAGTTAGTATCCTGTCCAAATCTTTAAATAAATATTTGTGAAAATTTTTTATTATTGGTAAAAGTCTGGTTGAATCTGAACGCATTGTTGCATCAACAATAAATACAGGGACACCCTCCTTTATCATTGTCCAGATATGATTTGGCCAAATATCATATCGCATCATTATAGCGATTGCGGGTCTTACAATATGTATAAATGTTTTCGCATTATGTGCTGTATCAAATGGAATGTAGCTTACAATGTCGGCATACGGATATTTAAGTGAATTCTCATAACCTGAAGGTGAAAAAAAAGTGACTATTAGATTAACTTCCTTTTCCTTTTTCAACTTTTGAATAATAGGTTTTGCCTGTTCAAATTCCCCCAGCGAAGATGAATGAAACCAGATTACAGGTCTTGATTTGTCTAATCGTAGGGCAGTAATGATTATATTTTCAAAAACTCTTTTGCGTCCATTTATCCCCCGTTGGGTTTTACTGTTAAAAAACCCTAACAAACGCAGCGCGGCATAAAGATGAGGTATAACTATAAAATTATATAAAAATTGCCAGACGGTTTTCATAAATGCGTTAATAGCTCAGTTATGTTTTCGAAAACAAATTCGGGTGAAATATCACTCATACATTTGAAATGCCCTTTGGGACAATGATCTTTACCAATATGTGAACACGGTCTGCAACTTAATGAATTGTTTTCTATAATTATATTTTTGTTTATGTACGGCGTAAATCCGAACTCCTTTACTGTCGAACCAAGTATAACTGCGGCTGGCACTTTGACCGCTGAGGCAAGATGCATCAGCCCGGAATCATTGCATACAATTGCTTTACACATTTTCATATCTGCAGCAGTTTGAAGAGCATCATTATCATTACATAAATTAATTGATCCGCTAATTTTCGAGGAGATTTCAGAACAGATACTCATATCATCCTTACCGCCGAACAGCACAACAGAAAACCCATTCTCAGTCAGAATATTTCCGAGTGTGATAAAATTTTCTTTACCCCACATTTTTGTGAAATGCCGTGAACCTGGGCAAAGTCCAATAAGATTAGTTTTGTTCAATAGTCCATCACTATGAACTTTGTCGGTGTAAAATTCTAACCCCTCCTTGTCAGAAGCCAAACCGGAAACTGTTTGAATATATCTTTCTGGAATCGGAGGCAGGTTTTTAAGTAAATTTATTTTGAATTTAACTAATAAGAATTTCCTGATTGAATGCTTATTAAATCTAAAGATTATCAATTGTATCCCTCTTAATAGTAACCGGCTGCGCAAGTTATTTTGAAGATCAATAACCAGATCATATTTGTTACGAAGTAAACTTGCTCGAAGTGCTGCAATTTTCTTTTTATCGTTTTCATAAACTAAAATTTTATTTATAGCAGGATTCAGCTTCAGTAAATCGTAATATTGTTTACGCACTATAAAATCTATTTTAGCATCTTTATCATATTCTCTTAGCACTCTGATCAAAGGGGTCGTAAGCAGTACATCGCCAAATGAACTTAATCTGATTATAAGAACCTTATTTAATTTTTCGGGGATCAATATTCTTAAAATTTTTATTTTAAATTTATGAAAGAACGGAACTACTTTCATTGTTTAATTGGAGATTACTTGAGGTTATTTTAAGTTTGAAATAAAAAAAAGAGAAATTATGACGACACTTCCTCCCCCAAACACAAAACATTTTTCAAGTGATTCCTTAGAGAAAAAAGTTTATACCATAACTGAAAGCTTTGCTGAGTTTCTTCCTATTGCAAATGACCGCAATAGGCTGGGCTACAATCTATTTAAATATATGACGGGAGAAGGCGACCCCCCGCTCACGATTGTTAAAAACTGTAAACTTACGCTTAAAGGTATTAGCGAAACAGAACTCGCCGGTAAGATAAAAACTGAACTCGAGAGTATTAAGAGATAGTTTTATTGATTTATGGATTTATTTGCACGTTCCAGGAATAAAATTTTTCGACCAAATTCTATTAAGTGGTTCTTCAGGAATTAGAGAAGGAGTAAGGTAAAATTCCACTCGGCTTACAGAATCTAGGCATAATTGAATATTGATAACTTTATCTTTATGATAATTTTGTGAAATGCAAACAGCTGTAAAAAATCCAGGTAATATGTTATTTATACAAAAATCACCTTTTTCATCGGTGTTATCACTCCACCAAGGAAATTCTTTTAAAAAAACAAAGGCCTGATTTATTGGTTTGTTACTTGTTCCATCAATTACTTTACCCGCTATACTGCAGTTTGGGCTTAGCCCATAATCTTTAATTTTTGAATGAAAAGTGAAAGAATGTTTTATCCAAGATATTGTATCCTTTCTTAACGCAATAAAATATTCTAATGGTAAAATTGTTATAGAATCATTGACTACATTGATACTTTCAACAATAATATTAGTATTATTTAATTCAGCAGATAGTGTGTATAATCCTAGGTCCAAATTATTAACAAAAGCTATTCGCTCATTAAATGGTTCAATAATTAATTCTTTTTCTAATAGCACAAGAGTAGTAGAATTAATATCATCATATGCAATTAATAATCCCCCCGTTTCCTTCTTCCCAAAACTATTTAATTCAATACTTGTACAATTCTGGCAAAGAAAAACTATTAGTAATAATAACATGTATTTCATTATTATATTTTCTATTCTGTTTATTGGTTACCTTTAGAAATCTGATGTCCGATAATAGGGCTATTCTCGGTTCTTGCTTTAACATTCCGCTGTAAATATGAAAATGAGTTTATTGAGTTTTCTATATCAGGTGACTTTACTTGTATAGTTTGAGCTTCTATTTGCATATATTTTTGTACTTCAACAGGGGTTAAAGTATTATCAGGTGTTCCTTCAAAACCCTCAATTTCTCCTTCTTGGTACTTATCTTGAAAAACAATGATATAAGCTCTACCTTCACTTGAACCGAAAATTCCTCCCAAGCCAAAAGCTAGTCTGACAAATTTTCTATCCTTGTGTTTAATAATAATATCAATTCGCTTCCCTTTCTTTAGATATAATCCATAAGTACCACTTTCATATCTCTTGATTTTTATTTGGCTGGAAAATAATTCTTGACAACCTGAAATACTTACATACTCGCTATCGGTTTCATTTTCATATCCTCTTTTTAAGGTTACTATTATCGAATCATCGCTTTTATATTCCAGCTTATCAAAACCGATTTTGATATCTGATGAATAACCAGCTTTATGAAAGCTTTCGAGATAAACATTTTTGCCTTTTGTGTCCTCTGGTTTTGCCCAATATCCTTTTACATTTTGCTGTCGCGCCAGATCAATCTTATCCTGATCAACAAAAAATTGAGAGAAACCAATAGAAGAAAAAAGAAATAAAAAAACCGAAACAGAAATAAACTGTTTGCACAGGTTGGAAAAAGTAGTTCCCATAATTGAACCTCACGGAAAATAATTTATAAATTTATTTATTTTAAGTTAAATGGTTCACCTTTAACCTTTGTTAAACATAAATCATTTTTTTATGAATGGCAATATCAAAAGCAATAAATTTTATTTTATTAGGCGAATCATCCCGCAAATAAAATATCAGGGCTGCTGCACAAGCTGATTGATTAACCGTAATTCTTCTTATTGTTTTTTTTTATTTATTCAACTTATACAACAGCCCCTTGGAACATTAACAGCGAACGATATACATTTTAGTCTATCAGGGCAACCACTCTTATTACATCGCTCTCAAGCCCAACAGGGAGATCGCCTTTCAAGTATCTGAGTTTGTAATAACGGGTTTCGGGTTTACCGGGCACAACGTTTTTACGCTTGTCCTCAAAGGGAGAGCGGGTGTCGCGTCCCAACTCGGTGTAAGTCACTCCGTCATAACTGGCGAAGATAATTACCCCATCCATATGTTTTTTAATCCAGTCAATAATAACCTGGTCACTGAGAACAGTTACCCCGGTAATAACCGGTTTAGCTGTGTTATAGTCAACGGGGGGTTTATCAACCCGGAAACCAAGCGCTTGCGCATCTGCTTCATCAAATGCTGTATGATCCTGAATGCGTCTGATCTCTTTAAGCAGACCATCCTTTACTGTGAACAGAAGTTCATTTTGAAGGGTGGTGCTTTGCTGGGCTGTTTCTGCATCAGCAACGGCTTTGTTGATTGCCGCAGTGGAATCAGTAATCCAGGTTCCAAGTTGTGTTTGGAATGCAGGTGTACTGCTATACTTGGCAGCAAGTCCTGCAGTCAATTTGTCCTTGAAATTCTGGAGGTAGGGAACAACACTCCCTAACAAGGTTGGATAAAAGACTCGTTTTCGTGACATTTTATTGTCTCCTTTTATTTAATGATTTGATGAAGAATTACAGTTAAAAAAACCTCATTATTTGCATTAAAAACAGCCTATAAAATTTAAAAACCTTCGAAAACTGACTATTTTAAGCCCTTTTAGGCTTTTTGGTGACCCGCATGCATATCCAAATGCCTCATTTGGATATTGAAATGGCATACTTGAATGATCTAAACTCAAAATGAACATCCAAGAGCCTCATTTGGATATTCAAACGCCACATTTGGATATCCAAATGCCACATTTGAATCACCAAAAATCAACTTCATTATCTGAACGCCTCGCTTGCATATCCAAATGCCTCGTTTGGATATTGAACCAGAGTGCAAAAATTCTACTTATCAGCCTTAAAAATTCAAAATTTACCTGCCGCAATTACCTGAATAATATCAGATTTTCGAACTGTGTACGTTATAGAAAAAACTACTTACCCGGGTTCCCTCAAACAGAAATCCAGATTCTGAACAAAGCGCACGAAAATTGTCAGTTGGCTGACGCATTTGATGTAATAGTTCTTGAAACCGTTAAAACGGTTTTCAAAATAAAACGGTCAGATTCTCAACGGGATTAATCCCGTTGAGAACCTGATAAACAAAAAAATAATAACCGTTTCAACGGTTTATATAGTAAGATGGAAATTCAATTATTTATTCCCCTAACACACTTATAAAGCTTTGAATCCTCAACATAAAAACAACGCTCGGCATTAAACTAAAAAAAATTCTGAAAAATTCTAATTCCTCTGTGTCTTCTCTGTGGAACTCTGTGTCACTATTCCTAATCCATAACACGGAGAGACACAGAGAATTTTTAAGAAGTTTCTATTTACCAAGTTCTTCTTTCTTCAAGAAATCTTCAACTACAGTTACATCATAAGGACTGCCGATATAAATCGGTACTCGTTGGTGAAGGCTTGATGGCTGTACTTCTAAAATTCTTTGTTTGCCGTTGATTGCCCGTCCACCTGCTGCTTCAACTAAATAAGCCATCGGGTTGCATTCATACATCAATCTTAATTTGCCATTGGGACTTCTTGAATCGGAGGGGTACATAAATATTCCGCCGTAAAGTAATGTGCGATGAATATCAGCAACCATCGAACCGATGTAACGACCGGAGTATGGTCTGTTTGTTTCTTTATCTTCGCGCTGTAAATATTTAATGTATTTTTTTAGACCGGGATGCCAGTACAAATAATTACCTTCGTTGATGCTGTAGATTTTTCCTTTCTCAGGAATTTTTATGTCTTCGTGTGAGAGAATAAATTCGCCGAAGGAGGGGTCAAGCGTAAATCCATGCACGCCATGACCGGTAGAGTACACCAGCATTGTACTTGATCCATAAACAACATACCCTGCAGCAACCTGATCTACACCTCTCTGCAAACAATCTGCAAGTGTACCGCGTGTGCCTTCAGGACTCTTTCTTTTGAATATAGAAAAAATAGTTCCGATATTAATATTCGCATCAATATTTGATGAGCCGTCAAGCGGATCAAACAGAAGAACGTATTTGCCAACATTAAACTGATCGGGTATGTGAATAATATCCTCCTCCTCTTCCGAAGCCATTGCACAAAGATGACCTCCATGATCCATCGCTTTGACAAGCATTTCGTGAGCGAGTATATCCAATTTTTTTACTTTCTCTCCATGGACATTTTCGCTGCCTGTGAAGCCAATAATATCTATTAAACCTGCTTTGTTGACTTCGAGCGAAATTACTTTTGCAGCCAGAGATAGATCGTGCAGAAGGTCTGAAAGTTCACCGGTTGCCTCGGGGTGCATTCTTTCTCCTTCGATGATATGACGGGCGAGAGTCATGAATTTTACTGTAGGCATTTGTGCTTTCCTTTATTTATTTGAATTTATGACGCTTTAATATTTTCCTGATCTTTATACTGCAGTTGATACAGCTTGTAATAAATGCCGCGCTTTGCAAGCAGCTCCTGATGATTACCAATTTCTCTTATTTCACCTTTATGCATTACAATTATTTTATCAGCATTTTGTATTGTTGAAAGACGATGAGCTATTACGATAGCTGTTCTTCCAACTAAAAGTTTTTCAATTGCAGTTTGAATCAACTGCTCGGTTTCTGTATCAATGCTTGAAGTTGCTTCATCCAAAATTAAGATTTTTGGATCATAAGCTAAAGCACGGGCAAAAGAAATTAATTGTTTTTGCCCCACGCTTAAAGTTGCACCGCGTTCTTTTACTTCCTCATCGTATTGATTAGGAAGATTGGAAATAAATTTATCTGCACCGACGGTTTTTGCTGCGGCAATTATCTTATCCATACTTATTTGATCGTTATCCATATTAATATTTGATTCAACGGTTCCTGAAAAAAGAAAAACATCCTGCAGAACAATCGAAATATATTTTCTTAAATCACGCTTATCAACATTACGAATATCAATTCCGTCCAATAAAACAGCACCTTTGTTTATGTCGTAAAATCTTGTTAGAACATTTATCAAAGTAGATTTGCCTGCACCCGTGTGACCAACTATTGCAACTGTTTCGCCGGGATTAATATTAAAGTTGATATTTTTCAAAACATAATTTTCATCATCATACGCAAACCAAACATCTTTGAATTCAATTTTACCCGACACTCCATTAAGCTTTACGGCGTCCCCGGGATTTTTTATAAATGTTTGATTATCCAGCAGTTTAAAAATTCTTTCCGACGAAGCCATTGAAGTTTGAAGTATGTTATACTTTTCAGAAAGATCACGAATGGGACGGAAGAACATTTCAGTATATTGAATGAACGCAAACAGCACGCCGATTGTTAAGGTACTTTGGATTACTTCTCCGCCGCCGTACCAAACGATTAATGCAATTGCAATTGAGCTAAGTAACTCAACACTCGGAAAGAATATTGCATAATAAAAAATAGATTTAATATTTGCTTCACAATGATCTGCATTTATCTCGGAAAACTTTTTGAACTCATCGGCTTCTTTTCTAAAAATCTGAACTACGCTCATTCCGGTTACGTGTTCCTGCATATAAGAATTTAATCTTGCAAGATGAAAGCGAACATCACGATAACTTTCTCTAACTTTTTTCCTAAATAGAAACGTTCCGTAGATTAAAACAGGAAGTACAGAAAGTGTAACGAAGGAAAGAGGAATATCCATAAAGAACATAAAGCCGAGTATCCACAGTATTATAAATACATCACTAAACACCATTACAATTCCGGACGAAAACAATTCGCTGAGTGATTCCACATCATTTGTAGCGCGCGTAACAATTCTGCCAATCGGTGTGCGATCGAAAAATTCTAGCGCAAGTTTTTGTGTGTGTTCAAAAATTTGTGTGCGGATATCATATAAGGTTCTTTGTCCGAGATATTGTGTGTAGTAAGTTAAAAAATATTGTACAACAGCTTGTAGAATGAGGGAAGCAAAAAGTAATAATGCGATTATTATCAAACCGCGATAGTTTGAGTGAACAATGTAATCATCAATTGCAACTTTGGTAAGATAAGGACGAAGCGGACCAAGAGAGGCAACAAAAATGTTTAACAATATTGCTATGATAACATACTTCTTGTATGGCTTAATATAAGTAAGAAGCCGCTTCATCAACTTGGAGTCGTATGCTTTACCTAATATTTCGTCGTCGTGTTTATTATCGCTCATTAATTTAATTCTTCAAGTTCTTTTTCCAATAATTGCTTGTAATGCAAATCTGCATAAAGGCCATTTAACTCAACAAGCTCATCATGCGTGCCTTGCTCAACTATTTTTCCATCTGCAAGGACAACAATATTATCAGCATCTTTAACAGTAGAAATTCTATGGCTGATAATTATACTTGTTCTGTCTTTCATAAACTCTTTTAGGTTTTTTAAAATTTCTTCTTCTGTGTGTGTATCAACTGCAGAGAATGAATCATCAAGAATTAATATTTTGGGATCGACAGCAAGTGCACGCGCAAGTGATGCTCTTTGTTTTTGTCCGCCTGAAAATGTTATTCCTCTTTCACCAACAATTGTTTCATAACCTTTGGGAAAGGATTCGACATCTTTATTAAAGTTTGCAATGCGAGAAACTTCTTCAACTTTTTGTTTATCAACTTCTCTTAATCCATAGGCAATATTTCCATAAACTGAATCTGAGAATAAAAATGACTCCTGCTGAACAACTGCAACATTAGTTCTTAGAACATCGAGCGGAATATTCCTAATATCCTTACCATCAATAAAAATATTTCCTGAAGTAACATCATACAATCTTGGAATTAAATTAATCAAACTTGTTTTACCCGAGCCTGTATGTCCAACAATTGCCAGTGTTGAACCAACAGGAATTTTAAGATAAATGTTTTTTAATATATCAGGCAGTGCTTCTGAATATTTGAATGAAACATTTCTAAATTCAATTTCACCTTTTAAATCTTTTACAGTAATATCTGCTGATAATAGATCCTGAATCTCATAAGGTTCATTTAAAATCTTGTTTAATCTTTTCATACTTGCTTCGCCCTGCTGAATAATATTCATCACCCAGCCAAATGCAATTACGGGCCAAATTAGAATTCCGAGGTAAATTATAAAGGCAGTAATATCACCGAGATTCATTTCTCCGCTAATAACTTTTCCCCCGCCGATCCAGATAACAACAATGATGGAGATGCCGGTTATCATATAAAGTATCGGCATAATTAAAGCCTGGATTCGAACGAGATTCATATTCTTGCGAAGATATTCTTTACTAAGTTCATTCCATCTTTTTATTTCGTTCTCTTCACGCACATAAGATTTGATGATACGAATCCCTGAAAAATTTTCTTGTGCTCGTGTGGTTAACTCAGAAAAATTTTCCTGAATCCTTGTGTACTTCTCGTGAATCAATTTTCCAATTCTATAAACTCCATAAGATAAAATAGGTAGAGGCAGCAGCGAATAAATCGTGAGCGAAAAATTTATTGAAACCATTATCGCGACAACAATAATCAATCTTATTATCGTATCTATGGAATACATAACAGCGGGACCAATAAACATTCTGACTGCATTAATATCATTGGTGGCGTGAGACATTATATTGCCCGTTGAGTTATTCTGGAAATATCTCAGTGGAAGTTTTTGAATGTGTGCCCAAAAATCACCACGCAAATCATACTCAATTTCTCGTGATACTACGATGATTGTCTGACGTATTAAGTATCTGAAAATTCCCGCAACGATTGAAGTACCAACAATTAAAAGCGCGTACTTTAGTAATTGTTGATTGCTTACATTATTACGTAAATCATTTATAGCATCTTTCAATAAGATTGGCAAATAAACTGTGCCAGCATTAGAGATAAGAATGAAAAGCATTCCCCAAAACAATTTGGTTTTATATCTAATAAAATATTTTTTTAGCGTTAAAAGGTTTTTCATTAAAAAACAATTGGAGGTGATATATTAAAAATTTTTAGATCTAATTAAAGTTAAAGCTTCTTTGAAATCACTTCCTGATGGAATTTTACCTTTGAGATTTTTGGGCAACTTTTAGTGAAAGAATATTCAGCAATACCGATGGGATTAGACTTGGACATTAATGAATACTCAACCACCAGATCATCCTTCTCAGCACATAAAATTAGGCCAATAGATGGATTATCATCTTCTGCTTTTTCTTTTTTATTTAGCAAGTTTAAATAAAAATCCATTTTGCCAGCGTGTTCTGGCTCAAATTCTCCGATCTTTAAATCAATTGCTACTAGTGCTTTTAAGAAACGATGATAAAATAAAAGATCAATGAAATAATCTTTGTTACTTGCAGATATTTTATACTGCTGTCCTATAAATGAAAAACCATACCCCAGTTCAAGAATAAAATCGCGGAGATGATTGATTAATAAATTCTCCAGTTCTCTTTCTTTAACTTGCTTTTCTATTCCAAGAAACTCAAGGTTATATGAGCTCTTTAAAGATTCTTCAGCAAGTGAAGCAAAATCGGCAGGTAATATTTTTAAAAAATTATTTAATTTTTTCTCTCTAATTAAACGCCTGTAAACATCGCCTTTGATTTGATTAAGTAAAACATTTCTACTCCATCCAAACTTAGCAGATGCAGTAATATAAAATAGTCTTTCATTTAAACTTTTTATTTTACCAAGTATAAGAAGATTGTGTCCCCAGGGAATTTCTGCGACAGCCTGTAGCATAAAGTTATTGCTAAGTTTTTTCTTTTTTACGAATGGTAATTGTGCGACAGCTTGTTGCAGTAATTCATTGTCAGAGTAATTTTCAACAAGTCTTTTCATGTCCCATAAATTACGAGATGAAAATCCATTTACATCAGGGTAGGCGTTTTGTAAATCTTTTGAAAGAGTTTCTACAATCGAGTCGCCCCATTTGTGAAGCAATTGCTTATTGATTATCGCTTCACCGATATCCCAGTATAAAAATATCAATTCTTTGTTAATTGATCTGGAAGCTTTTATGCGGGCAAGTCGAATCCTTGCCTTGATTTCACTAACAAAGTTCTGATAGTTCTTGTCTTGTAATAATGATTTTTTACTCATTTAATCTAATCAATAACATTAAACCCGGTGTATTTATGCAAAACTTTTGGTACAACAATTTTTCCTTCAGGAGTTTGATAAGTTTCCAAAAGAGAAACCATCAATCTGCTTGTTGCTAAACCGCTGCCATTAAGCGTGTGAACGAACTCAGGTTTTTTAGTTTGTTCGTTTCTAAAACGAATGCTTGCACGCCGAGCTTGAAAATCTTCAAAGTTGCTGCACGATGATGCTTCTAACCATTTGTTTTCTGCAGGCGACCATGTTTCAATATCATAACATTTTGCTGCTGAAAAACTTAAATCACCGGAGCACAACATTAAAATTCTGTAAGGAATATTTAACGCTTGTAAAATATCTTCAGCATCCTTAACCAATAATTCAAGCTCGTCATAAGAAGTTTCCGGTTTTACGAATTTTACCATTTCAACTTTGTTGAATTGATGTACACGTAAAAATCCCTTTGAGTCTTTTCCGTAAGATCCGGCTTCTCTTCTAAAACAAGCTGAGTAGCCGACATATTTTATTGGCAAATCTTTTTCATTAAGAATTTCATCACGATGAATATTTGTAATCGGCACTTCCGCAGTTGGAATTGCATACAATCCATCTTTTTCAATCGTGTACATATCTTCTTCCATCTTTGGAAGCTGACCTGTTCCACGTAATGATTCTTTGTTCACAAGAAACGGTGGAAAAATTTCTGAGTAGTTATGATTCTGTAAATGATAATCAAGCATAAAGTTGATCAGCGAACGTTCAAGTGTTGCACCTTTACCTTTGTAAACAGGAAAACCGGAACCGCTTATTTTTGCACCGCGTTCAAAATCCAGGATATTAAGTTTCTTTCCAAGTTCAACATGATCCATCGGTTTAAAATCATGTTCAAATTTAAATCCTTCTGGCAGCCAGCGTCGTACTTCAACATTTTCTTCGGCAGATTTTCCAACCGGAACAGAAGAGTGAGGAAGATTTGGGATGAATCGTAAAATTGTATCAATCTCTTCTTCGATGGTTCTTAACTTTGCATCATACTCGGCAATTTCATCACCAACTCTTTTCATCTCGGCAATAATTTCTGTGGCATCCTGTCCGGATTTTTTCATTTGTCCAACTTGCTGAGAAACTGAATTACGTTTTGATTTCAATTCATCAGCGTGAGCAATAATATCTCTGCGTTGTTTATCAAGCTCAAGAAGTTCATCGATACGATTCTTCTCATTCTTGTTTGCAATTCCTTGCTTTACATTGTCTGGATTTTCACGAATAAGTTTTATATCTAACATTCTAAACCTTTCAAGAAGTCTTTACCACTAAGACACTAAGTTCACTTAGATTCACTAAGTGTTACTTAGTGTTCTAAGTGTCTAAGTGGTAAATCATTTTACTACAATATTATAAATTTTATTTTTTACGAAAATTTCTTTTACGATTGTTTTGCCATCAGTAAACTTAGTTACTTTTTCATCTGCAAAAACAAGTGGTTTAACTGAATCTTGCTCACTGTTCATTGGAGCAGAGATTGTTGCACGTAACTTCCCATTTACCTGAACTGCAATGTTTACAGTATCTTCAACCAATGCATCTTTATCAACTTCAAACACAACCGGATTCTGGAAGATTGATTTATCATTTCCGATAATCTGCCAGCATTCTTCCCCCAGATGCGGCGCAACAGGTGCAAGCATTGATGCAAATCTTTGCAAAACATAACTCTGAATTTCTTTACTGCAATTTTCCAAAACCTTAAGTTCGTTTATCAATTCCATTAAAGAAGCGATTGCTGTATTAAATCTAAAATGTTCAATCTCTTCACCAAACTTCTTTAGTGTTTGATTTAATTTGCGATAAACTTTTTTCTCATTTTCTGATAACGCAGAAATATCATACTTATCTTTTGCGGATGCTTGTTTGATAATATCCGAGTACTGATTAAACAACTCGTAACTGCGAATTACAAAACGCTCAACACCGGAAATTCCCTTATCACTCCAATCACCGCCTTGATCATACGGACCCATAAACATTAAATACATTCTGAAAACATCAGTGCCGTACTTTGTAGTAAACTCATCCGGATTTACTACATTACCGCGCGACTTCGACATCTTTGCGCCATCTTTTGTGATAACACCTTGATGTACAAGTTTTGCAAATGGTTCGTCGCTGTTAACAAGACCAATATCGCGTATAAATTTATGAAAAAATCTTGCATAAAGAAGATGCATTACAGAATGTTCTTTACCACCGACATACATATCAACAGGAGTCCAATTATTTGCAAGCTCTATGTTAAATGCAGATGTAGAAATTTTAGGATCAAGAAAACGTAAGTAATACCACGATGAATCAACAAACGTATCCATTGTATCTGGATCGCGTTTAGCATCTGTTCCGCACTTTGGACATTTTACATTTATATACTTTTCATTTCTGGCAAGCGGAGATTCGCCTCCAAGTTTAAAATCAACATCGTACGGAAGCTTAATTGGCAATTCATTTTCTTCAACCGGAACTTCACCACAAGATGGACAATGAATAATTGGTATTGGTGTTCCCCAATAACGCTGACGGAAATTAACCAATCACGTAAACGATAATTAATTTTTGCTTTGCCAAAATTATTTTCTTCAAGATATTTTATAACTTCCGTTATACCTTCATCCGATTGAACTCCATTAAACTGTGCGGAATTTACCATTGTCCCAACTTCAGTAAAAGCAGATTTTAATTCATCAGTTTCATTTGTTCCATTCTGCAAGATTACTTTACGGATTGGAAGATTAAATTTGGTAGCAAACTCAAAATCTCTTTCATCGTGTGCAGGAACAGCCATAACACAACCTGTTCCGTATGTGATAAGTGCATAATCAGCAATCCAAACTGGGATTTTTTCTCCGTTAACAGGATTGATTGCAAATGCTCCGGTTGGGACTCCGGTTTTTTCTTTTACTGTTGAAGTACGTTCAATCTCAGTTAATTTTTTTGCTGATTCACGATACGCATCAACTCCAGATTTAAATTCTGGCTTGGTGATTTTATCAACCAGAGTATGTTCCGGTGCAAGCACAACATAAGTAACCCCGAATAATGTATCCGGACGAGTTGTAAAGACTTTTATCTCATCATCATTGTTATCAACTATTTTAAAATTAACTTCTGCACCTTCACTTTTGCCAATCCAGTTTTTTTGTTTCAAAATAGTTTCATCAGGCCAATCGATTTTATTGTGTCCATCAAGAAGCTGATCAGCGTAATCAGTAATCTTAAAAAACCATTGATAAAGATTTCTTTGGATAACAGTTGTTCCGCATCTTTCGCAGCAGCCATCAACAACCTGTTCATTTGCAAGAACTGTTTGATCTTTTGGACACCAGTTTACCGGAGCATTTTTTCTGTAAGCTAGTCCTCGTTTGTACATTTGCAGAAAAATCCACTGATTCCATTTGTAATATTCAGGAGCGCAAGTCATTAACTCAGCATCCCAATCATACATGCAGCCCATTTTCTTAAGCTGCTCGCGAATGTCTTCAATATTTTTTAATGTACTGTCTTGTGGATGAATTCCTGTTTTGATAGCATAATTTTCTGCCGGCAAACCAAAAGCATCGTACCCAATCGGTTCAAAAACATTATAGCCCTGAAGTTTTTTGAATCGTGCCCAGCTATCTGTTGGTCCGTAATTATACCAATGCCCGATGTGAAGTTTTGCACCTGAAGGATAAATGAACATTACAAGCGTATAAAGTTTTTTATCTGTTTTAGATAAATCGGTTTTGTAAGTTTTATTGTCTTCCCAAAACTTTTGCCATTTTGCTTCTATTTCTGTATAAGGATAACGCATTTTTTTATATCATAATTGTTGAAAATCGAAGCCAAATTTAGCCAAAAGGGAAGGGAATTCAAATTTGGATTTTCAAAACGAATTGTATATGCGATAGACTAATTTAAATCAAATTTAATATTAAACTCTGTGGCTCTCAGTAAAAAATCTCAGTGGTTCTCCGTGAAATGAGCTGATGATGGTACTTACACGGAGTACTACAGAGTTGCACGAAGAGAAAAAACAATGTTACTGCGATCATACTGATTTATTAAGATCATAAAAGTCATCATGCAATAAAACAGGAGATAAGGTATGGGACAAAGAATAGTATTAACAATATTGCTTCTATCAATACCGATAGTGGCACAAAATACTTATAATGTTCAACCAGGTGTTAAGAACAATCAGATAGTACTGCAACTCTCAAATGTATCCACAACAGAATCTGCAGAGATAAGCAGCTTTCTCAACCCTTCCAGAGGAGGGACTTTGGAGTATATAAGATTTGTGAACAACAAAGAACAAGTTGTATCTCTAAAACCGGGGGAAGAAAAAGATATTGTTTTTACTTTTGATGTGAATTATAACATCGGTAAAACAGAAGCAGATACGGTTGAGTTTATTTTAACAGACAACAAAAGTGTTTTTCAAACCAGGCAATTTATTTTAAGATATGCAGCACCAACAGAATATAAGTTAGAACAGAATTATCCAAACCCATTTAATCCAACAACAAAAATTCGCTTCACAATTCCAGCCTCACCTAAATCCTCTCCAAAGGAGGGGACTTTTGAGAATGTCACACTTAAGGTTTACGACATTCTTGGCAACGAAGTAACGACTTTAACTAACGAGCAAAAAGAACCTGGTTATTATGAAGTTGATTTTAATGCAAGCAACTTTGCAAGCGGAGTGTATTTGTACCGCTTACAATCCGGAGATTATATTTCAATGAAGAAGATGTTACTATTGAAGTAAAATTGATGTAATAAAAAGGGAATCATTTACGATCCCCTTTAACAGTTTAGCTGCCGTAATAAAATCTTTCGCTGATAATTTTATCGTTCTTCCATCTTTGAACTGCAACCTGACTGCTTTTTATTTCTCCGTATTGTTTATGTATGAAGTGCATGAACCATTCAAGCATTGTGACATCATCTCCAATCGCAACTGCTTTAACTTCAGCACTCTTAAATTCAGTAATGCTGCTGACCGCCTCTAATTCTCTTTTTCTGTTAGCTTCTTTGCCAATTGTTGGGGGCATATTGTTTTCTTGCATTATAACATTTTCGTCATAAAATTTTTCGAAAGCTTCCATCGTTCTGCCTTCGAGAATCATTTTAATTAATTCTTGAACATTTTCTTTTAGTGACATTGTAACTCCTTAATTTATTGTTTAGAAAATTTTTGTAAGATGAATTTATCGAGTGAAAATGAACCTGCGCCTTTAACTATAACAGCAATTGTCAAAGCAATCATCAGAATATGATATTCAAAACCCTCTCCTTGCTGCTGTCCGCTCCAGTTCATGAAGAAGCCAACAGGAATATGATTAAGCATTACTGCAACGAACATTACCGACGCAACACCAAAAGCAGAAAGTCTTGTCAGCAATCCTGTTATAAGACCGAGTCCGCCGAAAAACTCAGCAATGATTGCAAGCAGCGCAAACAGATATGGAATGCCTAACGTTTGTGTGAAGAATCCCATTGTTCCATCAAAACCGTAGCCGCCAAACCAGCCGAGTAACTTTTGAGCACCGTGAGGAAATATTACAACTCCGACTACAATTCGCAAGAATACAGCAAGTTTATCTTCATTAGTATTAAAGAACCAGAACAGAAATTTGTTTTGAGACATATCGTTTACCTTTCATTTATTAATTATTATTTAGTATGTCATAACACACAATTGATTAAAAAAAACTACAAATCTACGCCGTAGATTTTTTCACAAAGTTCGGATAATTTCTTGAACTCTTCAGTTGGCATTAAATTCCTAATAAATTTTTCAAACTCATCCATTTTGGGTTTCATAGTATCTAACAGAGCCAATCCTTTTTTAGTAATTCGCGAAATTGAGTGTCTGCGATCTTCATTAGAACTGAATCTTTCGACAAAGCGCGCAGAAATTAATTTATCAATTAGCCTTGTAACATCAGGTGATGGCTCAAGCATGCGGCTGATTATTTCACAACGCGGGTATCCATCGGGATAAATTCCGCGAAGGATTCTGAGAACATTATACTGCGAGACTGTTATCTCAAACTCCTGGCAGATTGAATCAATTTTAGATCTTAACCAAAAGCTCGAAATGATCAGGTTAAGCATTGCTTCCTGTTCATAGCTCTCGAACTTCTGCTGTTTCAATCTTTTTTTTATTACTTCGCCCATAAATATTTTTAATGTGTTATGACACAAACATAACATGATAACTTCTTCAAAGCAAGGGAAATATTCTTAAATGTATGAGTCATTCATCTAAAGTTATTTCTAAAAACCTTGAATGTTTTATAACAAGGGTTGGAAGATCTCTTTAGCCAGAATTATTACAAGTAGTTTTATCATCAATAATTCTTAATTTTATTTTATCAAAAATATGTTAATAATATAATGGAATTTCTTAATCCTGCTTTTTTATTTGGACTTGCAGCGGCTTCTATTCCTGTAATCATTCATTTATTGAATCTGAAAAAATTACAAAAAATAGAATTCAGTACACTTGCATTTCTTAAAGAACTTCAGAAAAGCAAGCTTCGAAGAATTAAAATAAAACAATGGCTTCTCTTAGCTCTGCGTGTACTGATCATACTTTTATTGGTTATGGCTTTTTCAAGACCGACTTTAAAGGGGGTTGCTATCGGCGGCACAACCTCCGCTGCAAAAACTTCCGTCGTTTTTATTATTGACAATACAATAAGTATGTCTGCGGTAGATGAAAAGGGCTCTTTATTAAATCAAGTAAAAACAGCGGCGTTAAAACTTGCAAACCTGCTTCAGCAAGGCGATGATGCCGCAATTATTTTTGTCAGTGATGATAATCCTGATAATATTTTTAGCACTTCAAATGTTGAAGAGTTAAAAAAGAAGATTGAACAAACTAAAAGCAGTGATAAAAGAGGAAACTTTCAAAAAGCAATTTTAAATGCCGGGGATATTCTTAAGCGGTCTAATAATTTTAATAAGGAGATTTATATACTTTCGGATTTTCAAAGTAATATGATTGCAGATGCAACTTCGATGGGCGATCTCAAAAATCTATTTGATGAAAAAATTCGTATTTACACAATTAATTATTCCGGTAAAAATTTTTCAAATATCTCGGTTGACAAAATTGAAAGCAGCTCTCAGATTTTTGAAAAAGATAAATCTGTAATTTTTTCAGCTCAACTTACAAATCACTCAAACAATAATACTGAAAACAATGTGGTCTCTCTTTTCATTAACGGAGAAAGGAATGCTCAAAAAAGTTTTAGTGTTGAATCAGGTAAGTCAATACAAATAAATATTGAATCAACAATCAAAAATACTGGATTCGTTGAAGTACAAGCGCGGCTTGAAGATGATGATATTAACGGTGATAACAATAGGTACCTAAATATTTACGTACCGGATAAAATTCCTGTAATAATATTTTCTGAAGAAAAAAGTGACGCTAAATTTATCAACCTTGCTCTTAATGCTTCTAACGGCGGCAACTTACAAGTTGATGAAGCTTCGCTGAATCAAATTCAATCTTACGATTTGAAAAAATATTCTTCTGTCATTTTAATTGGAACACCAGTTGAATCAAGTCTGCAAAAATTAAAACAATATCTCGAAAATGGAGGTGGGATATTAATCTTTCCTTCATCAAAAGAAGACTTAAATTCTTTCAAAAATATTTGTTCATATTTTAATTTGGCAAAACAAGTATCCGTTTCGGGTAAAATTAATTCGGATAATAAATTTTTTGTATTTGATAAAATTGAACTGCGGCATCCTTTGCTTCAAAATATTTTTGAGGACGAAACTAAAAAGCAGTTTGAATCACCGGAAATTTATCTTCATTATAAATTATTAGCAGATGAGCGGGCGAAAAAGATAATACGATTAAATGATGGCTCCGATTTTTTGAGTGAATATAAAGCAGGCAGGGGAAAAATAATTCTTTGCAGTGCATCACCGGTTTTAAGCTGGAGCAGTTTTCCGTTAAAAAGTATTTTTGTTCCTTTGATGAATAAATCAGTCTTTTATCTTTCTGCAAAAGACAGAGAGATAAATAATTATTTAGCCGGCGATGAGTTATTAATCTCAAACAATATTATCATTTCTCCTAATATAAAAATTGTAAGACCTGATTCTCAGGAGGAATTCATTAAAACCAATTCACAAAATCAAAACGGTGTTTTCAATTATTCCAAAACTGAAACGGCGGGTAATTATAAAATATATTCGGGAGAAAAATTAGTTGAAGAATTCTCGGTGAACGTAAACCCGCTTGAGTCTGAAACCAGGTATGAGAATGATTCCGAAATTCAGGAATATTTTGAAAAGATAAATTTTAAAGGCACGTTAAAAAATATTCCGAAAGATAAAAATCCTGTTTCGCTTGTGCTTCAATCAAGATACGGTTCGGAATTGTGGAAATATTTTTTAATTGCAGCACTTCTAATCGCATTCGTTGAAATGTTATTAGCGAGAAATACAAAAAAAGACATAGCGGAGAATTGAAATTTGATCGAGACTAAAAATAAAACTACCGAGCGTGCGATATTAATTGCATTAAACACAAAAGATCTTTCACGCGAAGTTGTTGAAGAACATTTAAACGAACTCGAAGAATTAGCAATAACAGCCGGTGCTGAAACAATATTAAAAGTTATTCAAAGTCGTTACTCAACCGATCCGGCTTACTATATCGGAAAAGGAAAAGCTGAAGAACTTGTTTCGCTGGTGGAGTTGAACAATATTGACTTATTAATTTTTGATGATGATCTTTCGCCGGTTCAGGTAAGAAATCTGGAAAGATTAGTTAATAAAAAAATTATTGATCGCAGCGGATTGATACTTGATATTTTTGCTTCACGCGCAAAGTCGAGAGAAGCAAAAACACAAGTCGAACTTGCGCAGCTTCAATATTTACTGCCGCGTCTTACGCGTGCTTGGACTCATCTCTCAAAACAATATGGCGGCATTGGTACAAAAGGTCCCGGCGAAACGCAGATTGAAACAGATAGAAGAATCATTCGCAACAGGATCAGCCATTTAAAAGAAAATTTGTCGAAGATAGAATCTCAGCGGATTACACAAAGCAGCGAGCGAAAAAATCTGACAAGAATATCATTAGTCGGTTATACCAATGCAGGCAAATCAACTCTGTTTAATCTTTTAACAAAATCAAATGTGTTTGCCGAAGACAAACTTTTTGCAACTCTTGATTCCACCACACGAACTATTGACTTAATTAAAAATCAAAAAATGCTTTTAAGCGATACTGTTGGATTTATCAGAAAACTTCCGGTTCATCTTGTTGCTTCCTTTAAAAGCACTTTAAATGAAGTTAGAGATTCAGATATAATTTTGCACGTAGTGGATATTTCGCACGATTATTTCCAGGACCATATTAAAGTTGTTGAAAAGACTTTGCAGGAATTGAGTTGTGAAAATAAAACTTCGATATTAGTATTTAATAAAGTTGATTTGCTTAGTGATAGAAACCGTACTGAATTCATCAAACATGAATTTCCGAATTCGATTATCATCTCCGCAGTGAAAGGTTTCAACATTCAAAAGTTAATTAAAGCTGTGCTTAGTATTATCGAGGATTCATTTATTGAAAAAACGTTGAAATTAAAAATCACAGATTCAAAAACTGCTGCATTAATTCATTCATTAGCGGAGGTAAAATCAGTTACTTACGAAGACGATGTGATGAAATTGAAAATCAGAGCAAGCAAAACGAATGCTGAAAAAATTAAAGCATTGATTCGTAATTAAATTTACTTCTCATTTTTCTTTTTCGTTTGCTGCCCCAGCCTATCTGATTTATCAATTTTGTTGGACAGCCAATTAACGAAAATGAAAAACAATGCGAGACCAAGTAAAACAAGAAACGTAATGCCGATAAAAACTATTGTGTACATACTCATAAAAAAAACTCTTATTAATCTTTATTCAAAGTAAGTTGCTTCACTGCTTACTTGCAAATAGTTAGAATTGGAAAAAGACCGCTTATAAAAATGTTTTATTTTCGCTCTACTTTTTATTGTCATATTTTTATCATCCATGTATTTTAGAATCAAGCATTGAAGAAAATAAACTTTGATGAAGCATAATTATTTACGGATCAAAGAAAATAGAAAGCAGTTGATTCAGGTGACTCGGCACAAGATGAAGATTGAGCAGATCAAAATCAGCGAAACCTGCATTCCATTGCTTCAAATATTAAAAGGATAATATGGAAATAATATATCTCATCCTTGGTTTAGTAGTTGGATTTGTAGTTGCTTACTTCTTTTTCAAAAGCAAAAAAACAATTTCGATTGATGAAGCAAATAAGCTCAATGAGCAAATCAATTCTTTCAAAGTTGAAATTGGAAAATTGGAAGAAAGAAACTCCGGGTTTGTCAAGGATAAATCAAATCTTGAATCCGAACTTCAGGCAGAGCGTGTAAAAGTTATTGATCTTACTACCGCTCTCTCCTCATTGAAGTCTGATTACGCAAATCTTCAGCAAAAACTTAGCGAACAAAAAGCTGAAATAGAAGAGGTGCGGGAAAAATTTATAAAAGAATTTGAAAATCTTGCCAATAAAATATTTGAAGAAAAAAGCAGCAAGTTTACCGAGCAGAACAAGTCCAACCTTGATCAAATACTAAAGCCGCTCAGTGAAAAGATAAAAGATTTCGAGAAAAAAGTAGAGGATGTTTATGTCACCGATTCAAAAGAAAGAGCCGGCCTCATTCAGCAGATAAAAATTCTGCACGAGCTTAATCAGCAAATGAGCAAAGATGCGAACAATCTGACATCTGCATTGAAAGGACAAAGTAAAACTCAAGGTAATTGGGGCGAGTTTATTCTTGAAAGTATTCTTGAAAAATCCGGACTCGTAAAAGGTAGGGAATATGTCGTTCAGGAAAGCATTACTGCTGAATCAGGCAGAAGATTTCAACCGGATGTAATTATCAACTTACCGGAAAATAAAAGCATCATCATTGATTCAAAAGTTTCATTAGTTGGCTATGAAAAATTTATCTCTTCTGAAGATGAGCACGAGAAACAACTTGGTTTGCGTGAACATATTAATTCAATACGGTCGCACATAAAAAATCTGAGTGGGAAGAATTATCAAAATCTTTATCAGCTTGAAAGTTTAGATTTTGTTTTGATGTTTATGCCAATCGAGCCAGCATTTGCTTATGCAGTCCAAAATGATGCTTCACTTTTTACCGATGCATTTGAAAAAAATATTGTTATCGTAAGTCCGTCCACATTGCTTGCAACGCTTCGAACAATTGCCAGCATTTGGCGTCAGGAAAGTCAGAATAAAAATGCGGTTGAGATTGCAAGACAAAGCGGAGAAATGCTCGATAAGTTTACAGCTTTTGTAGATGATTTAATTTCTGTTGGAAAAGGCTTAATTTCAACAAAAGATAATTACGATAAAGCAATGAACAAACTAACAGAAGGGAGGGGCAACCTAATAAGCCGATCTGAAAAAATTAAAAAGCTTGGTGCAAAAACAACCAAAGCTCTTCCAACTTCAGTAGTGAATCGCTCCCAGTTAGATGAGGAAAATAATTCGCTGGAAAATCAATGATCATTAAAACTCCGGTGACGAGTGAAGAATGGGAGAAATGTTATGATCTTCGGTGGCGAATTCTGCGCGCACCGTGGAATCAGCCGCGAGGAAGTGAGATAGACGAATACGAGAACTCGGCAATTACTGTGATGGCAATTGATGATGAAAATAATGTTGTCGGAACAGGCAGGGCTCATTTCAATAATAAAGATGAAGCACAAATAAGATTTATGGCTGTCGAAAATTTTTATAGAGGCAAGGGCGTCGGTGCAGCGATTTTATCCGAACTTGAAAATAAAGTAATTGAACTTGGAGCAAAAACAATAGTATTGAATTCGCGTGATACTGCCGTGGAGTTTTACAAACATCACGGTTATAAACTTGTAAACAATTCCCACACCCTTTTCGATGCCATCCCTCATTTTTTTATGGAGAAGAAAATTTGATTTTAGTGGAGCTGATCGGGAACCCCCCCCCCCCCTCCCGGCGGGGGCCGGCCCCCCCCCCCGGGCCCCCGCCCCCCAAATTTTTCTTTTTCCCCCCCGCCCGCCCCCCCCCCCCCCGGGGGGCGGGGCCCCCCCCCCCGCCGCCCCCCCCGATTTTCAATTTTTATTTAGAACGAACGACCTTCCCGATTAGATCGGGACGCTCTCCCAACTGAGCTACAGCCCCGAAATTTTATTCAAGGAACAATAAATTCTTTAATTCAAAATTACTGAATTCATAAATCATTTGTACTCTTGTGATTTTAATTTCCCATCTTCAAAATTTCATCCCACTCATATTTTGTTACAGGCATCACTGATAATCTGTTCCCGCGCTGAATAAGTCTCATATTTTTTAATGTTGAATTTGCTTTAATGCTTTCTAATGTTACCGGTAAATTAAATTCTTTGCTGAATTTAATATCAACCATAAACCAAGTAGGATTTTTAGGATCAGCCTTCGGATCAAAATGATTATTGTCGGGATCAAATTGTGTAGGATCGGGATAAGCAGATTTTACAACCTCACAAACTCCGACAACAGCAAGCGGATCAGCGTTGCTGTGATAGAATAAAACTCCGTCTCCAACTTTCATTTCATCACGAATAAAATTTCTTGCCTGGTAATTTCTAACTCCATCCCAGCAGGTTGTTTTATTTTTACTTTTCTTCAAGTCTCCAATAGAAAAATTTTCAGGTTCTGATTTTATGAGCCAATATTTTTTCAATTCATTCTCACTTTTATTTTTGATTTTATATTTTAGATTGTTTTTTAAATACAGCAACTTTTTCACCGTGTGATTCAAATATTTTTACGGGGGAATAGTGCTTAGTGAATCTTTCATCATCACGCCCGGCATGATTCATAATTTTGGGGTAGTCATTGATAATGAAATCCGGTTGATATTTTGAAATATACCAGCCAAAATCTTTTTGATTTAGGTGAGATACAACTTCGGGATTTACCAGACCGAGTGCATCTACAATTTTACCTTTTTTATAATAATACCCCATTATTCCAATTTCATCAACTCCCAGAATTGTGTTATCGGAAACATTCTTATTTAACCATTCAATAGCTTCAGTATAATTAGAATACTTCGGATTAAATCCTTGGCTTATAGTTTTGAGAGGTAGAATTGTTGCAATAATGAATAAGCAAGTTAAAACAAGATATTTAATATTTTCTTTATTTATGATATCTGATAAAAAATATGTAAAAAGAATTGATAATGGAATTGCAAATGGTGTATAGTACCACTGATACGGCGGTGCGTTGAGAATAAAAGTATAAACAAAAAACAAGATTCCGAAATAGAAAAAAATTATTAAAATACCTTCATTCTGTATCAAAACAGATTTTCTTTTGATTAAATAAAATGTACAAACAATGAAACTTAAAATTAAAAATGATGCACTGAATAAAGTTCCGGGTATTGCATTAAAAAATCCTCTCAGAAAAATTAATCCTGCTCCATGCATCTGAAATTTCTCCTGAGATAATTTTACTGCAATCGTTGTCGGCAAGAACGAATCAAAATAAAAAAAACTAAAAATAAACCATGGCGCAACAGTTAAAACTAAGATCATTATTAATTTTATTGGAAACAGGTTTTTGTTTTTTATCATATAAAAGAATAACAATATCCCCGCAAAAAGCACTGAATCCAATCTGGCAAGTACTGAAAGTCCGGCGAACAAAAAAGCAAGTTCGTATTTCTTTTTTGTGAACATTAAAACCGATAGAGTGATCAGAGCAAGATTAAGAAATGTCTCCATTCCAAAGCCAAACTTAAGTAATGGGTTTGCCAGTAGAATTAATGGGAAGAATTTAAACGCATCAGAGTTTTTCCAAATATTTTTGACCGATAAAATGATTACGGCTAAAGAAGATACTCCAATTAAATTGCCTAACAACGGGAAAATATCCCTGGAAAAGTTTTGAGTAATAAAGTATAACATTGCCAGAATTAATGTATAAAGAGGTGAAGTAGTTGCATTAATTCTTTCCCCCAAATTATAAACGTAACCGTTGCCCTCTGCAATATTTTTTGCATAAGTATAAAATATATATGCGTCGTCCTGCCGAAAATTTAAGTATCCGAAAAACATTACGAATAGCAGAACAACACTTAGTACGAAAGAAAATTTTGTCATCAGTAGAACTGACTTATTTTTTGAAATAAAAGAAAATTGTTATAAATAAATTTAATTCTAAATAAATTGTATTGAAATTAATGTTAATGTTGGATAACTTAAATTATGAAGAAAATGTTTTTCAAAATATTTCTCGTTTCCATCCTTTGTTCTTCGGTCATTTGTTTTTCGCAGAGCAAAGAAGGATTTCAAATAGTACGCTTAAAATATAATGGCGGTGGAGATTGGTACAATGATCCTTCTGCCGAGGTTAATCTTTTAAACTTTGTGCAGGCTAATACAAATATTTCTGTGAAGCCAGAATATAAATTCGTTGATTTATCAAGTGAAGAAATATTTGCTTACCCATTTTTATTTCTGACCGGGCACGGCAATGTTGTTTTTTCTTCCGATGAAGTCGAAAGGTTAAAAAAATATCTTGACTCCGGCGGCTTTCTTTATATTGATGATGATTATGGAATGGATAAAGCTATTCGCAGAGAAATAAAAAAAGTCTTTCCGGAAAATGAGCTTGTTGAAATTCCTTTCAATTACGGGTTGTACCATTGTCTATTTGATTTCCAAAACGGTCCGCCGAAAACTCATGAACATGATAATAAACCACCGCAAGGTTTTGGAATATTTTTAGGCAGCAGGCTTGCTGTTTATTACACTTACGAATCCAATCCAAGCGACGGCTGGGCTGATCAGATAGTACACAATGATCCGCAAGAGAAACGCGAAGAAGCTTTGAGATTTGGTGCGAATATTATTGTTTGGGCTTTATCGAACGGAGTTAAAATAAATTAAAGTTTATGAATTCAAATTATTACAAGGAAATTATTTCGCGTTTAAAAATTCTGATCAAAAAAGAATATTTGCTCGAAATCTTGTTAGGGGTAATTCTCACGTTCAATGTGATTATTCTTTCAGGAACTTTTTTCAGCATACTCGAAGTTTTATTTTATTTTTCCTCAATCTTAAGAACAATCATTTTCTTTGTGCTGCTATTAATTTTATTAGCACTTGCCGGTAATAAAATTTTACTACCACTGTTAAAATTTTTTGGTTTATTAGGCGAGTTTGATTTTCTAAAGACCGCTCAAAAAGTCGGAAAGCATTTTAATTTTGTTCAAGATGACCTACTCAATGCAATGCAGCTTGCAGCGGCTGACTTAAACAAAAGCACGTATTCAAGTTCATTAATTGGTGCAGCGTTCGAACAGGTTTACCACAAGGTTGAAAATGTTCGCTTTGAATCAATTGTAAATTTCAAACGTGCCAGACTGATATTTCACTATTCAAGCGCACTACTTCTGTTTGTTATTTTGTTGTTCAGTTTCATTCCCGGGCTTGGAAGCGCTTCGATTCGAATTATGAATTTCAATACAGAATTTCTTCCCCCGCAAAAATTTTACATCACTATCGAACCGGGGAATGCACAAATTACCAAAGGGGAGAATGTATATTTTAGAATTTCGCTCACCGGTGATGCGCCAAAAAAAATATTTTTTTCTATTAAATCAGATGAGGAAACTGATTTTAAGAATATCGGTTTAAAACCAGACTCAACCGGAATATTTAATTTTAATTTAAAAAATGTAAGAACTTCGCTTGAGTATTTTGCTTTCGCCGAAAATATTTCGAGCGATCAATTCAGAATTGAAGTCATTGATCGTCCGGTAATTCGTAATTTTGAAGTAACGGTAACTCCCCCTGCTTATTCCGGCATGAAAAAATATTCTATTCAAGATAATGGAAATGTGACTGGTTTAATCGGCAGCCAGGTTAGTATAAAAATAATTTCTTCCAAAGATTTGAAATATGGACAGCTCTTTTTTTCCGATTCATCATTTGTGAAACTTTCAATCAATGGCAGTGAGGCTATGGGTAATTTCAGAATTTCGAAAAATGTAGAATATCATGCCGACATTTTCGACCAATTAAATAAGAATAACCTTTCGCCGATTAATTATTTTGTAAAAGTCCTGAATGATGAATATCCACAAATTGAAGTTATTGCACCGAATAAAAACACAATTCTTCCAAATGATAATCGCCAGCCGCTGTTTGCTAAAATTGCCGACGATTACGGCTTCGATAAATTAATTTTGAACTATAAAATCAAAACTGAAAATTCTAACGAGGAAAAATCATTTCAAAAAATTGAATTACCAGTTGTAAAAAAGAACAGAGAACAAGATGTGAATTATATCTGGAATTTATCTTTTATGAATTTAGCTGCCAATGATGAAGTTCAATATTTCTTTGAAGTTTTTGATAATGATAATATCAGCGGTCCAAAATCAACGAAAAGTTCGTCGTTTATAATTCGTGTACCATCTTTGAATGAATTATTAAATCTCGCCGACAAGACACAAAATGAAATTCAAACTGACCTTAAAGAAACATTGAAAGATGCGAACGAGTTGAAAGAAGAGCTAAATAAATTAACACAGGATTTAAAGAAAGATAAAACTGAATTAAGTTGGGATGAGAAAGATCAGGTTCAAAAATCATTAGAGAAATTTGAAGACCTTCAGAAGAAAATAGATGAAACGAGCCAGCAGTTTGACAAAATGAAGGATCAACTTCAGGAAAATAATTTACTTTCAAAAGAAACTCTGGAAAAATATATGGAGCTTCAGGAATTGCTCGATCAACTTACGAGCGAAGAAATGAAGAAAGCCATGAAGCAGCTTCAGAATATGATGCAAAATATGAAGCGAGATCAGAATCAGCAGGCGCTTGAAGATTTTAAAATGGATGAGGAAAAATTTCAGAAGGGTATTGAACGAACTTTGAATCTCCTTAAAAGAATTCAAATTGAACAAAAACTTGACGAATTAACAAAACGCACAGAGCAGCTTGCAGAAGAGCAGTCAGAAAATCAAAAGCAAACTGAAAATCAAAATAGCGCTGAGCAAAAAGAACAATTAAAAAAAAATCAAGAGGACATTTCTAAAGAACTCGAGCAGCTTTCGCAGGAGATGAAAGAGCTTGCTGATAAAATGGATGACTTTAAAGATATGCCGAATGATCAAATGCAGCAGATGATGAAAGAGTTTAACGAGCAGCAAAATCAGCAGCTATCTGAAGACGCAATGAAACAAATGCAGCAAAATGATATGCAGTCTGCTATGCAAAATCAAAAACAAATTTCTTCAAACATGCAAAAGATGAATCAAATGATGCAGCAGATGCAGCAATCAATGAATCAGCAAAATCAGATGCAGACTTTTTCCGATATGATGAAAATGATGGATAATATTTTAATGCTATCCAAGCAGCAGGAAGAATTAAAAAACAGATCTCAAAATATGGATCAGAATTCTTCAGAATATTCTGAACTATCGCAAAAGCAAAATGAAATCTCTGCAAACCTCGATAAATTGATGAAGCAAATGTCCGAGCTTTCACAAAAGACTTTTGCCATTACTCCCGAAATGGGGAAAGCTCTTGGCGATGCGAAGAAAGAAATGCAAAAATCGCTTCAGTCACTCCAAAATAGAAACGGAAATTATTCTGCAATCCCGCAGACTGATGCGATGCAGAACCTGAACATAGCCGCCAACATGATGAAGGGTTCAATGGAATCAATGATGCAGTCGGGCGGGCAGGGGGGAATGATGTCCTTAATGCAGCAAATGCAAAAACTATCAGGGCAGCAAATGAGCCTCAATAATCTTACTCAAATGTTAAAACAGATGCAGCAAGGTACTTTATCAATGCAGCAGCAAGGCGAGCTTCAGCGTTTGGCAGGTCAACAGCAAACTATCCAAAAGTCACTTGAGCAATTGAAAAAGGAGGCAGAACTGTCAGGTAAATCCAAAACGATTCCGGGAAATTTGGATAAAGTAATTGAGCAGATGCAGGAGGTAATTACAGATATGAAAACTCAAAAATTAGATGACGAGTTGATTCAGAATCAGGAGAACATTCTTTCTAAAATGCTTGATGCTCAAAAATCAATTAACGAAAGAGATTTTGAAAAACAGAGAGAATCTTACACCGGTAAAAATATCGCTGGTCAATCACCGGCTGATCTTAATCTAAATAAAGATCCCAAAGGAAATAAAATTTTAGATGAATTGAACTCGGCTGTTAAGGAAGGGTATAAAAAAGATTATGAAAATCTTATAAAAAATTATTATGAAGCACTTCAAAATGAAAAAATCCGAAATTGATTTCATTTCAATTAACATTCATATTTTATCTGTTTGATTAAGAAGTAAAATCATTATATTTTTTATATTAAATATTATGATTTAATGCTTGACCTAATCAGTAATACTCTCAACGTTATAGCTAAACTTAGCAATAGCAGCATCAGCTACTTATTCAAAGCAACAAAAACCGACTTTGAAATTTTAAGTTATGCCGGTAACGACCCTTCAAACTATGAATCGCTGAATTCTATTTTATTAAATCTTTACAAGTTGTCCGGTTCCGATCGAATCACTTACGAAGGTGATCCCATAATTAAAGAAACAGCATCATCACTGGCGGTAAAATCATTTCGAATATCTCATCTCTTAAATTCAAGCGAAAAACAGTTTGATATTTATCTTGTTCTACTTTCTTCAAAAAGTGAAAATTATGGGAATAGTTCTTCTGAAGCATTGAGTAAAGTGATTAAGACACTCAACTATCAGGTTCGCGAGTGGGCAAACATCAGCGAATTGATTAAAGATGATGCTGAGACGAACATGATATATCCTTTGGATTCAAACGGCGAAAATTTTGTTGACCAGAGAATTTTTTTTAACATTTCAGAAGATTTGTTATTCATACTTGACAGAGAGGGAAAGTTCTCTAAAGTAAATAAAAAAGGTGCAGAAGCTATAAACCAGTCCGTAGGAAAACTAATAGGAAAACATTTTCTTGATATAATTGAAGATTCAAACAAAATAAAAATTCAGGAATTGTTGAAAGAGGTTTTGTTATCCAAAAAGGAAATTAACTTTGAAGTTATTTTAACTGATGATCTCGGCGAAAAATTTTTTTACCTGATGACCATCAAAACAATTTGTACTCCGGATAAAATTTGCGGACTTGCCGGAGCAGCAAAAAATATAAGTCAAATAAAAAACTTAGAAGCAATAATCAATGACTTGAAGCCAAAATTGATTGAATCTGAACGCCTTCTAAGCATAGAAAGACGCAGGGCGCATCAACAAAAATCATTATTGGTTGAATTGAATAAATTAAAGAATGAGTTCATTTCAAATATCTCCCACGAACTTCGAACTCCACTTGCATCAATTATTGGATTTTCTGAAACTATAGAATCCGATGATAATTTACCCGAAGATATGAGGAAGGATTTTAACCGGATAATTTTAAGCGAAGGAAAAAGATTAGCTAAACTGATTAACGATGTGCTCGAGTTATCCAGAATCGAAAGCGGAACAATTGCACTTAATAAATCAAATTTTGATTTAGCCGAATTGATTAAAGAAACAATTGAATGTTTTAAAACCGATTTACAGGAAAAAAGCATATTTCTAACCACAGAATTTCCCACTGAGGAGATATTTTTATTTGCAGACCGTGAAAAAATCTCACAAGTTTTCTGCGGAGTAATAGGTAATGCTATAAAATTTACCGATAAAAATGGAAGAATAACCGTTATCGTTAACAATTTAATGAAAGAGGCGGAAGTCATAATTAGTGATACAGGTGCAGGAATTCCAGAAAAAGACCTTCCTTTTATATTCGAAAAGTTCTATCGGGTGCAAAGAAAGGACTCGGAAAATCCCGGCACAGGTCTTGGCTTGGTTTTTGTTAAGCAGATTGTGGATTTGCATAAAGGTTATGTCGAAATCCAAAGCGAAGTTAACAAAGGCACCAGCGTTATAATAAGATTGCTGAAAAGCCTTAAGATCAATTTAAATTCAGGAAGTTAAGTGGAGAAGTTAGTTTTTATTGTAGATGATGAACATTCAATTTCTAAATTATTATCTTTTTGGGTAAAGGATAAATGGAAATACAACGTGGAAGTATTTTCTCGCGGTGAAGACCTTTTGAGAAAACTTAACTCTAAACCCGATGTAATTCTATTAGATATTATGCTGCCCGGGATGGATGGATTGGAAATTCTCAGGCGCGTTAAGCAGTTTGATGAAAATTTACCGGTAATAATGTTATCTGCTCAAGGAAGTATTGAGGTGGCGGTTGAGTCTTTAAAGTTTGGCGCCTATGATTATTTCCAAAAACCAATTGATCAGCAAAAGCTTGAACTCGCTATCAAAAATGCTATTAAAAATTATGATCTCACGCGCGAACTTGTAAACCTGCGCGAAAATGTAAAAAAAGAATACAGCTTTGATAATATTGTTTCCGCTGACGGCAAGATGCAGGATGTTCTCAAACTTGTTCATAAAGTTTTAGATAATGATATAACCGTACTCATTTATGGTGAAAGCGGCACCGGGAAAGAACTGATTGCACGTGCAATTCATTTTAATGGCAACAGAAAAAATAAACCTTTTGTTGTTGTTAATTGTGCTTCTATTCCAAGAGAACTTCTTGAAAGTGAATTATTCGGTCATGAAAAAGGTTCCTTTACTGGTGCTCATCAAAGAAAGCTTGGCAAATTCGAAATTGCAAACGAAGGCACAATTTTTCTTGATGAAGTTGGAGAACTGGAAATGCTGCTTCAGGCAAAACTTCTTCGAGTAATTCAGCAAAGGGAATTTGAACGAGTTGGTGGAACTGAACTGATCAAAACCGATGTCCGTATTATTTCTGCTACTAACCGTGATTTGAAACAAGCCGTTGAGCAAAGAGAATTCAGGGAAGATCTGTATTACAGACTTAATTCATTCCCCATTTCGATTCCACCATTAAGATTTCGTAAGACAGACATCTGGGTTTTAGCTGAACATTTTCTTTCTGTATTAAATAAAAAATTAAATAAAAATATTAAAGGTTTCAGCAAGAAAGCCTTAAAATGTATCTATGAGTATAGTTGGCCTGGAAACATCCGCGAGATGGAGAATACTGTTGAACGCTGTGTGATTATTACAGAAAATGATACAATTGATGTTGAGGATTTACCCCCGCATATTCGTACTACTGAGCCGATGGATATGATGGATTATTCGGGAACACTTTTTAGTGACGACACTATTATTCCTTTTGAAAGGCTTAAAGAAGAATCTATTCGTCACGCTTTAAAAGTAACAAAAGGGAATATAGTTGAAGCGGCAAAAAAACTTCAGCTTGGAAGAGCTACGATTTACAGGCTGATGGAAAAATATGAAATTGAAAACAGGGCATTCGATTAATAAAATTTGAAAGCAAAAAAAAATGGACTTTATTAGAGAAGAATTTGGAAAGGTAATTGTTCATCATGTAGCTATTACACGAGCTACTCTTCGTGAAGCAGAGGAGTTTAAAACAATTTTAGCGAAAGATATTTTAGCCGGTCAAAAAAATATTGTGGTTGATCTTACTGAATGTGAATTCATTGATTCCACTTTTCTTGGGGCTTTAGTAATCTCACTTAAGAAAGTTACTGCTATCGGTGGTGATTTAAGATTGGTCGGCTTTCAGGAAGCTGTTAATTCAATGTTCGAACTCACAAGAATGTATCGGGTCTTCGAAACATATAAAACAAGAGAGGACGCAATTAATAGTTTCCTTTAATTAAAACGAAATCTCAAATTAGTTTTTAAATTTCTCTTTATGTTACTAATGAACGTTGATGCAGGCAGCAAATAATTCAATATTAGTTATAGACGATGATCTTATTATTCGTAAGCTTTTAACCCACCATTTAAAATCCCGCAATTATAACATTCACATTGCAGAAAATCCTGCTGAAGCATTTACTGTTTTACAGAATGAAAATATTAATCTCGTTTTGTGTGATGTAATGATGGATGGAATGGACGGCTATACATTTTGTCAGAAAGTTCGAGATGACGAAAGGTATCGTTTGCTGCCGTTCATTTTTGTAACTGCAAAAAGCTCACTCGAAGATAAAACCCATGCAATGGAGGTTGGAGGTGATGATATTATTACAAAACCATTTAATGTTGAAGAACTCCTGCTTAAAGTAGCTTCACTCCTTCGGCGGGCTGAAATTCATCAGATTTATGGAGTAAGGAAGGACCTTGAAAAATCTTTTACCCATCACAACCCAAAACTTGTTTTAGTTGATGACGATCCAACAATGTCAAAACTTTTCGAGTATAACCTTTCAAAAGCAGGTTACGATTGTAAAGTTGCTAATAATGCTGTGGATGGATTCAACCTCATAAAAAACTTTTCTCCCGATATAATAATCTCGGATATAATGATGCCTAAAGTTGATGGATTTGAATTTAGAAAAATGCTGCTTGAGGATCCGCAGTTAAAAACAATTCCCTTCATCTTTTTAACTGCAAAAGGAAATGAGTCTGATATTCTTGATGGTTATGATTTAGGTATCACAGATTATGTCGTCAAAACTTCCGGACCGCGAGTTATAGTAGCAAAAGTTAATGCAATTTTAAAAAGCTTAGATAAAGAAAAAGATAAAATTGTTTCCGAACTAAGTCATGCCACTGGGTTAATGCGCGCAAAAGTAATACCCGATACCTTTCCGGATTTTGCAGGATTTGAAATAAAGCACTGGCATGTACCGTACGAAGGAGTTCCGGGAGGAGATTTTATAGATTACTTTCTATTAAACGAGGATAATATAGTGGTAGTGCTGGGTGATGTAATGGGTAAAAGGTGGGGTGCCTGGTATTTTGCTTTTGCTTATGCAGGTTATGTAAGATCTGCTTTGCGTATGGTGCTTCAAAACACAGAGATAATTTCAGCCGGCGAAATTCTTCAGCAAGTTAATCAAAGCGTTTTTAAAGATGCTAAAGTAGCAGAAGTATTTGCAACTTTGTCTATTGTAGTTATAGATAAGAAAAATAAAATATTGAAATATTCCGGGGCGGGGGATCTTCCTTTAATTTTTAAATGCTTTGCATCCGGCGAAGTAAAAAAAATTTCTGCCGATGGTTTGCTGCTTGGATTTGCAGAGCAAGGTAATTATTCCACAGTGGAAATCAATTTGAACAATGGCGATCAAATCTTTATTATGACAGATGGCATTATCGAATCACGAAATAAAGATGGCGAGCAGTTTGGAAAATCAGCATTGCAAACAGTTCTTGATTCATTGAATCCCGATATTGATTCAATTCAAAAGCTTAAAAGAGAATTCGAAAATTTCAACGGCGGTATTTTTGAAGATGACATCAGCCTGATTACAATAAAATGCAAATTTGACTAACCGATAAGTTTTATTCTTGTCTTTTTTTCACTCGCCTTCTTCTAATGAGACAATAAAAAAAAATTCCCTTCCCAAAATTCTTCAATTCCTTAATATTTATCCATTATAAAACAGGCAAAGTATTTGATAGTGAGATATATCATAAATATTAATTCAAACAAAAAGAAGTGAACTATGAAAGGTGCAATTATTCGAAAGTCAATTACATTTCCAACAGCCGGCTTTTCCATGAAGGAAATTATAAAACCAATTTTCTCCCCGATAATTTTTGGAATTTATGGTTTCTCACTTCTCTTGGCTTTTTTAATATTAGGTAAATTTATTTCTTACTTGATTGGAAACAGCGCGACTTTCTCGGTTGATTTACAAATTGTCGCAACATCAATATCGGGTTTTGTATTATTCTATCTTATCAAACTAATCGAATTAATTAGAGGCAGGAAGTATTAAAAAATAAATTTGAAACAGTTATTCTGAACCGGCAGCCTGAAGTTTTTCAGTCCTCTCGGCTAATTTAAGTTGTTCAATCAAATCGTTTAAATCGCCGTTAATAATGTTTGAAAGATTGTAGAGAGTCAGTCCAATTCTGTGGTCAGTCATTCTATTTTGGGGGAAATTATATGTGCGTATCTTATCGCTTCTATCACCGCTTTTCACCATTGATTTCCTTTGAGCGGAAATTTCATCATTATGTTTTTTTAGTTCGAGATCATAAATCCTCGCCTTCAAAACTTTTAATGCTTTTTGTCTATTTTTTAATTGCGACCTTTCATCCTGGCACTGAACAACAAGCCCGGTAGGCAGATGAGTCATTCTAACAGCAGTTTCAACCTTATTCACATTTTGTCCTCCTGCACCGCCGGAACGAAAAATGTCAATCTTCAAATCATTTGGATTTATTTCCACCTGAACATCTTCTGCTTCGGGAAGAACTGCCACTGATGCAGCGGAAGTATGCACCCTCCCATTAGCTTCAGTTTCCGGCACACGCTGAACTCTGTGAACGCCGCTTTCAAATTTCAAATCGCCATAAACACCTTCGCCTTCGATAGTAAAAACAGCTTCTTTCAGACCACCAAGACCAGTTTCGCTGATGTCTATAAATTCAACTTTCCAATTTCTTGTTTCGGCAAACCTTGTGTACATTCTGAAAAGATCATAAGCAAATAGAGCAGCTTCTTCTCCTCCGGTGCCGGCTCGTATTTCAAAAATCACACTCTTATCATCATTCGGATCTTTTGGAAGAAGCAGCAATTTTATAACGTCTTCCATCAGAGTCATTTGATTTTCTAATTCTCCAAGTTCAACCTCGGCGAGCATTTCAAGCTCTTTATCAACACCCGAGTTTATTAATTCCTTGTTGCCTTGAATATTTTTTATCAATTGGGAATATTTTTCGTAAGATTCAACAATACTTTCCAGTTCGCTTCTTTCTTTGCTGAGATTTACCATTTTCTCTCTCTCATTCATGACTTCAGGATCGGAGAGCATCTGGTTAATCTGTTCGTATCTTATTTTGATTTTTTCTAATTTGCTTAATAAGTCCATTGTTTTTATTCATTTTTGGATTGCAAATATAGCAAACCTAAATTTCAATTTCTAAATTACTATTAAATTAGGCGTATGATGGAAGCATTCAACAGCTCTGCTAAACAAAATTTTTTTACTTCGCTGAATATTATTTTTGTAGCTCTATCTTTAGGGCAATTGATTTTTTTCGGAGTTGTTTTTTTTATTGCAAGCCAGAACAGTATTCAAAGAAACCTGGATTTAGATTCGATACTGCTTTACCTTAGTCCGGTCTATTCTATTTCGATGATTTTTCTCTCCAAATTTTTATACAATAAATATTCGCAAAATGTTGATAAGTCGCTTGATGTTAAAAGTAAAGCTATGAAGTATCGTACTGCATCAATTGTTAATTGGGCGATGCTCGAAAGTGCCAATCTTTTTTCATTAGTTAGCTTTTTATTAACCGGCAATTACCTACATCTGTTAATTTTTACCGGCGTATTTGCGGGATTTATTTTGAATCGTCCATCCAAAGAAAAATTTATTATTGATTACAATGTCACAACTGATGAACTAAATAATTTATAGATTTATTTATGCTTATCTATATTTTAAATAGAATATATTAATTGAAAAATTTTAACATCCCAAATATTTACAGAAGTTCTTTTATAACTAAAATTAAGAATACACGTAAAGATCTTGATCCCAGAAAAAAAGATTTTACACCAACGCTATTAGATTTTGGTTCGGTTAGATTTTTTCTTGCACGCCATTTCGGATTCTGCTACGGTGTAGAAAACGCTATCGAAATTGCATATAAAACTATCGAAGAAAATCCTGGTAAACGAATTTTTTTGCTAAGTGAAATGATTCATAATCCAGGAGTTAACAATGATTTGCTAAATCTTGGTGTAAAGTTTTTAATGGATACATCTGGAAAACAATTAATTGATTGGAATGAATTGACCAAAGAGGACATTGTTATTATCCCTGCATTTGGAACGACTTTAGAGATTGAAAAAAAACTTAATGAACTTGGAATTAATCCTTATAGATACAATACAACTTGTCCTTTTGTAGAAAAAGTTTGGAACAGAAGTAATCAACTTGGAGATGATGATTTTACTGTTATAATTCACGGCAAATCTTACCACGAAGAAACTCGTGCAACATTTTCGCACAGCAAAATAAAAACAGCATCAGTTATTGTTAGAGATATTGAAGAAGCTAAATTACTTGCATCTTTTATCTGAACAATAAATCAGAAGATGAATTTTATAAAACTTTTTCGGGCAGATTTTCAGAGGGGTTTGATGTTGATAAGGATTTACAAAAAATCGGAGTAGTAAATCAAACTACAATGCTTGCAACAGAAACTCAGGCAATTGCAGATTTGCTAAAAGATACAATGATAAAAAAATATGATATCGAAAATCTTAAAAAACATTTTGCAGATACACGCGATACACTTTGCTACGCAACAAATGATAATCAGGAAGCAACGTATGGATTATTAAATGTTGAAGCAGATTTAGCTATTGTAGTTGGCGGATATAATTCATCTAACACTTCGCATATTGTTGAATTGTGTGAAGAAAAGTTACCGACTTATTTTATCTCGTCTGAAGACAAAATTATATCTGAGAAAAGAATCACACATTTTAATCTTAAGAATCATAAAGAAATCGAAACAGAAAATTATCTCCCCCAAAAGAAGTTGTTAATATTTTATTAACCAGTGGTGCAAGCTGCCCGGATGCAGTGGTTGAAGCGGTATTACGAAAGGTTCATTCATTTTTTCCAGATGATAAAAATGTTGATGAAGTGATTCGCATGTATTTGAATCCACAAGAATAGAACACGGATGACACAGATTACGCTGGCCTTAACGGATTCTATCAGTGCAAATCCGCTCAATCCGTGTCATCCGCGTTCCATTGTCTTAAGTTTCCATTTGCCACGTTGTATTCATTAATTAATCTCTCAAATAATTCCTTAACGGTAGGAATATCGTTTATCAATCCTACACCTTGCCCTGCTTCAAGTTCCCCTTCAATTAAATCACCTTCAAAGATTCCTGCACGTTCACGTTTGGCTCCGAGTAATTCAAGTAATTGAGTTTCATTCCATCCTTCATATTCTGCTTTCATCACACGAATTGCAAAATCATTTTTTATCATTCTAACCAAGCCAATTTTCTTAAAAGCAAGTGTTGTATCCTGATCACCTGATTTAACAATTTCTTGCTTGTAGTTTTCGTGCGCTGATGATTCAACAGTTGCAGCAAAGCGAGTTCCTATCTGCACACCTTCTGCCCCGAGAGAAAGTGCGGCAACAATCCCTCTTCCAACTGCAATACCACCAGCAGCAATTACAGGAATCGTTAACTTATCAACAAGCTGCGGAATCAAACAAAATGTAGTTAACTGATCAGCGCCATTATGGCCACCGGCTTCAACACCTTCACCAACAACAGCATCGCAGCCAGCTTCTTGTGCTTTTAATCCATATTTTAGATTTGCAACAACATGAACAACTATGCATCCTTTTTCTTTTAAAATTGATGTAAATGTTTTTGGATTACCCGCAGAAGTAAAAAATATTTTTACACCATTATCTAAACCGACTTTTACAAGTTCATCAGCATCTTTTCTTAATAAAGGAATGTTAACTCCAAATGGATTGCCCGTTGCTGCTTTGCATTGCTGAATATGTTCGTTTAATAGCTCAGGTTTCATCGAACCTGCGCCAATCAATCCTAAACCTCCGCAGTTAGAAACTGCAGAAGCTAATTTCCAACCTGATACCCAAACCATTCCAGCTTGAATTATTGGATAATTAATGTGTAGTAGTTCTGTGATTTTTGTTTTCATTTTAATCTCAAGAGTTCATTAAATAGTATTCAAAAGATAGCTAAATCCTGCTAAAGTTATTTTGTATCTCATGAGGGGATTAGTTAAATTTGGCACTCAAAAATCAAGCATAGCAAATTAAAAAATCATTAAAGGAATATTAAAAGATGTCATTTTTCTTCACATCAGAATCAGTTTCTGAAGGTCATCCGGATAAAGTTAGTGATGCGATATCCGATGGAATATTAGATGCAATTTATGCAAAGGATCCGGAAGCCAGAGTTGCTTGCGAAACATTTGTTACAACAGGATTAGTTTTAGTCGGTGGTGAAATTACAACAAAAACTTACATTGATGTTCCTGCCGTAGTAAGAGAAACCGTAAAAAGGATTGGATATACTAAAGCTGATTATAAATTTGATTCGGAATCCTGCTCAGTGTTAAATGCAATTCATTCACAATCACCGGATATTGCGATGGGCGTTGATACCGGCGGTGCAGGCGATCAGGGAATTATGTTTGGTTATGCATGCGATCAAACACCGGAGCTAATGCCGATGCCTATTATGTTTGCTCATAAACTTGTAAAAAAACTTGCTGATATCAGAAAGAAAAATCCAAAATTAATGCCTTATCTTCGTCCCGATGCAAAATCACAGGTTACAATTGAATACGATGACAACGGAAAACCATTAAGAGTTGATGCTGTTGTTATTTCTACTCAGCATGATGGAGATGCAAAGCAAAGTAAAATTAAAACTGATGTAATTCAAAATGTTATTAAAAAAGTTATCCCATCAAAATATCTTGATAGCAAAACAAAATATTTTGTCAATCCAACAGGTAGATTTGAAATTGGCGGACCACACGGAGACAGCGGTTTAACGGGCAGAAAAATTATTGTTGATACTTACGGTGGTTGGGCGCCACACGGCGGCGGCGCATTTTCTGGTAAAGATCCAAGTAAAGTGGATAGAAGTGCAACTTACGCTGCAAGACATATTGCAAAAAATGTTGTTGCTGCTAAACTTGCTAAAGAATGTTTGGTTCAGGTTTCTTATGCTATCGGCGTAGCAGAACCAATTTCTGTTTTTGTTGATACAAAAGGAACTGGAGTAATTTCTGATTCTGAAATTTCTAAGATGATCCAGAAAGAGGTGGATCTTACTCCCAAAGGAATTATTTCACGATTAAAATTAAGAAGACCAATTTATCAAGCAACATCTGCTTATGGTCATTTTGGTAGAAGTGAAAAAGAATTTACCTGGGAAGCTCTTGATCTTGTTTCTGTGTTTAAGAAGTATGCAAAAAAATAATTAATCCATTATTGAACTTTTTGGTAAAGTAATTGTGTTTAGTAATTGGTGAGTAAAAGTGAGTTATAAAAACATTAAAAGGATATAATAATGAGTGTAACACTCGATAAAAAAATTGACTTAACACTTCCGTATAAAGTTAAAGATATTAAATTAGCTGAATGGGGAAGAAAAGAAATTGAATTAGCAGAAGTCGAAATGCCTGGTTTGATGGCATTGAGAGAAGAGTTCAAAGGAAAGAACCCACTTAAAGGCGCTCGTATTGCTGGTTGCCTTCACATGACAATCCAAACTGCTGTGTTGATTGAAACTTTAGTTGAGCTTGGTGCAGATGTGAGATGGTCTTCCTGTAATATTTTTTCCACACAAGATCATGCTGCTGCAGCAATTGCCGCTGCTGGCGTTCCAGTTTTTGCATGGAAGGGTATGAATGAAGAAGAATTTAATTGGTGCATTGAACAGACTTTATTTTTTGGTGATGAAACAAAACCATTAAATATGATTCTTGATGACGGCGGCGATTTAACAAATATGGTTTTGGATGTTTATCCTGAATTAGCAAAAGGTATAAAAGGATTATCTGAAGAAACCACAACAGGTGTTCATCGTTTATATGAAAGAATGGAAAAAGGAACCCTTCCGATTCCTGCAATTAACGTAAATGATTCAGTTACAAAATCTAAATTTGATAATAAATATGGATGCAGAGAATCATTAGTTGATGCAATCCGCAGAGCAACAGATCTTATGCTTGCTGGTAAAGTTGCTGTAGTTGCTGGATTTGGTGATGTTGGAAAAGGTTCAGCGGAATCATTAAAAAATGCACACGTTCGAGTTATCGTAACAGAGATTGATCCAATCTGTGCATTGCAAGCTGCGATGGAAGGTTATGAAGTAAAGAAAATGGATGATGCAGTTAAAGAAGCTGATATTGTGGTTACGTGCACAGGAAATATGAATATAGTAACTGACAGACATTTTAAATCTTTAAAAGATAAAACAGTTGTTTGTAACATCGGACATTTTGATACTGAAATTGATATGGCTTGGTTAAACAAAAATTACGGTAAAACGAAAATCACAATAAAACCGCAGGTTGATAAATACACAATTGATGGAAAAGATATAATTGTGCTTGCAGAAGGAAGATTGGTTAATCTTGGTTGTGCAACCGGTCATCCATCATTTGTAATGTCAAACTCATTTACAAATCAAACACTTGCTCAGTTAGAACTTTGGAATCATCCGGAAAGATATGAAAACAAAGTTTATACTTTGCCCAAACATCTTGATGAAAAAGTAGCAAGATTACATTTAAAGAAAATTGGTGTTGAGCTTGATTCTCTTACTCCAGAACAAGCTAAGTATATTGGTGTAACTGTAGAAGGACCATTTAAACCTGATTACTATAGATATTAATAGTGATCATTCTTATGAATTGAAGAGGCTGTGTCAAAAGTAAATTTCCCTGTCACACTGAGCTTGTCGAAGTGTGACAGTTTTTGTAAAGGGTCAGTCTTCGACAGGCTCAGACTGACAAAATGAAACTTTTGTTACAGTCTCTTTTTTATTTTAGCAAGTCTCTCATTGCATCTTCCAAATTTGTAAACTTAAATTGATAACCACTGTTTAATAGTTTATCTGGAATTACTCTTTGGCTTGCAGTTACTACTTCAGATGCTTCTCCAACAACTAACTTCAAAACAAGTTTGGGAACAGGAAATAGTGAAGGGCGTTTTAAAACATCCCCTAATCTTTTAGCAAACTCTTTCATCCTAACTGGATTGGGAGATGCAGCATTAACAGCACCTGATAGATTTTTATTATCTATTGCGTGTAAATATATCCCAACAATATCATCAATATGCAGCCAGGATGCCCATTGTTTGCCATTACCGAGTGGACCACCAATAAAAAACTTAAATGAAGGAAGCATTTGTTTTAATGCCCCATCTTCTGGACTTAAAACTAATCCAGTTCTGATTTGTACACTTCTTACATTTGCCGTTTCAACTTTAGCTGATTCACTTTCCCATATTTTACAAACTTCTGCAAGAAAATCTTTTCCATTTGGATAATCTTCAGCTAAGACATTATCCCCACAATCTCCATAATATCCAATGCCGGAAGCAGAAATAAAGACATTAGGTTTTTTACTACAGGATTTTATAGCATCAACAAGGTTTTTTGTACTTACCTGGCGAGATTCGATTATAGATTTTTTAAATTCGTCATTCCATCTTTTTGAAAATAAATTTACTCCAGCAAGATGAACAACAGTATCAACGTTTTCAAGTTTAGATTTCCATTTCTCAGGTTTATGATAATCCCATTCAATAAATTCCTTTATGTTAGGGAAAAGAGATTTAGCCTTTCTAATATCTCTGCTAAAGATAATTACTTTATCATTTCTATCATGCAATGCCTTAGTAAGTTTTTTACCAATTAAGCCTGTGGCGCCTGTTATAATTATTGTTTTGCTCATAATGTTAGTTCAGTATTTAGCCAATAAATGATGTAAAATTATCCCACAAAAAGGAAAAATTAACCTAAATCTGAATTCATCTGCAGAATATTCTTAAAATTTCTATAAATTAATTTAGGTTTAATTCTTGATTATTTAGAAATTCTATTTAACAAAAAAAACTTGAAATTACTTATTGCTAATCAAAAAATATTTCTTAAAATAAATTCATTATTAATTGGACATTGAGATGGATAATCATTAAATTTAGATGAGTTTAACTATTAGATTAAAATAAATCTGTAGATATAATAAAATTGTATATTTTTTATAAAATTGGAAATTACTTTTAAGAGGTTATTATGAAAAAAATATGTTTACTACTCGTTTCATTTCTGCTCGTAAACCTGGCTTTTGCTCAAGTGGCAACACACGTTGTTGTTGCTGAAGTTTTTGGAGGGGGTGGAAATGCCGGCGCTCCATATTTAAATGACTATATTATTCTCTACAACCCTACTGGCGCAAGTGTAAATCTTTCTGGTATGTCTGTTCAGTTTGCTTCAGCTACTGGCGGTACTTATTCGGTTACGAACCTGACAGGCAGTATTCCTGCCGGTTCATATTATATGATTCAGGAAGCAGCCGGTAGTTTTGGTGATGGAGTTCCGTTACCTTTTCATCCTGACGTTACCGGTTCATTTTTTATTTCCCCTTTGGGTGGAAAGGTTGCCTTTGTAAGCAACACTACTGCAATAACAGGTCTCGCTGATCCCGATGTAATTGACTTTGTCGGCTATGGCACCGCTAACGAATCAGAAGGCGGCAGCCCTGCACCAGCCGGATCTGATGTTACGAGTATTCGAAGAAAAGATAATTCCGGAAATAATACCTATGGCAGTAATGGCAGTGGGTGGGATTCTGGTGTTAATGCAAATGATTTTTTTGTTCAGGGCAGTTTAAACCTGATTCCCAACTATCCTTTAGCTTCTACTTCCTTTGCTAACCATTTGGTTATTGCCGAAGTTTATGGTTCCGGTGGGTTATCTGGCGCTGCTTACATGAATGACTATGTGGTACTTTATAATCCTTCAAACTCTGGACAGGACATTTCCACATGGTCTCTTCAATATGCCAATGCTACCAATACAACGTGGAGTGTGCTAAATCTAAACGGCACTGTTGCTCCGCATACCTATTATCTTATTCAGTTATTTTCAAGCGGCGGTGTTGGAAATCCCCTGCCCACTCCAAACTTAATTGGGGCTACGAATATCCGACAAAACAGAGGAAAACTTGCAATTGTCAGAACTCAAACCGGATTAACAGGCGCCAATCCTGTAACAACCAGTACTGATATCGTGGATTTTGTAGGATGGGGTTTGACAACTAATGGTTATGAAGGTTCCGGAGCTGCAACAGCCGCTGTTGGAAATCAAAGTAGTATAAGACGAAAAGATAACAACGGGAATAATACTTACGGTTTAACTAATGGAAGCGGCTGGGATGCAAACAATAATGTAAGCGATGTTTATACTGAACCAAATATTATTGCTAACCCGCCCCTTAATAGTAACTTCTTAGCCAATCAAGTTGTAATTGCAGAAATTTACGGCGGCGGCGGTAACCCTGGGGCTACTTATCTTAATGATTATATTGTTTTTTACAACCCGACTGCATTGCCCGTTGATTTATCTACATGGTCTCTGCAATATCACACCGCTACTCTTACAACTGGCAGTTGGTCCAAAGTTAATCTTACCCAGACTATCGGAGCTCAGTCATACTATTTGGTTAGGTTTGCTTCTGCCGGACCAAATGGAATTCCACTTCCGATTTTCCCGAATGACTCAACCACAATTATTGGTTTGGGAAACAGCAGCGGCAAAGTTGCACTTGTAAATAATCAAACCGCTTTAGTAGGTGACTTTGCTTTACCAAATGCAAGTGTTATTGATTTTGTTGGCTACGGTACCACTGCAACAATGTTTGAAGGATTTGGTCCTGCTGCCGGACCTGCTAACGCTACTTCGAGTATCCGAAGAAAAGATAATAACGGCAATAATACTTATGGCGTAGTTGACGGCAGTGGTTGGGATTCCGACAATAACAACTCTGATTTTTATTTTGGAACTGATTTAATTACTGTTCCACCTCTACCTGTCGAACTGACTTCCTTCTCTGCGGTTATTATCAGCAATGCAGTTCACCTTAATTGGGAGACTGCTACCGAAGTAAATAACTACGGATTTGAAGTTCAGAAACTGCAATCAGAATTAAGCAATGCTGAATGGGAAAGTCTTGGGTTTATAGAAGGCTACGGCAACAGCAATTCACCAAAGCAGTATTCTTTTGTTGATAATGCAATAAACGGCGCACAAAAGTTTTCTTATAGATTAAAACAAATTGATAACGACGGCGCTTTTGAATATTCAAAAATTATTGAGGTGGATGTAACTGCTCCTATTGAATTTTCTTTAAGCCAGAATTATCCTAATCCTTTTAACCCCTCCACTACTATAAAATATTCCATACCGGCAAAACAGTTTGTTAGCCTTAAGGTATTTAATATTTTAGGTAAAGAAGTGGCGGAACTTGTTAACAGCGAGCAGGCAGAAGGATTTTATAATGTTTCTTTTGATGCAAGCGGACTTAGCAGCGGTGTTTATTTTTATAAACTGCAAACCGGCAGCTTTACTGCTACACATAAAATGCTTTTGATTAAATAATTTTCCCCATAGATTAGCTCCTTTATAAAAAGTCCCGCTTTGTTGGCGGGACTTTTTTATTTTAAAATTATTGAAAAATTAATTGGACATTTGATAGATATTTTTTTAGTTTTGTTCACGGTTTGATAATGTGTCAGAAAATCTATTGGAAAAATAAAAATTATCATATAGACAGCAGTAAGTTTTCTGACTGATAATTAACTATTTCAATAAATTATTCCCGGAGGGAATTGTGATAAAAAAAATTAGTGTCGTAGTTTTAATACTTTTTTCATCATCATTAGCTCAACCTTGGTTATATGAGTTTGGTACTTCTGAGGGCACATACAATACCGATAATACCACAAGTACAACATTTCTACCGCAACCAACAACTAACGGTGGTGAAGATTTTATTCGTATGAGTTTAGGCGGCGGCGGGAGTTTTAATCTAGAAAATCAAGTTATTTCATTTGGTGAACTTTCCTATTTAAGAATTGTCGCACCAACAGCAGGTTCTGTAAATAAATTTTCAATTTATGATTACTTGCCTGCTCAAGCTTTCACATTAATATTTAATATTCGATTTGGTGCAAGCGACGGATCGGCAATAGGGGCGAGTTCTGGGAATTGGTATCTTTTTGTTGGCGATGGAGACCGATATTCAGATGGAAGCGGTTTTTCGGCTGCACAAACTTTTCTAGGTTTAAGGTGGGTATTTAATCTTTCTGGAACAATTACAACAAGTGTTCTTAATAACAGCACATGGGTAAGCTTAGCAAGCAATCCATTTAGCCAAGGGAGTGACTACCTCGTTGAAATTGTTGGAAATAATTCTAACGCAAGCATTAATTATACTTACGGCTCTTCTGAAAATGTTGGTTCAGACAAAATTGATTTGTGGGTAAACGGTTCATTGATTTTGGATGAGGGTAGCACGTCATCATTACCAGTTTTAATGAATATTGATTCTTGGATGTTTTATGGTGAAAAAAGTGCTGGAAATGTTGCAAATATATTTTTGGACAATTTCGAATACTCTAATCAAATTGAAATTTCCTTCCGGTCGAGTTAACTTCTTTTTCAGGATTAGTAAATAATGAAAACATAATTCTCAATTGGCAGACGGCAACGGAGGTGAATAATTATGGTTTTGAGATAGAACGAAACACACCCCCTCAATCCCCTCTCCAGAGGGGAAGTTGAAATAATGTTTGGGAAAAGATTGGTTTTGCTAATGGTAATGGAAATTCTAATTCGCCAAAAAATTATTCTTTTATTGATAATAATGTTTCTGCCGGAAGTTATCTCTACAGACTAAAACAAATTGATAATGATGGAAAGTTTGAATATTCCAAAACGGTAGAAGTTTCATTTATTAAACCAGATGCATTTACATTAGAGCAGAATTATCCCAATCCATTTAACCCAACAACAATGATTCGTTACACAATCCCTACAGCTCCCCTCTCCTTGGAGAGGGTTGGGGACATAGGCTAAAAAGTTTTTGATGTTTTAGGCAATGAAGTTGCAGCGCTTGTAAACGAAACAGCAGCAGCCGGGCACTTATGAAGTAGAGTTTAATGCCGATAATCTTTCCAGCGGAGTTTATTATTATCGGCTGCAGACGGGAGACTTTGTGGAAAATAAAAAGATGGTTTTGTTACGTTAATTAATTAAACAACGGGTAAGATTTTATTTAATTATAAATTTTAGACTTATTCTATTTCAGCGAGGGAATATGAAATGCATTAAGAAAATCTTTTTAACGATTGCTCTGATTTATGTTAATACAGTATTCAGCCAGGTAACGTTACCGCATTATGATGGTATAGATTACACAGCCGGGCAATCACTCAGCACACAAAGCGGTTGGACAAGACTAAACACGGGAGATAGTTTTCTGATTACTTCAGGAAATTTGTCTTTCCCGGGCTTTGGTGCACCAAGCGGAAATAAAATTTCTTTTGACGGCGCCGGTATTGATGCCGCTAAATTATTTACTCAGCAAACAACAGGCACAGTCTATTATTCTTTTCTATGTGATGTTACAAATCGCGCCGGCTTAAATTCTACAGGCGGATATTTTTCCGGATTTACAGAGGGGGTAAGTACCTCTTTTGGAGGTACAGTTTGGCTTAAAAAATATGGCGAGGGATTTGCTATTGGATTAAATGCCCGTACGAAAAGTGCAAATACTATATGGTTAACTGATACGCTTTCCGTTCACGAAACTATGCTTGTGGTAGTTTCTTATGAATTGGTATCAGGGGTAACAAATGATATTACCAAACTTTGGTTAAACCCTGATGTTTCAACTTTTGGAGGCATTGCACCAACACCCGACATAATTATTACAAACACGTTAGATAATGATTTAACAAATCTTAACCGAATTTTGATCAGACAGGATGGTACCGCATCAACACCATTCATAGAATTAGATGAACTAAGGATCGGAACCTCATGGGCAGATGTCACCCTTCCTACAGGGAGTTCAGCAGTATTTACATTATCCCCAACCGGGTTAAGTGATTTCAGTTACACGGTTGGATCAGGTCCATCAGCAACTCAAAATTATTCTTTTGTCGGTTCAAATTTAGATGAGAGCGATGTATTAGTTACCGCTCCAACTAGATTATGAAATTTCCTCGAATGGGGGGGCGTCGTGGAATCCCACACTTACTTTCTCAGAATACGGAACAAGTCTGAATAATACTATATCAGTAAGATTGAAATCCGGGCTGAGCGTTGAAAACTATAATAATGAACTTATTATTCATTCAGGCGGTGCTGCTGCAACAATAAATCTAAGTTGCAGTGGAACTGTTAACCCAATTCCTCCCGATCAATTATTTACAGAAGCTTTTGACTATTCAACAGGGCAGTTGACGGATGCACCAAACGGTACCGGTGGAAATGTAAGTGCGGGCAATTGGATTAGTTTCAGCGGCAATGCTAATTATATTCCTGTTTCTTCCGGGAGTTTATCCTACCCTAATTATGTAACAAGTGCAGGAAATAAAATTGATATCCTTTCACCCGCTGGGTCTGCTGAAGATGTGTATAGACAGTTCACCGATCAGGTAGTTGGCTCAACAACTTATGCGCTGTTTTTATTGAATGTACAAAACACAACCGGGCTAGCTGATAATTCGAGTTCAATTGGCGATTATTTTGCTTTGTTACTTCCTGTTAACAGCACAACGATTCACCTTGCCAGAGTTTCAATTCGGTTGGGAGCTGCAGCAAACACATTTCAAATTGGGTTGCGTGCAACATCCTCAAACGCCGGCGCTGTTTGGAGCAGCTATGATCTCGCAATTGGAACAACTTATTTGATTGCTGTCAGTTATCAGATTATAACAGGTAACAACAATGATGTTGCTAAGCTCTGGATTAACCCCATCCTTAATGGTGTAGAACCTTCTCCTGATTTGTCGCAGATTTCTAATTTGACATCTGATCCCACAAGTATAGCACGATTTGGTATTCGCCAAAACTTCACAGCAAGCCCGTTATCTTCCACTCCCAATGCTTCTATAGATGAAATAGTAGTTGCACCAATCTGGCCTGACGCACCACTTCCTGTTGAACTAACTTCATTCACAGCAGCAGTAATGACGGATAAAGTAATTCTTAATTGGCAGACGGCAACGGAGGTGAATAATTATGGTTTTGAGATAGAGCGAAACACACCCCTCAGTCCCCTCTCCAGAGGGGAAGTTGAAGGTAATGTTTGGGAGAAGATTGGTTTTGTTAATGGTAATGGAAATTCTAATTCACCCAAAAGTTATTCTTTTATTGATGATGATGTTTCTGCTGGAAGTTATCTCTACAGACTAAAACAAATTGATAATGATGGACAGTTTGAATATTCCAAAACGGTAGAAGTTTCATTTATTAAACCAGATGCATTTGCATTAGAGCAGAATTATCCAAATCCATTTAATCCAACAACAATTATACGTTACACAATCCCAACAACTCCCCTCTCCTTTGGAGAGGGGTTGGGGGTGAGGCTAAAAGTGTTTGATGTTTTGGGCAATGAAGTAGCAGCATTAGTAAACGAAACACAGCAGCCAGGCACTTATGAAGTAGAGTTTAATGCCGATAAACTTTCCAGCGGAGTTTATTATTATCGGCTGCAAACGGTCAATATTATTGAAACAAAAAAAATGATACTAATCAGATGATGAAATTGAAAAAAAGATGACATCACTCAATTGGTGTCATCTTTTAAACTTATTATCGCTGTTGCACTTTAAGCAGTAGCTCCGCCGCAGCTTGAACCGGCGCCGGCGGTACAGCCGTAACAGTGCTGTCCGGTAATTATTCTTCTCTGTTCAAGTTTTGTAATGTCAAAATCCCTGATATGATTTGGCGCGCCATGGTTAAGGTTCATTTCGAGCATCTGATTGAAATCGCAGTCAAATAATGCCCCATCCCAGCCGACTGACAAAGTAAATTTGCACATAACATTTAATGCCGCTGAAGGATTGAACGAGTCAATCAGTTTCTGCATATAGGATTCATAGTTACCTGATTCGATAAGATAATCAAGAAATCTGCTGATCGGCATATTAGTTATTGTGTAAAGATTATTAAATACAATTCCAAAATTTCGCAGCAGTTCGCGCTTGTAATCCTGTTCCAATTGATGCTGTGAAGGGGGAAGGAATGCACCTACAGGGTTATAAACTAAATCAAGTGTCAATGCTGTATTATCCTTACCATAGCCAAGTTCATTCAGTTTTTTAATTGCGGCAATGGATTTATCAAATACCCCATCCCCCCGCTGTTTATCAGTGAAGGAAGCTTTGTAATAAGGAAGCGAAGAAATTATTTCGACATTATGTTTAGCCATGAAATCGGCATAATCTTCAAAGCCATTAGCCTGAAGGATAGTAAGATTAGAACGCACCATTACATGGCGGTCAAGTTTTTTTATTTCATCAACAAACCATTTGAAGTTTGGATTCATTTCGGGAGCGCCGCCGGTTAAATCAACTTTTGCAATTGCTGTTTTTTGCAAAACGTCTAAGCAGTATTGCATTGTTTCTTTAGTCATTATCTCTTTCCTGTCGGGTCCGGCATCAACGTGGCAGTGCTTGCAAACCTGATTACACATTTTTCCAACATTAACCTGGAGTATCTCAACTTTTCCAGCCGTTAGTGCATCTTCACCGGTTAACTTATATTTATCGTCGAAGTGAGGAAATGTTGTTGAGTTATCATTTAAGATTTTTAATTGTTCATTTGCGAGCGCAAGGCTTTCACCAAAAGCCTTCATGCTTTTATGTCTTATTTGCATTTAAGTTCCTTCTAATAAAAGATTACATTGTTAACTTTTCATTCACGTTTTTCATTTGCACGCCGTGGACTAATGATGCCCCACCCCTAATGGCTGATGCAACGTGAACCGCCTCAGTCATTTGATCAAGGTCGGCACCTTTTGATAAACATTCTTGCGTGTAAGCATCAATGCAATATGGACATTGAACTGCATGAGCCACAGCAAGGGCTATCAACGCTTTTTCTCTTTCGGTTAGTGCGCCGGCAGCAAACACAGCGCCGTACCAAGCGCTGAATTTTTTCCATAATTCGGGCGCGCCTTCACTCATTTCGGCAAATTTATTTAAGTCTTTTGGATTGTAGTATGTATCCATAATAAGAAATTCCTCTTGTTTAAAAGATAAAATCAAAATTGAATTAAAATATCACTTGAACCTGACCTTGACCTTGATCAGGTTATTTCAGTTTAGCGGCAAAAAGCTGGGGGAGGGAGATTTGAAAAATGAAGTGAGAATGATTTTGATGATATGGAAAAGATTATTTCTTTTAAGAATAGAATTGGCTCGGTAAGTAATTTTATTATTTGAGAATAAGCGAGAGAAATTTTTGAACTACTGCTATTCAGCCATTCATAAAGATCATGTTCAGAGTCAATATCTGAAAGGACAGGAAGTAATTGAAAGGTGCTTCCTCCATTAGAAATGTTTGTAATAAGCTCGTTAGTGACAGAGCTTGTCTGCCACTGAATATTTTTAAATGTTTCGTGCTGAAAATATTTTAATCCTAAAAGATAGAATCCTCCATCGGAGGCTGGACCAACCACATAATCATTAGAGCTTAATTTATTAAAGGCATCAATGATTAGTTTAGAATCAAAAGCGACACAATCGTCTCCAATAATAATTACTTCTTCATATTTGTCTGAAAACATTTGATGAAGAGTATTCTCAAATCTTTCAGCAAAGTTTTTCCCGGACTGTAAAATGTTATACGAACCAAAGCGGATAGAATTATTGGAAGTAAAATCAGATGAAACTACGAAGTCGAATGAAATTTGTTTTCTAGCATCGTTAACGGTTTTAGAAATATTAGATTGAAAAATTTCAAATAATTTTTTGTTTCTTTTTTTGAGGCCAATAAGCTTCTTGCCTGTTTCCATTTCAGGAGAAGCTGTAAAAAGAACTACCGCCCGTTTTTTATTAATCAATTCCACAGAATATTTCTATTGTTTTAGTTTCAATGTAATAAAAATTTTCAATTACAATTGTAAAGTAATTAACATTTTAATAAAATGGTTTTTACAATAAACTTACAAAATATCCTTACAGTCAATTAATTGTTCTCAATTTTGAGATTCCATATTTAACAATCGAGACCCCTGTTAATATAATTGCTGCAGCAAATAAAATGACAATGGAAATTTCTTCATTTAGTACAAGCCACCCCAATAAAATTGCGATTGTAGGGTTGATATAAGCATAAGTCGAAATCAGCGAAAGAGGTAAGTGCGCGATTGCATAAATATAAGAGCCGTAACCAATAATAGAACCAAATGTGATGAGATACAATAATGCAAGTGCACTTTCGGTCGAAAATTTTATTTGTGAAAGTTCACCAAGAAATAACGCCAATATAAATTGAAGTACTCCAGCCGCCAGCATTTGAATGGATGCACCCATCAAGGGAGTGACAGATAGTTTTTTGTATTTGGAATAAACTGTTCCCGATGCCCAAAAAAATACTGCAGCGAGTAAACTCAATACGCCAATCAGGTTTTCTTTTATTAAGAGATATTTTATATTACCACCGAAAATCAATAGTATTCCGACTAATCCAAGAATCAATCCGAATATAATTGTCCCATTGAATTTTTTTCTTCCCGATGAAATAGATTCTATTCCAATCATCCAGAAGGGGGTGGTTGTAATTAATAGTGCAGTTAAGCCGCTCGGGATCCATTGTTCTGCAAATACAACAAGTCCATTACCCAAACCAAGCATCAATAGACCCATTACAGAAAGTGGAAGTAAATCTTTTTTATCAGGCAGTTTAATTTTTCTAAGTGATAGAAAAATAATAATAGCACTACCCGCAGTTAACCATCTAACCCCGGCGAACAGCATCGGTGGTATATCCGCTACTCCAATTCGGATTGCAAGGTAAGTTGTTCCCCAGACAACACAAATATTAAACCACGCTGCGTATGCTTTCCAGTTTTCTTTAATCATTATTTTTATTTTTTAATTGAACGACAATTTAGAATTATTTACAACTAAATCTAACCCGCCTAAAATAAATCTTAGATTAGCAATGCCGTGCATCACTTCGTTTTTCTTTTCGGTACAGGTTGGCTAATTTTGTGCTGTACATTCATAAAGAATATCGTTAATAATTAAAATTAGGAATCAGGAGAATTATAATGACTACAATAATAGATGTTTGGGGAAGAGAAATACTTGACTCACGAGGTAATCCAACTTTAGAAGTTGAAGTACAACTCGAATCGGGAGTGATAGGAAGAGCAGCCGTACCGAGCGGTGCATCTACAGGAGAACATAAAGCTGTTGAACTTCGCGATGGAGATAAAAATAGATACAACGGTAAAGGAGTTTTGAAAGCTGTTGAAAATGTTAATGAAAAAATTGCAGATGAATTAATAGATTTTGATGCGACTGAACAAGTTGCAATTGATAACTTATTAATTACTCTTGACGGAACTGATAACAAAGGAAATCTTGGGGCAAATGCTATGCTTGGTGTTTCTCTTGCGTGTGCAAAAGCATCTGCGGAGTTTTTCGGGCTTCCGCTTTACAGATACATTGGAGGGGTTAACGCAAAAACACTTCCGGTTCCAATGATGAATATTCTTAACGGCGGTAAGCATGCTGATAATAATGTTGACTTCCAGGAATTTATGATAATGCCTGTAGGAGCGCCAAACTTCGCTGAGGCTTTAAGGATGGGGGCAGAAACTTTTCATGCATTGAAATCTGTACTTGCAAAGAAAGGTTACAACACTGCTGTCGGTGATGAAGGTGGATTTGCACCAAATCTAAAATCAAATGAAGAAGCTATCGAAGTTATTCTTGAAGCAATCACAAAAGCCGGTTATAAAACCGGAAGCGAAATTGCAATTGCACTTGATCCTGCAGCCAGCGAATTTTTTATAAAAGAAAAAAACGCTTATCATCTTTTTAAATCCGCTCCAAACAAAGAAATCAGTATTGAGAAGATGGTTGATTATTGGGCTGAATGGGTGAGCAAATATCCTATTGTTTCTTTGGAGGATGGAATGGCTGAAGATGATTGGGACGGCTGGAAACTATTAACAGATAAACTCGGCGGCAAAATTCAGCTTGTTGGCGATGATATTTTTGTAACCAACACTGAAAGGCTCGCTAAAGGAGTTGAACTTGGTGTTGCAAATTCAATTTTAATTAAAGTCAATCAGATTGGAACTTTGACTGAAACACTTGATGCAATTGAGATGGCAAAGAACGCAGGTTACACAAACATAATCAGCCACAGAAGCGGTGAAACAGAAGACACAACCATTGCAGATATTGCAGTTGCAACAAATGCAGGACAAATTAAAACCGGCTCCGCCTCGAGGACAGATCGTATTGCAAAGTACAATCAACTTCTTAGGATTGAAGAAGAGCTTGATACAACAGGAGTTTTTCCCGGTATTGCAGCCTTAAATTATAACGGCTAAAATATTTTGCCCGATTGAATTTCAGTCGGGCATTTTTATCTAAAAACATTTATTAAATTTTCCACTGATTAAACTTTATGCTTAAAACTGAAACCTCGTATCTCAAATATTGTAATAGCCTAATTAAAAAAAATAGAATTGAAGTCATTGATCTTAAAGCAATTGATCTAACCGGCAGGCTTCATCATATCTCGCTTCCTGTTTATGACGGAATTCTTGAGAAGATGATTAAAGAAGGGGTGGGGTTTGACGGATCAAGCTATGGGTTCAGAAAGGTTGAGAACAGTGATATGGTACTTCTGCCTGACCTCGAAACAGCAGTGCTTGATCCATTTAGAGATGCACCAACACTTAGCTTTAACTCTCACATCGTTTTAACTGATCCTAAACATACTCCTTTCCAACAGGATGGAAGATTCCTCGCTAAAAAAGCTGAAAATCTTTTAAAGCAAGTTACTAATGCTGATAAGTCATGGTGGGGACCTGAGTTCGAGTTTTATATTTTTTCTAAAGTTGAATATGATACTCGTACTTCATCATCTTTTTATAGGGTTGAACACGCAGAAGAGTTTTATAAAAAAGCCTACCACTCCGCTAATCCTTTTGATGAGTACGATGATTTTAGAGATGAAGCATGTAAAATATTAAAGAAGTTTGGAATCAAAGTTAAATATCACCACCACGAGGTGGGTGAACGCGGACAGCAGGAGATTGAAACTTACTTTAGTAACCTGCTTGAAACGGCTGATAATATTATTGCAAGCAAGTATATCCTTTTCAACCTGGCGCGCCGCAAAAACTTATTCGTTACCTTTATGCCCAAGCCGATGTATCAGCAGGCGGGCAACGGATTACATCTGCATTTCTTTGTTACGAAGAACAGTAAAAATCTTTTTTATAAAAAAGGTGAATATGGAAACATGAACGAGCTTGGAAGATATTTCATCGGCGGAATATTAAAACATGCACCCGCCCTTTCAGCTTTTACAAATCCAAGTACCAATTCATATAAAAGATTAATCCCGGGTTTTGAAGCACCGGTGGCATTGACTTACGGAATGGGTAATCGTGCAGGTGCTATTCGCATTCCGAAATACGTAACTAATCCAGATGAAACACGATTTGAATATCGCCCGCCAGATGCTACGTCGAATCCATATCTTTGTTTGATCTCAATTTTATTGGCGGGCATTGACGGAGTTGTGAATAAAATTGATCCGCGTAAAGAAGGATTTGGACCTTACGACAAAAATTTTCTTGATGACAGCAGTAATGAAAAAATTCATTTTCTTCCTAGAAATCTTGCAGAGGCATTGGATGCACTTGCATTAGACAATTCATTTCTTTATCGCGGTGGAATTTTTACTGATGAGCTTTTGGATCAATGGACAAAAACCAAGAATGAGGAAATCCATTCAATTGGAACAATGCCCCATCCTTTTGAATATAAAATGTACTTTAATTTGTAGAAATTAATTCTACAGCACAGACTTCCGTCTTTGCGGTTACTAAATAATTTCAATTGATCAACTGATAGGTCTTATTATGAAAAATACTGAAAACGAAAAACACTGCTTAAATTGCAGCATTACTGAAAATGAGATCCCTCTTGTGAACTTAGTTTATTCAGGCAAGAATATTTTTATATGTTCACGATGCTTGCCGCTGCTGATACACCAGCCCGAGCGCTTGATTGGAAAGCTTGAAGGAGCAGAAAAAATTTTCCCCGCAGATACAGAAAATTAAGTATTCATATTGTTCGCAGGATTTTGATGCTGCAGTGATTGCCAGCTTCCGCCCGGTTTGAATTGTCAAATTGTTTAATTGTTAAACTGTCAAATTGTGGTTTTCATTTTATTTTCCTCCCGAAATAAATTCGGGAGGAGGTAATAAGGAACTGACTGATTTTTATCACTTGAGTAAGATCATTTTCTTTATTTCAGTAAAATCACCTGCACCTAATTGATAGTAGTATACTCCGCTTGACAGGCTAATAGCTGTCCTGCATTAAACTCTACTTCGTAGGTTCCTGGCTGCTGTGGTTCGTTTACAGAGTGTTGCTACTTCATTACCTAAGACATCAAACACTTTTAGCCTTACCCCAACCCCTCGCCAATGGAGAGGGAGTTGTTGGGATTGTGTAACGAATAACAGTTGCGGGGTTAAATGGATTTGGATAGTTCTGTTCAAGTACAAATTCATTTGGTAGCGAAGATTCGATGTCATTAATCGCAGTAACCAGATCAAATGATGCGGCACTGTAATTGAATCCACCGAAAAAGAATTTAATTTGTAAGGTATGATTGCCGGCTGGAATAAAAATATTTTCGGCGGTAATTGTCTGCCAGTTTTGCCACCCACCTGTTACAGGTACATTAAACGCAGGACCAAATGCTTGACCATCAAGTAAAAGTGTAATTATGCCGCCGCTGTTCTGTGCGGCTATGCTTAGATGAATATCGTAATTACCATTTTGTAAAACTTCGACTGTATAATTAAGCCATTCACCTGTGGCAGTCCAGCCGACATCAAAACCATTAGATTCAGGAGAAGCGCTTTCTTCAATATCAACTCCATCATTACGAAAAGACCAGCCGTTATTCCATGTGCTGCCACTCCCCGTGTTTTCAAAATCAGTATCGTTGTACGCAGAAAATAAATTTCCTAAATCGTAATCGGTTGCATAAATAGTTCCCGGGATTTGGTTAACCGCAAATGGAATGGTAGTATCATTAAACGGTTGACGCATAAGAGCATCAATAACATCTTTGTGAAAAGTACATTGTTCAAGTTTTAATTTATCTGCTTGATCCATTAAAGCGTTAAAGGCATATTCTTCCGATGGTCTTCCAGCGGTTCCGCCCCAATAGTCAAGCAGCACCTGATAAGCAGGCAGCAAAATTGCCGAGAGAGGACCGGCAATTGATTCAATCTTTTTATGGGGCCACCACGCCCAGCCAGTGTTATTATTTTTCATTAACTCAACACAATCTGTAAACCACTTGTTGGAATTTTCGCCGGTCTCGCCAAGCCACAATGGAGTGTTTGTTTCATTTCTTAAGTCAATTAAATATTGAATTGATGATTGGGTGTTACCGTTCCAATATTTGTGGAAGCTGTAACTCATATTATCATCCCAGGGAGGGGTTAGCCCTGTAAAATCGGTTGCAAACCAATTGCCTTCGATAAACAGTAAATGGTTACTATCAACGGCGCGAATTGTATCTGTCAATCTAATATAAAGGTCGCGCAGTGGTTGATTGTTCGGCTGCAAATCCCATTTGGGTTCATTTAGTAAATCATAGCCGCCGATCCATGGTTCATCTTTATAATGCTCGGCAATTTTTCGCCACACTTGAACTGTGAGGTTTTTATTCTGCTCACTTTCCCAGAGGGAGGGATATGCCGAATTGTAATCACTAATTGGTTCATCGCTTTGTCCGCCGGGTGCGGCGTGCATATCGAGTATGAGATAGATCTGATTGACTTCGCACCAATTTAATAGTGAATCAACTATTTCAAATCCTTTTTCAAGAAATATCGGAGGATTAGTATTAGTCGCAAAAAGATTATAGTGAAAAGGCAGACGAATTGAATTGAAGCCCCAGCTTTTTAAAGAATCAATGTCAATCTTTCTTACGTAATTATCCCTGTAGGTTTCATAAAAAGTTTCTGTGTTTGTCTCGCCGATCAAATCTAAGATTCTTTCTTTTATTTCCCATTGTGCATTTGCAAACGCAGAAGTATGAAGCATGTAGCCTTCTTGTAAAAGCCAGCCGCCGAGACCAATTCCTTTTAGCAAAATTTCCTGCCCCGTGCCATCCAAGATAGTTTTGTTATCACGGTGCAAATAGTTTTGAGCATTCAGGCTGCATTGAATTAGAAAAAGTCCGCTGAGAACTGCTAACAAAATAATTTTTCGTTTAAAGGTTTTCATTTTTAGTTATCTAAATTATTAATAATGAATGCGACTTGATATTATTTGAGTAAGATCATTTTCTTCGTCTCAATTAAATCACCTGCGCGTAGTTGATAATAATATACGCCGCTTGACAGGCTAAAAGCCTGTCCTACGTTAAACTCTACTTCGTATGTTCCGGGCTGTTGTGGTTCGTTTACGAGTGTTGCTACTTCATTACCTAAAACATCAAACACTTTTAGCCTCACTCCCAACCCCTCGCCAAAGGAGAGGGGAGTTGTTGGGATTGTATAACGAATAACAGTTATGGGATTAAATGGATTTGGATAATTTTGTCCAAGTGAAAATTTTTCCGGCACTTCAATTTGTAAATCGTTGATTCCGGTTGCTGTGCCTCCGTTTTGGAAATATGGTGAGTAGGCACTCTTTAAAACATTGCCAACAGGTTTTAATGTATTTCTGAACATATCGTACAAACCCATGCTTTGATATCCAAACGGATGTCCATTTGAATACCAATCAAAAATACACCACCAGGTGCAACCCAGCAGCGCACCATTTTCATTAACATTGCCATTTGCACTTAACGCCGCATGTATTTGAAAAGCCGGGAATGTTAAAGTGAAAACATCAACCTGTTCCTGAGTTGTGGAACCATTTTCAGAAGACCAGAAACCAAACTCTGTATCGAGTATCGGCTTGTCCGGGAAAAATGATTTAGCATCGTTAATAAAATTAAATGTATCGGCGAAGTATGAGTCGCCGTAAAAAATCCCGAAGTACATAGTCCATCCTAAAGCATCGCAAACGTTTTGAGAATCATCTTCGGGTCCTGGTCTATTTGCAGCGGCTGATTGAACAATGAATCTTCCATCGGGATAATTTTGTTTCAAATCCTGATTTACTTTTTCGATAAAAATTTTTCTATTAGGTACATCAAGACACTCATTCACTGTACTCCAGAGAAAAATCGAAGGGCGGTTGTAATCTTTAAAAATCATCTCGCGGAACATTTGCTCGTGAATGTGTCTTGTGTTGTTTTGAATTTCCCAGGCAGTAGGATTATCAAACTGCCAGACAGGAATTTCTTCGATAATTGCAATCCCCATCCTATCTGCGAGTAAATATGTTTGAAGATGATTTGGATAATGTGCAGTTCGTAATGAAACAGAATTAATAGCTTGAACTTTTTGTAAATCAGAATAGATAGTATCAATCGGAATACTTCTGCCAAGCATTGGATGATCTTCATGGCGAGCGACACCGGGCAGAAAAATAACTTTATCATTTAGTCTAACCTTATCACCATCGAGCGATAATTTCCTAATACCAAACTGAGTGTAATATTCATCAACAACAACACTGTTGACTGATAATGAAATTTTCATCACGTACAGATTTGGTGCTTTCATTGACCAGAGTTTTGGATTGGTGACAGTGATATTTGTCTGCCAAACTCCAATTGAATCCGCAGGAATTAATAATGAAGTAGTAATTACACCCGAAACACTTATCAATGAACCTAAAATTTCGGAAGCTGATTCGGAATGGATATTACTCTCATTTATATCAGCCTCATATACTTGCATATTTACTGTAACATCTTTCTCAGCATTGTCATTATTTGAAATTATAAGTGTGGTCTGAACATCGCCGCTTATATTTTGCGGAACTATATTAGCTCTGATCACAGAAACACGATCTGTTATTTCAAGATAAACATCATGAATTATACCCGTGTAATTAAACCAATCGCAATCTGTGTATGGAACAATATCATTTCTGTTGCCCCATCCCGGATTATCAACACGTACAGCTATTAGATTTGATCCGCCGTAATTAAGAAATGGTGAAACATCAAAAGCGAATGGAGTGTAACCGCCTTCGTGATAGCCGAGATAATTACCATTGACCCAAACATCGGCGACATAATTGACTGAATAGAACATTAATTTTATAAAGTTGTTTACATCGGCTGCATCAACATTAAATTCTTTTCGATACCACACCCCATCCTCATAATATTCCGGCACGGTTGGATAAGTATGCATTTCATTTTCAACGGCGGGAAGTATTTTTGTTTCCCAACCGCTGTCATCATAGGAAGGAAGGTACCTTTCGGCGGCTTCATTAATTAAATTTTGATAACCTGCCGCATCACGTTTAGCGAGTGTGATATTATCGTCAGCGTTAAATCTTTGTTTTTTCCATTCGCCTTTTAGATTGATAATGCTACGATTTTGTTTTTCAAATGAAGGTACGGGCATTCCATTTTGGTAAGGAACATTTATACCTTCGATTTCATTTAAACTGAAAGTTGCTTCAAGACTCGCAACCTGCCCAAATGAATCTGTAGAGAATAAGAGGATTATAACGATTGATAATTTCTTAAATGCGGGAATAACGCTGTTAAACATAATTTGAACCTTTAACTATAATGCTAATTTATAAAAGGCAGTTCAACTATAGTACCAAGATTTTTCTACGGTGTATTAAACTAAACGGCTTTAATAAATACTGAATCAAATCTTTTCTTATTATTCTAATAAGATCTAATTATTAAAAAGATAAATAAATTTTATTTTAGTCCAAGTTCTTTACACATGCGATAATAATTTGGCGGAGCTAAACCGAGCTGTTTTGCAGCCTCTGTATCCGAGGAAGTATTTTCTCTGACAAATTTAAAATACTTTTCGCGAAGGATTTTTTCCATTTCTTTTAATGGTATTATTTTATTGGGAGTAAAAAATTTGTATTCGTCCGAACTGTCTATGCCGCTGATCGGGTCGATAATTTCAATGGCTCTTTTTGCAATTGCAGGAGTAATTACACTTTGGTCAGTAAATAAAAATCGTTGAATGACATTTTTAATTCGCGCACATTTCCCTGCCAATCGTAGTTCGTCATTATCTCAATTGTTTCTTGCGGAATCACCGGTTTATCTTTTCCCATATCAACACTAAACATCGAAAGAAAATAATCTGTTAGTAGTGGAATATCTTCTTTACGGTTTTTTAGTTCGGGAACATAAATCGGCAGAACATTAAGGCGATAGTAAAGATCTTCTCTGAAGCGTTTTGCTTTTACCTCCTCCTCGATATTACGGTTAGTTGCGGCAATCACTCTAACATCCACGCGCAGTTTTTCTGTGCGACCAATTTTTTCAATTTCGCCGTCCTGAATTACGCGAAGGATTTTTACCTGAGCCTGCAAAGGCAGCTCGGTAATCTCATCAAGAAAAACAGTTCCGTTGTTTGCTATTTCAAAAAGTCCAAGTTTTTTTTTATCGGCTCCGGTGAACGCACCTTTTTCATATCCAAATAGTTCACTTTCGACTAAATCATTTGGAAGGCTGCCGCAATTTATTACAACAAAATTTTCAAGCTTGCGCTGACTTCTGTAATGAATATTATAAGCAACAAGTTCTTTGCCGGTGCCCGAAGCACCTCTGATTAAGGTGTTAACATTGCTTTGAGCATATTTTCCAATTTCACTTTTTAACTGCGAAATAACCTGTGAACTGCCTATGATTCTTTTTTGAATCAAAACATCTTCAACGTTTTTAACTAACTTTGCATTCGAACGCGATCTTTCTCTTTCGAGCAGGCATTTTTCGTAAGCATTAAAAATACTTAAAATGAAATCGGTTGGTTGATAAATATATTCCTCAATATCACCGGGGTATTTTGTGCAGTACCAGAAAGCCCCAGCCTTTAACAAGCGATTGGCAAAATTATAATCTGAAATATTAATCGTCATTTTTGTTATTACGATTATCTGAATGGAAGGTTCAATCTCCTTAATTTTTTGAATAAGAGATTCACCCATAATACCCCCGGCTATTTGAAAATCCATAATCACAATGTCGAATATATCTTTCTTCAAGGTTAAAAGATCAATTGCCGATTTTCCATTTGAGACAATATCTGAGATGATGATGTTATCCTCGAAAGGCTGAACAGTATTTTTGACTCGTCTAACGTCATATTCTTCATCCTCAATAAGCAGTATTTGAATTTTTTTATTTATTCCAAGCATCGAGATTTCCGATTTTAATTTTGAATAGTTATAGTAAATCTGCACCCGCCGACGTCAGTATTATCAGCGTCAATATCCCAGCCGCAGCGTTTTGAAATTTCATAAGAGATATAACAGCCGTATCCGCTGTTTTGCATTTCCGTTTTTTTAGTTGTAACATTTTCCAGAAAGATTTTTTTCAATCCCTCTTCATTTTTTTCAAGAAGGTCGGGCAAAATACCTTTGCCGTTATCTTGTAAAATTATAGTACTCTGATTTGTTTCAGCATCATAGTTTGTAATTATATCAATAACCAGGTTTTGCTCACCTCCATGGTCTAATGAATTTTGTATCAATGGCTCAATGATTTCCCAAATAACAAATTCGTTTACGTTAACTATTGGAAGATTATCATCAAGTTGAAGACTAATCTTAAAAGCTGAGCTTGCTGTAGCAACGCGTAAAAAAATATTATTGACAATAAATTTAATAACCTCATTCAAATTCGTTTTGAACATTGCATTGCGTATTGTTTGTATTGGCGGATCGTACCACTTCATATCATAGATCACTCTTGAAATGAAGTTAGAATATTTACTAACACGGTATTTAATTTCATTAATATTTTCAGAAGAAAGTTTACGCAAATCCTCTTTAATAAATCCCATAATTTTTTCAGCTTTATGGTGGGTGTGGTAGATCCGTTTTGTAAAAACAAGTTCCTTCTGATAATTTATTTGTTTCGTCAAACTTGTTTCATGTTCGTCAAATAAGAGTTTCTGAGCTTCATCTCTTTCCTTTACTGTGTATGATGAAATAAAATACATCGCAAGTAACCCGAGGAGTATAAGAGAAATATAGATTATAGAAGTTTCATCATAGTTAGAAATAATTTCATCGGTGATAAAAGAAAAATCGGGAGTGTTTCTCATATAAACAGCACCGATATATTCTCCTCGGAGTACGAATGGAACAAAAATATTAAAAGTTTTTTCCTCCGATAAAATGCTGATTATTTGTTCCTTAGAGTTCAAGTCCATTTCAATTTCTTTGTATATATTTACAACTCTTGACTTTTGCCTATCAAAGACAGAATCAACTTTAGCATGATCAATTAAGAAAGAGTAAAGAGTTTTACCGTCATCAATTGCATAAATGTTATCACCTCTGCGCACAAGAATATAAAGCCCTTGAATATTATGCTTTAACTGCTGCTGACTGAAAATAATATCAAATGACTGAATTACTTTTTCAGCCTTTTCTTTTCGAATTTCTTCTTTTGGATCGAACGATTCGAGCACAAGTTCGATTGAGGTGGTGGTGAGGTTTGCAATTTCTTCTGCAGATTCTTTTTGATACCACTCCTGAGTAGTGTTAAGAAAATTTCGTATTGCGGCTTTATTTATAAATGAAACAATTAACTGAAAAGCGAAAAGTACAATGAAGAGAACAGTAACATGTTTAAATTCAAAATGATATTCTCTTATTTTTTCAAAAACCTTTTTTGTTTTCATATTAACTATTTAACCATAATAGATTTTTCTAATATTTTCTTTTCTGCCTGACGGAGTGCCTCCTCAACATTGGTTTCACCTTTTATGGATGAATTCAAATAATAAGAAAGTATGTCGGATACGTTTGTGTAGCCCTCCATGAATGGACGATGAACTCCTGTTTTAAATAGATTTTTGAAAAAAATAATTTCTTTGTGCTTTGAAGTAAAATCCGAATCGTTATAAATATTTATATTTGTCGGAAGATACCCGTCTTCTTCAAACATAACTTTTTGCGACTCTTCACTCATCAGGAATTTTACAAACTTAATTACCTCAGGAATTTTTCCGGAGAATTTCGAAATCATTAAATTCCACCCCCCGTATACCGACACTGGTTTGGTATTTTCAAAATGTGGCATCGGTGCCATTTTCAAATTTTTCCGCATTTCATCAGTAAGATATTCAACTTCATCATCAAACATGCTTGACCACGAGCGAAGGAAATAACCATTGTGTTCAGCAAAAAATTTGAAACTCTCATTTTCTTTTAGATAAGTAACTTCTTTGGGTGAAACTTTGTATTTATGAATTAGATCAACTAAAAGCTGAAGTGATTTTTTACCTTCCGGAGTATTAACAAAAATATTTTCATCTTTATCTGCAATCAATTTATTTTGACCAGCCATTAATTCAGTAAATGTGCACAGCAAACCTTCATAATCATCTGCCTGAAAAGTGTAAAAAGGACTTTGAGAATTAATCCTTTGATGAAGTTTGATGAAATTTTCCCAGGTAATTGACTTGCTTAGTTCATTAACAATGGAATTATAATCAGGAAAATTTTTCAAAAGATCATCCCGGTAAAACATCACAGCAATATCTATGTATAGAGGAACAGCAAGAAGAGTATCTTGGAAGTAACAAGTCTGCATAGCATTTGGAATGAGGCTGCTAACAGCATTGCTGTCTAAATAATTTTGAAGCGGTACACCCCACCTTGCAAAACGCGGCACCCAAATCTGATCAACTGAAAAAATATCAATCCTACTGCTTTTGCTTCTTAAATATCTTGCAAGCAGTTCCTTCCTTTCATTCGTGCTAAATTTTTCGAATGATAGATTGATCGTTTCAACTTTTATTTGCCCCTCATATTTTTTATTGAAAATGTCTATAACTTTTTGATGTGCTGTTGAGATATGATCAACATAATAAATTGTAACAAGTTTGTGATTAGAATTATTCTCTATTCCAAAAGGAGTGAAAAGATAGCTGATCAATACAAGAACAATCACAAGAATTGTGCTTATCACAACATAAAATATTTTTTCGAGATTCATCTGTTGTCTGTTATTTGGCTACATTCATTTTTAGTATTCGAACATTATTAGTTCGAAAATTTCAAACTCAATTTAAAAATCTTAAATGTTAAAAAGTATTTATTATTTGTACAATGATTTATCAATTTAATAACCAAACTTATTAAAATGATAATTAAGAAATTTTGAAATTCTTGCCGTAAGTAATATTTAGTTGAAATCATATTGCCATTTAGAAAAATTATAAAATAAATAAGGGCATAAAAATTGTCCATAAACAAATTCAATAATATCAGTAAGAAATAATCTGGAGAACTTCATGGCTGTTTCAACACCTTCAACGAATGTTAACAATTCACCGGTCAACAATGGAACTAATTATACACCAGCACTTATTGTTTTAACGTCACTCTTTTTTATGTGGGGATTCATTACAAGCTTGAATGATATTCTTATCCCGCACCTTAAAGCAATTTTTGATCTTAATTATACACAGGTTATGCTGGTTCAGTTTACTTTTTTTACGGCGTATGCAATTGTTTCGCTTCCGTCGGGAATTCTTGTAGAGAAAATTGGTTATAAGTCCGGTATCATTATCGGATTGTTAACCGCAGCAGGTGGTACAGCATTATTCTATCCTGCCGCCGGCTATCGTTCTTACGAAATATTTTTATTAGCTCTATTTGTTTTAGCTTCCGGAATTACATTACTTCAGGTGGCGGCAAATCCTTATGTGGCAATTTTAGGCAAGCCTGAAACTGCATCGAGCAGATTAAATTTGTCGCAGGCATTTAATTCACTTGGAACTACGATTGCACCTATAATAGGATCTATTCTTATTCTTGCTATTGCAGTAAAGGGTGCCGATGAAATTGCTAAACTTACTTTGTCCGATCAAGAAGCTTACAAGCTGATGGAAGCAGGATCAGTACAGACGCCATATTTGGTGTTGACCGGAATGCTTGTTTTAATTGCAGTAATTATTGCATTGTTCAAGCTTCCTAAAATTGAAGCAGCAAATCAAAGTTCAAGCTCAAGTTCAGGCTCAGGTGATAATGGAAGTTTTGACCATCATCACCAAAGCGCATGGGGATACAGACATTTAGTTTTGGGCGCAGTTGCAATTTTTGTTTATGTAGGGGGTGAAGTTGCAATTGGAAGCTTTCTTGTTAATTATTTTAAGGAGCTTCTGGGGATGGAAGAAAGTCAGGCGGGCACTTACGTTGCTTTATATTGGGGCGGGGCAATGATAGGACGATTTTTCGGCTCGATTACTCTTTCCGGTTTAACTGATTTGAAAAAAAGAAACTTTTATGCTCTTGGAGTTTTTATACTTGCAATTTGTCTGGCAAGTTACGTTACAAAAGAATATCAAAACTTATCCTCGTTTTCATTTGCTGGATTTTCAAAAACACTAACTTTCCTTCTGTTAGTGTTTATTAATTATGTCGCTTTCAACCTTGGAAAAACAAAGCCGGGCAGAACGCTCGCAATTTTGGCGGTTGTAGCCGCTGTATTAGTAATTACTTCAATGCTAACTTTTGGACAGTTTGCCATGTGGAGTATCCTTGCTGTTGGTTTATTCAATTCAATAATGTTTCCCACAATTTTCACTCTGGCTATTGACGGTTTAGGAAAACACACCGGGCAGGGGTCAGGGATTTTATGTACTGCAATTGTTGGCGGGGCTTTAATTCCTTTAGCTCAAGGATTTCTTGCTGATAATATTGGAATTCATCACGCATTTATTTTGCCGGTGCTTTGTTACATTTATATCGCCTTCTATGGTTTGAAGGGACACATTCCAACTTTCGCGAAAACTGCTTAAAATAATTTTATGAAACAAAAAGTAGTACTTGGAATTGATATCGGCGGAACTAACACTGCATTTGGTTTTGTTGATCCGGAAGGAAAATTATTAGTTGAGTTTTCATTTCCTACTCATTCTCAAGAAAGCGCTGAAAAATTATTTAGCCGGCTCCATCCCGAAGTAAAAAAACTTTTTTCTTCTCTTGAAAATAATTATCAACTTGTTGGAATAGGAGTCGGTGCACCGAATGCAAATTATTATAAAGGAACAGTCGAACTTCCACCCAACCTTAATTGGGGAACGGTAAATATTGTCGAATTATGTGAAAAATATTTTTCAGTTCCGTGTGCAATTACTAATGATGCAAACGCGGCAGCAATTGGCGAATTGAAATTTGGTGCAGGTAAAGGTCTAAAAGATTTTATTGTTATTACTCTTGGTACAGGCGTAGGGAGTGGAATTATTGTCAACGGCGAGCTTGTTTATGGGCACGATGGATTTGCAGGTGAGATCGGGCACACAATTTATGATGTAGGTGGAAGGCAGTGCGGATGCGGCAGAAAAGGCTGTCTTGAAACTTACGCCTCTGCAAGTGGAATTAAACGAACTGTGTTTGAACTACTTGCCGATACAAATTATCAAAGTTTGTTATCTGAAATTTCTTTCGATGAGTTGAATTCTAAAATGATAAGCGATGCAGCATTAAAAGGAGATAAAATTGCATTGATGGCATTCGATCTAACTGCAAAGATACTCGGAATAAAGCTGGCGGACGCTGTTGCACATACAAGTCCGGAGGCGATAATTATCTTCGGCGGGTTAGCCAATGCCGGCGGATTAATTTTAGAACCAACTAAAAAATATATGGAAGAATACATGCTCAATATTTTTAAAGACAAAGTAAAAATTCTTCCTTCAGGACTAAAAAATGGGAACGCCGCAATACTTGGTTCAGCGGCTCTTATTTGGAATGAACTTGATAAAAATAAAAATTAAATGAATATTTTTTAAGAGGTTGAATATCAAATTGAAAACCATAATTCTAAAAATAAATTTAGCACTTATTATTCTTTTTAGCTTTGCCTGCACTGATGATTCAAGCAACAATATTGATCAACCACAGAGCATTGATGACAAAGTTGAAACTCTGCTTCAACAAATGACTCTTGACGAAAAGATCGGACAGATGACGCAGGTTGATCGCGCATACTTAAAATCTATTGAGGACATAAAAACATACTATCTCGGCTCACTGCTGAGCGGCGGCGGTTCTGCTCCAGAAGATAATTCACCGCAAGGGTGGGCTGATATGTACGATGACTATCAAAGCATTGCGCTTCAAACAAGACTAAAAATTCCGCTGATATATGGTATTGATGCAGTGCATGGTCACAATAATGTTGAAGGTGCGGTTATCTTTCCACACAACATCGGAATGGGCTGTACACGTAACCCGGAATTGGTAAAACAGGCTGCACAAATTACGGCTGCTGAAGTTTCCGGAACAGGGATAGACTGGACATTCTCCCCCTGCATTGCAGTTGCTCTTGATGAAAGGTGGGGTCGGACTTATGAAAGTTTTTCTGAAAATGCGGAACTTGTCTCTATCTTTTCCGAAGCCGAAGTTACAGGCTACCAAGGTGATGATCTTTCCGCGCCCGGTGCAATCCTTTCTTGTGCGAAACATTTTGCCGGCGATGGTGGAACAGTTAACGGTGATGATCAGGGCAATACTGTTTGTGATGAGACATTTTTAAGAACGGTTCATCTGCCCGGATATCAGTCTGCAATAAATTCAGGCGTTGGTTCGGTGATGGCTTCATTCAGCAGTTGGAATGGTGTGAAGATGCACTCAAATAAATATTTGCTGACGGATGTTTTAAAAACTGAATTTGGTTTCGATGGATTTCTTGTTTCCGATTGGGCTGCAATTGATGCAATTCCCGGAGATTATAAAAGTGATATCGAAATATCTATCAACGCCGGGATTGATATGGTTATGGTTCCTGATAAGTACATTGAGTTTATAACTAATTTGAAAGAATTGGTTAATGAAGGGAAAATCAGTATCGAAAGAATTAATGATGCAGTTCGGAGAATTCTTAATATCAAATTCAAATTAGGGCTGTTTGACAAGCCATTCACAGACAGATCATTTACTACACAAATTGGTTCTGCTGAACATCGTGAAGTTGCTCGTGAATGTGTAAGACAATCTCTCGTGCTATTAAAAAATGAAAATTCTTTTTTACCTCTTTCAAAAACAACAGGTAAAATTTTAGTTGCTGGAAAATCGGCAGATAACCTTGGCTACCAATGTGGCGGTTGGACAATCTCCTGGCAGGGGGGAAGCGGTGATATTACAACCGGAACAACAATTCTTGAAGCAATTCAAAATACTGTTTCAACTTCTACAATTGTAAATTATTCAGAGGATGGAACCGATGCAGAAAATAATGATCTTGCTGTTGTGGTAATTGGTGAAACTCCTTACGCCGAATTTGATGGTGATAACAATAATCCTGTAATATCAGACGAAGACCTGCAAACAATTGCAAATGTAAAATCAGCAGGTATTCCTTTTGTAATAATTCTTATTTCAGGTCGTCCACTAATTTTAGGAAATGTAATAGATGATTGCGATGCTTTTGTTGCTGCCTGGCTGCCTGGCACTGAAGGGCAGGGGGTAGCAGATGTTTTGTTTGGAGATTTTGCGCCTACCGGTAAACTAAGTTTTTCCTGGGCAAAATCCGTTTCTCAAATTCCAATAAACTTTGGTGATGCAAATTATGATCCTCTGTTTCCTTATGGTTTTGGATTAACTTATTGAACAAATTAGTAAGAGCAATTAAATGATTCATTCCAAAAAAATTCATTCAGCCTTATTTATATTATCAATAATTCTATTCTTCTCATTTTCTTCATCTGATAAAACAAACATTTCAAATTCGGATAAAATCTCTGCACGGGTTGATTCTGTGCTTTCTTTAATGACTTTAGATGAAAAGATTGGACAACTCAATCAACTTTCTTACGGTATAGGGTGGGGTCCGACAATTAAAATATCAGTAGATGACGAATACAAGCAGTTAATCCGCGAAGGAAAAATCGGGTCATTCCTGAATGCAATTGGTGCTGAGTTTACTTATGAACTTCAAAAAATTGCTGTTGAAGAATCAAGATTGAAAATACCCTTAATGTTTGGACTCGATGTTATTCACGGATTTAAAACTACTTTTCCCATCCCCCTTGGCGAGGCTGCAACATGGCAGCCGGAATTAATTGAATTGTCGGCTCACTATCAGGCGATAGAAGCTGCATCTGCAGGAATACATTGGACATTTTCCCCAATGGTTGATATTGCACGCGATCCACGCTGGGGAAGAATTATGGAAGGCGCTGGAGAAGATCCTTATCTGGGTTCGTTAATGGCTGCTGCTCATGTTCGCGGTTATCAAGGCAATCTTTCTGATTTAAATATCATCGCTTGCGTAAAACATTATGCTGGTTATGGTGGTGCCGAGGGCGGAAGAGATTATAATACTGTTGATATTTCTGAAAGAACTTTTCGCGATGTTTATTTACCACCATACAAAGCAGGAGTCGAAGCCGGGGCTCAAACATTAATGGCTTCGTTTAATGAGATTGGCGGCATCCCTTCTTCCGGAAGTAAATATTTACTTAATGATATTTTAAGAGATGAATGGGGATTTAAAGGATTTGTAGTTAGTGATTGGAATTCGATTGGTGAAATGATAAATCATGGTTTTGCTTCCGATCTTAAACAAGCTGGCGAGATTTCTTTAAATGCCGGTTTAGATATGGATATGGAATCACGCTCCTACATCACACATCTTAAACAACTTGTTGATGATGGTAAAGTTGATGAAAGCACAATTGATGAATCTGTAAAAAGAATTTTAAGAATAAAATTTATGCTCGGTCTGTTTGATCATCCTTATGCTTACTGCGATAAAGAACGCGAACAAAAAAATATAATGACCAACGATATTAAAATAGCTTCACTTGAAGTTGCTAAAAGATCATTTGTTTTGTTAAAGAATGAAAAAAATATTCTTCCACTTAAAAAAGATTACAAAAAAATTGCTGTAATTGGTCCACTTGCAAACAATAGTGAAGATCCGATTGGCGGCTGGGGTGGATTAGGTGATACTGCTGATGTAACAACAGTGCTTGAAGGATTTAAGAATTATGTTGATGGAAGTTCACAAATATTATACTCAAAAGGATGTAATATTGATGATCAGGATAAATCAGGATTTAAGGATGCTGTAACAAAAGCAAAAAAATCTGACGTGATAATTTTATGCATCGGCGAAGATAGAGATATGAGTGGTGAAGCATGCAGTCGTTCCTCACTTGATTTACCCGGCGTGCAGGAAGAACTTGCAAAAGAATTATTTAAAACAGGTAAACCAATTATAGCTGTCTTAATGAATGGCAGACCACTGTCTATAAATTGGTTAAATGAAAATGCAAATGCAATTTTAGAAACCTGGTTTGCCGGTACAATGGCTGGTGATGCAATTGCAAAAGTTTTATTTGGTGATTACAATCCAAGTGGAAAATTACCTGCAACATTTCCAAGAACCGTTGGTCAGGTTCCAATCTACTACAATCATAAAAACACAGGAAGACCCGGAGATAAGGAAAACCACTACACTTCCCAGTATCTCGATCTTCCTTTAACTCCGCTTTATCCTTTTGGATACGGATTAAGTTACACAACTTTCGAGTACAGTTCTTTAAATCTTAGCACAAATAAAATAACTCAAGATGATTCAATTGTTGTATCAGTAAAAGTAAAAAACACTGGCAAGTACGAAGGTGAAGAAGTTGTACAAATGTATATTCAAGATTTAGTTGGAAGCGTTACTCGTCCTGTAAAAGAATTAAAAGGTTTTAAAAAGATAATGTTAAAACGTGGTGAAGAAAAAACTGTCAACTTTACTATCCACGAAAAAGATTTACGATTTACTGCTGCTGATATGAAATTCAAATCAGAATCAGGAATGTTTAAAGTCTACGTTGGGACAGACTCTGTTGATTTAATAGAATCACAGTTTGAGTTAGTTGAATAAAAAATAGCATGTTATCAAGACGAGTTCTCGACAAAGCAAACTTTAAACTTTTATGGATTGCCTATAGCAGAAAACTAATTTGCAATAATTTAAACAAAAGGTGAAAAATGGAAAGAAAATTATTATTAAAAATCATACTGATGCAATTAGCTATCATCTCAATCTCTTTTGCAGGCTGCAGTAAAGAAGATTCAACTACAACTCCAACAAGCGACATTCCGGAAATTCCCGGTTATACTTTAGTTTGGAATGACGAGTTTACTGCAGCAAACATTGATTTAACAAAATGGGAACATGAAGTAAACGGCGATGGCGGGGGGAATAATGAATTGCAGTACTACACCAACCTCCCAACAAATTCTTTTATTGAAAATGGGCATCTTGTCATCAAAGCTATCTATGAAGATTATCAAAGCCGTGATTTTACTTCGGCTCGAATGAGAACAAAATATAAAGGCGATTGGCTTTACGGGCGTATTGAAGTCGTGGCAAAAATTCCTGCCGGACGGGGAACCTGGCCAGCTATCTGGATGCTGCCGACAGATTGGGAATATGGCAACTGGCCTTCAAGCGGTGAGATTGATATTATGGAACACGTAGGTTATGATCCGAATGTTATTCATGGTTCTATTCATACATTAGCTTACAATCATACAATCGGAACTCAAAAGACTGCTTTGCTTACAATTCCTACCGCTATCACGAGTTTTCATAAATATGCAATTGAATGGTTTGAGGATCATATTGATTTTTATATTGATGACACAATGTATTTTACTTTTACAAATGAAAACAAAGACTGGCAGTATTGGCCTTTCGATAAACGATTTCATTTAATTTTGAATCTTGCAGTCGGCGGTAATTGGGGTGGGGCAGAGGGAATTGATGTAGCTGCTTTTCCTGCACAAATGGAAGTTGATTATGTACGAGTCTATAAGAAAAATTGAATTGGATTGAACAAAGATGATTTTTTTAGAATTATTTTTATAGGAGAATTAAAATGAAAATTCTAACAACATTTATTGCGCTAATAATTATGATTTATTCATCATCAGTAAACGCACAATCAGAAAGACAAACATTTAATAATTTTGAGAAGGAAATTAAACTGACACTAACGGCGAATTATCTTCTCTACCTTCCAATAGATTATAACGAATCAGATAGAGATTTTCCACTTGTACTATTTCTTCATGGATCGGGTGAAAGAGGAACTGATATTGAAAAAGTTAAAATTCATGGACTCCCTAAGTTAATTGGCGAAGGGAAAGATTTTCCATTCATTGTGGTTTCGCCGCAATGTCCCGATGATATTTTCTGGAATGTTGATGTTTTAATAGCATTACTTGATGAGATGGAATTAACATATCGTGTGGATAGAAATAAAATTTACGTTACCGGTTTAAGTATGGGTGGGCATGCGACATGGGAACTGGCACTAAGACAACCAAATCGTTTTGCAGCAATTGCTCCGGTTTGCGGCTGGGCTGATACTTCAAAAGCAAATACAATTTCTAAAATACCTATTTGGGTTTTTCATGGTGCTAAGGATAATGTTGTGCCTGTTAATGCTGCAGAGGATATGGTAAAAGCTCTTAAAAATTATGGTTCTAATGTTAAGCTTACAATATATCCTGAAGCTAATCACGATAGCTGGACTGAAACTTATAACAACGAAGAACTTTATGAATGGTTTCTTGAACAATCTTTAGAAAGAAAGTAAATGTTTAATGGATGTTGTTGATGGAAGATGTAAATGAAATTACTTAAAAAGATTAGATCATTTTTTAAGAATGATAATCTGATTGAAACTGAAAAATTTGTAATCGCACAAAAATCTTGTCCGCATTGTGCAAGTAGGGGACTTTTTGTTTTTAAGGACAACTCAATTCAAATATCTAAATCTACTTTTGAAATTAAACATTCAGATGTCACCCTGAACTCTTCGAAGGGTGAAGAACAAAACAATTAGGTTATGCTTCGACAGGCTCAACAGGACTTTCTGCTGTCATCATGATGAATAATTATTTTTTATAAATGATTGTAAGTAAAATAAATTTCAATTAGCGACTTTGATTTTTAACAAATCTTTCAAAAGGTAAAAATAAAAATGGATATTTATAAAATTAACCAGTTGCTAAAAAAGTCACACTTCGACAATCTCAGTGTGACAAAGATAATCTATCTATTTACATTTACATTATTTTTTATAAGCTCCGCTTTTTCGCAAGATGGATTTGTATCCGTAAAAGGGAAAGAAATTGTAACTCCCGATGGTAAACCAATTTTGTTAAAGGGAATGAATCTTGGCAACTGGCTTGTACCGGAAGGTTATATGTTTCACTTTCAAAAAGTAAGTTCACCAAGAATGATTTATGATTTATTTGATATTTTAATTGGCGAAGAAGATGCAAATCATTTCTGGGATTCATTCAGAGAAAATTACATCACTAAAGAAGATATTCATTTTATAAAAAGTCTTGGATTCAACTCAATCAGAATTCCATTTAACTGGAAATTATTTATTACTGAATATCCAGAAAGAAAATTAGAAGGAGTTGGTTACGCATTATTAGATCGAGTAATCAAATGGTGCAAAGAAGAAAATCTTTACGTAATAATTGATATGCACTGTGCACCTGGCGGTCAAACCGGTGACAACATTGATGATAGTTATGGTTATCCATTTTTGTTTGAAAGTCCTGCGAGCCAGCTTCAAACAATAAAAATCTGGCATAAGCTTGCAGAAATTTATAAAGATGAAACAATAATAATTGGTTATGATTTATTAAATGAGCCTATCGCACATTATTTTGATAAAGATAAATTAAACTTAACACTTGAACCGCTTTACAAAAGAATAACTGAATCAATAAGAGAGGTTGATAAAAATCATATAGTGTTTCTCGGCGGCGCACAGTGGAATACAAATTTTGAACCTTTCGGTCCCCCGTTTGATGATAAACTTGTTTATTCATTTCACACGTACTGGACAGAAGTTAAACAAGATGTTATTCAGCGCCACGTAGATTTAAGAGATAAATTTAATGCACCGATCTGGCTTGGGGAATCAGGTGAAAACACAAACGAATGGATAAGCGGTTTTAGAACTTTGCTTGAAGAAAATAATATTGGCTGGTGTTTTTGGCCTTACAAAAAAATGAATAGTGATCGAGGAATTGTTTCAATCAATCAACCGGAAAATTTTGATTTGATAATTAAGTTTGCTGAAGGCGGTGGACTGGATTATGGATACATCAGAGATAACAGACCCGATTTTGAAAAAGTTAGAGCGTCATTAAAACAGTATTTAGAAAATTGCAAGCTTAAAAATTGTGTTGTTAATGATGAATATATTAATGCACTTGGTGTTAAATAAAATATTCCAATGTCATCCTGAGCTCGTCGAAGGATGACTTAAATCATAAATGTTAGGTCACATTTCGACAAGCTCAATGTGACATTTTGTTTTAAGATATGCAAGATGAGAAAATTTTTTTTATTTATTTTAATACCGATTATCGTATTTGCACAATACGAGGATACTGGAATTAGAGGTAAATATTTTTCAAAAAAAATTTTTACTGAATCAGCAATTCCAAATTTTGAAACGAGTAAGAACAAACTTCCCTCGCCCATCTTAGAAAATAATCCTGAGCAAATAGAACTTTACTGGAAAACCTGGCAATTAGCTTTTGATCATTATAAAAATCCACCAACCGGTTCTCCATTTGTCTCTGCATATATTGATGAAGCATTTGCACCAAACATTTTCCAGTGGGATACTTTTTTTATGTTAATGTTTGCCCGTTATGCTGATCATATTTTTCCTGCAATTCAATCGTTAGATAATTTTTATTGCAGACAATATGAAAATGGTTACATCTGCAGAGAAATTGTTGAAGCTACCGGAGAAGATTTTGTTTATGAAGGTAGAGAACACACAGTTAATCCGCCGTTGTTTAGCTGGGCTGAAATGGAAAATTTTAAAATCACCGGTGATAAATCCAGGTTTAAAATTGTACTCCCGGTTTTAGAAAAATATGCTGAGTGGTTAGAACAGCATCGTAAAAAAGAAAACACAAAACATAATCTTTACTGGCAAACCGGTTTAGGTTCTGGAATGGATAACACCCCACGTAGCGGCTCAGGTTGGGTTGATATGTCAGCTCAAATGGTGATGATGTATAATGATATATCTGAAATGTGTAATCAAATATTGCTTGATCCAAATCTTGAACCTGAACTTCAACTTGAACTCTCAAATAAATCAAAATTGTTTAAAGATAAAGCTGATAAAATTTCTGCATTAATAAATAAATATATGTGGAATGAAGAGGATGGACTTTATTACGATGTTGATGATGAAGGCAATCAAGTAAAATATAAAACTGTTGCTTGTTTCTGGCCTATGCTTGCTGGAGTTGCTGACAAAAATAAAGCTGATAAACTTTTACAAAATTTAAAAGATCCACATACATTCTGGAGAAAAATTCCTTTCCCTTCTTTATCTGTTGATGATAAACATTTTAAAGCTGAAGGTGAATATTGGCTTGGCAGTGTTTGGGCTCCAACTAACGTAATGATAATTAAAGGCTTGGATAAATTCGGAGTTAGTAATGATTTTGCTTCACTACTGTCCGGTTATAAGTCGAATAAGGACAATTGGTTATCGTTATAGTTAATTTCATTTAAGTAATTGGAATCAGAAAACATTGAAATAATGGGAGTTTTCTCAAAAACTGATATACTAATCAATTGTAAAAAAGTGTAGAGTGAGTACTCTATTTTTAATTTTTTCTTTATGATTGCAAGAAGGACGTAAACAGAAATAGCAATACAAACTTGTGTCTTAACAGCATTAGAAGTATTACCATAAAAAGATTTAATCTTAAGATTCTGTTTGATCAACTTAAAGAATAATTCAATCTGCCATCGTTGCTTAAAAAGATTAGCAATAGTTATAGCGGGCAGACGAAAATTATTCGTAAGAAAAACAAGTCGGCGATTGTTTTGAGAATCAAAATATTTAATGCGACGTAATTTTTCGGGATAATCTTTTGATGGATAGAAACCTTTAAGAAAAATAGATTGATCACAAATTAGTCCTAAGGATTTATCTACCTGGTGAGAATAAATTCTTTTGAACTGAAAATTAGATTTGGCTCTGGTAATAAAGTAAGCGCTATTGATGTTCAGATTATAGAGACGTTCGAAATCAATGTAACCTTTATCGACGATATAGAATGCGCCGATTTCTGTAATGAGCTCATCTAATATGTTAACATCGTGCACAGAGCCGTCAGTTATGCTTATAAACGATGGGTATTATTTTGCAGGTCTAAAAGTGTATGAATTTTTATAGCGCCTTTTGTCTTTCTAAATTTTGCCCAAGGAAATAAAGACAAACATAAATCTATTGTTGTTGAGTCAAGTGCGTAGATAGTTTCATCTAGTTCTTTGAAAAATTTATCGTCTCTATAAAGTTCTTTAGCTTGGTCTATAAGTATGTAGGCAAAGGTGGCATAAATTCTCCAATCTCTATTTTGATTAGCATCTGCTAAAGTTGATCGCGATATTTTACTTCTGATGCCAATATGATATAATTTATTTGCATAGCTCTGAGACAAGTTTCAATATCTCTTAAGGATTCTCTGTATGTTAATTGTGCAAATGTCATAACAAGAAATTGTTCCCAGCAAGTAAATGATTGAACTTTATAGTTACCTCGATATTTTTTAACGCAAGAATCAAAACTATATTTTGGTATATAATCCATAATTTGAGAAAAGATTGTTTGACCTTGATTCACCTTGTCGCTCCAATATTTTAATTTGTTGCGACAATTTTAATTTCAAATCGATAACAATGAAAATATTTAATAACATATTATATTTAAATATCTTACGGCTACTTCCCGTTCGAACAACCGGACAGTAGTGATTTTGCTTATAAGTTTAATGAGTTTGCAACTCTTGCAACCGAAGAATATTTAAATGGAATTTATCAAGTTTATAAAAAGACAGGAACTATCTGGGAAAATTATTCTTCCGAAGCTTACACTCGAGGAAGCTGGTCTCGCGCTGATTTTGTTGGCTGGACTGGCTGCGGACCAATCCAACTTTTAATTGAAAATATAATTGGTCTTCGTCCAAATGGAGTTAATAACTCTTTAACGTGGCATTTAACAAGAATTGATAAACATGGAATTGAAAATCTAAAATTTGGTAATGTTAATGTTTCAGTGATTGCTGAGAAAAGAGAAAAAGTAATTTCTCCAATTAACATCAAAGTTATTTGTGATAATGATTTTGAGTTAAACGTTGAACACGGAAATAACAATTATAAAAGTTTTAAAATCACTAAAGGTAAACACACCATAAAGATTGAGTAAATATTTTTAGTGAATTATTCATAAAACCTTTTAAAAGGATAAATGCGATGAAATCAAAACTACTTATTGTATTATCAATAATAGTAATAGCTTTTATATCACTAAGCTTTAAAGACAGTGGTGAAGGAATAAAAATGAAATCTGCTTATTTAAATAAATCTTTATGTATCGAAGAACGAGTTGAAGACCTGTTAAAGCGAATGACGCTTGAAGAAAAAATTGAAATGCTTGGCGGAACCGGGTTTGAAACAAAAGCTATTAAACGACTTAACATTCCACCATTAAATATGTCTGATGGTCCGCTTGGCGTCCGCTGGGATAATTCAACCGCTTTGCCATCCGGAATTTTACTTGGCGCAACCTGGAATCCAGATATCGTAACTGAGTTTGGAAAAGTTCTTGCGACAGAAACAAAAGCGAAAGGCAGGAATGTAATTCTGGCTCCTTGCGTTAACATTGCTCGCATTCCAATGGGCGGAAGAAATTTTGAAAGCTTTGGTGAAGATCCATTTCTTACTTCTCGCATTGCCGTTAATTATATAAAAGGTGTGCAGAAAGAAAATGTTGTTGCAACAGTAAAACATTTTGCAGCAAATAACCAGGAACATCAACGCGATTTTGTAAACACAATTGTTGATGAACGAACTTTGAATGAAATATACTTTCCTGCTTTCAAATCGGCAGTTGAAGAAGCAAATGTGCTTGCAGTTATGTGTGCGTACAATAAACTGAATGGTCCTTATTGCAGCGAAAATGATTTTCTATTGGTTGATGTATTAAAAAATAAATGGAAGTTCAACGGATTGGTTATGTCCGATTGGGGCGCTGTTCATACTTCTCTTCCTGTCTTTAACGGTGGATTAGATCTTGAAATGCCAGAGGGAAAATATTTAAACAAAGAAACTCTTCTAGATAAACTTAAAAGCGGCGAACTCAGCGTATCAAAACTTGATGATAAAGTTAGAAGAATCTTAAGAGTAATGTTTACAATTGGGTTGTTTGACGATTATAAATTTGATTCAACAAAAGTTAATACTGATGAGCATAAACAAGTTGCATTAAATATTGCAAAAGAAGGAATTGTATTATTAAAGAATGATAATTCTATTCTTCCATTAGATTTGAATAAAATAAAATCAATAGCCGTAATTGGACCTAACAGTAAAGTGGCAGTTACTGGTGGTGGTGGCAGTTCAATGGTTGTACCATTTAAATCTGTTAGTCCGCTTGAAGCATTGCAAAATAAAATAGGCAGCAAAGTAAAGATTAATTTTGCTCAGGGTTCGATGATCAATGGTGATACAAATCCAATTGACCCTAAATTTTTATTCACAGAAAAAAATCAAAAAGAAAATGGATTGAAAGGCGAATATTTTACTAATATGAATCTTGAAGGCGAACCGGTAAAAGTGATAGTCGATAATCAAATAAACTTTATGTGGAATGATGAGGGTCCGTTTGAAGATTTTCAAAAAGATAATTTTTCTGTTAGATGGACAGGATATGTAAAACCCGAAAAATCAGGAGCAATTACTTTTGATGTTGGTAGTGATGATGGTGTACGATTATATATAGATGATGAGCTTGTAATAAACGATTGGAACGATCATGCTTACTTAACCAATTCTTACAATAAAAAGTTAGTTGCAGGCAATCTTTACAAAATAAAATTAGAGTATTATGAAAACGGTGGCGGTGCCATAGTAAAATTTGGATGGAGAAAACCAAATGATCAATTGATTACTGATGCAATTACAACCGCAAAGAATTCTGATATTGTAATAATTTTTGCTGGGACAAATGCTAATTATGAAAGCGAAGGATTTGACAGAAAAGATTTGGTGCTTCCAAACGAACAGGATGATTTAATTAGAGGAGTTGCAGATGTAAATCCAAATACAATTGTTGTCTTAACAACCGGCTCACCTGTTTTAATGGATAAATGGTTAGATAATGTTGATGGCTTGATTGAAGCATGGTTTGCAGGTGAACAATCTGGCAATGCAATTGCAGAAGTTTTACTTGGAGAAACTAATCCATCCGGCAAATTACCATTGACTTTCCCAAAACGATGGGAAGATTGTTCTGCTTATGATACTTATAAAAAATTAGACAGCACAACAGTTTATGAAGATGGAATCTATGTTGGTTACAGACATTTTGAAAAGAATAATATCAAACCACTTTTCCCTTTTGGGTTTGGTTTAAGTTATACAACATTTAAATACAATGACTTAAAATTGTCATCAAAAGAAATCACAAAGAACAATAAATTAACTGTAACATTAAAAGTTGAGAATACGGGAAATGTAAAAGGGAGTGAAGTTGTTCAGCTTTACGTTAAAGATGTACAATCAAGTGTTGATCGCCCAGTGAAGGAATTAAAATCATTTAAGAAAGTAAGTTTAAATCCTGGCGAAGAAAAAACTGTTGAAATGATAATTGATAAATCAGCGCTTTCATTCTTTGATCCCAAAACAAAAGGATGGACTGCAGAAAATGGTGAGTTTGAAATCTTAATTGGAAGTTCATCACAGGATATTAAGTTGAGAGAAAAATTTAGTTTGAAGTAATATTTTGAAAAGAGAATTCTTTTTTAGTTTCATATATAATTTCATTGTGGTGATCCTACTTTTTTTTCTTCTAGAAGCAGGTACAAGAATATTTTATCCTGAAATAAAACTCCCCGGCACACAACAATCGTTATTAAAGAATAGCGTTTTTTATGATTCGCAGGGATATAGCCAAACTCATTTGGACTAAGTTCCGATGTATTGAAACGAGTTGATGAATCAGGATTCTTGCAATACTCATCCGGAAGAAAATCAAAAAATAAAATTTTATTTCTCGGAGATTCTGTCACGATGGGTATCGGAGTAGAAAATGATTCGACATTTGCGGGCATACTTAATAATTCGTCTGCTATGATTACAATTCTTAACCCTTCCTTAATCGGGTATTCAAGTCACGACTACAAAAACATTGTCAAAAAGTTAATTGATGATGAAAAAAATGAATCAGGAATAAAACACATTTACATCTTCTGGTGTTTGAATGATGTTTACTCCAACCTTCCCGTTTCCGATTCACCTGAAATTGCAAATGATTCCTTTTGGAATGAGATAGTAATTTTCCTGCGGAATAATTACCATTTCTATCATTTGCTCAAGAGCATTATTTCGGATCGCCCAAAAGCTTATTATCTATATGATAAAAACTTTTATAAAAGAGAGGATAAACATTTCAAGCAAGCTCTTAACGATTTAATTGAAATTGATAGCCTCGCAAAAGAAAACCAATTAAATGTTAATTTATTTTTACTGCCTTATGAATATCAGTTGCGTGATAATTTATACAGACAAAGAAACTCCCCCCAAAAATTATTAACTAAGAAATTAAAATTCTCAAGTATAAAAACTCACGATTGCGCTGCTGCTTTTAATATTGATGAAAATGTTGACGACTACTATCTCTTCGGTGACGGGATTCATTTTTCTATTCTAGGGCATAAGGCTATGGCAAAATTTATAGCGCAGCAAATAAAAAATTGAACACCAATAAATAAAAGTCCCGCTTTTTAATAAGGGACTTTTTTTATAAACGCTGCGGATGGCAGCGGCACCGGTACTGAAAGAGACATTATCGGTACTGATAGAGGCGTCATCTGTACTGGTGGAGACTTCACTGGTACTGATTTAGACATCATCAGTACTGATGGAGATTTCACTGGCACTGATAGAGATGTAATCAGTACTGGTTGGATCACCACTGGTACCGACGGAGACATCACTGGTACTGGTTGTGACATCACTGGCACTGGTTGTGACTTCACTGGTACTGGTGGAACCATTTTCAGTACTGGTGGAGCCGCGCCTGGTACCGGTGGAGGAATAATCTGTACGGGTGACGATGCCACTGGCGTAGAATGTCTGATAAACTGTGCGAAAACAAGCGATTTTCGAGACTTAGGATGATTTTTAGAGGAAATAGTTGCCGGGTGGAATTTATTTTTATAACTGCATAATGGCTGCTTTTTTGAAACGAGGAAGATGTCTTTTTTTTAATAATTTGCTTAGCGAAAAGTACTTCTTATAAAGAGCCTCGCTTGGTAGGCAGGACTTTTTTTTGATGTTCAAATTCAATGATGGAAATAAAAAATTTCAACATCATTAATAGAAGAACCGGAATAATATCCGAGACCAAATGAAAGTGCAAATGCTATTAAAATGCCGTAGCCGCCTAATTCGCTACTTGAGCCAAGTGAAAGAGCAACACCCAGCGCAGCGGAAAATACAATTCCGAATATTATCCCCACTATTGTACTTCTCGTAGTGTTTTCTATTTCGATGTAATCCAATTCACTAATTAAAACATTGAGCGTATCTGATAACTCTTCCCGGACATAAGTTAATGTATCACCTGAAACATTCAACCAATCAGCTGACACTTCCTTTCCATCAACAAATTGGATTTCAGAATTAAAATGTGCGCCAAGATAGTTGATTTTATTTAATGTCTGAATTGATTGAGTTGTGTCGTAAGGCTTTTCTAAATAATAGGGAGAGGTACAGCTAATGAAAATTGTAGCGGTCAAAAAGACAATGAAGATTTTTCTTAGCATTGTTAATTCCACAGATTACTTATTCATTAAAAGCACAATTATTAAATATTAATCCTTTACAATTCTAAATTAGAAAAATTCCCTTACTCGTATAAATTCTTTTACAGGATAAGGTTTATTAAAATAATAACCTCTGCTTATCAATTTAATAAGCAATTGTAGTTCTCACTTACTAAACCTATAAAAAAAGAGCAAACAGCAATACGATTGAAGTATTTTTGCTGGCATTATTTCTGCCTTAAAAAATGAAAAAAAATCCGGCTAAAATTGATAGGCACATTCAGCACTTTTGATGGTTTAATTCTGTTCGGCTACTTGATAGTAGTTTTGAGCATTGGCTTTTATTCATCAAGGAAAAAAGATAAAAGTTATTCAGACTATTTTCTTGCTGGAAGAAATATGGGCTGGATAACCATAGGCATTACAATTTTTGCTACAAATATTTCGAGTGAACATTTTATTGGATTAGCAGGCTCAGGTTCTGCAAGAGGATTAGCTGTCGGGCAGTTCGAGTTAATGGCGATTTTTATTTTAATATTTCTCGGATGGTTCCTGGCGCCGATTTTCTTAAAATCAGGCGTAGTAACAATGCCTGAATTTTTAGAGCAGAGATTTGATAGAAGGATAAGAAAATTTTTTGCAGCGTTTTCGATTTTAATTTATCTGTTTACTAAAATTCTTGTCACACTTTTTGCAGGCGGATTACTTTTCTATAATATTTTCGGATTGAACATTTATACTTCATCAATAATAATAGTTTTGATAACCGGACTTTATACCGTAATCGGCGGCGCAAATGCAGTAATGCGCACACAGATGATACAAGGTTTGGTGCTGATTGCCGGCGCAAGCGCTTTGTTGTTTTTCGGATTGGATAAAGTAGGCGGCTTCAGCGGACTTGAGCAGAAACTGCCGGGTGATTTTTTTAATATGTTCAAACCTATCAGCGACCCGGATTATCCGTGGACGGGGATAATTTTGGCGCACCTATTATTGCATTCTGGTACTGGTGCACGGATCAATATATCGTTCAGAGAGTTTTGAGTGCAAGGTCTTTGAATGATGCACGACGTGGTTCATTGTTAGCTGCGCTCTTAAAAGTGCTTCCTATTTTTGTATTGGTGGTTCCCGGTCTCATCGCTGTTGCTCTCTATCCTGAAATTAACGGCGATGAGGCGTATTCATTTTTAATTGCAAGTAATATTCTTCCTTCGGGAATAAAGGGGTTAGTGATCGCAGGATTATTGGCGGCTATTATGTCTTCACTCTCCGGTGTATTTAACAGTACAGCGGTTTTATTCACAAATGATTTTTATAAATTAAAGCATCCCGAAGCAAGCGATAGAAAATTAGTATTAGTTGGAAGGCTTGCGAGTACGGCAATTGTCGTTGCCGCTATTTTGACTGTTCCATTAATGAAAATGCTTAACTCACAGATTTATTTATTTCTTCAATCAGTGCAGGCATTTGTAGCCCCTCCTATAACGGCAGTATTTCTTGTCGGAATATTTTTCAAAAATATTAATGCTAAGGCTGCTATTTACACATTAGTTATAGGAGAGTTTATCGGATTGGGAAGATTGCTCACTGAATTATTAATTAAATGGAACGTTGTTGATAACCCTATATTTAACTGGCTCGTACAAATCAACTTTTTACACTTCGCAGTTTTTCTTTTTATCAGCAGCACAGTTCTGATTTTTAGTTTAAGTTTTATATTCAGGGCAAGAGAGGTAAAGCAAAGCAATAGATTGCAATTTTCACTGAACGAAAATTTTTCTGAATTAATGCTGGCTTTTCCATCATTTAAAAAAGTAAAAGATATTAGAATGAATTTAATTATGTCAGGGGTGATAGTACTGATAGTAGTAAGCGTTTGGAGTTTGTGGAACTAAACAGAAAATAATAAATAACTAACTTTAACAAACAAAAGGAGAAACAAAATGAAAAGATTTTTAACAGTTCTTTTCATATTATCCGTTGTGTCTATCTCTCAGGCGCAATGGGTTGTTCAAAATTTCGACAATGCGGTTGGTCCCTTTTTTCTTGACCCGCCTGAGTTGAATGTGAACTGGTTTACCAATGGCACTGCTAGTTTTATGAACCTTAGTAATGATCCCGACCATTATGAAGGCACGGGATCAATGAAGGTTGATTATTCTATCGAAGGTGCCGAAGGCTGGGGCGGCTATGGCGTAAGGACCACATATACACCCGGCAATACAGATGCTCTACCTTATCTTGATTTTTCTACCGGCACTCATCTAAGTATGTGGTATAAAGTTACTAATCCGGTTGCATTTAGTCAGGATGGTACATTTTTTATGGAAGTCAAGCTTGCCGAAATTAATGCCGCAGGTGAAAGAGACCTTTGGCTGCATCATACAGCAATTGATTTTTCAGATGTTTCAGGCGGTTGGATAAATGTCTTGATGCCATTAGTAGAGATAGAACAAGGAGGTGACAATACCCAGGGATTTGTATATCAATTCGCTGATGGCGATGGTACTCTCCAACTTGATAAAATTAAAGGATTTGAAATGGCGTTTGTTTATCTAACAGCAGGCGGCGGAACACCTCCCCCAACTGCCTCGGGTTCAATTCTTTTAGATAAAATGGAAGTAATCGGAAGCCGCTATACACCACTTCATACTTTTGATGATACTCCTTCCGACTTTTTTGTAGTTGATGCTTTTACAGGTTCCGCTACATTATCCAATAACAATTCGGACTATGTTGAAGGAACAGGTTCTATGGAGTTAGATTATACGGTTAACTGTTCCGAAAGCTGGGGCGGTTATCTTAACATGCAAAGAAACCTTGCAGCCCCTCCTGATAGTTTTGGAAACAGAACTGCATTAGATCTTTTTATAAAAAATCCTACTCCTCATGTTGGAACAAACGATCGTTTAACAATGCGCTTCTTTGTTATAGAGAATAATACCGGTGTAAATGAGGACTGGGTTTTAGAGGTTCCAATTGATCTTGACCAGGCTTCGGAATGGACAAGATATTATATGCCATTGGATACCGGACTGATCTGGACAGATCCTGACGGGCATCAGCACTTTCCGAATGACGGCTTTGCTCAACCCTGGTGGAATCCTCAAGGTGATCAGCAATTTAACCCCACCTCAATAGTTGCCTGGAAAATTGAACTTTCGGGTGGAGGTAATGAGTATGGAACACAAGGTGAACAACTATCAGGAACTCTTTTGTTCGATGTTCTTCAACAATCAGGTTTCCAATTTGATGATCATGAGCCTCCTCCGGCTCCTCAATCCATTGCAGTATTTCCCGGCACAAATACTAACTTAGTAACCTGGGCTGATGTACCTGATGAATCAGGTGAGCATTATGATGTTTATGCAAGCAATAATCCTATTACCGATATTACAGCTCCCGGTGTTGATTTAATTGCTCCTAATATTCCCGAAGATATTCAGGTTTATGAACATTTACTATTATCTCCTAAAGTAAGTGAATCAGTAACTTTTTACTACGCAATCGTATGTACCGATTTTGCTGGAAATATCGGCGAACCCGGATTTTCCGGCGGTACAACAAACGATGCTGTTGGAGTTGCTGTAGTTTCATTTGATATTCCAAACTTTGTCGCTGATGGCGACTTAGGCGAATGGCAGGGAATTCAGGAATTCAAAATGTATGCTGATGATACCGATCCTTTTGGTCATCCTCAATATACTATCGAAGACGATGCTGATTGTTCTGCATCAGCATGGTTAGCTATAGACCAGGAATATTTATATGTAGCTTACGATGTAGATGATGATGTTTTTTACCCTGTTGATGCAACTTTAGGTTCCTGGTTACTTGATGCACCTGATTTATTTTTAGGGCTCTATAATTGGGAAGGGGCAATGCATGCTTCCTATCAACGTGGAGACAATCCTGACTATCACCTAAGATTCAATGAGCAGCTTGCCAGAAATGATGACGGCACAGCTTCTTATGATTCGCTTCTTGTTGAAGGTCCAAATTATTTCTTTGGTGAAAAATTCCCTTCAGGCTATGTAGTTGAAGCGAGAATTTTACTGAGTGATCTTGCAACAAAAAGAAATGATCCGAATGCAACTACAGATAGAATATATATTACTCAGGGAATGAGAATTCCGGTTGATTTTGGTATTAATGATAATGATGGAGACCCTGTTGCACAACGAGAAGGCATAATGTTCTACTCTGCAACAAATCAGGATGTGGGTTGGCAGCATCCAAATAAATGGTCATATACCTGGGCAGAAGACTGGGTATTGGATGCAGGAAACGACGGACAGGTAGTAACCAATTACAGCTTGTCGCAAAATTATCCTAATCCATTTAACCCGACTACACAGATTCATTACTCAATTGAAAAAGCCGGTAATGTTTCATTAAAGGTTTATGATGTCCTTGGTCGTCAGGTAGCTGAGTTAGTGAATACTAATCAGGCTCCGGGTCAATACACAGTAAACTTTAATGGTGAATCACTCGCTTCCGGTGTTTATCTATTCAAGATAGAAAGCGGTTCGTTTACCGATACTAAAAAAATGATTTTAATGAAGTAACTTGATGATAAAGGCAGTCTCTGAAAAAAGAGACTGCCTTTTATTTTATTCATAATAGTTTTAATCTGATTAAATAAGAAAATATTGGCAAGAGTATGACAAGAAAATTACTATGCATCTCGTTTAAGTTTTCATTGATCGCAGTTATTATTTCACTGCTTCTTTTCTCTGAATTTATATTTGCTGGAACTACAGGAAGGGTGAGGGGCAAGATAACAGATCAGGAAACAGGTGAACCGATTGTCGGTGCAAATGTTATTATAGAAGGGACTTATTTTGGTGCAGCCGCGGATCTGGAAGGAGATTATTACATTAATAATGTTCCTCCCGGCACATATACTTTAATTGCAAGTGCAGTTGGCTACAACAAAGTAAGAATCGAAAAAGTTGTTATTAAAATAGATCTCACAACTGAAATTGATATTCAATTAAGTTCCGGGGCAATCACACTTGGGGAAGTTGTTGTGGAGGCAAAACAACCAATGATAACGAAAGATCTTACTTCCACTTCCACTATTGTTTCCTCCGAGGATATTAAAATGATGCCTGTTGATAATATGCAGGCAATCGTTAATCTTCAGGCAGGGGTAGTTAATGGACACTTCCGCGGCGGTCGAAGTGATGAAGTAGCTTACCTTGTTGACGGTATCCCTGTTAATGATGTGTTTAACGGCTCACTTGGAATTGAGGTTGAGAATAGTTCAATCAGACAGATTGAAGTTATCAGCGGAACTTTTAATGCGGAATACGGTCAGGCGCTTTCCGGTGTTGTAAATATTGTAACGCAGGATGGTTCTCAAAATTATGAAGGCACTGCTTCAGCATACATTGGAAATTATTTTACTGATCACACCGATATTTTCTGGAATCTTAATAAAGTAAATACAAGCGGACCGAAGGATTTACAATTTAGTTTAAGTGGTCCCACAAAACTTTTAGATGGACTTACGTTTTTTGCTACAGGCAGATATTTTACCGATGATGGTTCGCTTTACGGCAAACGGGTTTATAACATTGGCGATCTTCCTCCAACAATTCCTGATGAAAGTCATCCGGAAATCTTTATTAATAATAATACCGGTGATGGTGCTTTTGTATCTATGAATCCTTATGAAAAGAAATCCTTTAATGCTAAGCTCACCTATAATCTCGAAAGCTGGAAATTCAGTTATAGTTTTTTCTTTGATGACACATGGAATAAATATTACAATCATTCACAGCGGCTTGCTCCTGATGGATCAAAAAATCATTACGGAACAAGTGCGATAAATAATTTTCAGATTTCTTTTTTCCCATCACAGAGTACTTTCGCAACTTTAAAATTCAGTTCCAATCTTAATAAATATTGGGGTTATTTATATCCCGATGAACTTGATGCCCGCTATATTGACCCGAATGTACACAACGCTATTTCAAGTTATACTTTTAATTATGGCGGCAATGAAACAGATAGATATGATAGATACACTCAATCCAATCTCGCAATGTTTGCGATTGAATCACAGTTGAACAAAGAACATAAAATCAAATTAGGCATTGAATCAAGATTTCATGAAATTGTGAATCACTGGAAGAACATGCGAAATTTAACTGAAGGTCAAATAGATTCACTTGGAAATGCGATCTTCACCCCGGGCTACAGCGAGGAAGGAACCGCAGAGCATGTTTATTATTTAAGGAGACCCTATGAATTTGCCGGGTACATTCAGGATAAAATGGAATACGATATTATGATCATTAATGCCGGTGTACGATTCGATTATTTTAATTCTAACACAACTTTACCAATTGATTTGGAAAACCCGCTTGACAATCCCAATTTCTATGATACCACCATTGCAAAATATGGAACTTTAGATCCAAGAAAAGCAGAAGCGGAATGGCAAATAAGTCCAAGACTTGGAGTGTCGTTCCCGATTTCGGATCAAGGTGCTATTCACTTTTCTTATGGTCACTTTTTCCAAATACCAAGTTTCGAAAATTTATACGTTAACAACGCATATATTATTGATCAAACAACAGGTGTTAATAATGTAATCGGCAATCCTGAACTCAAAGCACAAAAAACTGTTAAGTACGAAATAGGATTACAGCAAATTTTATTTCCAAATATCTCTGCTGACATAACCGCATATTACAGCGATATTAGAAATTTACTTGGCTTGGAAATTCTGGAAACTTATGAAGGCTTCACATACGGTCGATTCATTAATAGAGATTATGGAAATGTTAAAGGATTAATTTTAACAATTGAAAAAAGACATTCCGATTTATTTAGCGCAAAAGTTGATTACACTTATCAACTTGCTCAAGGCAATGCATCCGATCCGTATCAACTATTCTACAATAATCAATCTGACCCTCCCGTTGAAGAAACAAAGAAGTTGGTGCCGCTAAATTGGGATCAATCCTCTACACTTAATATTTCTTTAACCGTAGGAGATTTATCCGATTGGAGTGTGGGATTAATTTTTAATTATGGAACCGGTTCCCCCTACACAGTTGATCCGCGTTATACAAGAGGACTCAGGTTCGAAAACAACGGCAGAAAACCGTCAATTGTCAACCTTGATCTGAAGGCAACAAAAACATTTGATGTTTTCGGACTCTACATTAATAGTTATTTGATAGTTTACAACGTGCTTGATATTAAAAATGAATATGGAGTAAGTGGCTCAACCGGGCGTGCAGGAATTGACCTTGCTGCCGAGGAATATACAGGCACAATTTTCGGATTAAATACCAAAGAAGAATATTTGAAAGTCCCTACAGATTATTCTTCCCCAAGGCAAATAAGAATTGGGTTTGGAGTAGGATTTTAAATTATATGGAGCTTAAATAATGAAAAACAATTTTTTACTTGCTTTAATCCTGATTATATTTTCCACCACCCTGCTTGCACAGGTTGATCCTCAGACGCAATTATACCGGGACGATCCGCTTGGCGATAAAACTTATCGTAAAAAAGGTATTCTCGATGGAAATCTAATCAGAACAATTTTTAGAAATGATGGACAGGTTGGCTCCTGGCCGGATAGACCTTCCGGTGAGTGGCCCAAAGGTACCGGGCATAGCTATCTTGATGGCTGCACTCCAATTGTAACTGCAAAAGTTATTGCCCCCGGTAATAATCAGGTTATTCATCCTGCCCAAACCTCTTACAGAGAGGAGGTTGATATTGATCCTTCTACCGGTGAGCTATGGGTTGTTGAACCTGTGCCCGGCTATGTTAATTCTTCCTCTGAAGAACCTGCTATCAGTACTAAATCTTCCACCTGGCCTGAATCCTGGCCTGACGCCCTACCTCGAATTACTTCCGAATGGGATGGATTTTGGTATGGTTATTTTGGAAGGGGGGTTCTTAACGCCGATGTTGAAGCATTCTATGTTTACGATGACTCGAGAGATAAAGAGTTTAACAGGCCACCTTATTCTTATCAACCAATTTTATCTGCTCCTGAAAGAGGAGGACTGGGGATAAGAGTTGAAACACGAGGCTTTCAATGGTCTCATGTACTTGCCGAAGATATTGTTTTTTGGCATTATGAAATTTTTAATCTTGCTGATGCTGATTATGATTCTACACTGTTTGGATTTTATTGCGATACAGGAGTTGGCGACCTTGACGATGGTGCAGATGATAATGCTAACTATAATACTTTATTAGATCTGACTTATGCTTTTGATAACGATTTAAAAGCTCCTCCGGATAATTGGGTGCCAGGTTATGTTGGTTATGCGTTTCTCGAAAGCCCGGGAAACTCTTTTAATGGAATTAATGACGATGAGGATACTGATATAAATGGTGCCCCTATGGTGGATGAAAAAAGAGATGACGGATTTGATAATGATGGTGATTGGATTCCGTTCCTAGATATAAATGCAAATGGTATTTGGGACGCAGAGGAAAATGAGCCCCTGAATAGTGACGTTGGACAGGATGGTGTTGGTCCGTTCGATCCTCAATACACTAATCCGGACGTCGGAGAGGGTGATGGAGTCCCAACTTTAGGCGAACCAAATTTTGATATTACTGATAAAGATGAATCTGATCAAATTGGTTTAACAAGTCTTGCAATTGAAAGATTAACAAACAAAGGACCAACGGCAATCTGGCCTAAGAATGATGATGTAATCTGGGAAAAAATGAATTATACAACATTCGATACAACAATTCAAAATTCGAATATTCAAATTCTTTTTGGCTCGGGTCCTTTCCCGCTTAAAATTAATACAAGTGAAAGGTTCTCAGTTGCACTTGTTTTTGGAACTGAGTACGAAGACATGGTTTTCAATAAAGAAACTGTTCAGCAGATTTATAATGCAAATTATAATTTTGCCAAGCCTCCTTATAAACCAACTTTAACTGCCGTTGCCGGAGATAAAAAAGTTTTTCTATTTTGGAATAGTATTTCAGAAGAATCCCGCGATCCGTTTTTAGGATTTGAACAGGGAAACCCTACGCTCGGATATAAAAAGGATTTTGAAGGTTACATGATTTACAGAAGCCAGGAAGCAGAGTTTCAGGATATCAAAAGCATCACTGATTCTAAAGGTGAGCCAAAGTACTGGAAACCAATCGCACAGTTTGATCTTAAGGATGGGATTGAAGGACCGGATCCTGTCGGAATTAATGGTGCTCATTTCTGGCGCGGAGATGAAACTGGACTGCAGCATTCTTATATTGATGAAGATATAGTCAATGGACAGAAATATTACTACGCACTTGTTGCTTATGACCAGGGAGATCCTTTATTAGGTACAAAAGGACTTATCCCTTCTGAAAACACGAAAATCATCACCGAAGATCTTGTGGGCAATGTTCAGTTTGTAGATATTAACACCGCTGTCCTTGTTCCGAATGCACCGGCGAGCGGTTATATCCCGCCGCAAATCATCGGCGATCTCTCAAGAGTAACTGAGGGATTTGGTACTGGTTCAATGGATGTTGTGCTGCTAAGTCAAGCTGAAGTCAAGGATGGGGCTGTATATAAAGTTATTTTTACCGGCGTTGATACAATTCCATATTATCGAACTAAATCTTACACTCTGACCAGAGAATTAAACGGAGTTATAGATACTATCTTTGCAGAAATAGATTCTGCCTCCTTTAGCGGGAGCAAATTAGGGACTCCTTTTGATGGTATATCGGTAATTATTAACAATGCTGATTCCGTAGCCGTTGATCAGGATAATACTGGATGGCTAACTGGCTCAAGTACCTTGAATATGCCTGTTTCAGAAGACAGTGAATATCCTGATTATGATTTACCATGGCCTTCAGATTATGAAGTTGAATTTCTGGGTGATTATAGTGAATCCACAAGATTTACAGGTATTCCGATTAACTTTGTTGCAAGAAATGTTACTGGTGGATATGATATTGGTATAGAATTGTTAGATAAGGATGAAAGCGAGACTTTAACTTTAGGCGATGAAATTCTACTTCTAGAAAATAGTTCAACTTTAGAAACAAGAAAGTATGTGTGGAAAATCGGGTGGTTCGAACCTATTGGAATTCCATTTACAGTTTTCCCCGAAGCGGGAGATATATTCCGTATTCAAACTAAAAAATACTTTAACACAGGAGATTATTTCGTCTTCAGTACTAAATCTGCTGAGGTTGATAATACTAAAGCAAAAGATGATCTTGATAAAATTGGAGTGGTTCCTAATCCATACATCACGTCGAATAGCTGGGAGCGAAGAAATCTCAATCAAACCGGGCGCGGTGAAAGACGAATTGATTTTATTAACCTGCCCGCAGAGTGCACGATCAGGATCTATACCGTTGCAGGAGCGCTTGTGAAAACTCTGTATAAAAATACCAGTGCGACTGAAGGCGCTATTTCATGGAATCTTGTCTCGGAAGATGGCATGGATATAGCTTATGGATTGTACGTCTATCACGTTGATGCCCCCGGGGTTGGTGAAAAGATCGGCAAATTTGCGATAATTAAATAAGACGGAGAATGAAAATGAAAATAATAATTACATCTATACTATTTCTTTTACTCAGCTCCTCTTTATTCAGCCAGGGATTTTTAACAAGCGTATCCAAAAGAGGAACAACTGCAGCTCCATTTCTTTCAATCGGGCAGGGTGCTCGCGCAACCGCTATGGGAAGTGCCTTCGTTGCGGTTACTGATGATCCAACTGCACTTTACTGGAACCCTGCCGGAATTACTAAGGTGGAGGGATTCGGCTTTGTAGTTGATCATACCAAGTGGTTCGCCGATCTGAACTATAATTTTATGGCAATGACTTATAACCTCGGCGACTTTGGTACCGTTGGAATGAGTCTTACAATGTCGGATTATGGTGAGATGGATGTTACTACTGTTGAACAGCCCGAAGGAACCGGCGAAACATTTTCGGTTTCAGATGCTGCGTTCAGTATTGCCTGGGCAATTCAGCTAACTGATAATTTTTCGATCGGATTCAACCCGAAATTTATTTACCAAAATATCTGGAAAATGTCTGCTAATGCAATAGCCCTCGATATGGGTGTTCAGTATGTCACCCCCTTTGATGGTATAGTGCTTGGTATGTCAATCTCTAATTTTGGTTCAAAAATGAAAATGACAGGAACTTCTGCTCTTGTACTTTATGACCCCGATCCGGGAAGTACCGGCAATAACGGAAGTATTCCGGCTGAACTGCAAACCGACGAATGGGATCTCCCGTTAAATTTCCGTGTTGGTCTTGCTTATCAACCGCTAAAGATTGATGATAACGAAATTACAGTTTCTGTTGATGCGATGCACTTCAGCGACAATTTTGAAAGTGTAAATCTTGGCGCCGAATATGTTTTTAATGACTTCGTTTTTATCAGAGGCGGATTTAAATCTTTATTTCTTGATGACTCGGAAGAATCTTTTTCTCTTGGATTCGGATTAAAACAACGCCTGCTTGGTAATGTTGCAATATCTGTTGATTATGCTTACCAGGATTTTGGTCGTCTGAACAATATTCAAAAATTTAATGTGGGAATAAATTTTTAATTTTTCATTGTTGTTCCTTGCTCTCCTCTGCCGATTAATTATTTTTAGGACAGAGGAGAGATTTTTTTTGAAAGGATTTTATGATAAACCTAAAGTTTATATTTGTTTTAATACTGATATTCTGTTTCAGTATAAATTCCTCTGCCAAAATTTATAAAGGTGCAGAGTACAGAACCAAATTAGCTTACACTTATGGAAGATTTGAAGCAAGCATAAAATCTGCTCAGCGCGAAGGAATGCTTTCATCTTTCTTTACCTATCATGATGAAGGCGGAAGCCAAAACTGGAATGAAATAGATATCGAAATACTTGGCAGATATCCGAACGATGTTCAGTTTAATACTATCACACCGGGCCAGGCTAATCATGTGGGACATTATCCACTTTTCTCTTCCCCCCATCTCGATTATCACACGTATGCTTTTGAATGGACTCCTGATTATGTAGCGTGGTTCATTGATAACGTGGAAGTTCTTCGGCAAACAGGCGCTCATATTCAAACTCTAACCAAAGATCAAAAAATCATGATGAATATCTGGAACCCTCAATATGAAAATTGGGCTGGAGTTTTTAACCCGGAGGCACTTCCGGCGTTCGCTTTCTATGATTGGGTAAGTTACTACTCTTACACCCCCGGGGCCGGCGATTATGGTACCGATAATAATTTCACTCACGACTGGACTGATGAGTTCGATTCGTGGGACACAGGTCGGTGGGATAAAGCCACTCATACTTTTGAAGGAAATGGCTGCGATTTTGTTCAGGAGAATGCTGTATTTCAGGATGGGAAATTGATTCTGTGCTTAACGAAAGAAACAAATCTTGGTTACTCTGATGTGCAGCCCCCTGTAGTTTTATTTGCAAGAGGAGAATCTGAATCAAAAGTGGTCGTAGCTTTCAGCGAGGAATTGGATGAGGCATCTGCGGAAACTGTTTCTAATTATTTCATTTCAGATGTTACAATAAATTCAGCGTTATTGTTACCTGACTTTAAAGTTGTTGAGCTTGGTGTGACAGGTTTAAATTTAAATTCAACTAAAACAATTGTTGTTCAAAACATTAAGGATAGAGCCATATCACCCAACACAATGAGCACACGTGCGATTAGTTTGATTATGGCATCACAACTTCAATTTCCCATAAAAATTAATTGCGGCGGGGTTTCCGCTCTTGGATATCTGGCTGAACAAGAGTGGAATGAAACTACTGAATATGGATATCTCGATGGCAATTTATATTCGAATACTTATCAAATAACAGGAACGACAGAAGATGATATCTATCACTCGGAAATAAATGGGAATGTTAATTATCAAATTCGCGTTCCTAATGGTAACTACGATGTTAAGCTGATGTTCTCGGAGAATTTCTTCACATCAACCGGTCAAAGAAAATTTGATGTTTATATCGAAGAAAATAAAGTATTAACTAATCTTGACATTTACCAGCTCGTAGGTAGTCATTCGGCTTACGAAGCTCCGTTTACAAACATTCATGTTGAGGATGGAATACTTGAAATTTATTTTGCTGCAAAAATTAATAATGGACTTTTGAATGGAATAGTAATTACTCAAAACACTACCGGTTTAATGGATGAATCTGAGTATTTACCAAACCAATTTAAAGTTGAACAAAATTACCCCAACCCTTTTAACGGCTCAACAATTATAAAATTCTATCTCGCTCAGCAAAGTCCTGTTTTTTTTTCGGTGTACGACATTCTTGGTAATTTAATTTATAGTAAAGATGCCGGTGAGGTTGCTTCTGGTTATCACCAAATAGAATGGCAATCTGTTAACAGCTCCAATAGGCTTATCGGTTCAGGTGTTTACCTGGCTACAATGCAGTCAAAATATGGAACACATACCCAAAAAATTATTTTATTAAAATAAATTATTCAAATATGAAATTATCAAAATACCTTCTATCGCTATTTACGATTTTTTTCTTTGTCGGATTTAACTCTTCGTACCATAAGTTAACTGATCAGGAAATAATTCAAAACAAAGTAAAAGAACTTTTAGGAAAGATGTCAGTTGAAGAAAAAATCGGGCAGATGACTCAAATAACTCTTCAAGCGGTTTCAAAAACACAAGGCACTAAAAACACAAGTCACGAACTTGATCTTCAAAAACTTGATGAGGCAATTACTAAATACCATGTTGGCTCAATTCTAAACGTCTATGACGTAGCTTATTCAGTAGAATACTGGCACGAAGTGATTACTAAGATTCAGGATATTGCTTCAAAAAAAACCAATCTTGGCATTCCTATTCTCTATGGCATTGACGCGATTCATGGAGCAACTTATACTAAAGGCGCAACACTTTTTCCCCAGGCAATAAATATGGCAGCTACGTTTAATCCGTGGTTGATGAAGAAATCAGGCGAAATCACATCTCTTGAAGTTAGAGCATCAGGAATTCGATGGGATTTCTATCCCGTGATGGATATAGGCAGACAGCCGTTGTGGTCAAGATTTTGGGAGACATTTGGTGAAGATGTTTTCCTTGCTTCCTCAATCAGCGTCAGTTATATCGAAGGCGCACAAGGAAATAATATCGGCGCTCCAAATAAAATAGCAGTTTGTCTTAAACACTATCTTGGTTACAGTTTCCCGATCAATGGAAAGGACAGAACCCCGGCATGGATTTCAAAACGAATGATGCGGGAATATTTCCTTCCCACTTTCGAAGCTGGAATTAAGGCGGGGGCAAAAACTATTATGATAAATTCTTCTGAAGTTGATGGGATCCCGATGCATTCGGATTATCATTGGCTTACAGAAGTATTGCGTGGAGAATTGAACTTTAAAGGATTTACAGTTTCGGACTGGGAAGATATAATCAGACTTTATACACGAGATAAAGTTGCCGTTTCACCAAAGGATGCTGTGCGTATGGCTGTTATGGCTGGAGTAGATATGAGCATGGTGCCGTACGATTTTAGTTTTTATAATTATTTATTGGAACTTGTTAATGAAGGTTCCGTTCCGATGACAAGAATTGATGAAGCAGTTTCAAGAATTTTAACTGTGAAATTTGAATTAGGTCTGTTTGAAAATCCATATCCGGATCAATCTCTGATAAAAAAGTTTGCTGCAATTCAATCCTCTGATATAAATTTACAAGCAGCTCACGAGTCTGTCGTACTTACGAAAAACGAAGACAGCGTTCTTCCGCTATCTAAAAAAATAAAAATTTTAGTAACCGGGCCAACCGCAAATTTACTTTCAGTGATGAATGGAGGGTGGACAATTACATGGCAGGGTGACGAAGAATCGCTCTATCCGCAGGAAAAATTAACAGTACTCGAAGCAGTGCAGAAAAAAGTTGGAAGCAATAATGTTATTTATGAACCGGGAACCACATTAAATTCTGAAATTGATATTAAAACAGCAGTAGATAAAGCTGCCGGAGTTGATGCTGTAATTTTGTGTCTTGGCGAAAAAGCTTACTGCGAATCTCCCGGCAATCTAAATGATCTTACACTCGATGATGTACAACTGAAATTAGCTGATGAATTATCTAAAACTGGTAAACCTATAATTTTAGTTTTACTTGAAGGACGACCGCGAGTAATCAGCAGAATTGAACCCGGGATGAATTCAATTCTTGTAGCTATGCTGCCGGGCATGGAGGGTGGACGGGCAATTGCAGATATAATTTTCGGTGATTATAACCCTGATGGCAAGCTACCATTCTCATATCCAAAATATACGAATGGGTTTACAACCTATGACCACAAACCAATGGAAGAATTCGATTCGAATACTTATGACCCTCAATGGTCATTTGGATCCGGGTTAAGTTATACAAGGTTTGAGTATTCAAATCTAACTTTGAATAAAACATCTTTTAATAAAGATGAAGCAATAAAAGTATCGGTAACTTTAAAAAATGCCGGGGAAAAATCGGGTAAAGAAGCTGTTATGCTTTACATTTCAGATCTCGTTGGTTCGGTTTCAAGACCTGTAAAACAATTAAAAGGTATGAATAAAATTTCATTGCAGCCCGGGGTTAGTCAAGTAGTTGAATTCACTATTACTCCGGATCAACTTTCATTTATAGGAAGAGACAACAAAAGAATCATTGAAGCAGGTGAGTTTAATGTAATGATTGATAAACTTTCGGCTCAATTTACATTAAATTGATTTTTTTATATGTCAAAAGTATTGATTCCTTAAATCAATATATTTGCACTAAATAATATGAAGGATGATGCAAAACATAACAGATTAGTAGAATACATTTCCTATTACTATTTAGTAGGAATGTTTTTCTTTACAATTTGCGCGGGTGAAGTTTTCTCCCAAAATATTTTTATTAATGAATTGATGCCATCCAACTCGGTAACAATTAAAGATGAAGATGGAGAGTTTTCGGATTGGATCGAATTATATAACTCGTCGGTAGATACTATCTCGCTTTTAAATTATGGTTTAAGCGAGGATTCAACTGACAAGTTCAAATGGGTTTTCCCCGAAGTGCAGTTGATCCCGCAAGACTATATTTATTTATTTGCTTCCTCAAAAAACAGATATGATTTTGCTAACCACTGGGAAACAATTATTGACAAAGGTGATAGCTGGCGCTATTATTCCGCAGTAACTGCCCCTCCTTCGAATTGGCGGGATGTAAATTTTGATGATCAATTTTGGCAGGAAGGTCCAAGTGGATTTGGTTATGGTGATGGAGACGACTCAACTATTACTTCAAATGTAATTGCTGTGTTTGTCAGGAAAAAATTTGATATAGAAGATATTACAAATATTAAATATGCAATTCTGCATGTTGATTATGATGATGGATTTGTTGCATACTTAAATGGAGTTGAAATTGCTCGTGCTAATATCGGAACACCGGGAATTATTCCAGCATGGAATCAATGGGCGGATAATGCTATCGAGGCATTTTTGTATCAGGGATTGCAGCCCCCATCATATTATTTACCCGATATTGAATCCTTACTTCTTCCCGGCGAAAATATTTTGTCAATCGAGGTGCATAATTACGGGACAAGCTCATCAGACTTAACTCTGATTCCATTTTTGACTCTCGGCATGGTAAATCCGCCTGCCGAACCACGAGGAACTTCTGATTTATTAGAGTTCCATTTCCCCATGCTTCATACGAATTTTAAACTGGATTCACAAGGTGGAGGGTTGTTTCTAACTTCGCCGCTCGGAGGAACAGCAGATAGTATAATTTATTCTACAATGCCAACTGACATTTCTCTTGGCAGATTCCCCGATGGTTCAATCAATCTAAATTATTTTACTCAACCAACACCGGGTCAATCAAATAGTACATTGGGTTATACTACAATTGCGAGTGCACCATCCTTCTCAGCAGCAAGTGGATTTTATTCCGGTCCACTAACTTTAACTTTAAGTTCACAGGATAGTGGAGCAATGATTTACTACACAACTGATGGGTCTATTCCTGGCGATACTTCTAATCTTTATGTACTGCCAATAAATATTTCGCAAACTTCTACTATTCGTGCTGTATGTTACCTTAGTGGTGCACTACCTAGTAAAACAATTACAAATTCTTACATAATAAATTTTGAAACACAATTGCCTGTAGTTTCTATCTCTACTGCTCCCTTTAATCTTTGGGATGATCAATGGGGGATATATGTGCTTGGTGACAGTGCTGAGCCAAGCTATCCGTACTTTGGGGCAAATTTTTGGCAGGATTGGGAACGACCAATTCATATCGAAATGTTTGAGCCTGATGGTTCCGCAGCTTTTAGTGGAGATGCCGGAGTAAAAATATTTGGAAATTGGAGCAGGGGACAAGCTCAAAAATCGCTTGCTATTTTTATGCGCGACACTTACGGCGATAAGAAAATTGATTATAAAATCTTTGATGATAAACCAATATCAAGTTTTGAATCCATTGTGCTTCGTAATGCTGGTAATGATTGGATGTATTCTATTTTCAGAGACGGTATGATGCAGACATTAGTAAAAGATATTGGGTTAGATCATCAGGCGTATCGTCCCGCTGTTTTATTTTTGAATGGTGAATATTGGGGTATTCATAACATTCGTGAAAAAGTTAATGAAACTTTTATCGCGGATAATAATAATGTAAACCCGGATTCGATTGATCTTCTTGAGCTTGACGGTTCTTATGCACTCGCCGGCTCAAACCTCCATTATCAAAATTTATTAAATTTTTTAGAAACTAAAGATATTACTGTCGCTTCAAATTATGATTGGGTAAAAATGATGATGGACATTTCCAATTTTATTAGATACGAAGTTTCTGAAATATATTTCGACAACACAGATTGGCCCGGAAACAATATTAAATTTTGGCGCCCACAGACTGCCGGGGGCAAATGGAGATGGATTTTATTCGACACTGATTTTGGATTTGGTCTGTTTGATCCAAACGCATACAGACACAATACACTTGCTTTTGCATTAGAAGATAATGGTCCCGGCTGGCCTAACCCACCCTGGTCAACTTTCTTGCTGCGTACTTTGACTTTGAATAGTGATTTTAGGAATGAATTTATCAATACTTTTGCGGATCATCTTAATTCCACTTTCCTTTCTGAAAGAGTAATAAATCTTATTAACGAATTTCGGGGAACTTTACTGCAGGAAATGGCAAGACATAAATCAAAATGGCCCGAGTCTGCAGTTGATTGGGAAAATAATATTGAAGGTATGAGACAATTTTCCGCTAATAGAATTGTACAATTACGCGGATTTATTATGGACGAATTCAACTTGCAGGGTATGGGCCCGGTTTTTATTCAATCTTCATATCCGGGTGCGGGAAGAATTAAGATCAATTCGATCTTTGTGGATGATTTCCCCTGGTTTGGACAATATTTTTATTCGGTTCCGATTAAGATTAAAGCTATTCCAAACTTTGGATTTAAATTTGTAAGATGGGAGGGTAATGTAAACAGCACGGAAACAGAAATTGACTACACGTTAATTTCTAATTTAAGCCTTACTGCAGTTTTTGAAGTTGATTCGACAGAAAATCCGCTGGTAATAAATGAAATTAATTATAGCTCATCCGCAGATTTTAACACTGAAGATTGGATTGAAATTTATAATAATACTTCCATCCCGGTTGATTTATCTAATTGGATAATAAAAGATTCAGACGACTCGCATGAATTTATAATTCCCGCCGGTGTCCAAATTTCCTCAGATGATTATTTGATAATTTGCAGGGACACCGCTGCATTCAAAATTTTATTTCCTGATGTAAAAAATGTAATTGGTGATCTGGGGTTCGGTCTTTCCTCCACCGGGGATATTGTGCGATTATTTGATAACTCTGGAAATGCTATAGATTCTGTTCAGTTCGATGATGAATATCCGTGGCCAACCGAGCCAAATGGTAATGGGCCAACACTGTCACTTAAAAATCCTAACTTTGATAATTCATTAGCCGGGAGCTGGGCAGCCTCCTCCGGACACGGAACACCCGGTGAAAAGAATGATGTTTATGTAACTTCGCTTGATGAACAAAACCTGGAAATTCCTGATCAATATTTCTTGAGTAATAATTATCCCAACCCTTTCAATCCGGCTACATTTATAAATTATCAAATTCCCGAAAAACAATTTGTCGAAATAAAAGTTTATGATGTGCTTGGTAAGGAAGTGGCTTCTCTTGTTGAGCAGGAATTGCCTCCGGGATTTTATACTATCAGATTCGATGCATCACAACTTAGCAGTGGAGTTTATTTTTATCGGATGAAGGCGGGTGATTTTAATATCACAAAAAAACTTTTATTGGTGAAATAATTTTTAGAGACTTCTGAAAATTAAATTGCTAATGGCATTGCCATCATTCTCGCACCGGTCGCATCGGGGTAAACATCAGCGGGAATCAACTTAATAATATATCCCTTTTGCCCACGAATGAAAGAGTGTGGCAATGCCATCAGAAGTCTCTTTTAATAACCACTCTAAATAAGTCCTGGTTGTTTTCTTCAAAATAATTCTCGTATATTTTCACATTAATATTTTAAAAGAAAATAATTGGAATTGTATGAATAACTTGATCAAAATTTTTTCTCCCCTTCTACTTACGCTATTATTAATTATCGACTGCTCACAAAAAATTGATGGACCCTTATCCAAAATTTATAACGACGCTAAAGGAGATATTACAGAAGTCGTTAAACTGAACAATGAACTAATCAAAGCTCAATCAGAAAAAAGGTATGCAGACATAAAAAAAATTTTTGATGAAATGAACTTTAAAAGAGTGCAAACCCAGGATAGATTGAATAAGGTAATCTCAGAGCAAAATGGAATTACAATTCCGTTTGATCAGCAAGATAGTAGTTCTATATTTGAGATTAAGCAGATAAAAGCTATTGGAGTAATTTGGAACAGCAACCTTGACCCCAACTTAGTATTCTCAGCTACTGTTTTGTTAAAAGATAGTTTACGTGATAGTTTTTTTGGCAGATGGGATTTTATTGATTTCGACAATAAGATTATTGACAATCCCGCCTTTTATTCACCCACCAAATTAATCGGAACTCCACCCGGTGAAATAGTTGAGCTGAAAAGCAATACTACATTTTCCAAGATTGTAGATTTTCAGAAGTTCATAATAAAATAAGAGATTTACTTTCCGCTCCAATAAAGTAGGATAAGCTAATAATTCTGATTGGTGAAGGCTTCAAACCAATTTAAAAACTATGGCGGAAAATTTTGCTTGTAATTATTACAAGTTAGACATGTCAAAATTATCCATTATGTAACGAACTTTACCGAAATAGTCAAAATTAAGTAGTTTTCAATGGCATTAAACTTGTTTCCATAATCCAAAATTAATTATTCAACATAAAAATAATTTCGGAGTTATCCATGTCAACAATAGAAATAGGGGTTTTAGCATACATCGTCGCTTTGGGATTTCTTGCTTTCTTCAATTCGCGAAAAGTTTCTCATCAGATCAAGAAGTTGAGTACCAAATAAATCCTTAGACAGAATAAAAAAAATTTACCAGCAAACCTGTCAACCTAACAGCTCAGAGCCTTTACCATAAAAAAGTAAAGGCTTTTATTTTAAAATTATTTTAGCATCACCATTTTTTCCAACTATAATAGTATTAGTCATTCCAATAAATAGTCCGCATTCTACAACACCGGGGATAGAATTAATAATTTGTTCAAGTTTCATGGCATTTTCTATCCTGCCTAATTGAAGATCAATGATATAATTTCCAGCATCAGTTATGTAATAAAACGGTCCTCCCATTCTAAATGCAGGATTAAAGCCGAGTGCGGAAAATCTGTCAAAAGTTTTTTTACAGCCGAATCGTACTACTTCAACCGGCAAAGGAAATTTGCCAAGCTGATCAACAAGTTTTGAAGAATCAATTACCCAAATTACCTTTTCTGAATTAAGTGCTACAATCTTTTCATATAGCAATGCACCTCCTCCTCCTTTAATACCATTAAAATGTTGATCAACTTCATCAGCGCCGTCAATGGTTAAATCAATTTTTTGAACATCATTTATGTCAGAGATTTTTATCCCCTGTGCTTCGGCAAGTTTGGTAGTTTTTTCTGAAGTGGATACAGCAGTAATTCTTAAACCGCTGCGGACTAATTCTCCCAGTTTCATAATTGTATAATAAACGGTTGAACCTGTACCAAGTCCAATTGTAAATCCGTCTTGAATATACTCAATTGCTTTTTCTCCAGCGATTTGCTTTTCGTTCATAAGATATTCATAAATAATTTTTAAATGTTTGTTTACAAAATAGTAAAGAGTACTTAATTTGGTTTAAATGCTAAAAGGAAATTCATTATCAATGATTAAGTATTTATCAATATTAGCAGAATAATATTAGGAATAATAAGATAAAAGTATAATTATAGTTTGCTTATGGTAGATTTACCAGTATATTTGAAATAAATTTTTATAATATTTATTCGGAATTGTTTCATGTTAAAACTGAATGTAACTGATAGAAAGATTCTTGAAATTTTACAGACTGATGCAAGAATTACCAATGTTGAACTTGCTTCCAAAGTTGGTATATCACCGCCGGCAATGCTCGAGCGGGTAAAGCGGCTTGAAAACTCCGGTGTAATTGAAAAATATGTCGCGTTAGTAAATCCGCAAAAAGTTGGCAGAGAAACTTTTGCAATGGTTTCTGTCTCATTAGTTCAGCATCAACTTCCCACAATTAATCTGTTCGTAAAAGAGATAAATAAATTAGAAGAAGTTCTTGAATGTTTTCATGTTACCGGGAAAGAAGATTTTTTACTGAAAGTTGTAGTGAAAAACATTCCTGATTATGAAAAATTTATTTTGGAAAAGTTGACAAAAATTAAAGGTGTCAGCAGAGTGAATACAACTTTCATTTTATCAGCCTTTAAACAAAGCACAAAAATTCCAATTGATAACACAGACGAACTATAATTAAAAATCATTTTAATAAAGAAGGAGAAAATCCCATGCATAAATTTGATCCCTGCAGTGAAATACAAGACTACCTTGTCTTTGGAGAATATGGAGATGTAAATCCGTCAGTAACTGATTCTTCAACTTATACTTTTTTAAATCCAAAAACAATGAAAGATCTTTTCGATCATGAAATTGAAGGATGTTTTTTGTATTCACGGCATTGGAACCCTACTAACAAACACCTTTCAGAAGCACTCGCAAAGCTTGAAGGAAGTGAATCGGCAATTGTAACAGCCTCCGGTATGTCTGCTATTAGTTGTGCAGTGCTTCAAATTTGCAGCAGCGGTGATGAAATAATTTCCAGCAGAACGATTTACGGTGGAACTTATGCTTTTTTCAAAAACTTTCTTCCGAAGGTGGGGATAAAGGTTCATTTTGTTGACACCGGTAATATTAATGCTGTTAAAAATTTAATCAATTCGAAAACAAAAATGATATACTGCGAATCTATAAGCAACCCGCTTTTAGAAATTGCGGACATTCCAAAACTTTCCGAAGTCACCAAACAAAATAATCTCAATCTGGTTGTTGATAACACTTTTAGCCCTATGGTGATTTCGCCAATTCAATTGGGAGCTGATATAGTTATTCACTCATTGACGAAATATATTAATGGGACAAGTGATTGCGTTGCCGGCTGTATCTGTTCTTCCAAAGAATTTATCAACCAATTGACTGATATAAATTCAGGTGCGTCAATGCTGCTCGGTCCTGTTCTTGATAGTTACCGCGCTGCAAGTATTTTGAAAAATTTGCATTCGCTTCATATCAGAATGAAGAAACATTCTGAGAATGCAATGTTTATCGCAGAAAATTTAGAAAAGATTGGGATAAAAGTTTTTTACCCCGGGCTGCCGTCACACAGCGGTTATCAATTAATGAATAATTTGATGAACGAAGGATTCGGTTACAGTGGTATGCTGGCTTTTGATGCCGGTACAATCGAAAAAGCTGATGAGTTGATGGAAGCGATGCAAAAAGAATCAGTGGGATATCTTGCCGTTAGTCTCGGTTATTTTAAAACATTATTTAGTTCACCCGGCTCAAGTACTTCTTCTGAAATACCCAAAGAAGAGCAAGCAAGTATGGGACTTAGTGAGGGACTTATTCGATTCTCTATCGGGTTGGATAATAATATTGAACGCACTTTTGAACGAATCAAAAACTCGCTGATAAAAGTTGGTATGATAAAAAGCTAAAAGGATGGAGTAAGCTAAAATGAGAGATTAATCTTTAGCTTACTCCTCTTTCCAATTATGATCCTATCAATGATCTTAAATGCTGCACATAAGCGGCACCACCACCAGGTTGATAACCGGTTGTATTAATTAAATTTCCTGAGCTGTTCAAAAGTATAATTGTCGGAAATCCTCTAACGCCAAAACGTTGAGCTAAATTATTGTTATACATTTTTGTTTCAACAGTCTGTTCAATCGATCTTGGAAAATCTAATTTGACCAGGACTAAATTTTCATTTGCATATTTTTCAAAATCACTTTGCGTAAAAACTTCTGCACTAAGTTTTTTACACCACTGACACCAATCTGAACCCGTGAAGTTCACCAGAATAGTTTTATTCTCAGTTTGAGCTATTTGAATTGCTTCTTCAAGATTTGTATGCCAATCCAATGAATCAGTTGATCCGGTATTTCCGCAGCCAGAATTTAAAAAGCCTGTGAGAAATAAAAAAAATACTATCAGCGATTTGTAATTATTCATATTTATATTCTTTATTTTATTAGTGTTAAATAATTGACAATATTTTAGATTCAAAAGTTTGAACTTAGATTCACTTAAATATAAAAATAATTTATCCTCAATCATTTTAGATTTCATCTGAAATAATTCAATATTTGTGAAAGGATCAGTAATGAGTTCTATTCTATCTAAATATTTCAACTGGCTTCAAAAAGATGTTCCCGTTGGAGAAGTAGAACGCTATCCTAAAATTGATGACACTGGCGAAACAACTGTAAAAGGAATTTTTGTAACCGGCGATCTTACCGGCATCCCGCTTTTAAAACTTGCTGCTGAAAATGGACAAAAAGTTGTCCAACATATTATTAATACCGAAGACTTTAAAAAATTAAAATCATCAAATACTCAAAAAGATATTTACGATGTGATTATTGTTGGTGCCGGGCCCGCTGGAATTTCAGCCGGATTAGAGGCACAGAAACAGAATATCAATTTTAAAATTCTTGAATCATCGCAGAAGTACAATACAATCATAAACTTCCCTAAAGGCAAACCAATTTTTGCAGAGCCTGTTGAGTATAAACAGAAAGCTGACCTTATAATCAATGAAGGCACAAAAGAATCTTTATTAGAAGAACTTTATTCCCAAATCAAAAATAAAAATCTGCCTGTGGCAGAAGGTGTGATGGTTGAAACAATTAATAAAGTTGGCGATCATTTTGAGCTTGTTACAAAAAAAGAAACATACAAAGCACTTCGTGTAATACTTGGTATTGGAAAATCCGGCAACTCAAGAATGCTAAAAGTTCACGGTGAAAATCTTCCTAAAGTTTTTAACAGATTGTTTGATCCTGCTGATACTAAAGGACAGGATGTGCTAATTGTTGGCGGCGGAGATACAGCATTAGAAACCACAATCGCTGTTGCTGAGCATGCAAAATCAACGACAATTTCTTACCGCAAACCGGCTTTTTCACGGCCGAAAGAGGGCAATGTTGAAAAGTTAAACAAACTCGTTAGCGATGGTAAGTTGAAATTGATGATGGAGTCAGAAGTAAAAGAAATCAAAGACGATAAAGTTGTTCTTGTTGATAAAAATAAAAACGTAGTTGAAATTGATAACTCGATGGTCTTCACAATGATAGGCAAAGAGCTTCCATTAGATTTCTTCAAGCGGTCAAAAATTCAAATGGAGGGGGAACTTTCACTTACAGCAAAAATGCAATTTGCTTTACTGATGCTTTTTGCCGGTGTTATGTATTTCGGCAAAAGCAGTGCTGATCTTTTTGATCATTTTTTTGGAAAGGTGAACTCATGGTCTGATGTTTTTTCAAATCTTTTCAATCCTCAGTTCTGGAGTAATTTTGCCGCACTTCCAATTTTAATTCTTCAAACAATTTTTTCCGATAAAATAAAAGTTTGGAGTTTTACAAAATATTTTAATGCATTCGTTGCATATATATCATTGATTGGATTTACTCTTCTTGGATTTTACTTACTTTATAAATTTTTAAAAGACTACCTTCCGCAAATAAAATTAAACTGGCAAACATTTAAGTATTTCTATTTTATCACTGTTGGAGTTTTCTTTGCAATTGTTTTTTTTGGCGGAAGATATTTTGGAATTGAGTTTTTAAATAAGCCGCAATCTTTTTGGTACACTGGATTTTATTCGCTCACTATTCTTCTCTTTGGATTAAGAAGAATAAAAATGAAACCAACCCGTTATATTAAATTGCAAACATGGACATTAATTCTAATTCAAGCATTGCCACTTTTCATTTTCCCGGAAATTGTTTTCCCCTTCCTCGGGAAAATCGGTGCACTTGGAAGCAGCAATGGATTTATTCTTACCCAAATTTTTCCCGGTGAAAGCTACTGGCACTCTTATGGATTTATTTTAGCCTGGCCCTTGTTCATGCCCAATTTATTTGGTTCAAGCATTACAACCTTTTGGTTGATTTATAGCCTTGTTCAAACTTTCATCATAATTCCATACATTGTTTATCGCTGGGGTAAAGGCGCTTATTGCGGATGGATTTGTTCCTGCGGCGCGCTTGCAGAAACTTTAGGTGATGAGTATAGAACACTTGCGTTGCATGGGCCCAAAGCAAAGAAGTGGGAAAACTTTGGTCAGTGGGCTTTGCTGGCTGCATTCGTTGTAACCGGGTTAAAATTGTTAAGCGGCTTATATGATTTTAATATTCCAATTATAAACGAAAAAATTTCTTACACTGCGGATATACTTCACAATATTTATTACATTGGAATTGATGTGATATTTGCCGGCGTACTTGGTGTGGGTGTTTATTTCTTTTTAAGTGGAAGAGTGTGGTGTAGATTTGGCTGTCCGCTTGCAGCGTGGATGCATATAGTAAATCGTTTTTCACGTTATAGAATTTTATCTGAAAAGAAAAAATGTATTTCATGTAACATCTGTACAAAAGTTTGTCACATGGGCATTGATGTAATGAACTATGCCAACAAGGGTATTCCGATGAATGATGTTGAATGTGTACGTTGTTCTGCTTGCGTTGTTAATTGCCCAACACAAGTTTTATCACTTGGTGAATTGCCCAAGGTGGATGTAAACAATAAATTATATAAGGATATAAAGATTGATTTGAGTAATAAATCTGCTAATTGGGGCAGCGGGCTATAAAGTAAATTATGAAGGGAAAAGTAAGATTTGAATCAATTGATTTGTTAAGAGGACTTGCAATCATTGTGATGATTGAAGTTCATGTGTTTAACGCAGTTCTTATCAGCGATGTCAGGGAACAAGGTTGGTTTCAAATTCTAAATTTTATTAATGGACTTGTCGCACCTTCATTTCTTTTCGTTTCTGGATTTGCATTTTATATTTCAGTCAATAATAAAGTTGATGAGCTTAGAAAGTTTGGAGATGTTTTTTACAAAAGAATTAAGCGCATAGTTGAAATACTTATTATAGGATATTTTCTGCATCTTCCATTTTATTCTCTCAAAGATTTTATTCAACAGATTGATTACACTGGTTGGATTGTATTTTCAAATGTTGATGTACTGCAATGTATTGCGGTAGGGTTGTTTTTACTTTTACTACTTAGAATTATTATAAAGAATAACCGGTTGTTCATCATAACAATTTTAATCCTTACTTTAATAACTACAATTGCCGCTCCTATAATTTGGCAAATAAATTTTGCTGAATTTCTACCATTACCGTTAGCTAATTACTTTAATCAGAAAAACGGATCTCTGTTTCCGATTTTTCCATGGATGGGGTTCATTTTTAGCGGAGTGATTGCAGGTAAATATTTTGTCGAAGGCGAGGAAAACGGTGAACAAAATATTCTGATCAAAAGAATACTGCTACTCGGAATGATTTTCATACTTTTCGGTCATATACTTTTATCAGGAATTCTGCCCGAATCAATCAACTCGCTTTCGCCAAACCCAATATTTTTTATTTTGAGATTGGGTTATGTATTGGCATTGCTGTCATCCTGCTGGTTCGTCACGCAAAAAATCGGTGAAATTAAAATTTATTTATTATGCAAGCAGGGAATCATTGCTAATCTACTGGCTGCACTTGCAGTTCATTTATCTGCAATTGTTTGCTGGTAAAAGTTTAGAAAATATTTTCGGAAATTCTTTGGGAGTGGCAGAAAGTGCACTTGGGACAATATTTCTTATATTGATAATGATAGCATGTGCTAAACTATGGGGTAGGCTAAAAGTCAGAAGTATGAAGACAGCACGCACTATAAATTATGTGTTTGTTTCAATTCTGATAATAGTTTTTATTATAAGGTAGTGGTTACTCTGAAGTTCTGTTGCATCATTAATTCTGGAAATATTTCACAAATACTTTGTCACTTACTTAAAGTGTTCGGAACTAATATATAATATGTTAAAAAAATCAATGGAGAATATATGAAACTTGGCTTTATCGGTCTCGGCAAAATGGGAATGAACATGGTTCATCGTTTAATCAATCAAGGGCATCAGGTAGTGGTTTACAATCGCTCGATGGATAAAATTATTGAAGCACAAAAATTAGGCGCAATCGCATCAACTTCTATTCTCGATTTAGTAAGTAAACTTGATGGAAAAAAAATAGTCTGGTTAATGGTTCCATCGGGCAAACCTGTTGACGAAAACATTGAAGCATTGCTTCCAATGTTGAAAAAAGATGATATTATAATTGACGGCGGAAATTCCTTCTGGCGCGATACGCAAGCACGCGGAAAAAGAATTTCCGATAAAGGAATTCACTATCTCGACTGCGGAACAAGCGGTGGTGTATGGGGATTACAAAATGGCTACTGCCTTATGTATGGCGGTGATAAAAAATCAGCGGACTTCGTTGAACCTATCTTTAAATCTTTAGCACCGGAAAATGGTTATGTCTATTGCGGTGAATCCGGTACAGGGCATCTTGTTAAAATGGTGCATAACGGAATTGAATATGGAATGATGCAATCTTATGCTGAAGGTTTTGAAATACTTCAAAAGTCTCCCTTCAATATTGATATCACTAAAGTTGCCGATGCATGGCAGTACGGTAGCGTTGTTAGAAGCTGGCTCCTTGAACTTGCGGTTAATGCTTTTAAAAACGATCCCAAGCTGGAACAATTAAAAGATTATGTTCAGGATAGCGGTGAAGGACGATGGACTGTTCAAACAGCAATGGATTTTAATGTTCCGGCTCACGTTATTACTGCTTCGCTTTATACAAGATTTCAATCACGTCAGGATGAATCTTTTGCTATGAAAGTTTTAGCAGCACTCAGAAATCAATTTGGTGGACATGCAGTTAAAACAAAATAAAAATTCGATTCAATAAATTCGCAAAGCGGTTAATTAAAAGAATCCAATTATCTGCTTATACCGGCAAAATAAAATTATTAGAGAACACATGGACAAAAATGAAAATCATATTTATGTTATATTCGGAGCTTCAGGCGACCTCACAAAGAGAAAGCTGGTTCCTGCCATCTATTCGCTGTATGTTCAGAATCTTCTTCCTGAAAAATTTACTTTGTTGGGAGTATCAAGATCGGAATTTAGCGATAACGAATTTCGAACGAATATGAGAGCAGCCATTCTTCAGTTCACAGAAATTGAAGATGAATCGAAAATTGATGAGTTCATTAAAAAATTATTCTATACAACAATCGAGTTTAATCAAACTGCTTCTTATCAAAAGCTGAATAAAAAAATTATCGAACTCAGGAAAGTCAATGAAGTAAGTGGAAACACGATATTTTATTTATCAACCCCTCCAAGTTTATACGGTATCATTCCGCAAAAACTTGCTGAGGTTGGATTGAATAAACAGAATGACGGATGGAAAAGATTAATAATTGAAAAACCCTTCGGGTATGATTTACAATCAGCATTAAAGTTAAAGGATGAACTTCTTAAAGACTGGAATGAAGAACAGATTTTCAGAATTGACCATTATCTTGGAAAAGAGACAGTCCAAAATTTATTAGTAACAAGATTTTCAAACGGAATTTTTGAACCGCTTTGGAATAGAAATTATATTCATCACGTTGAAATAACATCCGCAGAAAGTATTGGAGTTGAAAAACGCGGAGGATATTATGAATCTTCAGGCGCTTTACGTGATATGGTTCAAAATCACCTATTACAAGTTGTAGGTCTCACAGCAATGGAATCACCCTCCTCGTTAGAACCAATTGCGATACGAAACGAAATCTTAAAAGTATTTCAATCACTACGCCCGATCAAAATAGATGATGTTAAAAAAGTATCTATTCGGGGGCAATACGTTTCATCGCATATTAAAAAAGAATTAGTCAATGGTTATCGTGAAGAGGAAGGTGTCAATCCTGAATCTTCTACGGAAACTTATGTGGCGTTAAAATTTTTTATTGACAACTGGAGATGGGGAGGAGTCCCATTTTATATCCGCACAGGGAAGAGACTACCAACGCGGGTTACTGAAGTTGTGATTCATTTTAAACCTACTCCGCATTTTTTATTTTCACGAAGTGACGTCAGTCGTAACTGTAACCAGCTTGTTATCAGAATTCAACCCGACGAAGGTATCTTGCTTAAATTTGGTATGAAAACACCCGGAGCAGGCTTCGAAGTGAAAAATGTTAATATGGATTTTCACTATTCTGATCTTTCTAATTTAAGAATTCCCTCCGCCTATGAACGCTTGCTTCATGATACAATGAAAGGCGATTCAACTTTGTTTGCAAGAACTGAAGAAGTTTTGGAAGCCTGGAAGTTCTTAACTCCTCTAATTGAATGCTGGAAAAATGATAATAGGGTTCCGCTGTTTGGATATCCCGCCGGTACCTGGGGACCGGAGAACGCCGATGCCTTAATCGAGGATGCAAGTATGGGGTGGAGGTATCCCTGTAAGAATCTTTCTGATGATGGAGTTTACTGTGAATTGTAATTTGGGATGGTAAAAATTTTTGAAAATATAGATAAACTGACCGCATCTCTATTTGAAGAGATCGCCTCTTCGCTGAAGAATAATAATAAAATTAATATTGCACTTTCTGGAGGCAGCACTCCATATGTAATATTCCAATTGTTAGCAAAAAATTATAACAATAAAATTGAATGGAATAAAATACATTTTTTCTGGGTTGATGAAAGATGTGTGTCCGTGGACAGTTCTGATAGTAATTATGGTATGACTAAAAAGGCTTTGCTGAATCACATTCAAATTTCAAACGAAAATGTTCATCCCGTTTATTGCGATAAAGACTACCAGGAAGCAGTTCAAAAATATTCCGCCGATGTAAAATCTATTGTGCCGATAATAAATAATTTGCCTCGCTTCGATTTAGTTCTGCTCGGTGTTGGTTCTGATGGACATACCGCATCAATATTTTATGATCAAATTCACTTGATGAAATCTTACGAAATATGTTCTCTTTCAGTTCACCCTGAAAGTAAGCAAAAGAGAATTACTTTAACCGGCAGAGTGATTAATAACTCAAAAAAAATTATATTTATTGTGACCGGAAAAAACAAGGCAGTAGTTGTTAGTAACATTTTAAATAAACAACACGAGTTACGTTTGCCGGCTGAATATATCAAACCAACGGACGGAACTCTCGACTGGTTCCTCGACAGAGAGGCGTCTTCTCTTTTGTAGTGCTTTCAAAAAAATATCAATCTTGTCGAGTAAAATATTTCTCAAGAAAAAAGTAAAATGATTTTAAAAAATAATAAGGAAAAAAAATGAATAAATTAAATGAACTCGCGAAACTTGGTCAATCAGTATGGCTCGATTACATCAGCCGCAAATTGATTGTATCTGGTGAATTGAAAACTCGTATTGCTAATGGTTTACGCGGTATGACTTCAAACCCAACTATATTTGAAAAAGCAATAGCCGGCAGTTCCGATTACGATTCTGATCTTAAAGAGCTTAACAAGCTGAACTATTCCATTGAAGAAATTTATGAACAGATTGTGATGAAGGATATTTCACTCGCCGCAGATGAAATGAAATCAGTTTATGATTCAACAAACGGTTTGGATGGATACGTCAGCCTTGAAGTAAACCCCCTGCTTGCTAATAAAACAAACGAGACAATTGAACAAGCTCTTCGTTTATTTAAAGAATTGGATCGGAAAAATATTATGATTAAAATTCCCGGCACCGAAGAAGGTTTGTAAAGGGTTTAGAAAAATTTGATTCTACCGGCGGTGATGTAAGTAAACTTGCGTCGGTTGCCTCGTTCTTTGTTAGTCGCGTTGATACGGCGGTTGATAAAGAACTTGAAGCAAAAGGAAATAAAGATTTACTTGGTAAGATTGCAGTTGCAAATTCTAAATATGCTTTTGAAGTATCAAAGGAAATTTACTCGACCGAGCGATGGAAAAAACTTGCTGATAAAGGTGCAAGAGTTCAACGTTTACTTTGGGCAAGCACGGGCACAAAAAATCCTGTCTATTCCGATGTGCTTTATGTTGATGAACTTATCGGTACTGATACGGTCAATACGCTTCCGCCCACAACTCTCGATGCATTTATTGATCACGGGAATCTAAAATCAACACTATCAGAGGATATTCCGGAAGCTAAAGCGCAACTGAGAAAACTTAATTCACTTGGAATAGATATTAATTCAATCACAGACAAACTTCAGATTGATGGCGTAAAATCATTCTCCGATTCATTTATTTCGTTAATGAAAAGTCTGAAGGATAAATCTGAAAAAATTAAGGCGGGGTTATAAAAATGAAATATGAAATAGGAAATCTTAGGCAATCAGTTGATCTAATGCTGACTCAATTACAAAATGAAAATGTAGTTGATAGAATATGGAAAAAAGATTTTACAGTGTGGGGCAGCTCTCCTGAAGAAATCAGCAATAGACTTGGCTGGCTTGACTCCCCCGAAGTTACAAGGAAATCGTTTGATGAAATTCACAAATTTGTTAACGAGGTGAAGGCAGAAGGATTTACTAATGCCTTATTAATAGGGATGGGGGGATCAAGCCTCGCCCCGGAAGTTTTCAGATTTATATTTGGAGTTAAGGAAGGATATCTTGATTTATCAATTTTAGATAGCACCGATCCGGAAGCTATTCTTGAAAAAGCTAATAATCTTGATCCAGAAAAAACTCTGTACATTGTTTCAACAAAGTCCGGAGGTACGGTCGAAACAATTTCATTTATGAAATATTTTTATAACTACACTCTTTCAAAAGTTGGGAAAGAAAAAGCTGCAAAGCATTTTATTGCTATCACCGATCCAGGCAGCGGACTCGAAAAAATGGCTCGTGATTTAAATTTCAGAAAAATATTTTTGAATGACCCAAACATTGGAGGTAGATTTTCTGCCCTGTCATTATTCGGAATTGTTCCTGCTGCTTTAGTCGGAGTAGATATTGAAAATATTCTCGGCAGCGCTGAAATGGAAATATCAAACTCACAAAAATCAGGCGATGATTTTCTACAGAATAATTCTGCAGCACTTGGAACAATTATGGGCGTACTTGCTGGCAGGGGGAAGGATAAAATTACGTTTATTATATCACCAAAAATTTCTTCCTTCGGCGCATGGGCAGAGCAATTGATAGCTGAAAGCACCGGTAAGATCGGGAAAGGGATTCTGCCGGTTGATTTAGAATCACTTGAAGCACCGGAGTTTTATTCTAACGATCGCTTGTTTGTTTATATCAAATTGAAGAATGACAATAATATTAATGATATAGCAGCAAGTCTAAAATCCGCCGGGCATCCTCTGATTGAAATTGAACTTGATACTATTTATGATTTAGGAAGAGAATTTTTCCGTTGGGAATTCGCTGCCGCTGTCGCCGGACATGTTCTCAGCATCTCGCCATTTGACCAGCCAAATGTTGAACAAGCCAAAGTAATTGCACGGCAAATGATGAAGGAATATCAGACTAACGGTAGTCTTCCAGTGTTAACATCAGCGTTTCAGGAGGGTGAAGTCAAAATTTACGGTGATGTTAAACCAGGAAATATTTCTAATGCACTTCCAATGTTTTTACACAAGTGTAAAGGCGGAAAAAATTATGTAACCATTCAGGCTTATTTACAACCGACAAAAGAGACGACCGGAATGCTGCAAATGTTGAGAACTTCTATTCAAAAAAAATATAAAGTTGCTACTACTTTTGGCTACGGTCCAAGATTTCTTCACTCAACCGGACAGCTTCACAAGGGTGATGGCGGCAATGGATATTTTATTCAATTCATTGCAGATAACAAAACGGATACGCCAATCCCTGATAATGCAGGAAGTGATAATTCATCAATTACATTTGGTATTCTGAAAAGAGCACAATTGTTAGGCGATCGGCAGGCTCTTATTGACAATAATAGAAAAGTAATTACGATTGATTTGGGGAGTCAAATAAAAAGTTCTTTCGAAAAATTTCTTATATGATAATTAACGTTTTGACGTTATAACGTTACAGCTTTATAATGCAGATAAAAAAGGAATAATTATGGCGACATTGAGCAAAAGGGCAACCGTTTACCTTGATCCACAATTGCATAAAGTGCTAAAGCTAAAAGCTGCGGAAACTTCAGTCTCAATCTCACAGATTATTGATGAGGCATTAAGAAAAGAATTGGCAGAGGATGAGCAAGATTTAAAAGTTTTTCAAGTTCGTGCAAAAGAACCAACAGTTTCTTACGAAAAACTTTTAGCAGAATTGAAACGTGATGGTAAAATTTAAGCTTCAGTTCAAAAAATCTGCAGCGAAAGAACTAATGGCTTTACCAAATAAAGAAATTAAGAGGATACTTCAATCAATAGATCAATTAATTGAGAATCCTCGTCCAATCAATTCAAAAAAACTTTCAGCCAGCGAAAAGTATCGTTTAAGAGTGGGAGATTATCGAGTGCTTTATGAAATCCAAGATCAAAGATTAATAATTTTTATAGTTAAGATTGCGCACCTCAAAGAAGCATATAAATCCTGACCTCACGCTATTCTATTTAAGAATCAGAAAATAATTTAAAATAATATTGTCTGTAATTAAATTCATCGTATATTTGCGATGAACGATTAGAAAAAAAATGTCAAAATCAAAAATAGAAGAATTTACCAAAGAAGATATCTGGCTTGCTGAGGTTGCCAAAGCATTGTCTCATCCTGCAAGGATAAGGATACTAAAAATTCTTACAAGTATGAATTCCTGCATTGTTGGAAGTTTAGTGGAGCAGCTTCCTCTTGCACAAGCCACTGTTTCGCAGCATTTAAAAGAATTAAAATGCGTTGGGCTAATTGAAGGAGAAATAGACGGACCAAAAATATGTTATTGTGTAAATAATAAAAACATTGCTAAAGCAAAGTCGGCTTTAGATAAGTTATTCGTAAAAATAGGTTGTTGTTAAATTAAAAAAGGAATATAAAATGGAAACACCAAACGAAATCAAAAAAGTTGTAAAAGATAAATACTCCGAAATTGCATTGTCGGTAAAAGGTTCCTGCTGCGGACCTACAAGCTGCTGCAGTGATTCATCTACTCTCGATTATTCAATGATTGGCGATGAATACAAAAATGTGAAAGGTTATATACCGGATGCTGATCTCGGTTTAGGCTGCGGCTTGCCGACCGAATATGCGGATATAAAATTGGGAGATACAGTTATTGATCTTGGTTCAGGTGCCGGTAATGATGTTTTTATTGCGCGTGCAATTGTTGGTGATGTAGGCAGGGTGATTGGAATTGATATGACTGAAGCAATGATTGAAAAGGCAGATAAAAATAATTCGAAACTCGGATATGAAAATGTTGAATTTAAATTGGGCGAGATAGAACAACTTCCGCTCGAGTCCGGGATCGCTGACGTTGTTGTAAGCAACTGCGTTTTGAATCTCGTGCCCGATAAACAAAAAGCTTTCGCCGAAATATACAGGGTGTTAAAATCAGGCGCTCATTTCTGTGTTTCCGATATTGTTATTAAAGGAGAGTTAAATCCGGAATTGAAAAAATCTGCTGAGATGTATGCCGGCTGCGTATCCGGGGCTATTCAACAGGATGAGTATTTAGCTTTGATAAAGCATGTTGGATTTAAAGATGTACAAATCAAAAAAACAAAAGTGATTGAATTGCCTACCGAAGTTTTATCTGAATATCTTTCGGCAGACGGACTTAAAGCATATCAACAAAATGTTGAAGGAATTTTTAGCATTACTGTTGTTGGTTACAAAGGTTAAAATAGCCTTTGTTGATTATCTAAGAAAGCAAATTTCACGGCTTTAGTTAATGATAGATATTATATCTGACTAAGGCCGCTTTTATTTTTTACGAACAAAATCACCAGAACGAGATAGCAGTTGTAGATAATAATTTTTCATCAGACATTGGCTAAATTCTGCAAATCACAATTCACTATTCTCACTTCAATTTTATTTTCATTCAGATTCATTTTTCTTTAATTTTCCACTGTGTTTAATCATTATAACTTCGAAAATCTCTTAAAGAAAAATATTTGATGATAAATAATTTGTCCATCGAAAAAAGATTGCTTGAATTCTTCACCACCATTGCCGGTTTATTTGAATTCAGTATTAGATTTTTTAAAGATATTTTTGTCCCTCCCTATGAAATTGAGCAAATCAGAAAACACATGGACGAACTCGGTATTAAAACCTTACCAATAGTAAGTGTTACCGGTTTTATCATCGGGCTTGTTGTAGCAATGCAAACACAACCGGTACTTCTTCGCTTTGGTGCGGAAGCATATCTGCCTGGCTCAGTTGGAATATCAATAGTCCGCGAACTCGGTCCGGTTATCACAGCATTAATTTTTGCAGGGAGAGTCAGTTCGGGAATCGGTGCAGAGCTTGGCTCGATGCGTGTAACTGAACAGATTGATGCGATGGAAGTTTCGGGTGTTAATCCATTTAAATATCTTGTCGTAACAAGAGTATTCGCCTGCACATTTATTTTGCCCCTCCTTACCATTTATGTTATTTTTATTTCTTTGATTGGAGCGTATGTCGCTGTACTTCTTGTTCAGAATATGAGTGTTGATTATTATATCGGTGCAGTAATTAAGTCGCTTGAATTTGGTGATGCAATTCCCGGCATTGCTAAAACTTTTGTGTTTGGTTTTATAGCTGGAATAGTTGGAAGTTACAAAGGTTACACTGCAACAAACGGAACCGAGGGTGTGGGAAAAGCATCAACTACTTCAGTTGTAGTTGCTTCATTATTAATTCTTTTGTTCGATATGATTTTAGTTAAACTGACTTTATGGCTATGGCCGACAATAAAATAGTTGTTGAAATAAAAAACCTTTCCAAAGCTTTTGGCGAGCACATTGTGCTTGATGATATTTCGCTGCAGGTGGAGGATGGCGAAAATCTCGTTGTGTTTGGAAGAAGCGGAACCGGCAAAAGTGTTCTCTTAAAATGTATGATAAGATTATTGGAAGCAGATACGGGGCGGGTGACTATACATGGCAAAGATGTAATTAACTTATCGTTTAATCAATTGAATGAACTTCGAAAAGATATTGGCTTTCTTTTTCAAGGTGCTGCTCTGTATGACTCAATGAGCGTAAAAGAAAATCTTGAGTTTCCATTAATCCGTCATTTTGATTTTACTCAAAAAGAACGCGATGAAAAAGTAAATGAAATTCTACAAAAAGTTCAGCTTGAAGAAGCGCTGAATAAAATGCCTTCCGAACTTTCAGGCGGAATGAAAAAAAGAATCGGACTTGCACGTGCTGTTATTTCTGAGCCGAAACTTATGCTGTACGATGAACCAACCACCGGGCTTGATCCGATTACATCAAAAGAGATAAGCAAGCTTATTCTTGAATTGCAAAAGAATTTAAAATGACTTCGGTGATCGTTACTCACGACCTGCTTTGTGCCGAGATAATAGCCGATAGAGCTATCATGCTTGAAAAAGGGAAAATACAATTCGAAGGAACAATAGACGATATGATTAAATCAGAAGATAAATTCTTAAAAAATTTTTTCAGTAATGAAATAATCGAAAGCAACAACAATGCATAAAAGTCTTAAAGCGGCAAAGCTTGGTATTTTTATTTTTCTTGGAAGCGTGCTTATGGTTACTATTATCTTTCTGCTCGGTAACAAAGAAGCGCTTTTCAAATCCACATTTACCGTCAAAACTTATTTCAAAAATATTGAGGGCTTACGCAACGGTGCACCGGTTCGACTCAGCGGAATAGATGTAGGCAGCGTTAAAAGTATAGACATTGCTAAAGACACAACAGGCAGGATCATCGTTACAATGCGCCTGTTAACCGACATTGAACAGTTCATTCGAAAAGATACCAAAGCGAGCATCGAGACAGAAGGGCTTGTCGGCAACAAAGTTGTGATTCTTCAAATCGGCAGCAACTCAAGCGAGCAGGTTGGCGAGGGGGGTACTATTTTATCTAAAGAGCCGCTTAGCTTTGCTGATGTTATTGAAGAGACGCAGGGAATTCTTGCCTACACAAAACAGATGACGAAAGATCTTTCCGAAATTACAACCAAGATTAACAGGGGTGAGGGAACAATCGGAAGAATTTTAACCGACGAGGAACTTTACAATGCTGCCACGGATCTTACCAAACGCGCCGATAATAGTCTTGTGAACATAACAGAACAGCTTAATGAAGTTTCAAATCTTTTTATTGATCTTGGTGTCAGCGTGCGAGGTGCAGTTGTTAATGTTAATGATGTTATCTCACAGATAGATTCAGTATTTAATAACGTGCGCAAAGGGGAGGGAGTCATCGGTTCGCTGCTAGTGAAAGGCACCGAACAGGATTCCATTATCACAGCAGTGATGAAAAATCTTCTGCAAGTTTCCGAAGAAACAAAATCCGGCGCCTCAAAACTTGCTGAAAATATGGAAGCACTTAAACACAACTGGCTTTTCAAAAGTTATTTTGAAGAACGCGGCTATTGGAGCGGAGAAGAATTCGAAAAAGAAATTGACACCAAGCTGATTGAACTGAACGACAAAATAAAACAGCTTGACGAAAGAATAGAAACACTGAAGCAAATGGAAAAGTGATTTCGATAAATGTTTTTTGGGGAAGTGTAAATAATTCTGTGTCACTTCTGAAAAATTAAATTAATAGTGCTTGTCATTCCTGCGAAAGCAGGAATCTAATACAAAATAAGTAGATTCCCGTTTTCACGGGAATGACAAACTGAATTTTTCAGAAGTCTCTCTGCTAAATGGTTACTGCTGAAAATTTGTTCTCTCTCTTAAGCTGGAGGAGTATGTTTACCAACGCTCTCTGGTTATAAGTTGTACTTATTCTCGTATCAATCTTTCTTGCAATAATTTTTGTATATCTCTGCGCCCATCTAAAACACAATGGACAAACACAACCTTTTCAATAATTTGATAAATAATGCGGTAAGGTTTATAGTTTAGTTCCAGGAAATCATTTACCCCAAGCAGTTTTAATTCGGGAGGGACGTGTCCGCGATTTGGATATTCTTGAAGCGACAAACATTTCTCATACAATTTCGAATATAATTTTTCAGCCTTTTCTTCTGAATCGTTTAAGTAAACGTATTGATATATTTCAAACAAATCCTCCTCAGTTGAAGCGGCAATATTAACTTTGAACTTCACTTTGACTCTTTTTAAAATCATCTATACGGCTCCGGACATTCTTAAACGATTTATCCAATGTTTTATAATTACCTTTTTAATTTCTCTTCCGCTCAAAGCAAGAATTTTTAGCAGAGCAATGCTCTCCTGTGTTTTTTCATATACTTTAACATCCTGAAGAATTACTTTTGCTTCACCGTTATGTGTAATTATTAACGTGCTCTGATTTTTTGCAACATCCCGGATAATTTCAGAGGCATGTGTTTTTAAATAACTTATTGGTTTTACTGCTTCACTGAATTTCATTTTATTTCCTTTTAATTAACGACTATAATATAGCCCTTTAAGTAGTCTAAATCAATCCTGTGCATTTAGTTATAAAAATGTTTCTTAGAAGAATCTCTCTTGAATAGCAGCGCCCCAAGAGAAATCAAAACACTTTGGAGACCAATAAAAAAAAATCATGTTTAGATGATTTGATTTTACTTACATACGTTTGAAAAAAATGTACGCAAGATTCCATCTTAGGTGTCCAAGATGTGATCTTGGGTGTCCGAGATGTCATCTTGGGTGTCCAAGATGTGATCCTGGGTGTCCAAGATATGATCTTGGGTGTCCAAGATGTGATCTTGGGTGTCCAAGACGTGATCTTGGGTGTCCAAGATGTGATCTTGGGTGTCTAAGATGCGATCTTGGGTGTCCGAGATGTGATCTTGGGTGTCCAAGATATGATCTTGGGTGTCCCAGATGCCATCTTGGGTACATAAGATGACATCTTATGTGCGAATTTTGACGATTTTGGAGGTTAGGAGTGATTTTTAGAGGAAATAGTTGTGGAGGTTGGTAGTTGGAATGTAAAAACTTATTTATAAGACAAACCTCCGAAGTTTCCAAAACTTCGAAGGTTTAAAAGTGTGGTTTATTATTCCATTATTTTATCAGAATCATCTTCTTCTATTTTAGCAATAGTATCATCTACCACTATTTTTATTTGAAAAAAATCTGTTTGACCGGTTTCCAAATCAAATTTAGCGCGGATAATTTGTCCTTTCTTGTCGTAATCTTTTTTATAAACGGCCGCCATGGCTTGTTCTATGGCGTCTAATATTTTTTGTGTAACAATTCAAATTAACCATTGGATGTTTGAATTATTTGAACTAACTTTACCCCTGTTGAGAATATGGCACACTTAAGAAAGTGATACTCATGGTTTTAGAAGAAATACTAATTGCAAACACTGTACATGCAGGCGGGAATTTAGCAGTATAATTAATACTTAACCATTTTGGTTAAAATCTAATAATAATATTTTTCTGAGGAGGAAGATTTATGAAAAGAATAGTTTTACTTATGCACTTTTGGAGCTTGTTATTTGATTTTTTGGTTTTTTAGTGGTAGAATATAGGTAATTGATTCTTTGAAATAAATTATATTTAAATAAATATAAAGGAGGCGTTATGAAAACGCTCAAAATTTTCTTTTTTGTTCTTTTTGTTCTTGCTTTCTCTCCTCCTGTTCTTACGCAGGATGTGGGGATTGATGGGGATGGTGAAGGTGGATAGTTATTTGGTCATACACTTTTTTTTAGTTGGTTAGATTCTGCAAACACTTGGACTTCCCAAGAAGTAAATGAATTTGGTAATCATTTTAAACAAGTTACCTTTCATGGAGGAACTGAATATTTTAATGATGTTTATGGTGGTTCAGTAGAATTGTTAAAATATTTTGAATATTTTGCAGTTCCAGATTCCATAAATATTATGGTAAAATCTACTGATTGGATAAATGTTACTAAGTTCGAAATGGCTTTAGCTCTCCAATCGCCTGAAGATGATTGGGTTTTTTTGGGAAGTCAAACAGAGCTTGTTTTTTTAGATGCAGATTGGGCAGAAATTTCTTGGAATATGGATCTTACAAAATTTGTGATGGATTCTATAAAAATAATATATCTTTATTTTGCAGTTTATGCAGCTGAATCGTGTTATGTAGGAGGAACTGCTTTATTTGATGATTTGGTTGGTATTAATAATAATAGTCAATTTCTGATTGATGGGTTTGGGGATGATTCAATTACAGGAATAGAAATTTCTGAAATAGAACAAAATCTTTTTGGTTTTGTTTTAGGACAGAATTATCCTAATCCTTTTAATCCTTCCACTACGATTGAATTTTTTATTCCTGAAAGGGAGTATGTGAGTTTAATTGTCTTCAATTCTTTAGGAGAAGAGGTTGAAGCTCTTCTTTCTGAAGAAAAAGAACAAGGAAGTTATGAGGTAAAATTTAATGCCTCAGATCTCCCGAGTGGAGTCTATTTCTATAAACTGCAAGCAGGCAATTTTGTGGAGACGAAAAAGATGACCTTGATCAAATAATTTTTTACATAGTTAAAAGCGGTAATTTCAAGCTCCTTAAACAAGGAGCTTTTTTATTTTATATTTGAGTTAAAGATTTTCTAAAGCAATTATGCCGCAAACATTAAAAAATATTTTAGGGATTGTATTTGTATTTATCGTACTGATAGCTGCCGGCGGATTGATTTTCTATAATATGTTAAAATCATCTCTGCCGGAATATGAGGGAGAGGTGCAATTAAACGGACTTAATAGTGAAGTCGAAATTTATTTCGACAGCACAGCCATTCCTTACATCATTGCTTCGAATGAGGAGGATGCGGCATTTGCATTCGGCTACCTGCACGCACGCGAAAGATTATTCTCAATGGATTTAATTAGGCGTGCAGGCGAAGGAAGACTGAGTGAAATTTTCGGTACGGCGACTATCCCTTTCGATAAAATGTTTCGCACCGTTGGGATTAAAGCCACTGCCGATAAAATTTTTCAGAATGCAAATCCAACTACAAAGAAACTTCTAACATCTTATTCAAATGGTGTTAATGCCTACATAGAAGAGGCGGATGGAAATTTTCCGGTTGAGTTTGATGTACTTGGTTACACTCCCAAAAAATGGACTCCTGTGGAAAGTATAATTGTAATCCGAATGATGGCTTGGGAGTTAAACATTAGCTGGTGGTCGGATTTTACTTTCATCGAGCTTGTTCAAAAACTCGGTGCAGAAAAAGTTAAAGAAATTTATCCCGACTATCCTGAAAACGGTGAAACAATTATTCCGTCATCAATTAAAGATTATCCCAAAATAGTTTCTGACGTCGTTGATGTTGACAAATCATTCAGAAAATTTATGGGATTTGAGGGTACGCATATCGGCTCGAACAATTGGGTGGTAAATGGAAATAAGTCAGTCGGCGGGAAACCAATAATTGCAAATGATCCGCATCTTGCTTACAGGGCGCCGGGAATATGGTATGCAGCGGTGTTAAACGCAGGTGGGTGGAAAGCAGCAGGCGTCACTTTACCCGGAGTGCCAGGATTTGTAATCGGCAAGAATGATAACATTTCATGGGTACTTACAAATATTATGACTGATGATGCGGATTTCTATATCGAGAAATTTGATTCAGCAGGGAAAAAATATTTGCTTGACGGAGAGTGGAAAAACCTTTCAGTTGTAAAAGATACAATCCGTGTTAAGGATTCTTCTGATGTCGTTTTTGATATAGTTTCCACCCACCGTGGTCCAATCATTTCTAACATTCATCCCCTTGATTTTTTATACACCAATAAACAAAAAACATCTGCGCCGATTAGCATGCGCTGGCTCGGCAATGATATCAGTGATGAATTTTCTGCAATCTATAAAGTGAACCACGCAAAAAACTTTGGTGAATTTAAAAAAGCTGTTTATGAATTTTCAGTCCCCGGACAGAATTTTGTTTACGGTGATAAAGAAGGAAATATTGGTTATGTTTTCGGGGGACAATTACCAATGCGTGCTTCAAATTCTCCCACCATGATTTTTGATGGAACCACTTCCGAATTTGATTGGAAAGGATTTGTCCCTCGTGAGCAACTGCCTTCGTTGTACAATCCGCCGCAGAATTTTATTGCATCAGCCAATAACAAAACCATGAAGGATTTTCCATATCATATTTCAAATATTTGGGAACCATCTTCAAGAATAGATAGGATTTATGAATTGTTGAATTCAAAAGAGAAACATTCCTTAAAAGATTTTATGAAATATCAAATGGATTTTACCTCACCCTATGCCCGTCAGATAACCAGTTATATTCTTGAAGCTTTTCAGAATATAAAAGTGACTGATAAAAATTTATCAACTTCACTTGAACTTTTTTCAAAATGGAATTATGAACTTGATCAATACAGTCAATTGCCTTCCATCTATGTCATGTTTTTGAAAATATTTTTGGAAAATACTTTTCTTGACGAAATGGGTTCTGATCTTTACAATGAATTTATTTTTATCGGAAACATTCCTTACAGAAGCATACTCCAAGTTTTAGAAAACGGCAACTGTTCCTGGTATGATGATAAAACTACCCGCCTATTAGAATCGAGAGAATTGGTGATCAGAAAAAGCCTTGCAGATGCGCTTGGCGAGCTTGAGAAAAACTACGGGAAGGAAATCAAAAACTGGCAATGGGGGGAGCTACACAAATTAAAATTCAAACATTCGTTCAGCGGCGCTGCACCTTTTATTGATAACTTTGTGGACATTGGACCTTTCGGCATTGGCGGAGACGGCACAACAATTTTTAATACTGAGTACACCTTTTCCGAAAGCATTGAGAAATATCCTTTGTTCAGACACGACGAATTTGAAAATGACCTCGGACCTTCTATGAGATTTATTTATGACTTTAGTAAGCCGGATGAATTTTATTTAGTGTTAACTACGGGTCAGTCCGGAAATATTTTTAGTGATTATTACAGCAGCATGACTAACTATTGGCTGGAAGGAAAATATTTTAAGGTCAGAACAGACGAACAATCAGCCAGATCAGAAAAGAATAAGCTTTTAAGATTGCAGAAGAAATAGCAGGAGCGAAAACGTCGCAATAATTTTTGAGAAAGTATTAAATTACATCGTTAAAAAAGAAAAGGAATAGATGAAAGTAATTGAACATCTTCAAAAAGCAACTGAACCATTGATTAGTTTTGAATTGATCCCGCCTAAAAGGGGTGGGGATATAAAAGGGCTGCTTTCTGTTTTAGACGATATAATGAAATACAACCCCCCTTTCATTGACATTACAAGCCATGCTGCCGAAGTATTTTATGAAGAAACTGCAACGGGAATAAAAAAAAGAATCAAGCGGAAACGACCCGGTACACTTGGCATCTGCGCGCTTATTCAAAATAAATATAACATTGATGCAGTTCCGCATGTTTTGTCAAAAGGATTTACCCGCGAAGAAACAGAAGACTTTTTAATCGAGTTAAACTATTTGAACATAGAGAATGTACTTGCAATCAGAGGCGATGACAGTAATTATGATAAACCAATTCCCGAAGGTAAAAGTGCCAATAGAAATGCAAGTGATCTTGTTCAACAAATTACTGCGATGAATTCAGGACAGTATCTCGAAGAATCATTGCTCGATGCTAAAGCCACAAATTATTGTGTCGGCGTTGGCGGCTATCCCGAAAAGCATTTTGAATCACCGAATTTAAAAACAGATATAAGGTATGCAAAGGCTAAAGTTGAAGCCGGTGCTGCCTATATTGTTACTCAAATGTTTTATGATAATAAATATTATTTCGACTATGTTGCTCAATGCCGCGAAGCAGGAATAAATGTCCCAATTATTCCGGGATTAAAAATTCTTACTTCTAAATCTCATCTAACTAGTATCCCGAAAAACTTCCACGTTTCTTTGCCGGATGAACTGGCAGATGAAATTTTCAAAGCTAAACCCGAACACATAATTGAGATCGGTACAAACTGGGCGGCTAAACAGGTTGAAGAATTATTGAATGCCAATGTACCAAGCGTTCATTTTTATATTATGCAGGACTCCAAACCAATTTCCCTATTAATGAATAAATTAAAAGTGTTTAAATAAATTTTTCAATTGAAGAAAAAAGATGATCAAGATTAGAAGACCTGTAATTAAAAAAGTGAAGTGGGGAGTGGCAGGGCTTGGCAGATACTCCGAAAATAATTTCATACCGTCAATTCCATATTTAACAAGAAGCACTCTTGTTTCCGTTTTTAGCCATGATGAGCAGCGCGCAAAATTTATTTCCGAAAAATTTTCGGTTCCAAATTATTTTTCAGACTACGATGAATTTTTGAAATCAGATATTACTGCTGTTTATATCAGCAGTAAAAACTCTGACCATTATGAGCAAGTTATTAAAGCAGCTAATGCAGGTAAGAATATTCTCTGCGAAAAACCTATTGCGCTAACAAGCAAACAGGCACAGGAGATGGTTGAGGTTTGCAAAAAACGGGGAGTTAAGTTTGGAATAAACTATGTCCACAGATTGCATCCTCTTGCAGTTAAAGCGAAGGAGATACTCGATAAGCAAATGCTTGGAAAATTAATCTCGATAGTGATCACTTTTAATATAGAACTTCCACCCGGAGAAAATTTTCGTTACTCAAAAGAAAAAAGCGGCGGGGGTGCACTTCGCGATCTTGGGACTCATGTAATAGATTTAATGAGATATTTCGGCGGAGAGATTATTGATATAACCGGAAACATGGATCAGATAATTTATAAAAGTGAAGTTGATGATTTTGCCAGTGCTATTGTTAAATTTCAAAACGGGGGGTATGGATATTTCAATGTTTCTTTTAACAGCCGGCTGGCTTTCAATAAAATTGAAATTGTTGGTCATAGCGGTGCATTGAGTATCGAGAATTTAATAGGAAGAAAGAAACACCCACCCAAGTTGAATATTTTATTAGAAGGTGATATGAGAAAAAGTTTTAGGAAGCGTGGGAATAAACTTCATTTTCTTTTACGTTCAGTGCAGCGCTCATTTTTAAAAGACGAACCATTGGCAGTTAGCGGTGCGGATGGATTGATTAATATGAAATTAATGGAAGAGTTAGAAAGAAAATGTCTGCCGTTCAAAAGCTGATTGAAATTTGCCACAGAGTTTACCGAAATAATTTTGTCTCTGCATTAGACGGAAATATTTCCTGCAGAATTTCGAATAATGAATTTTTGATTACCCGTTCCGCAGTTTGTAAAGGTGATGTCAAAGAGAAAGATATATTAAAAATTAATTCAGATGGCAATCTTCTCGAAGGTGAGGGTAAACTTTCAACGGAAACTAAACTTCATCTTTTCATTTATTCGAAAAGAAAAGAAATTAACTCGGTTGTTCATTGCCACCCCGTTTATTCAACAGCCTTTGCCGTAAATGGAATTGGAATTGACGAACATTATTTTCCCGAAGTAGTTTTAACATTAGGCAAGGTTCCCCTCTGCAAATACGGAACTCCGTCAACAAGCGAACTTACAGATAGTCTTGAACCTTTTGTTGACCATTCATTAACTTTTCTTTTACAGAATCATGGGGCGGTAACTATTGGAAAATCATTGGATGAGGCATATTTCAGAATGGAGAAACTTGAACATACTGCCAAAATATTAACGATGGCTAAATTGATTGGAGAACCAAAAGTTTTAAATAATAAACAAATAAATAATCTGCTGAAAATTTCTAAAAATGTTTATGGACTTTCACCAGATAAAAGAAATATTTTTTAATCGGAATAAATTGGAATGAATAAAAACAAACCACGGATTGCACTTTTGCTCGGCGGAACTTCACCGGAAAAAGAAGTTTCAAAATCATCTGCAGCATCTGTCTATGAGGCTTTGCTGACATTAGGATATAAAGTAAAATTAATAAATCCAGCTTACGGAATTAATCAACCTTTAAAGACCGAAGATTTCTTCCCTGAAAAAGAATTTTCAGAAATATCAAATAGAAACTTTATTGAAACAGTAAACAGTTCTTTGTTTGATGATGTTGAACTTGCATTTTTAACATTACATGGTAAGTGGGGGGAGGATGGTTCAATACAATCATTATTGGAATTGCGGGGAATAAAGTACACAGGCAGTAAAGCACTTTCAAGCGCTGTAGCAATGGATAAGGCGATGTCAAAAATTCTTTTCAAAGAATATGGTGTCGAAACTCCAAAAGGCTTTTTGATTGAGCGACCTTCTTATAATATTCAAAGTGTTTTTGAAAAAGTTGAAGCTGAATTTGGTTTCCCTGTTGTTGTAAAACCAAATGATCAAGGTTCAACGGTTGGATTGGCTATCTGTAAAGAGAAAGCAGGACTTCCTGAATCAATAAAAACAGCATTTGAATATGCGAATAATGTTTTAATCGAAGAGTATATCTCCGGCAGAGAATTAACTGTTGCAATTCTTGATGGCGAGGCACTCCCCCCTCTGGAAATAAAACCCAAAAGTGGATTTTATGATTACGAATCAAAATACACAAAAGGGTTAACGGAATATGAAGTGCCGGCAAAAGTTTCAGAAGAAATTACAACGAAGCTCAAAGCGCAGGCATTGCTTGCTTTCAAAGCACTCCGCTGCGAGGGCTATGCACGTGTAGATTTCCGAATGAACGAACAAAATAAAATATACTGTCTTGAAATAAACACACTTCCCGGCATGACGGCAACGAGCCTTGTTCCTAAAATGGCGAAGGTGGTAGGAATATCTTTTGAACAGCTTGTAGAAAAAATAATAGAGCTTGGATTGCGATAATGAAAATATTTGACAAGAAGACTAAGTATTATTTTTTTGGTGTTATCATAATCGTAGGTCTGTTCTATCTTCTTTTTAATGATTTTGGTTTCTATCGTTATCAAAAGCTGAGCAATGAAATTGATGAATTAAATGCCCGAATTGAAAATCTTCAGCAGGAAAATAAAAAACTTGGAGATCAAATTGATTCAATAAGAAGGAGGGAGCCTTCAAAAATTGAAAAGATAGCCCGCGAAAAATATGATATGATTCGTCCGGGGGAAACCAAAATTGAAGTGATTGAAAAATAAATATTAATGAATAAAATAGAAATCCCGCAAACTCCGCTTGCCGAAAGAGTTCGCCCAAAAACACTTGAAGATTTTAAAGGGCAGAAAGAAATATTAGGGGTGGGGAAGCCTATTAGATTGATGATAGAGAATGATACTCTTGGTTCGTTCATACTTTGGGGTCCTCCGGGTTCGGGGAAAACAACTATTGCCAAAATTATTGCCGAGAAAACGGGCGCTGAGTTTTTCCAGTTAAATGCTGTATCCTCTGGTGTTAAAGATATCCGGGGTGTCATCGAAAGATCAATTGAAAATAAAAATCATCACAAGCGAACAATACTCTTTATTGATGAAATACACCGCTTCAACAAGGCTCAACAGGATGCACTTCTCCATTCGGTTGAATCGGGTTCGTTAATATTAATCGGTGCAACAACCGAAAACCCATCCTTCGAAGTAATTCCCGCTTTACGTTCACGTGCAAGGGTCTTTGTCCTAAATGATTTGAGCAAAGAGGAACTCACTCAAATTTTAGAAAACGCAGTTAACAAAGATGAGTTTCTTTCACAATTTAAAATTGAGGAGATGGACACTGAATTTTTAATATATCTTTCCGGCGGTGATGCAAGAACGATGCTGACAATTCTGGAGGCTGCATTCATTCAAGAAATGAATTCTGATTACATTAAAATTTCCAAAGAAGTATTGGAAAATGTGGTTCAGAAAAAAAATATATTTTATGATAAATCCGGTGAAGAACATTACAATATTATTTCAGCGTTCATAAAAAGTATCAGAGGAAGTGATCCTGATGCAGCAATTTATTGGATGGCTCGAATGCTTGAGGGTGGGGAAGACCCATTATTCATCGCAAGAAGAATGATTGTACTTGCTTCAGAAGATATTGGAAATGCCTCTCCCAATGCTCTTGTTCTTGCAGAAGCGGCTTTCAGTGCAGTTGAAAAAATCGGTTTACCCGAAGCAAGAATAATTTTAGCACAATGTGTTACTTACTTAGCTTCATCACCGAAAAGTAATTCTTCTTATCAAGCGATTGAAGGGGCTTTGGCTGAAGTTCGAAATGGTAATTTATATCCTGTTCCTCTTCATCTGCGGAATGCACCGACAAAGTTGATGAAAGCTCTTTCTTATGGAAAAGATTATAAATATGCTCACAATTATGAAAATCATTTTGTGGAGGGAAATTATTTTCCGAATGAATTAGACGGTAAGCAATTTTATTTTCCAACCGAAAACGGGCAGGAGAAAAAAATAAAGGAGTGGCTAAAATTTCTCTGGAAGAAAAAGAAAAAGTACTAGAAAAGTCTATCGTAGATTTAAACTGCGAAATTTGCGGCAACTCAACTGATAATAATATTTTAAAAGTTCGCGAGATGTATTTCGGAACCCGCGAAGTATTTAAATACCTTCGATGCAGTTCGTGCGGCTGTCTTCAGATTCTCAACCCCCCATCTGATTATTCCAAACACTATCCTGCAAATTATTTTACTTACTTACAGAAACATGAAAGCAAATTAAAAGCGCGACTAAATTATTATCGTGACAGAGCAGCAATGGGTGAATCGTCTTTTATAGGAAATATATTGTTGAAGAAGTTTGGGATTCCCACTTATGTTTCAAGACTCAAAAGAGCAAGTGTTGAACTGAAAGATTTTATACTTGATGTCGGTTGCGGACGGGGGATATTGCTTCACAAAATGAAAGAATCCGGTTTCGAAAACTTACTTGGGATAGATCCTTTTATGGAGCAAACAATTATATATCCCAACGGTTTAAAAATTTTAAAACAAGATTTTTTTAATTTAAACGGCGAATTCGATTTTATTATGTTTAACCATTCATTTGAACACATCCAAAAGCCTCTGGAAATAATGAAGAAATCACACGCACTTTTAAAAGGAAACAAATTTTTATTATTAAGAATTCCTGTGTGTGATTCTTATGCATTCAGACATTATAAAAGCAACTGGAGTTCGCTGGATGCGCCAAGGCATTTGTATTTGCATACAAAAAAGTCGATCGAAAAATTAGCTTCGGCTTCAGGATTTGAAATTAAAACGATCACCTACGATTCGCGAAGCTGGCAGCTTTGGGGGAGTGAACAGTATTCAAGAAATATTCCTTTAATAGATGATAGATCTTTTTATGTCAATCCAGACAAATCCATTTTCTCGACTAATGAGATTAAAGATTTTGAAAAGCAGACTGTGCAATTAAACAAATCGGGAGAGGGTGATCAGGCGGAATTTTATTTACAGAAAAAAAAATTATAACGCACTGAACATTTTGCCAGGGAGCTGTTTTGCCATCCCCTTAAATTCAAGAGATAGTAAGTGAACGAGACAATCCGATGTTGAAATTTTTGTAAGCTCTGCAATTTTATCAATCTGGACAGCACTTTCGGAAATAACGGAAAGAATTTTCTCCTCAAAAATATTTAAGTCAACATGCGGTTTAGGAATATTTTTTCCGATGACTGGTTTCAGTTTCAACTCTAATTCAAATAAGATGTCCTCGCTTGTACGAATCAACTTTGCCTCTCCCTTTTGAATCAGCAAGTTCGTACCTTCAGATTGACGGATCCCAAGATTACCGGGTACGGCAAAAACCTCCCTGTTTTGATCAAGAGCAAATCGGGCAGTTTGCATCGCCCCGCCTTCTGCGCCGCTTTCAATTATCACACAACCAAGACTTAATCCCGAAATAATTCTATTTCGTCTGGGAAAATTTTGTGCGTCAGGTTTCGTCTTGAGTATGTATTCAGAGATGATTAATCCTTTCTCAGCTATTTCATCAAATAATTTTTTATTTTCCGGTGGATAGATAACATCTAATCCTGATCCGATAACTGAGATTGTTCTTCCACCATTTTTTAAAGCTGCTTTATGAGCGATTGAATCTACTCCCCTTGCAAGACCGCTAACAATTGTAATTCCCTGTGCAGCTAATTCAGAAGCGATTTTTTCGGCTTGAACTTTTCCATAGTTTGTTGGTCCCCGTGTTCCCACAATGGCGATGCAATAATTATCTGATTCTGAATAATTCCCTTTATAATATAAAAGCAGCGGAGGGTCGTAAATTTTTTTAAGCAAATCGGGATAATCTTCATCCCATACGGTGATAATTCTCGCATTAATTTTTTGAAGGAGAGTTAATTCTTTTTCTACTTCAATTTTTATTTCATTTCTATTTCTGGCTGCCTTCTGAATTTTGGATGCAAGGGTGGTACTAATTCCTTCAGCTTCGATAAGAGTATTATTATTTTGGGATAAGATACTCGCAGTTGATTTGAATCTTGCTAATAAGTTACGAATCTTAGCGGGACCGATTCCATCAACGGAGAGGAGTGTGTAAAGGTTAGTTAATTCTTCAAAGCTTAATTTACTCAATTGAATAGATTAGATTAGTGAAGACGATTGAGTAGCTATTTATTCACTTTTGATTTCCTCTTTCTTCTTTTTAAAGAAAAGAGATAATGGGAAAATAATAACATAAGCTGCTATTAATATTACCGGAGATAAAATCAGAGATGCACTGCTGTCCCATTCTCCGCTGCCCATTACATAATAACCAAGTAAGAGCAAAATAGAGCCGAGCGCAATTAATAGGTAATTTGTTTTTTCAAAATAAATATGAAAAGGTGAAACGTTAATTCGTTTTTGAATTTTCTTCTTTATTTGCTTTGCCATATTACTCCTTAAAAAAAATAGATAAAGCCCGCTGTCGGGGAAACAACGGGCTCGACTCATAAAATTCAAAGGGTAGGGGAGAACCCTCCGAAAGAGTCATTTGAAAAATTTCCTGATGAAGTTTATTCATCAAGATTAAATTATTTATTTATTTGATAGACGATTTTTCTTATCGTATCAAATTGCAGGTAAGGATATTCTTCCCTGATAGCTTCGATTGCATCCCCTGCGCAAATCTTACTGGCGCGAAGACCTTTAAATTTTTTTCTGATTTGATAATCACGAACGGATTTTTCATCAATCAATCCGTGAGCGCTAAGAAGTTCAAAAATATCGTCGCTAATAAGCTCCGATAGAGGATTCTCGATTTTTGCTCTTATTTCTTTCATCGCTTCATTCCTTTCGTTTAAATTATTGCGAATGTCTAAAAGTTAGTATCGAATTTTCCTATTTTGACTCCTTATTAAATATTGATGTTCCATAAAATTAAAAAACCGACCAGAGAAGTTCCCTAAATCGGCGTAACTTTGCTACTCTGTTAAATAAATAAAAATTATTTAGGACCAGTAGCAAATGAACTATAAATAAATTTCCTTATTTTTGTTGTAAATATTTGAATAATTTAGGTCAATGTCAATATCTAATAAATTTAATTTTTTTTAATATTCTCGAATGAATTTGGAATTTTTATAAAGTTTTCAAGTGACATTTGAAATATGGTTAAATTAAATTAAAGAAGGCTAGTTAAAATTTTAAGGAAAATTTCGTGAAATTCTCAGATTATCTCTTTATCCTGTACAAATGGCGCAGATTCTTACTAATAAATCTTTTGATAATTATGGTAGTAGGGACTATTTATTCCTTTCTGATACCTGAAACCTTCAAAGCAACCTCATTAGTCATGATGACAAGAAATAATTCCAACGGACTGAATAGTGTTGCAAATCTGATTAGTGGGGGAACTGGCTCAATTGGTGCAAGTCTTTTGGGTCTTGGGGATGAAAATCAAGACATGATTTATGGAATTTTATACAGCAGAAACCTAATGACTAAAGTTATCAATCGCTTCAAATTGATGGACTATTATCGTATTGATGATAATAACTATGATAAAACGATAAAATCATTTGAAGCTGATTTGTTATTTCAGCCGGATGAAAATGGTCTAATTGAAATTAGCGTAATTAATAAGTCTCCCAAATTAGCTTCTGAGATTTCAAATTATTTTGTTGAATTGGCAGATAGCATGAATATTGAGCTCAGCATACAACAAGCAAGGAATAGCCGAGAATTTATCGAAAAGAGATATTTTAAAAATTTAAGTGACCTGAAAATAGCTGAAGATTCTTTACTTAAATTCCAGAAAAAAACAGGAGTTTTTGCGGTTCCAGAACAACTACAAATTTCCGTTCAAAGTGCTGCAGAATTAGAATCAGAATTATTTCAAAAAAAGATGGCTTCAGAATTTGTTAAAGAAAATTTTGGAATTAATTCTCCACAATACCAAACTGCTTACAAGCAACAAAATCAAATTGAAGCTAAAGTTCTTGAGCTAAAAAATTCAAGTTATCTCAAAAGTCCGAGTAACATTTTATTTCCTTTTAAAAATATTCCTGATTTAACGATGGGATATTACAAGCTATTTCGAGAAGTTGAGCTCCAATCTAAAATTATGGAATTTATACTACCGTTGTATGAACAGGCCTTGGTTGATGAACAGAAGGACACTCCAACCCTTATAAGCATAGATAATGCTGTTCCACCACAATTGAAGTATGCTCCCAAAAAAGCTTTTGTAATATTGCTTTTCTTTTTTTTCGGACTAATTATCTTAGTTACTTTCGTTTACTGGGCTGAAAATTTTGTCTCTTTGGAAAACCCCAAGAATGAATTAGAGAATAGTCAGAAGAATCTATTTTCCCATATAGCTAAATTTTATAAAGTAAAATTTTGAGTATTCTAATAATTCTTTTAATCGGATTATCTTCAACCCTTCTGAGCAAAATTTTATTTTCCAAATGGTTTAACCACTTATCACTTTATTCAGTAATTTGGATGACAATGCTTATTCTATTCGAGTTGAAATTGATATACTTTTATGATTTATCAATTACAACTTGGTTAGTGATCGGAAGTGCTTTTTTTGCATTTTTAATCGGGACGGTTACAATTTTTTTTGCACGTGCGATATTTAAAGTTGAACTAAAGACTTCGACTAATATTCAGAGTAGTTTAAACTTTTTTTCTGATGATGGTAAAATTATAAAGAGAGTTTTAATAATTTTTTCAACAATCGGTTTACTAAGCTCAATTTATCACTGGAAAATTTTATTGGATAAGTACGGCTCAATCATCAATGTGTTCCTAAATTCTTATGCAGTTTATAACAGCAGGTTTAATGAAGAATCAAGCGATGTATTACCTTATGTCTGGATGACTTCGTTTATCGCGATTTTTATTGCTGGTATATATACTGCTTACAAGGGCAAATTAACTTTCTGGGCGACCATTCCGATTGTTGCAGTCGTATTAAGAGAGTTGGCAAGATTGACAAGGTCTGGAATTCTATTAGGATTATTAGAGTTTATCATTAGTTTTTTATTGTTTAGGCATTTTCTCTTGTCCGTGGACAGAAATAGATTTATGATAAATAAAAAAAAAATATTTATTGCCGTCTCACTGATATTGATGATTATGGTAGCGGGTGCTTCGGTAGTTAAATTAGCTAGAGTTTCCAACGATGAAATCCAGGGAACCAATCGAGAGTTGAAACAATTTGAAGGGGGCGCGTTTATTTCACCAGCAATTTATTTTTATGCTTCATCTCAGATTGGAGTGTTAAATCAATATCTTGAAAAAGATAGGGAAAGACTTCCATTTGGCAATAGCACTTTTTATTCTGCATACTCTTTATTATCTAAGCTTGATTTAACTAGCAAACCTGAAGACCAGCACCAAGGATATCTGATTCCAGCTTGGTCAAATACCGGCACGTTTCTCAGGGATTTGCATGGCGATTTTGGATTTATGGGAATCCTGATATTTCCATATTTACTTGGTCTGCTTTGCTCTCATTTTTGGTTTAGATTGTTAACAACTCATCAAATTAAATATCACATTCTTCTCACCCATCTTTATCTACTTATTGGCATGTCATTTTTTATACTTGCCACAAGATTTCCATCTTGGGTATTTGGAATGCTAATTTTATTACTATTATTCCCTATTATAGAAAAGTTTTCGAATAAGTATAAAACCTAACTGAAACCAAATGTTCAAGCGACGAACGCACAAATGAATTTTAAGAAAGAATTTTCCCTTACGGGAATAATTAGTATAGCAATTGCCGTAGCAGCTTTTATTAATAACATTATTGTTACACGTCAAATAGGGGTAGAATCCAGAGGCAAATATGCCATCATTTTAAACTTAGTTATGTTACTTTCTCTTTTTTTAGGTGAAGGATTAAGAAAAAGTAACACGATTTTAGTCGCGGATAAACAAAATAAACTGAAAGATTTTTTATCACTCAATTTTGTAGCCCTATTAACAATATTTATTATTTTTATTGTAGTCCTGAATCTTCCAAAAATCAGGACACGTTTTTTCCCAAACATCACTTCATTACAGTTTTTATTTGGATTGATAATAACAATTTTAACGATTGGTTGGCAGGGAATCCAAGCATTGTTCTTGGGCGAAAGAAAAATTAAATATTACAACAATATCCAAGCAATCCCTGTCTTTGTAACTTTGTTGATTAATATAATAGGCATTTACTTATTCGGATTTGTATTAAACGAAATACTTCTTGTTGTATTGATCAGTTCTTTTCTGTCGTTTAGTTATGGGCTATATGTCTATAGGGGTCAGATAAAGGGAATTGTACAAATTAATATTCAATTGTTGAAACAATCTTTTATGCTCAGTACCCGCTCAACTTTTGTGGCAATATTTTTTTTTATACTGATTAGAGGAGACATTTTTTTAATCAATTATTTCCTTGGATCAGTCGCTGCAGGTTTATATTCGATAGCAGTACTATTCGTTGACGTAGCTCAGCGAGTTCCAAATTTTTTAGGTCCACTTTTTATTTCTCGTACCTTGAATGATGACTATACATCAAGTGTGATTAATGCAGTGAAACTGACTAGAGTTTTATTTGCTTTTAATCTTATCTTAGCCCTTGTATTATTAATTAGCGCGCATCTTATAATAAAATTTTTATTTGGGGAGGATTTTTATGGTTCAATTACATCTTTACTTTATTTACTTCCAGCGATTGTTTTTTTTGGTTCCGGAAGTATTATTCATTCTTTTTATATTGGACAATCATATCCAACTTTCACTATAATAAATAATTTTTTTGCCGGAACACTCAACCTTGGGTTAAACATTTTACTTATTCCACGATATGGAATTGCTGCCGCCGCGCTTGTTAGTTCATTTACTTACTTCTTATGGATGTTCTTCTATATTATGTACTTCAAACATTTAACTGGAAACGGATTCCGTGAAATGCTTATTCTAAGAAAAAGCGACATAAAATACTTTTTTAATAATAAAAAGAATAGTCGGTGAGGCTTTGAGAGTTTTAATCTTTTCATCAATGTATCCTAATTCTATCATGTATTTATCTGGCATATTTGTTCATTGTCAGGTTAAAGAATTGGCAAAAAGTCTTGATGTAAAGGTAATCGCACCAATTCCGTATGTTCCTTTTTTTTTAAGTCGCCTATCAAAAAATTGGAGAAAGATTAAAAAAATTTCTTACTTTGAAAAAATAGATTCGGTGGAAATATTCCACACAAAATATCTTGCAATACCGAATGGACTTTTTAAAAATTTTTGGGGTTATTTTTTTGCACTTTTTTCAATATAGACAGTCTGGAAATTAACCAAGATTAAAAAGATTAACATGATTCATGCTCATGGAAGTACTCCCAATGATTTAGGAGCATTTCTTATCTCAAAATTATTTAGGGTTCCTCTTGTGATTACTGTTCACGGTGAGACTGTGTATTCAATACAGAAGTATCCAAAACGATATCGAAATTCTATTAAAGCTATAATAAAGGCTAATGCTGTAATAACGGTTTCCAAAGTGATGAAGAAAAAGATTTTTGAACTATCTGGGAAGGATGGTGTGAATATCATTTATAACGGCTATGAAGAGAAAGCTTTACTAAGTTTCAATTCACCTAAAAATGAAAGCATCCAAATTCTTTTTGCTGCAACTTTGTACGAACGTAAAGGATTAAGATATTTATTGGAAGCTGCATCTATAATTCTGAAGAAGTACCTGCACATCGAATTTATAATCGCTGGAGGGGGCCCCCAACTAGACGAAATGAAAGATTTATCACGAATATTGAATATTAAAAGGAAAGTAACTTTTTGCGGGGAGGTAAGTCATGAGAGAATGATGCACCTAATGAATATTTGTGATATTTTTGTTCTTCCAAGCTGGGATGAGGCATTTGGTGTAGTATATTTTGAAGCGATGTCATTCAAAAAGCCCGTAATTGGGACAGAAGGTGAAGGTGTTTCGGATTTTATCCAAGATGGCATGAATGGCTTTTTGGTAAAGCCTAAAAATGTTTCTTCAATTATTGATAAGCTTATTCCACTAATTGAAAGTGAGAAACTTCGTGAAGAAATAGGTTTAAAGGGTTATAAAACTATTAAAAATTTAACGTGGGAGAATTCTGCCAAAGAGGTAATCAAGGTTTATACAAAAGTTTTAGAAACATACCATGCTTAATTTTAATAACAAAAAAATCCTGATGCTTTCTCAAACGGTCTTTCCACCGGATATCAGAATTGAAAAAGAAATTAAGACTCTATCAGAAAATGGATATGAGATTACAATTATTTGTAATCAATATGATAAAAGAAAATCTCCAGATTTTCCTTATTGCAGAATTGAGAGGGTAAAAGCACTTTTTAGTTCCTATCGTTTAAATAAAATTTTTAATTTCCCTTTTTTTCTTAATCCTAGATATGTTCTTAAAGTATTCCTCACTGTCATTAGGATTAAGCCGAAAATTATTCATGCTCACGATTTACCGATGGTGCCATTGGCTTTGATGATTAATTTTTTTTTCCGGTTGCCTATTATTTATGATATGCACGAAAATTATCCCGAAGCATTGAAATATTTTGATAAGAAAGGAATAATAAATTTCATTTTTAAAAATTATAAACTAGCACGATATCTGGATAATTTTTGTATCAAGCATTGCGACAAAATTATTGTGGTCATTGATGAGAATAAAGATAGACTTATTGCAGGAGGAATTGATCCAAATAAAATATTTATTGTTTCAAATACAGTAAGTCTCGAAACTTTTAACGTGATATCAAATGATACTTCATTTTCAAAAATTTATAACGATAAAAAGGTCATTCTTTATTCCGGAACAGTCAGTCCTGATAGGGGACTGGATACGCCAATTTTAGCGATGGAAATTCTAAAAGAAAAAATTTCTAATGCCTTGCTAATGATTATCGGCGAAGGCAGTCATAAAAATTATTTAGAAGATTTGTGTAAAAAAAAATTACTGAATAATTATGTTAAGTTTATTAATTGGCCTGGACATGAAAATTTAGCGAATTTTATTTCATTAGCTTCGGTTTGTATTATCCCTCAGCCAAACAACGATTTTATCAATACAACGATCCCACATAAACTATTTGAATACATGCGGATGTCTAAACCAGTCCTCGTTTCAGACGCTATTCCTTTGGCTCGAATTGTTCGAGAGACTGACTGCGGAGAAGTTTTTGAATCGAATAATCCAGAGAGTTTTGCAAACCATATTTACGATATGCTGAATTCAAAAATGAAATTTGGGCAAAACGGGTATGATGCTGTTCTAAACAAATATAATTGGGAACAAGACAAGAAAGAATTACAGAGACTTTATTATGGGTTTAACTTGATTAAAAAGGAATGATAAGTTTTATCGGATAGTATAACAATATTATAACAATTTTAAATTTGGAGAACAGGAAATGAATATCGGAATAGTTGGTTTAGGTTATTGGGGACCTAATCTTGTTAGAAATTTCAGCTTAAGTGATAAAATAGATAAAATTTTTTGCTATGATCAAAATAAAGATAGAATAAAAAAAGTACAAAAAGTTTTTCCAAATATCTGGAGCGTTCCTGATTATGAATCATTATTGAGTTCCGACCTTGAAACAGTGGTAATCGCAACTCCCGTTCATTCACATTATTTGTTGGCTAAAGAAGCACTTAAACATCATAAGCACATTTGGGTAGAAAAACCATTCACTCTAAATTCAATTCAAGCTAAAAAACTGATAGAATTAGCTGAAAAAAACGAGGTTAATATTTTTGTTGACCATACTTTTATTTATACAGAGGCGATACAAAAAATTAAAAGTTTAATTATTAATAACGAAATTGGTGATATAAATTATTTTGATTCCGTTAGAATAAATCTAGGACTATTTCAACATGATATCAATGTTATTTGGGATCTTGCCCCACACGACATCTCCATAATGTTATATTTACTTTCTAAATATAAGGTGGAAGCTATTTCAGCTAATGGTGTCGCTAATTACTCAAAACAGGAAAACATTGCTCAGCTTTGTATTTATTTTAGTGAAAATTGTTTTGGGAATATAAATGTGAATTGGACGTCACCTGTTAAGATTAGAAAAATACTTATAGGGGGGTCCAAAAAAATGCTATTGTTCGATGATTTAGAAAATTTTGAAAAAATCAAAGTTTATGATAGTGGGATTGAGATTAATTCCTCTGAAAGTATTCATGAGGCTTTAGTTCAATATCGTATTGGTGATATGTACTCTCCAAAATTAAAACAGACAGAGGCTCTACAATCTGCTGTTCAAGAATTTGTTTCATCGATAAACGAAAAGAGAAAACCTTTAACCAGTGGAGAGAATGGATTAAAAGTGGTAGAAATTCTTGAGGCAACTCAACTGTCTCTTAATTCAAAAGGCAAAAAAGTTTTGGTGTAAGTTGAGTAATTATTTTTTCTTTAAATTAAAGACGAATGAACGAAAAAAAATACAGTTTCACTATAGTAGTTCCAGCATATAACGAATCAAAGTATATTTCTGGTTGCTTAAATTCGATTTTAAATCAGAATTATGATTTAAATAAAATCGAAATTATTGTGGTTGATGGAATGTCAGAAGATTCAACAGACTCAATTGTTACACAATTTACTAAAAAGTATAAAAATATTTTTTTAGTTAAAAATCCACACAGAAAAACACCGGTATCATTGAACATAGGTGTGAAATCTGCGCATAATGAGGTGATAGTAATTTTGGGTGCACATACAGAAATAGATAAAAATTTTCTTCATTTTAATAATAAATATTTGAGCGATGAAAATATCTTCGTTGTTGGAGGAACTCAGATAAATATAAGCAGAACTTTTATTCAAAAATGTATTGGTTTGACAATGGAATCTCCCTTCGCTATGGCAAGTGCAGCTTACAGGTGGAGCAGAAAAAAAAGATTTGTTGATACTGTGGTATATGCAGCATATAAAAAAGAATTTTTGAGAAGGTAGGTTTATTCGAAGAAAACCTTTTAATCTCTGAAGATGCAGAATTTAATTGGCGAGTTAGGCAAGCCAGTTTTAAAATCTTCTTTACTCCGGAAATAATAACTTACTACTTTGCCAGAAGTTCTTTATTTTCATTTTTAAACAAATTTTTAGATACGGCATACTCCGGGTAAATGTCCAAAAAAAACATTATAATTCAATCAAGATACGTCATTTAATATCACCTGTTTTTTTTCTTACTATTACTACACTAACGACATTATCATTTTTTCAAATCATTGGAATTTCAGCTTTATTTTGGTTCTTAACTTTCTATTTTAGTATAAATATTTTATTTACGGCATTCTTTCTATTTCCACGTAAAATTCCATATTTGCCAATAGTAGCTATTTTTACTTTTATTATGCACTTGCTGTGGGGTTCGGGATATAGCTTAGGTATTTTTTTACCTAATAAAGAATCTCATTAACAGTCTATTTAATCAATGTCCAAACCCTTCGAAAAAATATTGATCCTTCTCATAGATTTTCTTTCCATCAACCTTGCGTGGTATGTCTTTTTTTATTTTCGTGTTCAGTCCGGGTGGTTCGATTTACTTACTATGCCGGAATTCTTCCTGCCGATGTTTGTGGTTTATTTTTACTGGCTTTTGATTTTTACTTTTGTCGGTATGTACCGCACATGGTTTGCTTCTTCAAGATTTGATGAACTATCAACTCTCTTCAAAGCTTCTTTCGTAGGAATTTTTATTTTGTTCTTCCTCATTTTTGTCGATGATTATTCACACAATGTTGCGAGTTCCTCAAGAATATTAATTTTTATTTATTGGGGATTATTTCTTTTCTTCGTTGGAAGCGGCAGACTTTTAATTCGTGCAATACAACGCAGATTAATCATCCATAGCTTCGGCAGGAAAAATACTTTGATAGTTGGCTTTAATGAAAGAGCATTTGAAGTTCATAATCAGATTATTGAACACAAAGCCTTAGGACTTGATGTTGTTGCTTACATAGCTGTTCACGATGAAAACATTGAAAAGGAGTTTCGGAATATTCCTGTAATCGGGCATGTAGCTGATCTTCCTAAATTTATTGATGAGAAAAATATTAAAGAAGTGATAATTGCGCTCGATAAAGAAAATCACGATTTACTTGTGGAAGTAATTTCGTTAAGTGAAAATAAAGGGGTGGGGCTGAAAATAGTACCTGATCTTTATGAAATCCTTAGCGGTCAGGCGAGAAGTTCTCAGCTTTATGGTATTCCGTTGATAGACATTATGCCGGAGCTAATGCCGGAATGGGAAAAAAAATTAAAGCGGCTTATTGATATAATTGCTTCATTACTGATTTTGATAATCACTTTTCCAATTTGTTTACTTTCTGCTATCGCAATAAAAATAGACAGCGAAGGAAGTATATTTTTTAAGCAAGAAAGAATTGGGCAGAACGGAAAAGTTTTCCGGATCCTGAAATTTCGTTCGATGAAAAAAGATGCCGAAAAAGATACTGGTCCTGTCTGGTCACAAAAAGATGATCCACGAATTACAAGTGTTGGCAGATTTATTCGCAAAGTTCGCATTGATGAAATACCACAGATGTTCAATGTTCTCAAAGGTGAAATGAGCATTGTTGGTCCGCGCCCGAAAGAGCTTTCTTTGTTGAACAATTATCAAAGGAAATTCCTTATTATAAAAGGCGATTAAAAGTTAGACCTGGAATAACAGGCTGGGCGCAGGTTAAGCATAAATATGATGAATCAATTGAAGACGTTAAAATAAAATTAAGGTACGATCTTTTTTACATTGAAAACATGTCGTTAAGAATGGATTTTAAAATCCTGCTTAGAACAATTTTTGTAGTTTTGTTCGGTAAAGGTCAATAGCAATTATTAATTAAAAAAATATGACTGAAAATAAAACGCTAATAATCGTCCCGACATTTAATGAGCTTGATAATATAACAAAGCTTATTCCGGATTTATTAAGTCGTTCTGCAAATCCGGATATACTGATAGTTGATGACAATTCACCGGATGGAACGGCAGAGTTCATTCAACAATTAGCGTTAAGTAACGATAGGATCCATTTAATCAAGCGTGAAAAAAAAATGGGACTAGGAACTGCATACATTGCAGGATTTAAATTTGCGCTTAAAAATAATTATGATTTTATTTTTGAAATGGATGCCGACTATTCGCACGACCCGAAAGAAATCCCAAACTTTTTAAATGCTATTCAAGAAAATGATCTTGTGCTTGGAAGCCGTTACAGCAATGGTGTAAACGTTGTCAACTGGCCTATGCGCCGCTTGCTGTTAAGTTATTTTGCAAATATTTATACAAGAATTATTACAGGTTTGCCGGTTAAAGATGCTACGGGCGGCTTCAAATGTTTCAGAAGAAAAGTACTCGAAACAATTAATCTTGACCGGGTTAAATCGAATGGTTATGCTTTCCAAATTGAAATGACATACAAAGCATTTAAAAAAGGATTTAGAATAAAAGAAATCCCCATCATTTTTATAGATCGGATGAAAGGTAAATCTAAAATGTCGAAACGAATAGTCCGAGAAGCAATTACTATGGTGTGGAAACTACGTTTAAGAAGTTTGGTTGGAAAACTTTAACCTGAAACTAAATTGAAACTTTCAGTAATCATAGTTAATTATAACGTTAAAGAATATCTTAAAAATCTTCTTCTCTCATTAGACAAAGCCGCCGCAGGAATTCAATACGAAGTAATCATAGTTGATAATGCTTCTGATGATGGAAGCGTTGAATTACTAAAAGAAAAATTTCCATCTGTAAAATTAATTGTTAACAAAAAAAATCTTGGCTTTGGCAAAGCAAACAATATAGGCTTGGCTTTATCGAAGGGGGAGTTTATTCTTCTGATTAATCCGGATACGATTATTCAGGAAGATACAGTGACTAAAATGTTTTCTTTTTTTGAATCAAATAATCAAGTAGGATTAGCCGGCTGTAAAATTCTCAATCCTGACGGCACGCTGCAGCTTGCATGCAGAAGAAGCTTCCCCGGACCCTGGACATCGTTTTGTAAAGTCACCGGCTTAAGCAATTTATTTCCTAAAAACCGATTTTTTGCTCGCTACAACCTTACTTATCTCGATGAAAATAAATCATACGAAGTAGATGCAATTTCCGGATCGTTCATGATGTTGAGGAGAATGGTTTATGAAAAAGTTGGCGGTTTCGACGAACAATTTTTTATGTACGGCGAAGATCTTGATTTATGTTTTCGCGTGCAGAAAGCCGGGTTCAAAAATTTTTATGTACACGATACCCAGATCATTCATTATAAAGGTGAAAGCACCCGAAGAAGCAATCTTGATGAGACAAAAGTTTTTTACAGCGCGATGCACTTATTTGTAAAGAAACATCTTTCCAGTTCATTCATTGTAGAACTGATTCTCCGAAGCGCAATAAATTTTAGAAAAATTATTGCCTTTGCAGGTCGCAAAAAAAATACTTTCATCTTTCTCGCTTTAGATTTTCTTCTGTTTGATCTATCGCTTTTTATTTCTGAAAAAATTTACTCATCAATAAGTGATTGGAAAGGTTTTCCCGAAAATGATCTGCTTACTGTCTTTACACTTCCCGCGGCTCTTTACGTTTTGATCGCTTTGCTTTCCGGAGATTATAAAAAGGATAGATTATCTGTACTAAAGAATCTTGGAGTTTTGGCTGGAAGTTTTATCCTGCTGACCTCGCTCACATTTTTTTTCAAGCAGTTTGCATACAGTCGTGCAGTGGTGATCATTTTATTTATCATTTTATTTTTTACTCTATCCATCTGGCGAATAGTTGCCAAATTAGTTTTTAAAATTGGTTGGGAAAAGGATCACTTAAAAGAAAAGCGAACATTGATAGTCGGGACAAATGAATTATCTCTCAAAATTGCTTCAAAGTTGAAAAAAAATATACAGATTTTCATACAGTAGCAGGATTAATTTCGGCTTCTAATAAAGAAATCGGACAAACATTTCAAGGCTTTGAAGTACTCGGCAGCATTCAAAATGTTAAAAAAATTATTGGCAGTAAAAAAATTAACGAAGTAATTTTTTCATCCGAACTAAGTTACAATCAAATGATGGCAATAGTTTCTGATTGTCAGAATCTTTCTGTTGATTTTAAAATAATTGGTGACGACCTTGATTTTATTGTTGGTAAAACAAAAGTTTCGCTTTTGGATGATTTACCATTGATTGAACTAACATACAGCATTACCAATCCGCTGCAAAGATTTGTGAAAAGAGGATTTGACATTTGTGTATCAACTGCGGTTTTGTTTTCATTCTATCCTTTAATATATTTCATCAGTAAACTGAACGCAAAGCAAAGTGATTTTAGAAATATAATTCTTCAGGCTCCGTCAGTCTTTAAAGGTTCTAAAAGTTTTGTTGGTCCTGCCTTTTTAGAAAGTGAATCAGAACTTTATCTTGGCAAACCGGGATTGACCGGATTCTGGTTTATTGAAGATGTTAAAAAAGATGACATGAAAAAATTGAATATCCTTTATGCCAAAAATCAAAATATATGGCTTGACCTTGAAATTATTGGCAAAACGATAACTAAAATTTGGAGTAAATAAATTAAATGGCAAAAGCAGTACTGGATTTTGAAAAACCAATAATCGAATTGGAAGCAAAACTTGAAGAGATGAAAAAATATTCAGATAATCTTGATATTGATAAAGAAATTCTTCGAATAGAAAGCAAAGTCAGACAGCTTAAAGAAGAGCTGTACAGAGATCTTACCCGCTGGCAGCGCGTTCAACTCGCACGACATCCCGATAGACCTTACACACTCGATTATATAGATTTAATGACAACAAATTTTGTCGAACTTCATGGCGATCGAAACTACCGCGACGACAAAGCTATTGTCGGCGGCTTTGCAATGATAGACGATTTCAAGGTTATGATTATAGGACATCAGAAAGGGAGGGATACAAAATCAAATCTTTACAGAAATTTTGGAATGCCAAACCCCGAAGGTTACCGTAAAGCACTGCGGCTGATGAAGCTTGCAGAAAAATTTGGCAAACCCGTAATTACAATGCTCGATACTCCGGGTGCTTATCCCGGGATTGAAGCTGAAGAGCGCGGGCAAGCTGAAGCAATCGCAAGAAATCTTTTTGAAATGAGCCGCCTTCGTGTTCCGATTATTGTAGTAATTATTGGGGAGGGTGCAAGCGGCGGCGCTTTAGGTCTTGGTGTTGGCAATAGAATATTAATGCTTGAAAATTGCTGGTACTCTGTTATTAGTCCTGAATCTTGTTCCAGTATTTTATGGCGAAGCTGGGAATACAAAGAACAAGCAGCCGAAGCGCTCAAACTTACCTCTACCGATTTGCTTGAACAAAAAATTATAGATCGAATTGTACCTGAACCGCTTGGCGGCGCACACAAAAACCAAACCGAAGCGGCAGCTAATCTGAAAGCAGTTTTAAAAGAAGAATTAGCTCAATTAGTGAAAATCAAACCAGATAAACTGGTAGAAAATAGAATTGAGAAGTTTTATAAAATGGGTGTGTACGTAGAATAGCTGATTGGTTACGATTATTTTTCATTTATTTTATCTTAATTGTAATGAGGCTGTCTCAAAAGTAATTTTTACTGTCACACTGAGCCCGTCGAAGTGTGAAGTCACTATGGCATTGCCATAAGTCTTCGACAAGCTCAGACTGACAAAATTAGACTTTTGAGACAGCCTCTCTATTTTTCCTTAAATCTATCAACTTAAATTTCAAATAATGCTATGCTAATTCATCGAACAGAATTAAGAGTTCGTTATGCCGACACAGATCAAATGGGGCGGGTTTACAATGGAAAATTTTTCGAGTACTTTGAAGTAGGGAGAACTGAAATGATGCGCGAACATAATCTTCCGTACAAAACAATTGAAGCAAATGGTTACCAAATGCCTGTTGCTGAAGCTCATATCAACTACAAATCGCCTGCATATTATGATGAAGTTTTAATTATTGAAACAAGAGTAGAAGCGCTTCCAACGGTAAAAGTTAAAATAGATCATACAATTTTTAGTAAAGAAAGAAATGAAATTGTTGCCGAAGGATACATAACCCTTGTTTTTATAAATATGAATACAAAGCGTCCTTCGCGTCCACCGGAATTTTTTATGAATGCCATAAGAAAATTTTATTGAAAAATTCTGATGCTTGATAAACTTAAACAACTTACGAAAGACACTGCCATCTATGGTATCAGTACGATGTTTGCGAGGTTCATTACATTTCTGCTTGTTCCATTTTACACAAATATTTTCAATCCTGATGAATACGGGATTATCACAAACCTATACGCATTTATTGGCTTGATGAATATAATTTACATTTATGGAATGGATGCGGCATACATGAAATTTGCAGCGTCAAAAGAGAATGGGGAACAGGGAGATATTTTTTCAACTCCTTTTATTTCTGTTGCGATGGTTGGTTTAGTTCTCGGTGTGATTATTTTATTTATGTATAAAAAGATTTCCCTCCTGCTGGGAATTCCTTATGATTTTCAGTACTTAATACTTTTTCTGCCATTAATTCTTTTGATAGATGCTCTTGCAGTAATTCCATTTATAAAACTGCGGCTTGAAAGAAAAGCGAAGAAATTCGGCTTATTTAAAATTCTAAATATTATCATTACAGTTTTAATGAATGTTGTCTTAATTTTTTTACTGCACTGGGATATCGAAGCTGTTTTACTAAGTAATTTAATTGCTTCAATTGTTTCCCTCCTCCTTGTCTTCCCGTCAATACGCAGGTCTTTTCACTTCAGCTTTAATTTTCATTTAATGAAGCGATTATTAAAATTTGGATTGCCATATCTTCCTGCGGGACTTGCTTCAATGATCATTCAAGTAATTGATAGACCAATAATGGAACATCTGACTAACCTTACAACGCTTGGAATTTATCAGGCAAATTATAAGCTTGGAATTTTTATGATGCTGTTTGTAAATATGTTTCAATACGCATGGCAGCCGTTTTTTCTACAGGAAGCAAAAAGTGAAAATGCCAAAGAACTTTTTGCAAAAGTACTGACCTACTTTACGATTGCAAGCAGCACAATGTTAGTCATTGTTTCTTTATTCATTGATAACATCGTTAAGTTTAATTTTTTTGGTTATTCACTTATCGGGTCAGCATATTGGGTCGGACTCGATATTGTTCCGGTAGTTTTATTTGCTTACTTGTTTAATGGGCTTTACGTTATTTTTACGGCAGGAATTTTCATAAAAGAAAAAAGTATTTATGTTCCGATCATAACCGGCGCAGGAGCTTTGGTAAATATTTTCACCAATTTCATTTTAATTCCAATTATGGGAATAATGGGGGCGGCTTTGGCTACACTTGCAAGCTATTTCGTAATGGCAGCCGGATTGTACTTTGTCAATCAAAAAATTTATAAAATTGCTTATGAAAATTGGAAGATGATAAAAATATTTATCCTAATTGGTGTAATTGGATTTTCATACTATCATTTTCTTTATCGAAACGAATTAGATATCTTTATAAAAATTATTTTGCTGCTAAGTTTTTTAATTGCTTTGTTTACTTTTATTATTGATAAAAACGAAATGCGCTTTATAAAATCCAAAGTTGAAAGTATTTAGAAAAAATAATATGAAGTCTGAGTTGACAATAAATATAAAAAGAATTTCAAGTGACTTTGATGATATTGAAATGCCGCATTATGCCACTGCAGGAAGTGCCGGAATGGATGTTCGGGCGGCAGTGAACGATGAAGTAATATTAAAAAGCGGCAAAACAATTTTAGTCCCCACTAATTTTAGCGTTGAAATTCCGGAAGGATTCGAAATTCAAGTTAGACCAAGAAGCGGGATGGCAATTAATCATTCAATCGGGATATTAAACTCTCCCGGAACAATTGATTCGGATTATCGCGGGGAGATAAAAATAATTTTGTTCAACTTCGGAGAAGAAGATTTTATTATCAAACGCGGTGACAGAATTGCACAACTAATTATTTCAAAAGTATATCGAGCTGTGCTTAATGAAATTGATGAGTTGAATACCACCGGCAGAGGTTCCGGTGGGTTTGGTCACACGGGAAAAAGTTAAAAATATTTTTTATTAGGTTTTTAAAATTGATTTAGAAGAAATTCTTAATCATAAAATTTCAGAGATTTTTCATGTCAGAATTTGTTCACTTACATAATCACACACATTACAGCCTTCAGGATGCCGCCTGCACAGTTGACAGCCTCGTGGAAGCGGCAGTAAAAAATAATATGAAATCCGTGGCACTAACAGATCATGGAGTAATGTACGGCATTCCTGAATTCTATCGTAAAGCAACCGCTGCCGGAGTTAAGCCGATACTTGGAATGGAAGCGTACGTAGTTTCTGAGGGAAGCAGATTTACAAAAGGAAAATCTGAAGATCAGAATGGCAAAAAACGACAGAAGCATTATCATCATCTAATTTTATTGGCTAAAAATAAAACCGGCTATGATAATCTTTCAAAACTTTCAACTCTCGGTCATACCGAAGGATTTTATTATAAACCGAGAATAGATCTTGAATTATTACGTAAATATAGGGAGGGGTTGATATGCACATCTGCTTGCGCCGGCGGAGTTGTATCGGCTCATCTTGTAAATAACAATTATGAAAAGGCACAGGAGACTGCCAAAACTTATAAGGAAATTTTTGGTGATGATTTCTACCTCGAAATTCAAGATCATAATATGGAAGTTGAAAAACCGGTGCTCGAGGGAATGCCGAAACTTTCTAAAGAACTCGGGATTAAGTTAGTTGCCACTAATGATTGTCATTACATTGAGAAAGATCATGCAATTGCTCATAACATTCTCTTGCTGCTTTCTGATAAATCGGGCACAGATTACAGAACTCTTCGATATAACACTGACCAGGTTTATTTTAAATCTGCGGAGGAAATGAAAAAGCTTTTCAAAAATTTCAAAGACGCTATTGACAGTACTTTGGAAATTGATGAGAAGATCAATCTTGTTTTTGAAAAACAAAAATTTCTATTCCCGCAATTTCAAATCCCAAAAGATTCTTCAGCAAAATCTTCCGAAGAATATTTTGAGCTGCTTGCCCGGGAGGGGTTAAAAAAACGCTTTGTAGAAATAACAGACGAAATCGCCGAACGATTCGAATATGAAATAAAAGTTATAAAACAAATGGGTTTTGCAGATTATTTTTTGATTGTCCAGGATTTTATTGATGCCTCAAAAAAAATGCAAATACCTGTCGGACCGGGAAGGGGCAGTGCTGCAGGCAGTCTTGTTGCTTATGTACTTGGTATTACAAATATCAATCCACTTGATTATAATTTATTATTTGAGCGATTCCTAAACCCATCAAGAAAATCAATGCCTGATATAGATATTGATTTTGCAGATGATAAACGCAGCGATGTGATTGAATATGTCCGCAGAAAATATGGTTCGGAGTGCGTAAGTCAGATTATAACTTTTAATCGGCTTTCCTCTAAAGCTGTGTTGAGGGATGTGGCGCGTGTTTTGAAAATCCCCATACCTACTGTAAATAAAATAACGAAATTTATTCCGTCTAAATTTGGGAGAGTTTATACAATTCAACAAGCAATAGATGAAGTTGCCGAATTGAAATGGCTGCAAAATCCTAAAGAACCGGAAATACAGGAGCTGATAAAATATTCAAAGGTTCTCGAAGGCATGAATCGTAATTCCTCTAAGCATGCTGCGGGGGTGGTAATTACTCCTCATGATGTTAGTGAATATGTACCGATGGCTAATGCAGTATCGCAATCTGAAATTGTAACTCAATTCAATATGAAAGAATTGGAATCTGCCGGATTATTAAAAATGGATTTTTTAGGGCTGCGAACCCTCACGATTATTCGAGATACGATTTCGCTTGTTGAAAAAAATCATAAAATTAAAATTGATATTGACTCAATTCCTCTGAATGACGAAAAAACTTTTCAACTATTCTCCAAAGGACAAACCACTGGCGTGTTCCAGTTTGAATCTCCCCCGATGAGAGAGTATCTTAAAAAATTAAAACCTACTTCGTTGAATGATCTTGCTGCAATGAATGCGCTTTACCGCCCGGGACCTATGGAATTTATTGATGATTTCATAGATAGAAAATTTGGCGTTAAAGAGGTCATTTATGCCCACCCCTTGCTCGAAAGCATTCTTAAAGAAACTTACGGTGTGATTGTCTATCAGGAGCAGGTTATTCAAATTGCAAATATAATTGCAGGGATGTCGCTTGCCGAAGCAGATATATTGCGCAGAGCAATGGGGAAAAAAGATCTGAAGGCAATGAAAGAGCAGAGTAAAAAATTTATTTCTGGCGCTGCTAAAAATGGAATTTCAGAAAAGGCTGCAAAAGAAATTTTTGAGGCGATTGACAAGTTTGCCAATTATGGATTTAATAAAAGTCATGCTGTTGCTTACAGTTATGTCGCTTATCAAACCGCATATTTGAAAGCACATTTTACTCCGGAATTTTTAGCAGCAAACCTTACAAACGAATTTGGGAATTCGAATAAAGTAACCGCTTTTCTTGAAGATTGTCGAAAGCTTAAAATTGATGTTCTCTCCCCCGATGTGAATAATCCTTCTGTTCATTTTGATGTCGAAAATGGCATAATTCGATTTGGAATGTCTGCTATAAAAAATGTGGGTATTCAGGCGGTGGAGGAAATTATAAAAAGTAAAAAGAAGCTCGGACGAAACTTTAAAAGCATTTTCGATTTTTGTTCCAACGTTGATAACAGGATTGTTAATAAAAGAAGCGTTGAAGGATTAGTCTTTGCCGGAGCTTTCGATTCGATTGAAAACAACAGAGCAAGACTCTTTTCTGCAGTTGGAGATGCACTTGAGTTTGGACACAAATCTCAAAATTCTAATTTAAGTCTGGAGAATAGTCTTTTTGGAAATGCTGAAGATATAAAAATTTCCGAACCAAAAATGATGGAAGTTAAACCATGGACGATGAAAGAAATGCTTGGAAAAGAAAGGGAGGTGGTGGGATTCTATATTTCAGGTCATCCACTGAGCAAATATGAAATCGAATATAAATCATTTGCAACAATAAGATTAGGCGAAACTGAAGCTCTTGAAGAATCAGATCAAAGTGTTTATGCATGCGGTGTTATTAATGATCTTAGGACAAAGATTGATCGCGCCGGAAAGGACATGGCATTTTTTAAACTTGATGATTTTTCCGGTTCGTGTGAGTGTTTGATATTCTCCAAAGTATATGAAAAGTGTTACAAATCTCTAAGTGAAGAAAATGTTGTGTTTGTTGTTGGTAAACTTGAAAGCAGCGGTGATGCAATAAAACTTCAGGTAGAAAATTTATTATCAATGGAGGCGGCAAGAGAAGAACTGGTACAGAGTGTGAAAATATTCATTGATCGGGGGAAAAACATTGCAGAAGAAATAATCCAACTGAAGAAAATATTGCACAAGTATGAAGGCACTTTACCAGTCTATATTCATTTAAATGGGAATGGTTCAAAACCTAAATTATTTTCACTTCCGGAATATAGAGCGAAAGTGTCTGAAGGATTTATAAAGGATGTTATTACTTTACTGGGTGAAGATTCAATTTCATTACTCAGAAAATAAATTAATCAATCTGCTTGGGCAATTTATTTATCAGGATAGTAATGAACTTCGCATATAAAAAAGAAGGATATAATTTTCATTTTTGTGACTTAATCCGGAATTTGAAATTGCTAATTCCCGGCTTGACCTTGTTTGTATTACAAAAACCAATTTTGTATAATTGCGCCGCTATTATTCAGTAACTGTTTGAAAGAAAATTGATGAAAGAGAATCATAAATATTGGGCGTTGATTTTAGGTGCTTCCTCAGGTTTTGGCGAGGCAACTGCGCTTCAACTTGCAAAGGATGGGTATAGTATATTTGGCGTCCATCTCGATCGTCAGGTTACAATGCCTAATGTTGAAAGAATCACGAATGAAATAAAATCTTACGGTTCTCAGGCAGTTTTCTTTAATGTTAATGCTGCTGATTCAATTAAAAGAGCAGAAGTAATTGATGAAATTAAAAAAACCATAAACGATAAACCAGTAGTGAATATTCTCATGCATTCACTCGCATTCGGTACTTTAAAACCATTTATTGCCGATGGCAAAGAGCAGGTAATTACAAAAGCACAAATGGAAATGACGCTGGACGTAATGGCTCATTCGCTGGTCTATTGGGTTCAGGATTTAGTTTCAGCCGGTTTATTCATGGATGGTGGAAGAATATTTGCGATGACTAGCTCGGGAAGTCATACTTCCATTCCCTACTATGGAGCTGTGTCGGCTGCAAAAGCCTCTCTCGAATCTCATGTTCGTCAGCTAACGGTTGAGTTAGGACCTAAAAACATAGCTGTTAATGCTATAATGGCTGGGGTTACTGATACTCCGGCTTTAAGAAAAATTCCTGGTAATCAGGGAATGCTTGAAATTGCAAAACGTAAAAACCCTCGAAACAAATTAACAACACCTAATGATGTAGCAAAAGTAATTTCATTATTATGCAAGGATGGAGGAGAGTGGATATCAGGCGGAATGATACACGCCGATGGCGGTGAGGATATTGTTAATTATGTCGGTCAGGGAGAATAAATAAAAATAATAATAAGGATTAAATAGATGAAACCTTTACATTTCACAGATGATAATTTCGAAACTGAAGTAATAAACTCAACAGAGCCTGTCTTGATAGATTTTTGGGCAGTTTGGTGCGGACCGTGTAGAATGATTGCACCCATTGTTGAAGAACTTGCAGCAGAGTATGAAGGTAAAATAAAAATCGGAAAATTGGACGTTGATGAAAATCAACAGACTTCAATTAAATATGGAGTTAGAAGTATTCCAACACTTTTGGTATTTAAATCCGGAAAAGTTGTAGATACTATAATCGGGGCTGTACCAAAAAACATGATAGTTCAAAAACTTAATGCCGTGCTTTAAAACTTCATAGTAATCACTTTAGCAATTCCAAAGAGCATGAAAAATTCTAATTTCTGATGCAGTAGATAAATCCTGCTCAGAGATGCTTCATAATTTTGGTTATGATGTAAAATTTCAACCAGGAATTAAAAGAGACGAACTATTCAATCAAATAAATGAGTACAACGCTCTTATTGTAAGAAGCGAAACACAAGTTGACGGGGAATTACTTTCAAGAGCAGATAACCTCGAAGTGATTGGGCGAGCCGGCGCCGGCGTTGATAACATTGATGTCAGCAAAGCTTCACGAAAAGGGATTCTGGTAATGAATACTCCCGGCGGTAATACTATCTCAACTGCCGAGCACACAATGGCTCTTTTGCTTGGGATGTGCAGAAACATTGCTCAGGCAAATCAATCGTTAAAAAGTGGAAAGTGGGATAGAAAAAATTTTAAAGGGACAGAACTAGGCGGAAAAACAGTCGGAATTATCGGACTTGGAAAAATCGGGAGGGAAGTAGCAATTCGTTGTCAGGCATTTGGTATGAATGTGATTGTCTTTGATCCCATAGCTCAATCTGATATAAAGATATTACCAAATATTAAACTTGTAAACCTTGATAAAATTTGGGAGATGGCTGATATTATAACTGTTCATGTTCCGCTAAACAGTGAAACGAATCATTTAATTTCAGAATCAACTCTAAGCAAGTGTAAAAATGGGGTCAAAATAATTAATTGTGCCCGCGGGGGAATAATTGATGAGAATGCGCTGCTCAAAGCCCTTGACACTGGAAAAGTTTCTGCTGCTGCTTTTGATGTTTATGAAACTGAACCCCCTGCTTCCAACAATGAGTTGATAAAACATCCAAAAGTTCTTTGCACCCCGCATCTTGGAGCCTCGACAGAAGAAGCCCAAATAAAAGTTGCACAACAAATTGCAGCACAAATCAATGGTTACTTCAAATCAGGCGAAACTAAGGGGGCGGTAAATTCTTTTTCTCTAAATAATCATGATGAAAAACTCCTGCCTTATTTAAAACTTGCCGAAAATTTAGGCTCTATCCAATCACAAATGTTGGAAGGATATTTAAAAGAAATAAACGTTGAATTAAATGGAGAAGTATTAATAAAAAATTCCGAACTTATCACTACTGCGATACTAAAAGGATTTTTATCGGGCAGATTAAGTGAAGTTGTCAACTACATTAATGCACCGATACTGGCTAAAGAATTAGGAATTTCGGTAAATGAAAAAAAATCTTCGGGAAAAATAAATTACTCAAATTTGCTTACCACTAACTTTTTTTCAGATAAAGGTAAAAAAAATATATCTGGTACAGTCTTCGATCGAAGTGAAATAAGGGTGGTGAACATCAATAATTATCGTATAGATTTGAAGCCGGAGGGTAACTTATTAATTTGTACAAATATTGATAAACCAGGTATGCTCGCAAATATAAGTAGAGTGCTTTCAGAGGCTAAAATCAATATTGCAGGGCTTCTCTCGGCAGGATTGAAGCTGGCAAAGATGCATTAACAGTCATCAGTGTTGATGATAGAATTAGTGATCAAGTGAAGAATAAAATTTCACTGTTGGAAGGCATTACAAAAGTTCAATCGGTCGTCATTTAATTTTAGCGGAAAATAAAATCTCTTGACAATATATAAAAAAAGTACTATTTCGCACACGAAAGATTTATTAAAAAAAACTTGACACGAAAATAGAGTTATAGTAATTTCACATAGTAAATGAATTAACAATAAATTAATATTAAGTGTTTTGCTTTCGAAGTTCTAAATGCTTGATATTAAATCATTGTTTAAACAACCAATACAAAAAACTAAAAGGAGAGCATATAATGCTAAAAAAACTTTCTGTTCTTTTAATGGCGCTGACGTTTCTTCCTGCAATCCTATTTGCACAGGATAAAATGGTTATGCGACCTGATGGTAAGTTCTATAAAATGAAAGGTAACGAGACAAGTCTCGAAATCATGAAAATGAAACCTTTCGACAAAAAGAGTGAAGTAATAACCCTTAATAAAATTCCAGGTTCTACTCTGGGATTGTTAGATACTTTAGGTTATAACGACGGCACCTTTAACACTAACTTTGGTCTTTTCGGTCAAGACTGGATGGTACAGTGGTTTAAAGCTCCTGCCGATATGACAATTAAAGGAGTTGCATTTCTCTCTACAGACGATGCCGGTGTTGCAAACGGTGCAATATTGGAAGTTAAATTAGTTAAAGTAAGTTTATCTGAAGCTGAACTTTTAGCAGTTCCGATTGAGTTGGATGGTTATTATACAGCTTCCGGCAACGGTTATAATAATGTAACTTCTTTCAAAGGCAATCCGGATTATCTTGGCGAAGGCTGGGTTTCAATTACCGGCGATCCAGAACCTTTCGGTGATGACCTTTGGAGTGATGGCGGATTTGGTGCTCCTATTACACCATTGCCTGCCGGCGGAACAACCTATCAATGGGTTGATATGAACATTCTATTTGAACCTACAGTACTTGGCGGCGAAATATTTGGAGTTGCTTATAAAAATACCGGTACAACTTTGGATGCTGACAGACTTGGATTTATGTCCGGTATTATTGGCTACCCAGGTTGGAAATTTTATGCAAACGGTCGTTTAGACCCGGGAAATGATTATGGCTGGTGGTCTCGTGAATATACATGGGATTATTTAGTTGCAGTTGATATTACTGGAGATCCACCCCCAGATATAAATTCTTTCACAGTTATTCCAAGCGGTGTTGATGTAGGTCCTTTTACTATTGACGCTGACATCACTGATACCAATCCTGGTGATCCCGGATCCGCAGGGGTTGCAGGTGCAAAAATTATGTGGAGTAATGATGGTCAAACAACATGGAATGAAGTAGCAATGACTGGTAGTGAGCCGAGTTATACAGGTCAAATTCCTGCGCAGACTCCCGGTACAACGGTTGACTATTATATAGAAGCTACCGATGTAAATAATCATTCGAGTATGTCAGAAACAGTATCCTTCTTTGTTTTCGCTCCTTCACTTGCCAGAACACTTGTTGTGTTTAATGGCTTCTCAACTGTGACAGGCTATCCACAAGATTATTATTTTGGTGCCGATATTCAGGGCGGTGGTTTTTACTTTGAACATGATACCTGGGGTTACGGATTATTACCAGCCTCTATAATGGACAGCTATGATAACGTAATCGAAATCTGTAATGGTGCACCATCTGATTATCAAGATTCAATTATCAGACCCTGGTTAGAAGCTGATGGCAGCAGAAACTATTATTTAGTTGGTCAGGAATGGCTCGGTGATAGATATGGCTATGCTGATCAAGATTTTACTGCAGGTTCTTTTGAATTTGATATTCTTGGAATTGGACACAGTTACAACGATGTAAGCTATGATGGTACTTCCGGACAAGCTATTCCTTCGTTAGTAACACCGATAAGCGGCACAGCTTTTGGCGGTCCATTATTTGACTTATTCAACAGCTATGGAGATGCAGATTCATTAATGTACAATCCTACCTATGAAACCGGCGGCAGTAACTGGATTGATGCTTATGAAGTTGCTGATGGCGAAATTGATATGAATGTTGAAACAAGAGGTATCGGCGGAGTTCCAGTAATCGAAACTCATCCAACAATGCATCATAGAACTCTTGGTGCAGGAAATAAAATTTTCTACGCTGCTTATGATCCTATTGCATTAAATACTGCAATCGATGGTGATTATTCATATTATCACTGGACTGGATATGCAAATGAAAATTCACCTTATCAAGCTTTATTGTGGTTTGGTATTCCGATCATTTCTGATGTTACACCAGATGGAAATAATATTCCAAATGAATTCAGTATCTCACAGAACTATCCAAACCCATTTAACCCGGCTACAACTATTAAGTTTGCAGTTCCTACTGCTTCTAAAGTTGTATTAAAGGTTTATGACATTCTTGGAACTGAAGTAGCTACATTAGTTAACTCAGATTTAACTTCCGGTAATTACGAAGTAAATTTTGATGCTTCAAAACTTGCTTCAGGCGTTTATGTTTATACAATAAATGCAGGCAGCTTTACTGCTACCAAAAAAATGATGTTAATGAAGTAAAATGAGGCTATTCGCCTGATTCAACTTCAAATTTTAAGGATTGCCCCATTAGCGGGCAATCCTTGCTTAATAATGTATTTCAAATTTTAGATTTGATCGAATATGCATTTAATAGAAATTAAATATCAAAATCGAACAAGTCTAGATTCTTAAAAAGTAAATAAACGTAAGAGGTAAATGATGATGAAAAAAATTACTGCACAATTATCGCTTCTTGCTATAATTCTCACTGGCTTTTTGATTACAGGTTGTTTCGAGGAGCCTACTATCGACCCTGTTGCCAGACCTTACTCCAGTGTTAGAGTTGGCAATTTTTCTTATAATGTTGACAAATTTAATGTTTACATTGATGATGAGTTAAAAGGTTCGGTAAATCAAAATGAATTATTAGGAAGCTATTTCGACCTTCCCTCAGGAAGCCGGCATTTTGTATTAACTGATGATTCTGGAACCGAACTTTTTAATGATAATGTTACAATTTCATCCTATGAAGAGATAACACTTATATTTGATGGCGTTTACGCTCCAGGCGTAGATACACTTCATTCTTTCGCACCCTACGCTATGACTGATGGTGTTGTATATCTTGATGAAACTCCCGATCCGGGTTTGGTTAAAATATTAACCACAAATGTTTCCCCGAATACTTCAACTCAAAATCAGAAGAAATATACGATTGCATACATTAGTACCGGTTTCGATTCTACTATCAGAAGCCTTTATGAGTACAATCAAACCGCGACTTTGAACGAAGCTGCAGGTGATTACTCGTTTTATGTTATCGAAGATACTACCGATAACCCAACAACAATCAATCCTGAATATGATACACTTTCGGGTCCATTTAATTCAACGCTAACTGCAGGTACAAGGCAATACTTGTTTATCACCGGGGATCCTGAAACTCCCACTCTGATATTCAACAGTACCCCTTCGTTACCAGTACGATCGAAATAAATGAAATTTTAATAAATTTAGGAGAAGACGATGATGTCAAAATTTTTACAATTTATTCTACTGTTAATTGTCAGTACTCCTATTCTGATATTTTCCCAAACCGGTAAAATAGTCGGTAAAGTTACCGATCTTGAAACCGGTGATGCTCTCATTGGAGCAAATGTTCTTGTTAATGGAACAAATTTGGGCGCAGCAACAGATGTTAATGGAGATTATGTTATACTTAACACACCTCCAGGAACATATACTATTGTTGCAAGATATATTGGGTATAGAGAAGTACGAATGGAAAATATAAGAATTTCCGTAAACCTTACTACGGAAGTTCTATTTCAACTGCCTTCCGAAACATATCAGACAGAGACAGTTGTAGTAGTAGCTCCAAAACCTCTTATAAACAAGAATACTACAAATCAAACTAGCATTGTTAACCAGGAAGATATCAAAAACCTTCCAATCAGAGGAGTGAATGCTATTGTCGGTACACAGGCAGGCGTAGTGACACAAGGGGGTAATATATATATTCGTGGCAGCCGTTCCGACGGTGTTGCTTTTTATGTGGATGGTGTTTTAGTTAACAATCCAGTAAGTGGAGGTTCAACTACAGGTATGATCAATAATGCTATCGAAGAAATACAAGTGCAGGCTGGAGGTTATTCAGCAGAGTTTGGAGGTGCAAACGGCGGAATAATAAGCACTACATCCAGAGCTGGATCCGAAAATTATAATTTTGGTTTTGAAGCCATTACAGATAATTTTGCAAACGCTGGCGACGAATTTCTTGGCGGATACGCTTATGGTTATAGTGAATACACCTTTACTGCTGGCGGCCCCGTTTTGCCAAATTTTAAAGATCTTAAATTTTTTATTGCAGGTAATAATATTTACCAGCGAAGTCCTGCTAATTATCGTAGAGAGTATAATTTCCAAAACCTTGTTGATCCAGACGCTCCGAGTTTAGATCCTCTATTAAGTACGACTGAGAATCCATATCCGGATACATTCAGTGTTTTCTACCCGAATGGTACAGTATTAAATAATGGAAGTAATACTTACCAGTTACAAGGAAATTTAACCTGGAATTTAAATCCATTCAGTATTAAAATAAATGCCAATCATAGATGGAATGAAAACCGAGGTGGTGTTGGCTGGACTACTGTTAATCGGGTAAATAGTGCAAGTTTAAACCAGAATTACACATTTACGGGAGGTGCTAAAATAACTCACGTAATTAGTCCAGTTGCATTTTATGATGTCATCCTTAATTATTTTAATGACTATGCTGTTACAATGGACCCAATTTTTCAACACGATATTACTCTTTATGGTGACTCTCTTGCTAATGCAGATTATGGCAGAACACTTAGACGTGATGGTGAATTTGCAACTACATTAAGAGCCTATGGTTTTGGATTTGAGAGATATGACAGACCATTTAACGGTTATACCAAAACAAAATATCAGTCATTTGGTGGTAAATTGAATTTCCTCTATCAGGTGGGTAAAATCCATGAAATCAAAACTGGTGGAGAATATACTTATTACACAATTCGGCGATATGATATGCCTAATACAATATCCATCGCAGATAATATAAAATCAATTGCGGATGGCGATATTGGCGGAGCTTACGATAGGCTTGACAATTATGGATATGATACTTTTGGTAATGAACTAAATGACGGTATTCAAGGACCAAAGCATCCTGTGTTTTCCGCTTTTTACATTCAGGACAAGATGGAATTCACCGATTTGGTTTTGAACATAGGATTCAGGTTGGATTATATCAATACTGATTCCAAAACTTTTGAAAATCCGCATGATGTTCAGTTCAATTCTGAGGGAATAATTGATTCAGCCTCATTAGTTGATGTTGATCCAATTCTACAGGTTAGTCCAAGATTAGGTTTTTCATTTCCTGTCACTGATCAAACAGTTTTTCATGCTCAGTATGGTAAATTCATTCAGCAGTCTCAATTAAGGAATATTTATCTTGGCTTCAATAGAAGTTCAGATATTATTAAAGGAGGATTTGCTGAACTTAATCCAGTTGGGTATGGGATCCGACCGGAAAGAACGACACAGTATGAAATCGGTTTCAAACAACAGCTGGGGTCTAATTTTGCATTCGATATTACAGGTTTTTATAAAGATATCAAAGACCAGGTTCAGATTAGAAGTATCTTCGCTGATCCGGGTGCATCACATGTTCAATACTATGCTCTCGTTAATGGTGATTTTACTACTGTTAAAGGTATTGAAATGAAATTAGATTTAAGAAGGACAGAAAGAATTTCGGCGTCTATTGACTACACCTATTCTGATGCTCAGGGAACCGGTTCTACTCCTAATGAAGCTGGCAGAGCCATTTGGCAGTCGCCAACCTCAACTCCTTTCTTCCCTCAGCAGATTACGCCTTTGACTTTTAATCAAACTCACAGAGGATCAATCAATCTTGATTACCGCTTTGTTGATGAAGATGGTCCTGAGGTACTCGGGAGTAAAATACTCTCGAATTTTGGATTCAATCTATTATTTAGTTTCAACAGCGGGTTCAATTATACTCGATTTGAAGGATTTGGAAATGCAAGAGTTCCTATTGAATCACTTAATTCTTCCGTAACTCCCTGGAATTTTCAATTAGACGCAAAATTTGATAAATCTTTTTCTCTCGGCCCACTAAATTTAAATGTTTACATCTGGGTTATAAACCTGCTTGATATTCAAAATGTTGTAGGTGTGTTTGGTACAAGCGGAGATACGGTCGATGATGGTGGGCTTGCTAGTCCCGAAGGGAGCGCAAGATATCAAAGATATATTCTTAATCATGTACAGGAGGCTGCAGATACATATAAAGCACTATATCTTGCTTCCATTTATAATTCTGGAAATTTTGGAACACCAAGACAAATTAGGCTTGGCCTAAGGTTAGATTATTAATAATTACATCAATATGGAGAGAAAAATGAATAATAAAAAAATTATCTATATGATGTCAATTGTATTGGCTTTTGGTCTTCTCTCCCTTGGATTTGCCCCCAAGGAAAAGGAAAAAGATAAATCAAAATTATCCAAAACTAATACAAATGATAACTATAACTGGATATCAGTGAATCAATGTTTCATGTGGATCGGCAATAATGGATATGGTTCGCACGATCCAAGAATAGATGCCTCTGGTTTCTATTGGCCAGGCGGAGATAATGCAACAATTCCTGCTATATTTGCCGATGGTTTTATCTGGGGAGCAAAAATTGGTCGAGAAATAAGAGTAAATGGTTCAACATACAGACAAGGGTTGCAAGCAGGTAAAATATTACCTGACGGTACTGCAGATGATCCAAGTTTGAGTAAATACCGTATTTTTAAAATCCGTAAAGGTTGGGAATCCTTACCCCCGGGACCGGTGCGTGATGCATATGAAAAGGACTATAATGAATGGCCTGTTGAAGACGGTGCACCGTGGGATGATATTGATGGAGATGGAATCTATACAAAAGGTGTAGACTTACCTCAATTTATTGGTGACGAAGTACTTTGGTGTGTTTCGAATGACATGGATGCTTCGAGAAGTACTTTTACCTATGGAACTCTACCAATGGGTCTTGAACAACAGACTACTGTTTTTGCCTTTAACCGAACAGGTGATCTGGGTGATATGGTATTTAAGAAATACACACTTATTAACAAAGGCACGTTAACACTTAAAGATGTAGTACTTGCCTACTGGTCAGATACTGATCTTGGTTATGCCGGTGATGATTTTACTGGCTGCGATACTGTACTCAGTTTGGGTTATAGATATAATGGTGATAACGATGATGAAGGATTTTATGGAACCCAGCCTGCCGCTGATGGAGATGATTTCTTTCAAGGGCCGATAGTGCAAGCCACTTACAGAAAAGGATTTAGAAATTTACCTATGACTGCTTTTACCTTTTATATTAATGGTAATGCACTCTATACAGATCCGGATCTTGGAGTAGCTGCAGGCTCAGTTCAATTTTATAACTATATGACAGGGTTCCTTGCGGACGGTCAGCCATTTATTGACCCGAATACTGGTCAGACAGTTAAATTTACTGTCGCTGGAGATCCCGTTGCTGGTACCGGTTGGTATGAAGGGGAGGGATGGCCTGGCGGTGAAGCGCCTGACGATAGAAGGCATGTAATGGCTTCTGGGCCGTTTGATATGGCTCCGGGCGATACTCAGGAAGTTGTAGTAGGTATTTTAATAACCAGGGCTAATGATAGAATTCTTGCTGTTAAAGATTTGAAAAGAAAGGACCTGGCTGCTCAAATTGCCTATGATCTGGATTTCCAAATCACAAACACTCCTCCAGCACCAAAAGTTAGCGCATATACAGACCAAGGTGAAGTGACGCTTTATTGGGAACCAAATTCTGAATCTTATGATGAAGGGGATCCTTTAATTTATGGACAGGGTTTTTCGGATACCACATATACATTTCAAGGATATTTAGTTTGGCAGTTTAGTGACCTGGCAGGATCAGATCCTACACTTTTAGGAATTTTTGACGTTGCCGATGATATAGATCTAGTGACACAAGCAACCACAGTTGGGGGTGTGCTTGTTGAACTTCCGGTCTATGAATTACCAAATACAGGAACAGCACATTTTTATCGAACCAGACAAGATGAAATAAATAAAATCCCAATGGTTGATGCTCATCCGTATTATTTTGGTGTTACGTCATTTGGATATTCTCCGAATTCTGATCCAAAATATCTAGAAAATCCGCCTCAGATCTTTGAAGTTAGACCGGGAAGACAGGCTGTTGATGTTGTTCTTTCAAACAATTCGGGTGATTCTGAAACAGCCACTCAAGTTTCCGGTAGCGGAGACGGCAATATCAATTTCTATGTCATTGATCCTCTTGCTGTCACGGGAGACGAGTATGAAATTTCGGTTGTTGGTGGAGTTGTAGAAGGTGACACTTCTTATTCCATTATAAACGTCACAAAGGCTGATACACTGTATTCTAATCTTACTTCATTTGGATCTGATAGTTTGCTTGACAAACTTGTGTTTGATGGAATATTAGCGAGTGTTCAAAATACTGGATTAGAAAAACTTGAAGAAGTTGCCACTAAGTATAGAATCAAAAGCGTCGATGAAGTTAAGGGTCCTGGAGGTGTCGTACTTGATCCTATTGTTAATGTTGATACCAGCTTTAACTCAACAGGAAAGTGGCAGATTTTAGCCGGCGGATCCAATTTTAGATTAAATTGGCAGGGCACCAAAGCTGAGGAAGGTTTGGGTTTTGATAATTATGAAATTAGATTTACAGGTGAATCTCAATATTATGTCAGTGGACATCTTCCTACTTTATTCCCTGCTTTTGGTAGCGATTCGTTAGGAATTGGGACGGTTCCTTTTGAAATATGGAATATTGGGAGAACTTATGATGATCCTTCCGATGATAAAAGATTAGTGGTTAAAGTAGTTGATTTTGACCGTGCCATTCTTGGTCGTGGTGTTTGGGATAATCAATGGACCCACAAATCAGATGGAAAATGGGAAGAAATTTTTGCTTACGACCCTGGTTTTAATTTAGATTCGCTACCTAATCCAAGTGGTAATTCAAGAAACAATCCAACTATTCATAAATTCGGGCAATTGGCAATTGATGGTGATTTACCCGAACCAGGAACCGTTCTAAGAGTTTCACCTTGGCGTGGATTATCTGGTTTAGCTGGCGGTGATAAATATAGAAGTATGCCATTAAAATCAGAAATTGGTAACACCACTGCGGGTGCTGAGAATCTTGATAAGATTACTGTATTTCCTAACCCCTACTTTGGAGCACATAGTCTAGAGCAGAATAAATACGCAAGATTTATGAGGTTTACCGGCTTACCAACTCAATCAACGATTAGAATTGTGTCACTTGCTGTGGTATTTGTTCGCAAAATTGAAAAAAATTCTACCTCACCGTATGTTGACTGGGATCTTTTAAATACGTCCGGAATTCCAGTCGCGAGTGGAGTTTATATTGCATATATTGATATGCCCGGTATCGGTACAAAAATAATGAAGCTGGCAGTTATTCAAGAAACGCAATACATTGATAGAATCTAAATTATCGGGGAAGTTAAACCTTCCCCAAATATTAATTAAAAGTATTGCTATTAACTAAGGAGAAATTAAAAATGACTAAAAAATTGACAGTAGTTTTAATGGTGATAATGACTTTGATGACTTTATCACTCAATCTTTATGCCGGTGGAGGAAAAAGAAACGGAACTGCCGGTGCTCAGGAATTACTTATTCCAGTTAATGCACGTGGGTTAGCAATGAGCGGTGCATATATTTCGGGTATGACAGGAATTGATGCACTTTATTATAATCCCGCCGGATTTGGTGCAGGCTCTACTAATACTGAAGCAATGTTTTCTTATATGAATTACATCGCCGACATTGGCTTGTCCTATGCTGCAATCGGTGCCAACCTCGGTGATTTTGGTGCAATCGCATTTAGCGTTAGGACTTTAGATTTTGGTGATATACCTATTACTACAGTCGAGAATCCCTATGGCACTGGTTCGACTTTTTCACCCACCTTTGTGATTGCAGGGATAACCTACTCTAATTCCTTAACTGATAGGATCCGTGTTGGTGTTAACCTAAATCTTATTTCTGAAAAAATTATCGGTACAAGCGCTTCCGGTTTTTCCTTTGATGCTGGTATCCAATATAATGGCTTAGCAGGTGTAGAAGGATTGCAGATGGGAGTTGTTTTGAGAAATCTTGGACCTCAAATGGCATTCGATGGACCTGATTTGTTAAGAGTTGCTCAAGAATCTGGTTCCGATAGGGGCGATCAAAGATACAGTATAGTAGCTGCCTCCTTCGAATTACCATCCCAGTTGGAACTCGGTTTAGCATATCAATACCAATTTGATGAAAGCAATCAGATGCTGTTTGCGTCATCATTTCAGAATAACAACTTTGCAAATGATGAATACAGACTTGCGGGCGAATATGGGTTTCAGAATACTTTCTTCGTTCGAGGCGGTTATGCATTTGTATCTGAAAACGCCGGAAATACTGACGAAAGTCTTTGGGGCCCGACTTTCGGTGCTGGTGTAAAACTCCAAACCGGAGTTGATATTTCTGTTGATTATGCGTATCGCTCAGTGGATTATTTTGATGCTAATCATATGGTTACGGTAAAACTTGGTTTCTAAACTTTCTGTTTGAATTAAATTAAAGGCAGGCAACCCCTGCCTTTTTTATTAACAAGGATAATTAAAGTGAAAAGAATAATATTCTCTTTATTGTTTTGGCAGGCAGTAATATCTGCCCAAACAAATTTTAAAGTAGATATTGATTATGCGCGGTTTTTCTACGATGATTCAACCGGGTATATCGAAATTTATTATGGATTCTATACACCAAATATGAGTGTAAAGGAATCTGCGGGTAAAAAGGAAGTTGCAGGTAAACTCAGCATAAATATTTTTGAGAAAAGTACTAATGCTTTGCAAGTGAATAAACAATATCAGTTTCAAAATCCTGTTTTTGATTCATCCTCAGCCGAAGAAACAAAATCACTGATTGGTGTGCTTACTTACAGGTTAAAGTATGGTGAATACATTTGTAAAATTTTCGCATCTGATTTGAATGATACTACTCAATCGGAAGATATAGCTTTTGAATTTACCCTGGATTATAATAAACAAAAAACTTTTTTTGCCAGTGATATCCAACTTGCAAATTCAATTACCAAAATAGAAAATGAAAATGGAGATGGTTCACCATTCTATAAAAACACTTTCGATGTAATTCCTAATCCTTCGGGAGTTTATGGTGACAAAATGCCGGTAGTATTTTTTTATTCGGAGCTGTATTCAATCAACAAAGACATAAATGAGTTGAAGCTTCGGCTTGATTATTTGTTAGTAAACTCATCAAGCAAAACAGTTTATAGAAAAAGGAAATTTATTAATCGTGATCATGCATCTCTGGTTGATGTCGGAACTTGTAATGTGAGTAAGTTCCCGAGCGGTTCATATACTCTTGTCCAAATATTATCAGATAGTATTAAGAATATTTCTTATCTAACATCTAAAAAAGTTTACCTTTTTAACCCCGGTGTTATTGACTCAACTACTTTAGTTAAAACAGATGGCTCCCAGCTTGCTACAGAATTTGGAGCAATGTCTGAAGAAGAATTAAATGAAATTTATGAACAATCGAGCTACATTTCTGTTTCTGACGAAAATAAGCAGTGGGAGCGATTGACTAACGTTGAAGGCAAGAAAAAGTTTTTAGTTGCGTTCTGGAGCAATAGGATTTTTAATCCGGAATTTCCCGAAATAGATTTTAAGTATGAATACTTTAATCGCGTGAAGCAAGCAAATGAACGGTTTACTACAATTCAAAAAGTTGGCTGGAAAACTGATAGAGGAAGAGTGTTTATTACCTATGGAGAGCCATCTGAAATTGAACGCTTTCCCAATGAGGTGGATAAAAAACCCTACGAGATATGGTATTACAATCAGATTGAGGGGGGAGTACAGTTTGTTTTTGGTGATCTCTCAGGCTTCTCAGATTATTTACTTTTGCATTCAACGAAAAGAGGTGAATTGCGTGATGACGACTGGGCACAAAAAATTTTTGTACATTAACTACTTAATGCCCAGAATTCGGCTTCTGAACTCTTGAGATGAAATAAAATAAATTGCAATCTCTTTTCATTATTCTAATTTTGCAATTATACTTTTATCTATTAGAATACATTGAAATCGAAACTCGAATACTTTTTATTAATTTCTTTCCAAAAATTCTTTGGTCTTATTGGACTTCAGAATGCCAGACAACTTAATTCAGTTGTTGCTTTTGTCTTTTACTATTTAATCCCCGTCCGAAAAAAAAACGGTTTTCAATAACCTTCGCCTTGCATTTCCTAATTGGGAGGAGCCTAAAATAAAAAAAACAGCCTGGGAAAATTATAAAAGTATCGCTGTTACGTTTATTGAAATTTTATTATTGGAAAATTTATCAACGTATGAATTAACTAATGCTGTCAACTGCCCGAATAAAAATTTAATAGTGAACAAATTCAACGAAGGAAAAGGAGTTATTCTACTTTCTGCACATTTTGGGAATTGGGAATTTGTTGCACTTTCTGTCGCTCAACAAATTGGTATTCCATTCTCAGTAATTATTAAGCCCCAAAGCAACAAGTTTGTCTCCGACAGAATGAACAAGTATCGTACAAAATGGGGAAATAAAATTGTACCGCTGGGTATGTCAGTAAGAACGATTTTTCAAGAATTAAAAGCAAAAAATATTATCGCAATGGTGGCTGATCAAAGGGGTCCGGCGGATGGAATGAGAGTTAATTTATTTGGAATACAATCAGCAACTTATGATGGACCGGCAACTCTTGCAGTCAAGACAGGAGCTCCGATGATTTACGGCATCGGCGTCAGGCAATCAGATTACTCATATTTACTTGAATTAGAAGAAATCGATATGAATAATTTGCCGGAGAATGAAGAGGAAAAGATTAAAGAAATTACTCAAAGACACACTTCAATATTAGAGCGTATTATCAGACAATATCCCGAGCAATGGTTTTGGATGCATAATAGGTGGAAATACTGAAATGACTGTTGAAAAAATTCTTGTAATTCAAACAGCCTTTATTGGTGATGCCATTCTGACTTTGCCAATGATACAATTTCTTTCTAATAAATTTAATAATTGTGGTGTTGATGTCTTAGCTATTCCAGCGACGGCAGAGCTGTTTTATTCTTCACCATTCGTTAATAAAGTATTTGTAATTGATAAGAAGAATGAGTACAAATCTTTTGGGTCTGTAATCAAAATAGCAAAAATAATTTCTGCCAACAATTACACAAAAATATACTCCCCCCATAGATCATTCAGAACCGCGTTGATTGTATTGTTTTCTAAAGTGAAAGAAACATTTGGATTTTCAAATTCGAGCTTTAAACAGGTTTATGAGAATATAATTGAATATAGACACGATTTTCAGGAAGTTAGGCGAAACCTTGAACTTGCAGGAAGCAATACAAATGACACAGATTGGAAAATTCTGCCAATAAGTAATCCCACGGAAGAAGTAAGAAAAAAAGTAGAGGAAATACTCTCGATAAAAAAAATAAATAACTTTGTGGCAATTGCACCAGGAAGTATCTGGGCAACTAAAAGATATCCCGAAGAATATTTCAAAAAAATAATTGATTACTTAATTAGTTTAAATGAGACTGTTCTTCTTCTTGGCAGTAAAGAAGATTTTGAAATGTGCAATTCAATTTCAAACAACAGTGAAAAAGTGATTAACCTAGCTGGCGAGCTAAGTTTAGTTGAGTCAATTGAACTTTTAAAAAAAGCCAAGTTACTAATCTGCAATGACAGCGCACCTACACATCTTGGTATGTGTGCAGATATTCCGGTTTTGACTATTTATTGTTCTACCGTACCTGAATTTGGATTTTACCCATATAATAATAAAAGCCAATCTATTGGTATTAATAATTTAAGCTGCAAACCATGCGGAATTCATGGGCATTCCATTTGTCCACTTGGTCATTTCGATTGTGGTAATAAATTGCTTCCGGAAAATATACTACCAATCATTAATAAAATATTGGATAATGAAAGCTGAGATTATTTACATTGACAAAAGCCCCGCTGACGCAGTGTTATTAGCAAAAAAAATATACCTGGAGGGTGGAGTTTTTGTTTATCCCACTGATACAATATACGGTTTCGGCGCTAATCCATTTAACGATGAAGCTATTCAAAGAATAAACCTGATAAAAGGTAGGGAGAAATGGAAACGTTATATTCTGCTAATCAGCAGCATAGATGATCTGAAAAGATACGTGGAATTAAGTTCAGAGAAACATTTTGATTATTTACTTTCAATTTGGCCTAACCCTATCTCAGTTGTACTAAAACTAAATAACGAAATGAAAAAATTATTTAACTCTGAGACAAGTGCCTTTAGAATTCCCAATCATAGATTTTGTAGTCAGCTTCTAAATGAATTAAAAATGCCGCTTATTTCAACGAGCGTAAACAGAACAGAGGAAGATCCTTTAAATGACGCATCTTTGATAACAGAAATTTTCGGAAATGAAGTAGATGCAGTTTTTTATAATAAGAAAAAATCATTCTTTCAGGCTTCAACACTGATTGATTTAACGGGGGATGAACCGGTTCTAATACGCGAAGGCAAAATTAAATTCAATGATTTAATGAAAAAATTTGTTTAAGTTTTTTAGATGAGCAAAAAGAAAAAGTACGAAAGTTCTAATTCAGAAGCCAAGGTAGTTAAGAATAAGACAGGGAAAAACAATGGATTAAAAATTGTTTTATCAATTATTACCTTAGGTTTTATTCTGCGTCTGGTTTATGTTTTTGAAACTACAAACTCCCCCTTTTATTTGAATCTATTTTCAGACTCTAAAATATATTTTGACTGGGCAAACAAAATATTTGCTTCTGGGGATTGGATGGGGGATAAAATATTTTTCATGTCACCTGGTTACCCATACTTCCTCGCTTTCCTTTTCCAGTTATTTGGGTCTTCAATACTAGCAATTAGAATAGTTCAAGTAATCATCAGTTCAATTACCATCTACTTAATTTATAAGTCGGCAGAAAATATTTTTGGTCGGGCTTCCGCCTTAATATCTGCTTTTGTCGCAGCATCGTATGACATTTTTATTTTTTATTCAGGAGCTGTCCTTGGCGAAACGATTCAAGTACTTATTATCTCGGTTATATGTTTTACTTTAAGTAGACACGAAAATTCTGAATCGGTAAATAGATGGTTTAAGATCGGAATCATGATTGGAATTGCAGCACTTTTTAGGGCTAATATTTTGTTAGCTGGTGCTGGATTGTTAATTTATTTAGTGCTACTACTACGTAAAAATAAAACTTCGAATTTCAAACCTGCTTTATTTCTAATCATTGGTATTGCTATTCCAGTTCTCATTGTGACCGCCAGGAATTATTTTGTAGGGAAAGATTTAGTAATGATAAGTTCGAATGGCGGGATCAATTTTTATATCGGCAATAATGAAAATGCTCTTGGAGTTTATGTGAATCCCAAGGGGTTTGAAATTTTTAATGACATGCCGGGAGAAAAATATGCTCAAAAAATTAGCGGTCAAAAATTTATGCCGTCAGAAGTATCTTCATACTGGTATAATCAGGGTTTGGCATTTATAGTTTCTAAGCCTATTGATGCAAGTATTTTGATGTTTAAAAAAATTCTTTTTTATTTTGGCGGTGACGAAAATCCCCAGTCAACGAATGTTAATATTGATTTCTTCCGCGAAAATTATTCCAATGTACTTAAACTGCCACTGATTAGTTTTCAAGTTATTCTCCTTTCTGCAATAACAGGGATTTATTTTGCCGCTCGAAATAAAAAAAAAATATGGCATTTAATAAGTATGTTAATCGCGATTATTATTTCAACGATTGTATTTTTTGTAATAGGAAGATTCCGGCTTGTAGCTATGCCTATATTTATAATTTTTTCGGGTTATGGATTTTATTCAACTTACCAAGGTATTTTGAGGAAGGAATATAGTACTTTGTTGATTCCAGCGGGAATTATTTCTCTCATCATTGTGATGCAATTTTTCTTTATACCAAAGTACAATTATCTTAACTTTGATGCCTGGAACAATTTAGCAGATGCTGAATTTCAGAATAAACACTATGATGCAGCAATATCTTATGCAAGAAAATCGATATCAATTAAGGAGAATGAAATTTCTTTTTATTTACTTGCAAATTGTTTGGCAGCTAAAGGGGACTTTAATGAAGCAATCATCAATTATAATTTGGCACTGCAACTAAATTCTAACAGTTCAATGACATATTTTAATCGTGGACTTGTTTATGCTCAGCAAGGAATTTTTGAAATCGCAATGAAAGACTTTTATAAAACGATAGAAATTGATCCGACGTTTGGAGAGGCATATAGAAATATGGCGGTCATACAATTCATTACTGAAAATTACGAGCAAGCATTAAAAAGCTTTAATAAATATTTAACCCTTACCGAAGATGAACAAGCTAAGTACACAGTTAAACAAGATATAATTGAAATTGAAAAGAGATTGAGAAATAAGGAAGTGAAGAAATGAAAGTCCTAAACGACATTAAACAATTTGTACGTAGAACTTTAGGTTATGTTGTGGTATTTATTCCTGACCATAATAATCCAACGTCAAAATCATTTAAATTTACTTTCAAAAGTTTTTTGCCGGTAGTGATTATCTATTCAATTTTTATAGGGGTACTTGGTTTTTTTACACTGAATCTAACACCTTTAAGTTCTATAATTATTCCATTTGGGAATTCAAAATCATTTTCAAATTCTTCAGATATTAATGAACTAAACAAAAAAATTATATTTCTCACTCAGGAGTTAGGCAAGCTAAAATCCTCAAACGAGAAATTACGTTACGCAATATTCCTGGGTGATTCGTCCTTAGTTGATTCTATCAAATCAGATAAGGAAGAAAAAAAACAAAAAGATAAAAATCAGTTTGGCGGAAATATTTATTACATTGTAAAGGAAATTTTCTTTACAAAAATATATAGTCAAGAGTCCAGAAGTTTCATCAAACCCGCTGATGGTTTTATCAGCCGGGGATTTCTTTCATCAAAGGGTCATGTAGGAATTGACTTTGTGCTGAAAGAAGGATCAGAAATTTTTGCCTCCGCTAATGGTTATGTTATCTATTCTAACTTCAATGTTGATGATGGGAATATGATTATTATTGCACACAGTGATGGTTATATAACAATCTATAAGCATTGTAGTATGCTACTTAAAAGAGAAAGAGATAATGTGATTCAAGGTGAATTGATTGCACTCAGCGGTAATACCGGAAAAATAACAACCGGTCCACATTTACATTTCGAAATTTGGAAAGATGGAATCCCGCTGGATCCATCGAAAATATTAATTAATTTATAATGGAGTAATAATGAAAATCAGAAACTCTTCAGAAGTGTCCGACGATATTTCCATAATAAGCAGAGGTGTTGTTATAGAAGGTAAAATCAGTAGTGATGGGAATATTCGAATTGAAGGAATTGTTCGGGGCGATTTAATAGCCAAAGGCAACGTTTCCATTGGTGAAAGCGGTGAGATCTTCGGAAATATAAAAGGGGAAGTAATTAATATTGGCGGAAAAGTAAACGGCTCTGTTAATGCGAATGAAAAATTGCTTTTGGAATCCAATGCACAATTAAAAGGAGATATTGTAACGAAGCTTTTGATTATAGAATCAGGGGCTAAGTTTGACGGTAAGAGTTCAATGGCAGAGGTAAATACCGAAACCTCCGCGCTCAATTTGTCTTCAAAATGAAAAAAAATAAAATCATTGATTCAGAAAATCTTGGAAAAGTTTATCGTGAGGTCGGACCTTATCTCGGATTGGGTTTACAGCTTGCTGCAACAGTTGCATTATTGACATTTGCTGGAATCTGGATGGATGGGGAGTTTGAGTCGAGCCCAATTTTCACTATTATTTTTGCTTGCCTTGGGATTTTTGCCGGGCTTTATAATTTCATCAAAAACGTTCTAACTCCTCCTAAATGAAAAAAAAAATTTTACCGTTCTTGATAGTCGCTTTTATCCTGTTTGTACCACTCAGTTTATACACATTGTTTAGTTCTAAAATTATTGACGAGATAATCTTTACAAGTATCATTTATTCATACCTGATTATGTCATTAGGTTTCGGATTGGGAGTTTTAGTGTATATTATCGGAATAAAAAAGTCAAATCCCATCTTTCTTGCTTTAGTGTGGGGAGGAATGTTTCTTAGGCTAATTCTATTAACTGTCATGACATTTCTAACGCTTAAATTCTTGGAAATAAATCAGAATACCTTTATATTTTCATCCTTCATTTTTTACATTTTGTATTTAATTTTTGAAGTAATTTATCTGAATCAAAGAAAAAATAAATAATATGAACTTTCCTGACAGCCTTGCCGTAGCCGATACATTAGAAAAGGCAACTAAAAATGACAGTGGGTGGATTCTTCATCATATTATGGATGGCAGAACACTTGATTTTGAGCCATTTGGAGAAGTTCATATCCCTCAATTTCCTTTGCTTTTTGGATTAGATATAACGCCAACAAAGCATGTGATTTTTATGTGGCTATCGGCAATTCTTGTGCTCATCACATTTGCAATTGTTGCATCGAAATATAAAAAATCTTTAATCCCCAAAGGGTTCGTTAATTTTTTTGAAGTTTTAATAGTTTTCGTAAAAGATGAAATTGCGAAACCTACCATTGGAAAAGGATTTGAGAAATTCCTGCCTTATTTATTAACGGTATTTTTCTTTATTCTATTTGGAAATTTTCTGGGATTGCTTCCGTTCTCGGCTACATTTACAGCAAATATTGCAGTTACTGCCTCACTTGCAATTTTTACATTTTTTGTTACGCAGGCTGGTGGAATTATGCAGCACGGATTTCTTGGCTATTTTAAAGGGTTAGTACCGCATGGCATACCAACCGCGCTTTTGCCTTTAATGATCGTAGTAGAATTTCTGGGATTGCTGACAAAACCTTTTGCTTTGGCGATTCGTCTTTTTGCTAATATGATGGCTGGGCATACAGTAATTTTGGCTTTATTAGGTTTAATATTTTTTATGGGGACATATTTCATTGCGCCGGTTTCAATCGGCTTTGCGCTTTTTATTTATCTATTGGAAATTTTAGTTGCCTTAATTCAGGCTTATATTTTTACGATGTTGTCCGGATTATTCATCGGGATGGCAGTACATCAGGAACATTAATAAAACATAAACATAAAATAAAGGAGTAATAAATGGATTTAGCTTGGTTAGCAGCCGGTATCGGTGCAGGTTTAACAGTAATTGGTGGTGGGCTTGGAATTGGAAAACTCGCAAGTTCCGCAATGGAAGCAAGTGGAAGACAACCTGAAGCTGCGGGCGCAATAAGAACTTCAATGATTATCGCTGCAGCGCTTATCGAAGGTATTTCTTTCTTCGGTCTTGTTATCTGTATCCTCTTAGCTCTTAAAGCTTAATCAGCTTTTTGAATTATGCATTGTTAATTATTTAAGGAACACAAGATGCCTTCAAATTTTATATTTGGCGTACTTGCTTCTGAAAGCAATGGTACTCTACTTGATGTAAATCCAGGATTAATTTTCTGGACTTTTCTTACATTCATCGTATTGTTGCTTATTCTTAGAAAAGTAGCATGGAAGCCTATCCTTACCGCACTTGATCAGCGTGAAAAGACTATACAGGAGTCTTTATCCAAAGCTGAGATAGCCAAAGAAGAGGCTCAAAAAATTCTTAATCAAAATCAGGATAGTTTGGCTAAAGCAGAAGATGAAGCTCGTAAGATCATTGAGCAAAGTCGTTCTTATGCTGAAAAACTGAAAGATCAAATTTTGGCAGATGGAAAACTACAATCGCAAAAACTTATTAGCGAGGCTGCTGCAGAGATTGAAAGAAAAAATCAGGCGGCGTTCGAACAATTAAAAAGCGAGGTTGTGGATATAGCCATCAGTGCTGCCGGCAAATTACTCGATGAAAAACTTGATAAAGAAACTCATGCAAAAGTCGTTAATAAATTTATCAATGAAATAGTGAAAAATTAATCGATGGCTGACGTAAAAGTTTCTCTCAGATATGCTAATTCGTTTCTTCGATCTTCATTAGATAAAAAGAACTTGTCTGAAACAATTGAGGATATAAATTTCATCATCAGTGTCCTCAATACTAATACACAGCTAAGAAGAGTATTAGAAAGCCCGGTTGTTAAAGCGAACATTAAAATCACGATCATTAGTGAGATATTTAAAAATAAAATCAGCAAAGACTCATTTGAATTTATTGAGTTTGTTATAAATAAAAACCGAGTGAATCTTTTGTTTAGTATTCTTACTAAATTCATAGAATTGTGTAATGAATATAACGGCATTGTATCTGTAAATATTAAATCTGCAACAGAATTAAGTTCTGAGCAGAAAGTGCAGATTGAGAAAAAAGTACACCTATTAACTAATCAGACTGTTCGTGCAAACTATTCTACCGACGCCAGTATAATCGGAGGGTTTATTGCCAGAATAAAAGATACTGTTTATGATGCTTCATTAAAGCATCAACTCGATTTAATGCGCAAAGAGTTTTTGCGTTATGGTTCATCATTAAATTAAAAGAAATTTAAAAGGAAAGTATAATGGCTGAAGTCAGACCGGATGAAATTTCTGCAATACTTAGAAAGCAGCTTTCAGGATTCGAAAGTGAAGTTGATGTTTATGATGTCGGAACCGTCCTTCAAGTTGGAGATGGTATCGCAAGAGTTTATGGGCTTTCGAAAGTAATGGCAAGTGAACTTGTGGAATTCCCGAATGATGTTTTTGGGATGGTGTTAAACCTTGATGAAGACAGTGTTGGTTGTGTTCTTTTTGGTGATACAACACTTGTTAAAGAAGGCGATACCGTAAAAAGAACTAAGCGTGTAACTTCTTTACCCGTCGGTGATGAAATGCTTGGTCGAGTTATAAATCCACTTGGTTTTCCTATTGATGGAAAGGGTCCGATTAATACAGATAAATTTTTACCCATCGAAAGAAAAGCATTAGGTGTAATTCAACGGCAGCCGGTTAAAGAACCGCTTCAAACAGGAATTGCTGCTATTGATGCAATGATTCCGATTGGAAGGGGGCAGAGAGAATTAATTATCGGTGATAGACAAACAGGTAAAACTGCTGTTGCCGTTGATGCTATAATAAATCAGAAATTTACTCATACTGAAGATGCTAAAAAGAACGGTATAAATCCTGTCTATTGTGTGTATGTAGCTATCGGACAAAAAAGTTCAACAATTGCTCAGGTAGTTGCTAAATTACACGAACAGGGCGCAATGGATTACACAACTGTTATTGCTGCTTCTGCTTCTGAGCCCGCTCCGCTACAGTTTATTGCTCCTTATTCCGGTGCCACTCTCGGTGAATATTTCAGGGATAATGGGAAACATGCTTTGGTAATTTATGATGATCTTTCAAAGCAAGCCGCTTCGTACCGCGAATTATCTTTGCTTCTGAGAAGACCTCCTGGAAGAGAAGCTTACCCCGGCGATGTTTTTTATCTTCATTCAAGATTGTTAGAGAGAGCGTCAAAGTTAAGTGATGATTTGGGTGGAGGTAGTTTAACTGCTCTTCCGATTATTGAAACTCAGCAAGGTGACGTTTCGGCTTACATCCCTACAAACGTTATCTCAATCACTGATGGGCAGATATATCTTGAGTCCAATTTATTCAATGCCGGTGTACGACCTGCAATTAACGTGGGTATCTCAGTTTCTCGTGTTGGCGGTAACGCACAAATCAAAGCAATGAAAAAAGTTGCAGGTTCATTAAAGCTTGATCTTGCTCAGTATCGTGAACTTGAAGCTTTCGCGAAATTTGGATCGGATCTTGATAAATCTACTCAACGAACACTTGCCAAAGGTGCGCGTCTTGTTGAATTGTTAAAGCAAGGTCAATACGCTCCTGTTCCTGTTGAAAGACAAGTGCTAAGTATATTTGCCGGTACAAACGGTTATCTTGACACTATTGCCATTCATGATATAAAGAGATTTGAAAAAGAATTTATAGAATTTGTCGAAGTAAAATACAATTCAATTTTTGAAAGTATTAAAAAAGATAAAGATCTTAGCGCTGCCACAACTGATTTGATTAAAAAAGCTGCCGAAGAATTTTTAACAGTCTTCAAAAAAACAGCTTAATAGATAATGGCTACCTTACGCGATATAAAACAAAGAATCAAGGGTGTCCTGAACACTCAGCAGATCACCAAAGCTATGAAAATGGTGGCGGCTGCAAAGCTGCGAAGAGCACAGGAAGGGGTAATTAATGCTCGCCCTTATGCCAGAAAGATTAACCAGACACTTTCACATTTGCTTAGTTCAGATTCAACTATATCCAATCCTTTTTTAATTGAGCGCGAAGTTAAAAGAGTCTGTGTCGTTGTTGTTACAGCAGATCGTGGTTTATGTGGTGCATTCAATGCAAATATTTTGAAGGAGTCAACACATTATATCCAGGAACAGCTGCTTCCGCAAAATCTAGTTCCAATTATTTATAATGTTGGGAAAAAGGGATTTGATTTTTATAAGAACTCCGATTATAAAAAAAGTGGTGATAATGTAGGACTGTTTTCATCATTACGTTATGACTCTGCGCTTAACATTTATAATGATTTGATTGAAGGATATTTATCGGGCGAGTATGATAGGATTGTAATTATTTATAATGAGTTTAAATCTATTATCCAGCAAAAAGTCGTGATTGAACAATTCCTCCCGATTCCCTTGACTATTGAAAAAGAAAACGAAGCTTCGAAATCAAACTACATTTACGAGCCAAATCAACTTTCTATCTTCGAATACCTTTTGCCAAAACATTTGAAAGCTCAAATTTGGCGGGTGCTGCTCGAATCAAATGCTTCTGAATTTGGAGCCCGTATGACAGCAATGGATAATGCAACCACTAATGCAACAGAATTGATTAGAACTCTACGCTTGAAATTTAATAGGGAAAGACAGGCAGCCATCACTAAAGAAATTTTAGAAATTGTTACCGGAGCAAATGCACTCAGGGCGGGTGGTTGATTTGTTTTTATTTTTGATACGACTGGTTACAGATTGAGATATTATGTTTGATGAATTAACAACAAAATTAGAGAACGCACTAAAGAAAATTAGAGGGCAGGGTAAACTCACCGAAAAAAATATTTCTGATTCTCTGCGGGAGATTAGAAGAATTTTGCTCGATGCAGATGTGAATTTTTCTGTCGCTAAAGAGTTTATTGAAAAAGTTTCTCAAAAAGCTCTCGGACAAGAAGTTATTAATTCGATCACCCCCGGGCAATTAATTACAAAAATTATTTTTGATGAGCTTGTTATTCTTTTGGGAAGTTCACAAACTGAGATCGCATTAAACCCCAGCGGCATTACTAAAATAATGGTCGTCGGGTTACAAGGATCCGGTAAGACTACTTTCTGTGGAAAACTTGCAAAAAAGCTGGTCGGCAATAAACGAAAGGTTTTACTGGTCGCGGCTGATATTTATAGACCTGCAGCAATAGATCAATTAAAAATGCTTGGCAAGCAGCTTGATGTTCATGTTTTTTCTTTACCCGGTGAGAATCCTAAGAAAATAGCTGAAGAGTCCATTCTTTTCGCTCAGGAAAATAATTATAACACAATTATTCTTGATACTGCCGGCAGGCTTCATATTGATGAAGAGATGATGAACGAAGTCGCAGATATTAAATCAATAATTAATCCTAATGAAATCCTTTTTGTAGTTGATTCGATGAGCGGGCAGGATGCTGTTAATTCAGCAAAAGCATTCAACGAAAAAATCAATTATGATGGAATAGTTCTTACAAAACTTGATGGCGACGCAAGAGGGGGCGCAGCTCTTTCCATTCGCAGTGTTGTTGGAAAGCCGATTAAATTTATCAGTAATGGTGAAAAACTTGATGCTCTTGAAATATTTCATCCAGATCGATTAGCTTCGCGAATTCTTGGGAAAGGTGATGTTATTTCACTTGTTGAAAAGGCTCAGCAGAATTTCGAAGGCTTCGAAACCGACAAACTCGAAGAAAAACTTCGTAAAAATAAATTTGATTTTGAAGATTTTCTTAAGCAAATTAAAGTCATTAAGAAAATGGGTTCTTTATCTTCCTTAATTGGGATGATTCCAGGGATGGGTGCACAAATAAAAAATGCCCAGATTGATGATAAAGCATTAGTTAAAGTTGAAGCAGTCATCAATTCAATGACCAAAAAGGAAAGAACAAACCCCAAAGTTCTAAATGGAAGCAGAAGGAAACGGATTGCTCGTGGCAGTGGTACTTCGATTCAGGATGTAAATAGATTGATAAAACAATTTGAAGATATGCAAAGGATGATGGGGCAGATGGCGAGAAAAGGTTTTTCGCCTCAGGCAATGAAAAATTTTAAATTCAATTGATAATAGTTATAAATTCGGAGGTTATTAAATTTGGCAGTTAAGCTAAGACTAAGACGTATGGGCAAGAAAAAACAGCCCATGTACAAAGTAGTTGCCGCAGATTCAAGATCGCCCAGAGATGGAAAATTTTTAGAAGCTGTTGGCTCCTATAATCCTTTAACAAATCCTCATACCGTTGAGCTGCTTGAAGATAGGATCTTTTACTGGTTGAATGTTGGTGCACAACCGACCGATACTGTTAGAAGCCTTTTAAGGCAAAAGGGAATCCTTATGAAACGTGAACTCGCAAGAAGAGGTTTAGGTGAGGATAAAATTAAAGAGGAATTAGACAATTGGGTTAAATTGCGCGAAGCAAAAAACTCGGTTGTGAAAAAAAGAAAGAAAAATAAAAAGAAAGCTGCAACAGAGGAGAAGTAAAGTTAATCGGCAGTTAGAGTTCGATTGACATGTATTTTTTTTACCTTATTTCAGAAGTTGTTGGTGCTGCTTCTGATTGAAAAACAATCAAATGTTTTTCTTATTAATTGCATCAGCTCCCTGCTTTAATTTTAGGAGATTCTGTCTATGAAAGAATTCATCGAATTCATTTCGAAATCACTTGTAGATCATCCTGAAAGCGTGATTGTTGATGAGAAAATGGATGAAGAAAACAGAGTAGTTTTCACTCTCAAAGTGCAGCCTAATGATGTTGGAAAATTAATTGGTAAGCAAGGCAAGACTGCTATGGCTATCAGAACTTTATTGACTGCAGTAGCAGCCAAAGCCGGAAAGAAAGCTGCATTTGAAATTGATGATAGAAAATAATTCTTATTTAATTGTCTGAGTTTTTTCTTGTTGCCCGTATTTTATCTATAGCGGGAAAAGACGGTTTTGTAAAAATCGAATTGTTTACAGATTATCCTGAACGATTCTACAAGCTTAAAAAAATTTTTATTGATTTTTTTAATGACAAGAAAGAATTAAAAATTCAGTCTGTTAAGAAATTAGGAAATTCAATTTTACTTAAATTTGAAAATTTCAATTCCAGCAAAGATGTAAATATCTTAGTCAGTAAAGATTTATTTATTAAAGAGGATGAACTTTTAATACTGCCGGCTAATCAAGCTTATATTCATGATATTGTTGGCAGTAATGTTCTTAAAAATGATGTTAAGATTGGAGTAGTGACAGATATAATTATTCTCAAATCGAATAATGTATATGTCATCAAAGAAAATAATGGTAATGAATTGCTAATTCCTGCAATTGACGATTACGTGGAAAAATTTGACAGCAGAAAAAAAATATTGATACTGAAACCAATTGAAAATATTTACGACGATGATGAGAGTTGATATTATTTCCGCCGTTCCCGCTTTGCTCGAGAGTCCATTAAACACAAGTATTCTTGGACGGGCTCAGAATAAAGGTAAGGTCAGTATTTATATTCATAATTTGCGGGACTTTGCACATATATAAGCACAAGCAAATTGATGACAAACCTTTTGGCGGTGGTCCGGGAATGATTTTAAAACCCGAACCTTTTTTTGAATGCATCGAGAAATTGCAATCTGAAAGAAAATACGATAATTTAATTTTTACTACCCCCAAAGGAAAATTGTTTGATCAAAAAACAGCTAATAAATTTTCGTTGGCTGAAAATATTTTATTTATTACGGGGCATTATAAAGAAATAGATGATCGTGTCCGCGAAAAATTTGCAACTGATGAAATTTCTATTGGCAATTATGTTTTAACCGGAGGTGAATTGCCTGCTCTTGTAATTATTGATGCAGTGATTCGTTTAATTCCCGGAGTTCTTAATGATAGTGAAGCTGCCCTAAATGATTCTTTTCAGGATGGAGCGGACTATATTGAACCCCCGTATTTTACCAGACCTGCAGAATTCAAAGGCTTAAAAGTCCCGGATGTTCTCCTATCCGGTAACGATAAGGAAATAAAAAAATGGAGAGAAGAACAGTCAAACTTATTGACTGAAAAATGGAAAACTTTTAATAATTAGCGGAGACAGAAATGATAGACGTAAATAATATTTTACCCGAACAAGTAAAAACAGATATGCCTGTTTTTAATCCCGGTGATCACATCAAAGTGCAGGTTCGAGTAATTGAAGGTGATAAAGAGCGAATTCAATCTTTTGAAGGTGATGTGATTGGAATCCGAGGAAGTGGTATGAGTAAAACCTTTACAGTTAGAAAAATTTCGAGCGGTGTTGGAGTAGAAAGAATTTTTCCATTTCACTCCCCCAAAATTGCAAAAGTTGAAGTGCTTAAATTTGGAAACGTAAGAAGAGCAAAACTTTTCTACCTGCGCGACCTTTCCGGTAAAGCTGCCAGAATAAAAGGCAAGAAAATCTAATAAAATTTATAGCCGCCATAAGCGGCTTTTTTATTTGAATGAAAATCTTTTTACCGGATAATTTTATCTTTCACTTGTTCTCTGATTCGCTACCCGCGACTATCAGACAGCAGGTAATTTTCAAACCTTCAGCATTGATCTCTGCTTCGATAAGCGAAATAGATGCAGCTGTAGGAATTATCCCAACGATTGATCTAATCTTTCATAAAGATTTTTTTATTTCGTCAAAATTTGGTGTGGCTTTCGAGGGACAATTATCAACAACGTATCTGTACTTCAAATCTGAAAGCAAAAAAATCAGTGATTTGATTCTTTCCGGTGATGTCTCTTCATTTGAGCCGATAATTGCAAAAATTTTATTTAAAGAATTGTATGACATCGAGATAGAGATTCGTATCGAACAGTATCCCGAGTTGATTAAGAACGAAAATTCTATTATTAGCGGCGATTATAATTTCTCATCGGGATTATTTAAAAAGGGTATTAGTCTTGCCGAAGAAATGAGTGATTTTCTTGCACTACCCTTTGTGAATTTTATTCTCGCCTCTAAAGATGAAAACTTATTGAATAGTTTTCAGAACTCACTGTTAGGAATTTCAGATGAAATATACTCTTCAGTTGAAGAAGACAAATTGCTTTTATCTTTTAATGATGATACAAACGAATTTATTAAATCGAAAATTTCTTCCATTGTCTTTGATTTTGAACAGAATGAGATTGATGGAATCAACCATCTACTTCTTCTTCCTTATTATCATGGTATGGTAAAAGAAATTGTCGAGTTGAAATTGGTATGAAATAAAAGAGGCTGTCTCAAAAATCTCATTTTGTCAGTCTGAGCTTGTCGAAGACTGATGGCAATGATGTAATGAATTCACACTTCGACTGGCTCAGTGTGACAGTAAAAATTACTTTTAAGACAGCTTCATAACAATTCAGTATTTTTAGCTTTTAAGACAACAAATTCAATTTATGCAAAGTCTGCAGGTTATTTAATTTTTAAACCTCAATTTTAACTAAATCTCTACGTGACTCACACTAATTACATTTGGGTTCTCGCTTATTCTCTTAAGCATATCTGCAGTAGCTGCAGATTGTAATTTCATTGTACAGCAAGCTGCAATGCCGCCTTCAAAAATTATATTTTCAATTTCTTCAAGGTTAATGTGCCCGTTTCTGATAACATCAAGTACGGCAGCAAGCACACCCGGCTTATCAAAATGTTTAACAACTAATTGAAATTTTGCATCTGTAATTTTTGCACGGTTTACCCAATGATCAATCACTCCACTGTGGATAAAATGCTTAATTATATTTATTGTCTCTTCTGCTACCGCATCCTGAGCTTGTTCCGTAGAAGCACCAATATGATGAGTAACATAAATATTTGGATTGTTTTGAAGCTTGGATGAAACTTCGCCTGACTTTCCTTCGGGTTCACCTTTAAATACATCGCAAGCATAGTGAATATTTTTTTCTTTTATTGCTTCAAGAAGATCATCTTCAACAATAATATCCTGCCGGGAAGTATTAATAAGATAAGCTCCGTTTTTCATAACTGAAAATTTGTTTATTGAACAATCCTTTTGTCTGAGGAGTAGCAGGAAGGTGTATAGTAACAATATCGCACAAAGGGAGCAGTTGATCCATTTCGCTAAAATCTTTGATTTGTACACCCTCAATTCGAGTTATGTCTTTTCCGTAAACATTCATTTCAAAAGCAAGCGCGCGTTTGGCTACTTCTTTCCCAATGTTTCCAACACCGATAAGTCCAAGCGTTTTACCTTTCAACCCTCTACCTTTTGAATATTTGTCTTTATTCCAAACACCGTTGTTAAAGTCTATTACATTATCTGGAATTGAACGGTCAAGAGAAATCATTAATCCTATAGCAAGTTCTGCAACTGCAACTGCATTCATACCGGGGCAGTTAGTGACGTAAATGCCTTTCTTATTTGCAGCGGCAATATTTATGTTATTAACTCCGGAGCCGGCACGAATTATAAGATTAAGTTTTTGCTTTTGTTGATTGTTTCCTCGTTTACTATTGTTGAGCGTACGATAACAATGTCAACATCCTTTGCTGCCTCAGGAAGATCTTTTTCTCCAAGCTTTGGATTATAGATTACTTCAAGATCAAGATCCTTCATTTGCTGGATATATTTATCCGGAAATTTATCTGCTACTAATACTTTCAGTTTCATTTTAACCTCTTTGATATAATTTATATTCAATTATCATCCTGAGCATGTCGAAGGATGACCAGATTTTTATTTAACTAAGGTCACACTTCGATGGCACCGCCACTCAGTGTGACAAATGATTTTTTAATTATGGTTCCCCCGGAAACGATTCTACAAATTTTATTTTTATGTCAGGAAACGAATCCACTACTTTAATTTTAACATCGGGAAAAGATTCAACTATCTGCCATTCCCCGCAATCATCTGCAAATGAATTAACAAGTTTAATTTTCAAATCCGGAAATGACTCTACAATCTGAACAGTTAGATCAGGAAATGACTCTACAAATTGTATTTTTCCGTAAAGCGAAAAACCCTTAAATGTACAATTATCAAAATCAATTTTGTTTTTATCTTGAGCAAAAAAGTCTTGATTAACTGAAAAAATGAGTATGATAAAAAATAAAATATTTTTCAAAATCTTTTTTTCTTTTTGTCATTCCCGCGAAAATGGGAATCAATAAATTTAAAAAAAGTTACTTCACTTAATAGGATTAATAATCACTTTTATTTTAGCATTGGAATTTGGACACCCCATTTTCTGGCATTATCAATTGCCTGTTGATAGCCGGCATCAGCGTGACGCATTATGCCCATGCCGGGATCGTAAGTCAGCACTCTTTCCAATCTTTTCTCTGCTTCTTTAGTTCCATCCGCCACAACAACCATTCCCGCATGAATAGATTTTCCAATTCCTACACCGCCGCCGTGATGAACAGAAACCCAGCTCGCACCACCGATTGCATTTAATAGTGCATTAAGAATTGGCCAATCAGCGATTGCATCACTGCCATCAATCATACCTTCAGTTTCACGATTTGGTGAAGCAACAGATCCGCAATCAAGGTGATCTCTGCCGATTACAATTGGAGCTTTGACTTTTCCATCAGCAACAAGTTGGTTAAAAATTTTTCCCATTCTTGAACGTTCGCCGTAACCGAGCCAGCAAATACGTGCGGGCAATCCCTGAAAGTGAACTTTCTTTTGCGCCATATCAATCCAATTGATAAGCTGCTTATTATCTGGAAAGGCTTCTCGTATTGCTTGATCAGTTACATAAATATCATTTGGGTCGCCACTAAGTGCAGCCCAGCGGAATGGACCTTTTCCATCACAAAACAGGGGGCGGATAAATTCAGGAACAAACCCGGGAATATCAAACGCATTTGTTAATCCATTTTCTTTTGCTTCACCGCGAACGTTATTTCCATAGTCAAAAACAATTGAGCCGCGTTTTTGAAACTCCAACATCGCGTCCACATGCTTTATAACAGTTTTTCGGGAAAGAGAAATATATTTTTCAGGATTGGATTTTCTTAACTCAATTGCTGATTCAAAACTCATATTCATTGGAACGTATCCGTTTAACATATCGTGAGCAGATGTTTGATCAGTAACGATATCGGGAATAATTCCACGCTTTAAAATTTCGTGATGAACTTCGCCTGCATTACCAACTAATCCGACAGAGATAGCCTCGCCAATTGATTTAGCGTCGAGTACAATTTTTAAAGCTTCATCAAGATTATCCGTAATTACATCAATGTAACCGGTATCAATTCTTTTTTGGATTCTTGAACGATCAACATCAACACCAAGAAAAGCAGCGCCGTTAAAAGTTGCAGCAAGTGGTTGAGCCCCGCCCATTCCGCCTAACCCGGCAGTCAAAATGAATCTGCCTTTAAGTGATCCGCTGAAATATTTTTTTGCTGCTTCGGCAAAAGTTTCGTAAGTGCCTTGTAATATTCCTTGCGTGCCGATGTAAATCCAACTACCGGCAGTCATTTGTCCATACATTGTCAATCCAAGCTGCTCGAGCCTTCGGAATTCATCCCATGTTGCCCAGTCGGGAACAAGCATTGAGTTTGAAATTATTACTCGTGGTGCATTGGTATATGTTTTAAAAATTCCAACAGGCTTTCCTGATTGAACTAAAAGTGTTTCATCATTCTCAAGATTTTTTAGCGAGGATATGATAGCTTCGTAAGCCTCCCAATTTCGGGCAGCTTTCCCTCTCCCTCCGTAAACAATTAATTCTGCTGGATTTTCTGCAACATCGGGATGAAGATTATTCATCAACATACGCATTGCAGCTTCTTGTATCCAGCCTTTGCAAGTAATTTTAGTTCCGGTTGGGGCGATTATATTTTTATGATCCGTTAACATTCTTAATCCTTAAAATGCTTTTCTAATAAATTATCATATTGATTATACAGTGATTTGTATAGCCATTTTTTCAGAAACCAGCTTTTATTCATTTCCTTTTTATAAAAGAAATGTTCTGCTCTAATTGATGAACCAATCTTATTTTTTCATCTTTAGTAAGTTTTACAACATCACCGTTAGTGTTCAGTTTTTCGAGAATTGATTTGAACGCACGCGACTCTGCAAAAAATTTAGAATCACCCTCAACTTGTTTTAATACTTGTTTGCAAAATGTTGTAACAAGTTTTTTTTCATTTTTCTCAAATTCAAAATTATAATTAGTGAAAAGTTTTTTCATGATTTCCTGAATTATTATTTAATGATAGCAGTTGTTCTCTGACTTTTTGATAGCCGGGTTTGATAATATCATAGATGTAATGCAGCCTTTCTTTATAAGGAATGAAAGCTGATTTCATTGCGTTGATTGTTATTTTTTCAAAGTCATCAAAATTCAAATTAAAATAATTTATAGCAGTTAAAAATTCCTTTGTCATAGTTGTGTCACTCATCAATCTATCATCGGTATTAATTGTAACCCGGAATTTTTCTCTATACAATATTCCGAATGGATGGTTTTCAATTTTATCCACAGCACCTGTATGCACGTTGGAAAGTAAACAAATTTCTAAGGGAATTCTTTTGTCAAGCACATATTGGGCAAGGTCGCCAAAACTTAATACGTGTCGTTCAGAATCCAACACAATGTCTTCGAGCAATCGAGTTGCATGTCCTATTCGATGTGCGCCGCACCATTGAATAGCCTGCCAAATAGAATCTTTACCGAATGCCTCACCGGCATGAATTGTAATGTTAAAATTTGCTCTTTGAATATATTGAAAGGCTTCGATATGTTTTTTGGGAGGATAACCCCCCTCTTCACCGGCAAGATCAAATCCAACCACACCCTCCTTTCTGAAATTAACAGCAAGCTCGGCAATATCTATTGTGTCTTTCATATTACGCATACCGCAAAGGATTAAACCGTAACCAACACCAAAATCGTTCTTGCCTTTTTCTAATCCTTCAAGGACAGCTTTAACCGAGTCTTCATAATACAACCCCATGCTTCTGTGATAAACTGGTGCAAATCTTGTCTCTACATATACAACGCCATCATTTTTCATGTCCTCAATCATTTCATAAGCAACTCTTGAAAGCCCTTCCTTTGTCTGCATAACTGCTGTAGTATGTTCAAATCCTTGCAGATATTCAACAAGATTGCCTTTATTTGCGCCTCGATGAAACCATTCACCAAGTTCAATTGGATTTTTTGTGGGTAATTTTTTGTATTTCAGCTCCGCCGCAAGATCAATAATTGTTTGTGGACGGAGACCACCATCAAGATGATCGTGCAATAAAACTTTTGGGACTGATTTTATGATTTGTTCTGTTGTCATTTTATTTCTTTAATTCCTTTCACAAAAATATTCTTTTAACCGTGTAAATGCAATTGTTCTTATCAATCAGTGATGTTACAATTCGTATAATTGCCTCCGGCATCTTACGATGTTGTAATGTTGTTCATTAGCTAAATGATTGGTTTACCAATAAAAATCCTTTTAAACTGATTCCGAAACTGAAATTTTTTAAGCTGGAACGACATAATTGTTACTATTGCGTAAGGTGATTTACATTACTAATTTCACTCGGTCGGTTGAAGTGCTATCTCTATACTTGTCAAAAATTTGACAACTCAATTCTTACAGGTTTGATAAAATTGAATAAAAAATAAACAAAATTAATAAGGTGTATAAAATGAAATTTAACAGCAAGCAGAAAAAAACATTTGTTATTGGAATTATGATAATTATTGCTGCAGTAATAGTCTGGGCGGGATTTGGCGGTGAGATTTTCACAAAAACTCAGGTTCTCGTCGAGAAGCAGGATGAATTATTTGGTACTACTTACAAGGAATGGAAAGATCAATTTATTCTCGGTTTAGATTATACAGTTGGTTTTAGCGGAATAGTAGCACTGGTTTCAGCGCTGATTATATTTTTCAAACGAGATAAAAATATATCATAGTCATGACTAAAATATTAATTTCAATCAGTTTAGTTGTTCTGGCTTCAGCTGGGGTTTTACTGTTATACAATAATTCTTCAACTCCGGCGAGATCGAATTAAAAGATATTAATCCATTTAGTGACTAATATCAAAAAAGAAGATGGTCCGCCTTGCGTTGCTTTCGATCTTGTTCTTGCTAATTTAAAACTTTATGGAGGAGTTGAATTACTTTTTGATGCTGAAGCTGCTTGGAACTTAAAGGTTGATAGTACGGATGGTAAAAATGATTTTGATAGATTTGAAGTGCCGATGGATTTGAAAAATCTGGTAAATGAACAATTCCATGACAGCAGCATTTTGACGTTAAAAAACTTTGGTGAGTTCTTAGAATTCCTGCATAAGAATGGAGCTGAAATATCTGTAAATGGAACATGGAATATTTTAACCGGGGGGGAAAGGTCATTAAATGGAAAATCACATATCCCTGCCTTTGTTGAACCTCTTGACCTGAAGGAATTAGCAGAGCATATAAATGGAAGCGACATTTACTATCATTATTAAAGTATAGACTAAAGCCAATTAATGAATTGTTTCTTCAGCTTCTTACTCTCAAGCGTTTATTTTTATTATTTTTATCCTGAAAACTTTTCCGGTTATATTTTTTTAAGCAATATTTTTTTATCAAATAAGTTAAAATGAAAAAACAATTTTATCTTTGCTATCGCGAAACCCTCAACAGATTGCATTTAAAGAAACATATAGTAATTGCTCTTTTTGTTGGAAGCATTTTGAACATATTAAATCAATTTGATGCAATCTCAAATTTGAATTTTGTTAATCTGAATGTATTTAAGGTTGTTATTACTTATTTGATTCCATTTTCCGTTTCAGTTTATTCTGCTGCCACTATAAATCAACAGGAAAAATAAAATGATCAAAGCAATTATCTTTGACTTGGATGGTACACTTGTGCAAACAGAAATAGTTAAAGCACATTCCTATGCAAAAGCGCTTGCGTCTATTAGTCAAAATAAAGTAACTGAAGATGAGGTAATACAAAACTTTAAAAATTATGTGGGATTATCCAGAGCTGATGTAGCCAAAAATCTTGTTAAAGATTATTGGTCTAAATTAAATTATTTATCTTCTGATTCTGTAGAAGTTGAAGATAAGTTAATTGAACATCGCTTAGAGATTTATAACACGATGCTGGAAGATCCGAATATTCTTCCAAAATACTGCTGCAAAATGACGATGGGATTTTTACATTCAGTGAAAAAAGACAATTATCTTACAGGATTGGCTACAATGTCTCACTGCAGGCAAGTTGAAAAAGTATTGGGAATTATGAACATAAAAAATCACTTTAAATTTGTTATTACCAGAGATGAAATTGAAAATGCAAAACCTCATCCAGAGATTTACCTGCGTATGAAAAATAAATTTCAGGTAGAACCCGAGGAGTGTATTGTAATTGAAGATTCGGTGGCGGGAATAAAAGCAGGACTTAGTGCTAATATGAATGTTTTTGCTGTAACTAATAGCATTACGCATGATTCTGTTCATTCATCAAAATTGCTTGATAAAAAGTTTATTATTGATAATCCAGCAGAGTTAAAAACAAGAGTTTATAATTTTATTAATTCAATTAGATAAAACTTAGTGCGCCTTGGTGATGTCCTTTGAGTACCTTCGTGGTGAAGAAGAATTAACCACTAAGTATCACGAAGGATGGCACAAAGTAGCACAAAGAAGAAACAAATATGAAATTAAAAACAGAAAATGGAATTGAAATTCCCGCAGTAACTAAAGAACAGATGATTGAAATAGATAGAATAGCTATGGAAGAAACAGGTCCGAATCTTTTTCAGATGATGGAAAACGCCGGACGAAATTTAGCAGAGCTTACGATTAAAACTTTGGGCAAAAGCTGGAACAAGTCGGAAATATTAATTCTTGCAGGAACAGGGGGTAATGGCGGCGGCGGAATTTGTGCAGCGCGACATCTTGCAAACAGAGGTGCTAAAGTTTATGTATGCATTACAGATATTGAAAAATTAAAAGATGTTCCTGCATATCAGCTCCACATTCTCAGATCAACAAACGCAAAGCAAATTAGATTTAAAGAAATATCACAACTCAATCCTGATCTGATTATTGATGCAATAATCGGTTATAGTTTAACCGGAAAACCAAAAGGCATTTCCGCTGAAATGATTGATTGGGCTTCAAACAAATTGGGAATACGAATTTCATTGGATGTTCCATCAGGCGTGAACGCAACTTCTGGTGAAAAGATGGGCACGTTTATCAATCCTGATATTACGATGACACTTGCACTGCCTAAAACAGGATTGCTTACGGAAATTACAGGTGATCTATATCTTGCTGATATTGGAATTCCTTCTAAAGTTTATGAAAAGTTAAATCTTAATTATCAATTACCGTTTAGTGAAAAATATTACATTAAACTTTTTAACTGAACGGGCAAGTTTTAATCAAATAAAAATATTTTTAATTCATTAATTATGGGAAATGGACTGTGATATTAATTCTTCTCTTTTGTGCAGCCTTATTTTTAGCATACAGCAATGGCGCTAACGATAACTTTAAAGGTGTCGCCACTTTATTTGGAAGCGGTACGACTAATTATAAAAGAGCAATAAACTGGGCAACCATCACCACATTTCTTGGATCTGTTACTGCAATTTTTCTTGCCGGCACATTAGTTAAAAATTTTTCCGGCAAAGGATTAATTCCGGATGAATTAATTCAAACGCCGGCATTCGCAGTTTCAATTGCATTAGGTGCTGCTGCAACAGTTTTCTTAGCAACAAAAATAGGAATGCCGATTTCAACAACTCACGGGTTGGTAGGTGGTTTATTAGGAAGCGGATTTCTTGCTGTTGGAACGACTTTTAATTTTTCCAAGTTGGGAGATACTTTTTTAATGCCTCTGATTGTTAGTCCGCTTATAGCACTGATATTAAGTATGTCAGCTTACGTTATACTAAGAAAGATCAGAATTGCTTCTGGAATTACAAAAGAAACTTGCTTTTGCGTTGTTGATGATTGTGATACTGTAAGTGAAGCTTCTTATCAAAGTCAATCCATTGCTCTGGATGGAGAAGCCCGCAAAAAAATTATTGTTGGAACAAATCAACAATGTATTACAACTTACACAGGAAGAATTTTCGGAATTGACGCGCAAACAATTTTAGATTATGCACATTTCGTTAGTTCGGGTGTGGTAAGTTTTGCGAGAGGTTTGAATGATACTCCTAAAATAGTTGGACTACTTTTAGTGATTAGCGCATTAGATATTAAATATGGAATGATTGCAATCGCTATTGCAATGGCAGTTGGTGGATTATTAAATGCAAAAAAGGTTGGTGTTACTGTCAGCAAAAAAATTACACCAATGGATCACGGGCAGGGATTTACTGCAAATCTTATTACTGGTTTATTAGTTACCACAGCATCAATTCACGGACTTCCGGTTTCTACAACACACGTTTCAGTTGGTTCTATTTTCGGAATCGGCACGGTGACTAAAAGCGCTGATGTAAAAGTTGTTCGGAATATTCTAATGTCATGGGCATTGACTTTACCTATTGCGGCAATATTTAGTGCAGTCAGTTATTGGTTATTGCTCAAGCTATATTAATAACTGAAGTTACGCACAGATACTTTTTAAAAGAAAAAAGGACTTGATTTGTCATTCCCACGAAAGTGGGAATCCATTTTTTAGTTCATTTTAGCACAGTAGATACCCGCTTTCGCGTGTATGACATGCCGTTTTTGTGATTTTGCGTAACTTCAGTTAATAAGTCACCTTTCGCATTTCTGTGAAACCTTTGAGGTTTGGTTAATACAATTGTTAAAATAATAGAGTAACTCTTTATTATTTCAGAAAACCTCGAAGGTTTTTTTCAATTTGCGTAACGTAGTTAATAAGTTCCCTCATGCCCAATGGCTAAACCTTGAAAGTTTTGCTAGAAATTAAATAGGATTCACCATCGCGGATTAATCAGGACAAAACTAAATTAGAAAGACCTTCAAGGTTTTACTTAACATGTTTAATGTCAATTAATTACTTTTTAAAGGATTTCGATTTGTCATTATTATGACAACATGCACACTTGCAATCTTATATATTGGAAATAAAAAATTATGAACAAAGAAAAACAAAGAATACAATCTATCAAATCTGAAAACTTGCATTGGCGTAAATGGGGACCTTACCTAACCGACCGGCAATGGGGAACTGTGCGTGAAGATTATTCGCCAAACGGAACAGCTTGGGAATCTGTTTCGCATGATGATGCACGCAGCAAAGCTTATCGCTGGGGTGAAGAGGGGATTGCAGGTATTAGCGATGATCAACAGCTTATTTGTTTTTCTGTTGCACTGTGGAATAAAAAAGATCCTATCTTAAAAGAAAGATATTTTGGATTAACCGGTAATCAAGGCAACCACGGCGAAGATGTGAAAGAGTATTATTATTATTTAGATAACACTCCAACTCACTCATATATGAAGATGCTTTATAAATATCCTCAAGCAGAATTTCCCTATCAATTACTTCTTGATGAAAACAACAAGCGAACAAAAAATGATAATGAGTTCGAGTTGATTGACACTGGTATCTTTAACGAAGACAAATACTTTGATGTGTTTGTTGAGTATGTAAAAAATTCTGAGGAAGATATTCTTATTAAAATAACAGCGCATAACCGCGGAAAAGAAAAATCAGAATTAAACATTATTCCACAAATCTGGTTTAGAAATACCTGGCGTTGGGGAAAAAGTAATTACATTCCCGAAATGTTTTTATCAGAACACAACTCAATCAAAATAATACATAAGCATCTTGGTGAATACAACTTGTACTTTGATCAATCTCCCGAAATTCTTTTTTGCGAGAATGAAACAAACAATAAGCGATTATACAATTCAGATAACATATCTAAATTTGTTAAAGATGGAATTAACGATTACATCACACAAAAAAATAAGCAAGCTGTAAATCCAGCTAAAACCGGAACTAAAGCAGCGTGCAATTTTGATCTGCAAATAGATGGAGGATCTTCCGTCTCAATTAATTTAAGATTAAGCAAAGTTTCAATTCAGAATCCATTTAATGATTTTGAGAAGATATTTGAGCTTAGAAAAAAAGAAGCTGATGAATTTTATTCTGAAGTTCAGAAAGACATTAAAAATCAGGATGCAAAAAATGTTCAGCGGCAGGCGTTTGCCGGGATGCTGTGGAGTAAACAATATTTTTATTATGATGTGGAAGAATGGATAAACGGTGATAAGGGGCAGCCTAAACCTCCCAAGCAGCGTGAAGATGGAAGGAATAATGACTGGACTCATCTTAACAATGCCGATATAATTTCAATGCCCGATAAATGGGAGTATCCGTGGTATGCAACCTGGGATTTAGCTTTTCACTGCATTCCTTTTGCAATGATAGATCCTGAATTTGCAAAAGAACAGTTAATACTTTTTACACGCGAATGGTATATGCATCCGAACGGGCAATTGCCTGCGTACGAATGGAATTTTTCCGATGTCAATCCACCTGTGCATGCCTGGGCAACGTGGCGCGTTTTTAAGATTGATCAAAAACTTCGGGGAAAACCTGATACTGATTTTCTAGAAAGAGTATTTCACAAACTATTAATAAACTTTACATGGTGGGTTAATAAAAAAGATCACGATGGGCATAATATTTTTCAGGGTGGATTTCTTGGTTTAGATAACATCGGTGTTTTCGATAGAAGCACACAGCTTCCAACCGGCGGACATCTGGATCAGTCCGATGGTACAAGTTGGATGGCAATGTTTTCACTTAATATGCTTCGTATTTCTCTCGAGCTTTCTAAAACAAAACCAATCTATCAGGATTTAGCCACAAAATTTTTCGAACACTTTTTATACATCGCACAATCAATGACAAATATGGGATGCAAAGGAGTTGGTCTTTGGGATGATGAAGATGGGTTTTATTATGATGCTCTTCATCTTGATGAAAAAATATTTCATTTGAAGATTCGCTCAATGGTTGGATTGATTCCACTTTTTGCGGTGGAAGTTCTTGAACCTGAATTAATGCAGCAAGTACCTGAGTTTGAGTTAAGATTAAATTGGTTTTTAAAAAACAAACCGGAGATGGCAAAACTTGTTTCGAGATGGAATGATAAAGGGATGGGAGAACGGAGACTTCTTTCTTTGTTAAGAGGGCATCGAATGAAAAAATTATTTAAGCGAATGCTTGATGAAACCGAATTTCTATCTGATTATGGAATACGTGCACTTTCAAAATATCACGAACAAAATCCTTATCAGCTAAAACTCGATGAAAAAAAGTTTGAGGTAAAATACACTCCGGCAGAATCTGACAGCGGTTTGTTTGGCGGCAATTCAAATTGGCGCGGACCAATTTGGTTTCCTGTAAATTTTTTAATTCTCGAATCAATGTACCGGTTTCATCATTATTACGGGGATGATTTTAAAATTGAATGTCCAACTAACTCCGGAAATTTTGTAACCATAAAAGATGCTGCCGATGAACTTGCAAATAGATTATCAAAATTATTTCTAAAAGATAAAACAGGTTTGCGTCCGGTGTTTAAATATAACAGCAAGATTCAGAATGATCCGCACTTTAAGGATTATGTTTTATTTCATGAATATTTTCATGGTGATTCAGGCAGAGGTGTTGGAGCTTCACATCAAACCGGCTGGACAGGATTAATTGCAAAAATATTACAGCCAAAAAGTAAATAAAAAACTTAGTGCGCCTTTGTGACGAACTTTGAGCGCCTTTGTGGTGAAGAAGAATTAACCACGAAGTATCACTAAGGATTTCACGAACTAACAAAAAAGAAGGAGTACTATTATGAATCAAGAAGAAATATTTAAGAAAATATTAGATTGTTCTTTTCAAGTGCACACAGCACTTGGTCCGGGTTTACTTGAAAGTGCTTATGAAGAGTGTTTGTACTTTGAACTTGTTAATGCTGGATTAAAAGTTGAAAAACAAAAACCGCTGCCTCTTGTTTATAAAGAAGTAAAGTTAGATGCTGGTTATAGAGTTGATCTATTGGTGGAGAATTGTATTATCGTTGAAATAAAATCTGTTGAAGCCTTAGCGGATATTCATTTAGCACAGATACTTACTTACTTAAAACTTTCTAAATGTCGCTTAGGTCTTTTAGCAAATTTTAATGTAAAGCATCTTAAAGAAGGAATTAAACGAGTGATAATGTAAAACTAATTCTTTGTGCGCCATTATGATGAAGAAGAACTAACCACAAAGTATCACAAAGGATTTCACAAAGTAACACAAAGTAAAAAATTCTTAGTGCGCCTTAGCGATGTACTTTGAGTGCCTTTGTGGTGAAAAAGCTTTTACCACAAAGTATCACTAAGGATTTCACAAAGTAGTACGAAGAAATATTTTAAGGAATAATTTTATGAATACTATAAATAGAGAAACACTGAATGATTTTTCTAAATCATCAAGATTAGAATGGATTGACACAAACGGACTTGGCGGGTACGCAAGTTCAACGGTGCTTGGTTTAAATACTCGCCGCTATCATGGACTGCTTGTAGCCGCACTTAATCCACCAGTTGAAAGAGAAGTAATAGTATCTAAACTTGATGAAACTCTGATCATAAAAAACAAATCTTACGAACTTTCCACAAATCAATTTCCCGGCAAAGTCCATCCTGAAGGTTATAAATATTTAGTTGAATTCAACAAAGATTTATTCCCGGAATTTATTTATCAAGTATGTCAGGTTAAGATTAAAAAAACAATCTCTTCTATCCACTGCAAAAATTCCACAACGGTTATTTACGATATTTTAGATGCGGAGGATAGCTTTACTCTTCACTTATCTCCATTTATTGCGATGCGCGATTTTCATTCACTTAGAAAAGCTAACGATAATATTCGTTCTGAATATTCATTTCAAAATGGAATGTTCGAATTAAAATTTAACAGCCATCCAAATTCTCTTTATGCAAATATTAGCAAAGGAGATTTTGTGTCTCAGCAGGATTGGCACTACAATTTTGAATATCTCGAAGAACTTGATCGCGGTCTTGATTATCGTGAAGACCTGTTTAAACCGGGATACTTTAAAGTAAATCTGAATAAGGGTGATAAGGTGGTAATCACATTTTCTACAAATCCAAATACCAGGGATTGCCTGGCTGTTTTTAATCAGGAAAAATTAAGACGTGAAAAGATAATTGAAAAATCTAAAGACGATGAAATATTAAAAAATCTTACACTCGCCGCCGATCAGTTTATCGTTAATAGAAAAGCAATGGGTAAAACTGTTATAGCCGGTTATCATTGGTTTTCGGATTGGGGTCGGGACACTATGATTGCATTATCCGGATTAACATTAACTACAAATCGCTTTAATGATGCGCAAAGTATTCTTGAAACTTTTGCAAACTCGATGGATAGGGGAATGATTCCAAACAGATTTCCTGATCGAGGCGAAGCACCTGAATACAATACTGTTGATGCAACACTCTGGTTTTTTATCGCAGCAAAAAAATACCTTGATGCAACAAATGATTTTTATTTTGTTCGGGAAACACTTTACCCGCGTTTTAAAAAAATAATTGAATGGCATCAGAAAGGAACGCGTCACAATATTCACGAGGATTATGATGGTTTACTTTACGCAGGTGAGCCTGGAGTTCAGCTAACCTGGATGGATGCTAAAATTGGGGATTGGGTTATTACACCACGCCAAGGCAAAGCATTTGAAATAAACGCTCTCTGGTATAATGCGTTGATGATCGCTGCTTATCTTGCAGATATGTTTAATGACAAAGAATGCATTACGATGTTTAAAGAAAAGACAAAGCAGATATATAAAAGTTTTAATGAAACATTTTGGAATGAAGATGCGGGCTACTTATATGATTACGTTGATGCTGATTACAATGATTCATCATTTCGTCCGAACCAGCTTTATGCGGTTAGCCTTCCTCATAAATTAATGGATAAAGAAAAAGCAAAAGCTATTGTTGATAAGGTTTATGAAAAACTTTACACGCCATTTGGATTAAGAAGTCTTTCTCCGGATGATAAAAATTATAAATCAATTTATACCGGCGACCAATATTCCCGTGACGCTGCTTATCATCAAGGAACAGTTTGGAGCTACCTGCTCGGTGCTTTTGCAGATGCAATCGAGTATGCTTATCCTGAAGAGAAAAATGAAAGAATAAAAAAAATAATTGAAGATTTTATTCCACATTTATCAACTGTAGGATTGGGAACTATATCAGAAATATTTGATGGTGATTATCCAAACAACCCAAAAGGATGTATTTCACAGGCGTGGAGCGTAGCTGAGTTTTTAAGAATTTATAAGAAGTATGGAAAATAAACCTGTTTAGAAATTAAATGGAGACTCAATTTATATATAATGCTAAAGGCGGAGCCGCTAATTCTTTGTTTGATTTAGCACACAAAATAATTTCACCGGAAACATATCAATGCAACTTATGCAAGATTACTCACGGTGCATTTATAGAAAACAAAAAGTTTAGAGAGTTAAAGGAAAAGTATAACATTACGCTTTGGCACATTGATGATTATGAAGCTAAGAATTCTAAAGAGAAGCTTTATCCGATAATTATTTTTCGGAATGGGAATGATGTTGAGATCGGAAGGATCAATACTCATGAAATAAATTCGATCCGTAATATTAATGCGCTTGAATTTTTACTGAAGACTTTTACTAATCCTGATATCAAAATTCAATAATAATTTTTCCCATTGAATATGAAAAAATTTATCAGCTCATAAATTTCAAAATTGTTGATACCATTTTTTAATCACCTTTTCTGTCCCGTCATTATTCGGAGAGTATAAATCAAACCCTTCGCCGAAAGTAAATCCCTTGTATTCTAAATAAGTGGGCCACTTCCACCAATAAATTCCTGCGAGCCAATCTTCATCTTGAATAGCTGTAAACAAAGCTTCATAACATCTTGCCTGATTTATAAGATTTACCTGATCACGACCATCTTTTTCAAGTGCAGTTTTCCATGGTGCATTTGAAGCCCTAAAACCAGCTTCGGTAAAGATCACCGGCGTGTTAAATTTTTTATGAACCGTTTTTATTTTTTTAAGAACAGCTTCTGCGCCGTTTAGCAATTCCTGATCTGTGGGATTATCTTTATCACTGATTGGATAATATTCGCTAAGCCCGATGTAATCAAAGTGATCCCAGAAAGTCAGTTTCTCAAATTCATTACCCCAATTTGGAGCATAAATAATTTTACCCGAATAAATTTTTCTAATCTTATTTGATAGCTCAATCCATGCGTGCTCATTTCCAACGGAAGCTTTTGAAAATTCATTTCCGATAACGAAAAGCGGCACGTGATATATTTCTGCAAACATTGCATAGTGCATTATCCATTTTGTATAGTAAGCAAAGAAAAGTTTCCAATCCTTTTCTGATTTCATTTCAATCGTACCGGGCCAATTACTTTCTCCTAAATAAATATGAGGCTTTAACATTGCGGTCAAATTTAGATCGCGAGAAGCTTGCATCAAGTTGATCATACTCTCAATGCTCTCGCCCTCTGCAAATTCCCAGAATTTAAACTCAATTGGGTTATTTGGATCGCGCATGTAAGTAAATGGCGTCATCGAAAAAGAATTAGCTCCAAGTGTTTTCATTTTCTTTAATGATTCAACTGCTTTTTGAGAAGCGTAGCCGTTATAAATTTGATAACCAACGTGCGCAAAGCAAAAACCTTTCTGAAAGGAGGGTAGTTTCAGTTCATCTATCCAATTATCTTTTTCAATTTGTGATTTATAATTCGAAGATAATTTTGAAAGATAGGAATGCCACTGTCCTTCCAATTGATTAATGTCATCCGAATCAAAATCCCAGCTCGAATAGTTTGATAGAAAATAATCACTGCTGTATTTATCAATCAGGAAAGAAACAAAACCTCCTGCAAGCGGCTGATAAATTAAATATGAAGTAAACTCGAGTTCATCTTTATCAAATAATTCCTTTAATGGCGGAATATTATTCGATAAGAAAATTTTTGATGCCCAATACTCGTAACCCTTTCCACGCCAATTATTAGACAAATAAATTGAAAGTCCTTCTTCCAAAAATTTTGAATTCGCTTTGCCTAAATAATGCCGGGATAGCAATAATGCATTTTCAGAAAAATCATTTCCGTTTATAAAATCATTTAAGACAAGGTTAATGGATGAATCCTTTTGATTTATAAAATTTAATTGTGTATTTCCGCTGATTAATCCTTCATCCTCAAAACTTTTATAAATATGTATGTCAGTCTTTTTGTTCATGAGCAGCGAGTTAAAAAATTTATTTGTTGTTTCGAATAGTGAATCGTTCCTGGCTGCTTCTTTGTGAATTTGATCGGCATCAAACTCATTAAAATGAATAATATAATTGTAATGCGAACTGATGTCAGTCAATTCATGTTTCTGCCTTGAAAAATTTCTTGAGGAAGATTCATCAATAACCCAATTATGCTCGCTGTTATATTTATAGAAGCCGAGAAACTCCCGCTCACTGTTTTTAGAAATGCTTAAATCGCCGATAAAGTTGAAAGATAAATTGGAATAAACATAGTTGTTATTATTGCCTGAAAATATCATAAGCAATTTATCAGGGTTGAAAGGATTGCGGGAGATTAACGAAACAGTTTCATCTTTGCCTGTGTATTCGTTATCGTTAAAAAAAAATTTATTCGCTTGAAATTTGACGAAAAGGTGTTCGTTCAAATTCTGTAAAATTTTATTCGAGCTGTATGATCCAATAATTATCAATGCCGAACTTTTTAATTCTTCATCACTTACTTTATCAGCCATTTTGATTGTAACCTTCGGAAAAAAATAATTTTGTTTTAGGCTTTCAATCACTTGAAGATATTTTAAAGTATCGGCAGGATTATCAACTCCATAAATCAGCAGAGCACCCTCTTCCGATAGTGAGTTCATAAGCGAATGTTTTTCATCAGATATCGAGTCATACTTAATTTTCGGAATTGATTCAGCGCTTGAGTTGTAGTTGCAATTAGTTAAAATAAAAATAAGACTTAAAAAAACTGATATGGAGAAAATAGATTTAACTATCAAAGAATCCTCGTTGGTATTTAATCAATGAATCAATTACTTATTCTGACTTCAAAATAATATTATTAGTTAATTCATAAAATGAAAGAAAATTGAGTTTGATTCCTTTTATTTTAATTGCGTAATAACCACAATGTTTATTATTTACACTTAAGAAAATAATATTATTTTTAACAAATTCTTGTCGTGTCGAAGACGCAATGCGAAATATGAATCAGTTATCATCAACAATTGAGAATGAAGGAAAAAAATCTACACTAAGAGATATTCCATTATTTTCTGAACTAAGCATTGAACAATTACGAAAAATTTCTTCATTCAGTAAATTAAAAAGCTTTAATAAGCATGAACTAATATTTAATAAAGATGATTTTTATTTGGGATTCTATATTCTGCTAAAAGGTAGTGTAAAAGTTTTTAAAATATCGAGTCAGGGAAAAGAATCTGTTGTGCACCTTGTTCGTCCATTAACCGCGTTTGCAGATATCCCTTTATTTGAAGGCGGAAACTACCCAGTTAGTGCTGAGGCACTTGAGGAAAGTTTAACTCTCTTTATTCCGAAAGAAAAATTTCTTGAACTTATCTGCAAAGAGCCTGAGATTTCATTAAAGATGTTAGCCGGATTTGCCAAAAGGTTAAAAGCACTCGTTAATCAGATCGAGGATCTTTCCTCAAAAGAGGTGACTAATCGTTTGTCAAAATATTTATTAAAAGAAATAAAAACTTCCGGAACGGAAAAATTGCCTGAACCATTTGTTAAACTGACAATTCCAAAATCCACAATTGCTTCTTATCTTGGAACAATAACTGAGACATTATCACGCTCATTCAAAAAACTGCAGGATGAAGGGATAATCCGTGTTAACGGAAAAAAGATTTTTGTAAATGATATGAAACGATTAAAGGACCTGGCTAAGTAAAAATATTTTCATCAATTCCGAACCGCTTTACTTCAATTCCAAATCTATCTTTAAAAAGCACTAAATCTGACTTAAGTCAAGGAAATTCTATATTGTATCTGCTATGTTTGGATTAGAACAATCTATAAAACAAAAGGAGTTTAATTTGGAATTAAAACAACTTGATATTCGTCCAGTTCCCGTTCGTGAAAAACATCCAACAATTTTTGCAACTTTCGATGAACTAAAAAATGGCGAAGGATTTCAATTGGTTAATGATCACGATCCAATGCCGTTATATTATCAGTTTAATGCTGAAAGACCGAATCAGTTTGGTTGGGAGTACGTGGAAAAGGGTCCTGAAGTTTGGCGCGTTAATATTTCTAAAAAATAAACTCGTAGCACAGATTTTAATCTGTGCATCTCGTTTATGATAACCAAGGATTTAAAAATATCGAAAATGCTTTCTGAGCATCCCCAAACTCTGGATGTGTTGATAAAAGTTAGTCCGCATTTTAAAAAGTTGAATAATAAAATTCTCAGAAAGACATTTGCAAGCAGAGTAACAGTTGAGCAAGCAGCTTCAATTGCAGGTGTGGATTTATACAACCTGCTTTTCGAATTAAATAAAATAATAAATATTTCTACTGAACTTGAAAAAATCCAAAGTAAGAAAATGAATAACGAAGAAACAAAAAATCAAAAACCGAACATTATTGATCAAATCAACGCGGAAAAAATTCGTCAACTTGATGTCCGTCCGATATTGGAATCAGGCGTTGACCCTTTTCAAAATATTATGGCTGCTGTAAAGGAAATAAAAGATGATGAAGTGTTATTAATCATAAATTCTTTTGAACCTATTCCTCTTTATTCTGTATTAGCTAAAAAAGGTTTTGAACACTGGACTGAAAAAGAAAACGGTTTGTTTAGAATTTATTTTTATAAAAATAAGGAAGCAGTTCAGAATGATAATTCTGAAAAGCAGAAAACATCTTTAAATGAAACTGATTATAAAAATGTAATTGAATTAGATGTGCGGGAACTTGTTCCACCTGAACCAATGATAAAAATACTTGAAACGCTGCCGCAGGTTGATGAGAATACTCTTCTGTTAGTTCATCATCACCGCGAACCGATGATGCTTTATCCTAAGCTGGAAGAAAGAGGGTACGAAGCAGTATCAAATAAAATTGAAGAAAATTATTATAAGGTCGTAATAACGAAAAAGAGGAATGCTTAATTATGATTCAATCCGAATCAATAGTTTCTGCTTATGCGCCTCCTTTTAGAATTGTTGCGAAATATTTTACCGCAGCTATAATTTCCTTTGTTGTTCTTAACCTGCTTTTATTACTCAACTATTCTTCAATTGACGGGCATCATTTTCAGCCAAAAATATTATCAATCAATCACGTTGCAACACTTGGCTGGATAACGATGATAATTTTTGGTGCGATGTTTCAGCTTGTTCCGGTTGTGCTTGAAACAAAATTGTTCAGCGAAAAACTTGCTGAGATTCAATTCTGGATTTACATGCCCGGTGTTATCGGTCTGGTTTATTGCTTCTGGGTTTTTGATACCGGAATTATTATGACGGCATCCGCAATACTTCTTAATCTTGCAATGTCCATTTTTTCATTCAACATAATCGCTACAATGAAAAGCGTAAAGAAGTGGAATGTTACAGCATGGTATCTCGCCTCAGCAATTTTTTATTTGATTGTTACTGCAATTGCCGGATTATTACTGGCAATTAATCTTTGGACACCGTACATAAAATTAGATCATCTTCAATATCTAAATTTGCATGCACACATTGCTTTTATCGGCTGGGTTTCAATGGTGATTATGGGAGTTTCATTCAAGCTTATCCCGATGTTTACACTCTCGCATGGCTTTGCGCTTACAAATGGAAATCGGGCATTATGGATGATCAACATTGGTCTGCTCGGCATTTCTACAATAATGCATTACAAAGACACTACTTTTCTTTACTACATTTTCATCGCATTAATAGTTTTAGGAATATTATTTTTTCTACTTCAAATTAATATCATCTTTAAAAACAGAATCAGAAAAAAGTTTGATATTGGGATCAGGTTTTCTTCAGTTGCATACTTGATGTTCGGACTAACAACTTTGCTTGGTACCTTTATTGCTTTTGTTGATTATGAAAATATTATCAACATAACTTTAGTTTATGGTTATATGATAATCTTCGGTTTTATATCAATACTGATTGTTGGGCAAATGTACAAGATCGTTCCGTTCCTCGTATGGTATCATAAATACAGCAGTAAAGTCGGTATTGAAAAAGTCCCAATGTTAAAAGATATGTTTAATGAAAAGTCTGCACAGGTTGGATTCTATTTAATGATTACAGCGATTTTTGGATCTCTATATTCATTATCGTTTAGAAGTGAAACAGGATTGTTGATTTCATTTTCATTGATGTTCATCAGTTCAATAATTTTTTTATTCAATATGATAACAATTTTCAGAAAGTAAAAACTATGGCAAACAAAGAAGAAATACTCGAAGTACTTAAAGGTGTTATTGATCCCGAGATTGGAATTAATATAGTTGATCTCGGACTTGTTTACGAAGTTGAATCCAACGACGAAGAAAACATTATTACGATGACATTAACAACGCCCGGCTGCCCCATGCACAGCAGTATTTCATCATGGGTTGAAAATGTAGTCGGACATTTAGAGCCTGAGAAAAAAGTAGTTATAAATCTAGTTTGGGAACCGCAATGGACGCCTGATAAAATGACCCGCGAAGCAAAAGAACAATTGGGAATGTGAAATAATTTATGATTTATTATTGATTATTTAATAAATATCTTTTAGCTGGAATAAATGTGCTGTTTAATGTTTTTTGTACTTAAGTTGTGGACATTAGTAAAAGGCATGAGATTAGTATTGATGTGATTAGACGATAAGAAAATTAATCTAACTTTGCCTGGTAATAGTAAGAAGTTTTTCATAATCGTCTTTCTTATTCACGTTAAAAAAAATCTCGTCATTATAAATAGATAAATCATTAGGATGAATTATCTCCACATCAACACTCTTCAAGAAACGATGGAATGATTTATCGCTTACTTCCATTGATGATATAAATTTCTCCACATCATTCAATATTTCTTTTGAATAAACTCCAACCAGCGGTTGATGATAACCAGCAGCTTCGCAAAATTTAATTGGTTTGTCACTTTTGTATTCAATAATGTATTCAATCATTTCTTTACTCATTAAAGGAACATCGCAGGACAGAACAAATATTTTTTCTGTTGAAGAATTCACAAGCGCTGAATGAATGCCGGCTAAAGGTCCTTTCCATTTATAAATATCTTCAAACAAAGATAGGTTTAAGTGTTTATAATCTTCGGCTGTATTTGTGATTATAATTATATCAGAAAAAATTGATTTCATCAAATCGACAATTCTTTCAATGATAGTTTTATTTCCGAGTTTAAGAAATGATTTGTTTGTACCCATTCGGGAGCTTTTCCCTCCTGCAAGAATCACTCCGGTTATATCAGTATACAATTTACTCTTTCTCCTTTTTTAGGATTTGTTCTCTCTTCTTCTATTTCAATTAAACAATTAGCTCGACTCATTTCAACAAGATTTCCCGATGACTGAGAAAATTCTGATGTTACTTTAAACTCATTCTCTTCATATTGAATGATCCCTCGCGAAAAATGTCTTTTACCATCTTTCTTTTTCAAATCGTTTAATAATGTTGCGGTAACTTTATCCAGTGATTTCTGATTAGATATCTGATCAATTGCAGATTTTATAAATACATAAAAGTTTACCAATGATGAAACCGGATTGCCCGGTAATCCGAAAACTAAAATTCTTCTATCATCTTTTGTGTAAACGCCAAAGTAAATCGGTTTGCCCGGTTTAATATTTACCTTCCAGAATTTTTCTTTCACTCCCTGTTCTTCAAAAACTTCTTTCAGGAAATCGTATTTACCGACAGAAACTCCACCCGTTGTTATTAAAACATCAATATTCATTGATAATGCTGTCCGGATCTTTTCACTAATAATTTTACGATCATCTTTTGTAAAGCCAAGATTGATAACTGTGTTATTCATTTCCTTAATGGCAGCATAAAGCGAATAAATATTTGACACGCGCAGTTTATCTTCTGTCGGTTTCTCATTGATCGGTATAAGTTCATCACCAGTAGCCATTATCGCAAATTTTAATTTGTTGTAAACCTTTACTTTTTCTTTTCCGCAGCTTGCAAGAACCGCAATTGTTTTTGCATCTATTTTTGTAAAGCGAGAAACAGCTACTTCATTTTTCTTCAAATCATTTCCTTGCTTTCGAATGTTCATTTCTTTTTTATAAAACGCATCTGGTTTTAAATGCAGAATATTTCCTTCGACAAATAAGTCTTCAATCGGAATGACTGTATCAGCCTCAATTGGAATTTTGCTTCCAGTTGTGATTAAAACAGTATCAGTTTCAGAAAGATTGATTGAAGAATAATTCCCTGCTGAAATTTCACCGATGATATTCCACTTATTTCTTTCACTAAATTTTATTGCGTATCCATCCATTGCAGAGTTATCGAACGGCGGAAGATCAACATCGGATATTATATCTTCAGCCAAAATTCGATTTACAGAATCAAGAAGATAAACTTCTTCTGTGTGCAAAGTTAATATCACAATTTCATTTTTAATTATTTCGAGCGCTTCGTTATATGTATACATAGATGCTCCAAATTATTGTAGAACAGATTACTAATCTGTTCTACGATATAATAATTTCATCATTAACAAAAATTTCACCGCCAAAAATAACTTTTGCAAATATTCCTTCGCGAGGCATTACACAATCTCCTACCTTAAAGAATATAGCGCACTTGCTGTGGCATTCCTTACCAATTTGTGTAACCTCCATTAAAATCGAATTACCGATTTTTAATTTTGTACCAACCGGCAATTGGTTCAAGGTAATGCCTTCAATGGTAAGATTTTCTGCAAATGCACCGGAGCGTAATTTAGGTAACCCTGCCATTCGCATTTTTTCAATGCTTTCAAGCGGTAACAAACTAACCTGCCTATGCCAATTCCCGGCGTGAGCATCTCCATCAATTCCATAATTCTCAATCAATCGAGCGGACGGTACATTAGTTTTTGGAATGCCTCTCTTTTTACTTATAGAGATTGCAGCTATTTTGCCTGCAAGATTTTTATGTGGTTGTATCTTATTTATAACGCTTTCTATTTCTTGTACCATAATTTGATTCCTTCTTTATTGTGATATTATTTTTAATAGAAATAATCACCGCTTTTCCCGCCAGATTTACTGCGCAGTTTTATTTCTCCGATAACCATTGCTTTATCAATGACTTTGCACATATCGTAGACTGTAAGAGCCGCGGCTGAAACTGCTGTAAATGCTTCCATTTCAATTCCGGTTTGTGCAGTGGTTTTTGCAAATGATGTAATCTCAACTGAAGATTTTTTTTGATTCAACTTAAGCTCAATATCAACTTTTGAAATGAAAATATTGTGGCAGAGTGGAATCAGCTCACTCGTTTTCTTTGCTGCTTGAATTCCGGCAAACTTTGCAATTGAAAGCACGTCACCTTTTTTTACCGTGTTGTTTTTAATCGCGTTAAAAATTTCTTTCGATACTTTTACTTCGGCATAGGCTTCGGCAGTGCGGGTTGTAATTTCTTTTTCAGAAACATCAACCATTTCTGCTTTGCCTGTGTTGTTTATGTGAGATAATTTTTTCTTCATCCGCCAATACTCATCATATTGTTTTGATTTAGTTTTGATAATTCATCCGCACTTGGATGCTTTAGCCATTTTGCTTGCAATGAATTTTTTATGAACTCAACAATTACTTCATCTGAATTTGATTCATCAGCCAACAAAGATTTTAAATTCATTTCAGATGGATTTGAGAAGAGACAATTTTTTATTTGTCCAGTTGCAGTTATTCGTAAACGATTGCAGCTATCACAAAAATGATCTGACATTGAACTGATAAACCCTATTTTAAGATTCATTCCATCAACAAAATAATCCTTTGATACTTTCCCCTCGTTTTCAATTTCATTTAAAGAAAAATTCTTTTCAATATCAGATTTCATTTCCCGCCAGCTTATGAATTTTGAATTATCCCATTGATTTCCGGCAAACGGCATATATTCAATAAACCGAAGAGTGATTGGATATGATTTGAAATAATCAATGAATGTATTCAACTCATTATCATTTATATTTTTAATAATTACCATATTAATCTTGACTGACTTAAAACCAATTGTAACAGCTTTCTGAATTGCTGCAAGAGTTTCTTCAAAATAATCTTTGCCGGTTATTGCAATGAATTTATTCTTACTCAACGTATCAAGACTTACATTTAAGCCGTCAACACCAAATTGATAGAGCAATTCAATTTTATCAAATAAATGTGTTCCGTTAGTTGTAATACCTATTTCAAAATTGTACTGCAGCTTTAACAAAGAAATCAACTGGAAAAATTTTATTACATCTTTGCGGATAAGCGGTTCGCCACCGGTAAAGCGAATTTTTCGCACATCCAAATCTCTCACAAGGATTTTTATCAAACGATACAACTCTTCATAAGTTAGAATGGATTTTTTTGAATCAAAGTGAACAAAAGAATTTGATGGATTGCAATAAATGCAGTTTAGATTGCATTTATCAATCAGTGAAATGCGAACATAATCGTGAATGCGATTGAAGTTGTCTATCAGTTTCATATTATTTTTTCACCACTAAGGCTCACGAAGTTTTTCTTTGTGTTCTTTTGTGTCCGTCGGCTGACGGATCCTTTGTAATACTTGGTGGTTAAATGTTTTTCGTTCACAAAATCATCATTCCAATTATCGCAGCAATGATAACCACATACGCCGGATGTAATCTGAAAAAGATTATAAGCGCCGCGCCAATGGCTAACAAAACGAATTCTTGCAAATGGTTTCCATTCTTCACTGCATATTGATACATAATTGCTGCAATCATTCCGATTACTGCATACTTAATTCCATCAAATGCCTTGGTTACAAGAACATTTTTTTCATAGATTGAATAGATGTAGGTGCTAAACAAAATCAAGATTGCCGGTGTAAAAATATTTCCAAGATTTGCTGCAATTGCTCCTAATATGCCGGCAGATTTATAGCCGGTGTAAGTTGCAAACTTAATTGAAATTGCACCGGGAAAAATTTCGACCATTCCAAGTACTTTTAAGAATTCATCGTTACTCAGCCATTGATGATTTTTTACAACTTCTGTTTCAATTAGCGGAATAAGAGAGTAAGCCCCGCCAAAAGAAAACGAACCTACTTTTAAGAAGGCGAGAAAAAGATTGATAAGATTTTCAATCATTTCTTTTTATCCTCAATGATATCATCAATCCAACTTAATGCAGCCATCATCGAAGGAAGTCCGATCGTTGGCAGTGAAAGCAAAGCAACTTGTCTCATTTCTTCTGCTGTGCATCCGGCTTTCAATGCTTTACGTGCGTGTGAATGAACAGCGCCCTCCAATCTTGCACCGGTTGAAATTGCAAGTTTGATTAGTGCTCTTGTTTTTTCATCCATTGGTCCCGCAGCGTGAACTGCATCGCCAAGCGCTTCGTACGCTTTCGCAACTTGCGGATAATCTTCCGTGAATTTTTGAAATTGTTTTGGTATTTGTGACATTGTAGTTACTCCTTTTTTAGATTTTGTAGCACAGATTACTAATCTGTGTTACCATAATTAAATAAAAAAACCCCGCTTTGCATTTGCAGGGTTCAATAAATATAAGTGATTATTTTTCAATCATCTACATAAAACTCTCCTTCGCAAAGGGACAACAAATTGTCGTCGGGCAGGCGAGTTCGTTTCCGAACTTACCCTAACGGTTGATGAATCATATTCATATCTGCTTTATAGATTCCCGTATTCGCGGGAATGACAATCATTGAAACTTAGACTCAACAACTCGGAGAAAATATTTTAAAGAACAATTATAGTTTCAATTACATAGGTTTATAAGTGTGTTCAATTCAATCCAGTTTTTCAAATTCGGATGAATTAAATAATTTCATCGCCTGCGGAAACAGAATATTTTCTTCTCTGAATATGTGAAGTTTCATCGTTTCTACAATTGCGATTCCTTGATCGAATGCAGCTTCAAAAGTAATCTCTTGTGAACGTTTATCTGGCAATCGGGAACCTAATCCTAAAAAATTAAAAACGATGGCGGCAGACTGTGCAACTTTAATGTGTTCATCTTCCATGATATTTATACCGGTTAGCGAGGAGTCTTTAGAATTGTGTTCACCTGTCTCAATAAGTTTGTTATGCAAAAGTGGAAAGAGTTTCTTTTCTTCTTTCTGATTATGCAGCGGGACGTTCTCATCTATGAATGTAAAAAACTTTTTGAATTTTTCATTTATTTCATCGTTAAAAATCCAATTGTTATTTCGCCAGTATATTAATGCTGCTTCAAAGTTGTTCAATACATTCGTATAGACTTTATGTTCATCAATTAATTTCTGAAGGAATGGATGCATTTGATCATAAGACATTGACCCAATATTCTGAGGATTGTAAGCATCCGGCGGATCAAAAGGCGATAACTCTTCTCCTATAATATCCTTCTCTACAAGTCTTTTTAATGGATCATTGATTGGTTTAAATTCAACGTTATTGTTCATAAATTTCTCAATCTTTAAATCGCGCAATTATTTAATTGATTGCCTTTTTGCAATGTAATTATCAACAGAGAATGCACCGGATCCAAAAAGGAAAAAGGTTATTAAAAGAACAAGAACCAATGCTGATAATTCTAATGATTGTTCTACAGTCATCAACCCTTGCTGAAGATGTAGAAAGAAAACAGCGCCAAAAAGAATAGGTATTTGTAATAATGCAGCAATCCGACCAACAAAACCTATCGCCATAAAGAGTCCGCAGATAATATGAATAACGATTATGTAAGAATACCACCAATAGTACTGATTACTGCCAGCGAGTTGAGTAAGAGTTGCAGGATCGGATGCCAGGATTGCGCCCCTTACAAACAATGCTGTTCCCAGAAATATACGAATGATTGAATATGCAACATCACTATGTTTATCCAACCAGTAAGTGATAGAATTAAATAGTTTCATTTTTTCTCCAAATTAAATTTTTGATACCACTATAACTATAATCGAATTAGCCATTTCAAAAAATATGGAATAAAATTTTATAACTTCTCCAATACTAAGTTGCATTTCGCTTATTCATTTTATTAATAGTTAACTGCATCCAAATTAGGCAAGCGAGTGAAAGTAAAAATATAAATATCCAACTGCTTGTCCATAAACCTGTAAACTCTAATAGGTAACCAAATAAAATAGGACCAAAAAATCCACCGAGTCCACCTAATACACCAACTGTGCCGCCAACTACGCCAACTGTATTTGGAAAATACATCGGAATAAATTTATACACTGCGCCCATACCGAGTCCCCAAGAAATTCCTAATAATAGAACAAAGAAAACAAAAATATTTACATTTGCCTGAAAATTGATTTTCGTAATTCCTTTGGCGATAAGCTGATTCTTATTTACAGTATCACCAACTTTAACAGCGGGTTCCTGCCACATAATTTTTTTTGGAAAAACTATAAAATCATTTTCATTAAGATCAGAATTACTTTTTAAAGAAGTAAGAGGATATTCTTTATCATCCACAGTAATTGATTTTTTTGATATTGACGTGACTAATCCATTGTTCTTTGAAATTATTCCTTTACCGGGAGAATACAATTCCATTTTTGGGAAGACCAATAATAATCCCAGCACAGTTGATGCAATAAAAACCGAAACAAGAACTTTGCGCGGTCCGTACTTATCTGATAACCACCCGCCTAATGTACGCACAATGCCGTCTGGAAAACTAAACAAGCTTGCAATCATTCCTGCCTGCACGAATGACATGTAATATACATTTAGATAATATGGCACCAGCCATTGTGAGTAGGCAACAAAACATCCGAAGACAAGAAAATAATAAAGTCCGAAACGCCAGACTCTTACATTTCTGAAGGGTTCAAGCAGTTTAGTAAATGTTTTTCCGCTAAGTTCAGGTTTTTTATTTTCAGTAGAGAGATAAAATAATATTGACATTAGAAGAAGTATTGCTGCATAAATGATCGGGAGCGTACGCCAGCTTTCAATATTCTTTCCGTGTTCAGTTAAAAATTGTAACACTGAAGGAGTGATTAAAGTAGTTAATGCTGCACCTGTTGTACCAAATCCAAAAATTCCAAGTGCAGTTCCTTGCCACTTTGCTGGATACCAAACAGAAGTATAGGCAACTCCAACTGCAAAACTTGCACCGGTTAGTCCAAATCCAAAACTGCAAAGGAGAAATAAAAAATATGAATTTGCAAAAGAAAGAAGAAACATCGGCACGGCAGAAATTAACATGAGCAAACTAAAAATATTTCGTCCACCGAAACGATCGGTTAACATCCCAACAGGTAATCTAAATATTGATCCAGTTAAAACAGGCAAACCGAGAAGCCATCCAATTTGTACAGGGCTCCAATCAAAAACATGGTTATCAATTAAAAATGAAACCAATGTTCCATTTAACATCCACGCAGAAAAACATATCGTGAATGCGAGCGTGTTGAAGAATAATATACGATGAGCTTTACCTGTAATCTTTTCTTCCATATTGTTAAATCAGTTATTGGTTGGTTTATGAATTGTCCAATCTGTTTTTGGGCTTCTTATTTTTTTTCTATCCCAATTCCAAATTACTTTTTGATATGGTCGCCATAGATAACTTAACGGATAAACAAGAAAATGAACCAATCTTGTAAAAGGAATAATCATAACAATTAAAAATGCGCCTATGATATGAAGCTGCACGACAACCGGCAGCATAACAATAGAATCAATTTGGGGATTAAGAGTGAAGATAGAATACAAGTAAGGTGTTAATACTATAGCGAACCATGAAGAACCCCACCTGAAACCATAAGCGACCCACAATCCTAAAAAGATTTGAGCAAGTAAAAGTATTTCAAGAATTATATCCATGTAATTTGTTACAATGCGAATGCGCGGATTAGTTATTCTTCTATAAAATAAATTTATAAGTCCCGCCAATGTCATAATACCAAAAACGAAAGCTGTAATTTCCAGTATTGCCAAACGAACTGGCTGCTGATTCCAAAGAAGCACTGATTGCGGAATTGTAAAAGCTATTAAGTGACCAAAGAATAAAAATACTATTCCCCAATGGAAGGGAAGCGAACCCCAGTATAATTTTCTCGTCTCCAAAAATTGTGAGGACAAAGATGAGTATGTGAATTTTTTTGACTTATAGCGATAGATAGAGCCAATTAGAAAAACAAAAAGTGCGATATAAGGCAAAGCAATAAACAAAAAATTATTTAGCGCATTCATAAATTCTCCTAATCCGGAATTTCCATTTCATTTGCAAATTTGGTTGTAAACTTACTATCATCAGCAGCAGCTTTTCGATCGTCAGTAAAATCCTGATTCAACACTAACAGTAAAGTTTGCAGCAAGGCTTGATAAACTGTTGCATAATTATTTTCAAATTGAATAAGAGTGCGATGATGTTTTTCGTAAACCTTATTTTTCTTTTCAATATTTCTGCTGTCAAATTCAGCAATTATTTTTTTTAGTGCAGGTTTAATGATTAAATAAATAAGATCATCCTTAAAATCTTTATCGGTTACCTTGTTGAATAGCCGAAATAAATTTGGCAAATGGTCGGCTAATTCTGTTTCGCAATCATTACCAGCTTTAATATGCTCTTTGCTGAGATTAACGAGCAGCTCGCCTCTTTTATAATCATCTCCGAAAAGCACATAGCCGACATCAAGAGTTGTTATTGCTTGAACATCAAATGTACGCGTGTAAATTTCTTCCCACTTCCAGAGAGGAATAATTCTGGCAAATTCTGTAAACTCAGTCATCCTTTGTGCGGCGTCAGGATAATTATTATTAAGAAATTCCTGGGCAGCCTCCACCTTGATAAGCGTTTCTTCATTCGGATACGATAAGAATGATGCAAAAGTTTCGTAGTGATTCTGAATATTTTTTTCTTTCATAAATTATAAACCTCGTACAGGTTTTTCCTTAAATCCAAATCCCGTTGCACCTTTAGTATCGCTGGTGTTTTCAAGCATTTCCAAAGCTTGCTCTCGGTGTGCAGGGGGAATATTAAAACGGTCATCAAAAGTTGCTAATGATGTTAATTTGTAAATGTCGTCTGCATCATCAGGTTTCAAACTAACTTCACTAAGTGCATCTTCAACTAATGTTTTATTGATATCACCGACGGTTACACTTCTTCTATGTAAGCGAACTGCTAATTGTTTTCTTAAAACATTTTTGATTACTCCTTCGTTTACAACTCCAAACATATTTGCCATATATTTGATTGGAAATCTTGCTTGCTCAATTGTTCCCCACAAAGCATTTGTCGAGGTATCATATAGAGAATCTCTATTCCAGAACTTTGCAATTGGATCGAGCTTTCCGGATTGTTCACTGTTGTCGGTATCATTTAGGGAAGCCATAACAGGTAATAGCGGCGGAACGTAAAACAGCATCGGCAATGTGCGAAACTCGGAATGCAGCGGAAGTCCCAATCCCCAAACTTTTACAAATTTATAAACGGGAGAAGTTTGTGCTGCTGCAATTGTTGAATCTGCAACTCCATTTTCTTTTGCATATTGAATTACTTTTTCATCAAATGGATCTAAAATCAAATCAAGCTGGCGATCAATCAATTCATCATCAGGCGCCGAAGCTGCTTCTTGAATTTTATCTGCATCATAAAGAAGTACACCGAGATAACGAATTCTTCCGACACACGAGTGCATACAAGCAGGTGCGAGACCTGCCTCTAATCTTGGATAACATAAAATACATTTTTCAGATTTGCCGGTGCTCCAGTTATAATAAGATTTTTTATAAGGACACGCAGTAACGCACATCCTCCATGCACGGCAGACTTGCTGATTAATCAGTACAACTCCATCTTCGCCTCGTTTATAAATAGCGCCGGACGGGCACGATGCAACGCAAGCAGGATTTAAACAATGATTACAAATTCGCGGAAGATAAAACATAGCCATTTTTTCCAATTGAAACATAGCTTCTTGCTCTGCCGGTGATAAATTTTTAATGTTTGGATCGTGCCGTGCATATTCCGGGGTACCGCTCAAATCATCATCCCAGTTGGGACCTGTTTTAATATCAATCGACTTTCCAGTTATTAATGAAACCGGTCGTGCTGTCGGCTGATCATCTCCTTGAGGCGATTCAATCAGATCAAGATATTTATATGTCCAGGGTTCATAATAATCTTCCAATAATGGGAGATAAGGATTGTGAAAAATATTAAGCAGACCTTTATACTTGCCCGATCCTCTTAAAGAGATGTTTTCATTTTCTTTTCTCTTCCATCCACCTTTATAGATGTCTTGATTTTCCCATTTGGTTGGATAACCTGTTCCGGGTTTTGTTTCAACATTATTCCACCACATATATTCTGCGCCTTTTCGGTCGGTCCAGATATTTTTGCAGGCGATTGAGCAGGTATGGCAGCCAATGCATTTGTCAAGATGAAACAACATTGAGATTTGTGATCGTACGTTCATAATTTATTATTTATTATTGATTATTTCTTGCGATTTATTACTTAGTAACCTGGCTCGATTTCTTTATTTGAATTGCCGCGACCTTCAGGGTCTGTTGTATAACTGAAAATTGTCGTGCTGAATTTATTTCAGCATCTGTTTTCTTGTAAAATTGCAAACCAAGATTCCGAAACAAGTTCGGAATGAGAATTACGCAACAGACCCCTCAGATCGGGGATTTCGCAACTTAAAAGTCGTGGTTATTAAAAATTTTATTTTGTACACGACACCCATAAATTAAAATTCTACCTTGCTCATTTTCTTAACAACTACATGCGTATCACGATTCGGTGCACTTGGTCCCCAATAATTAAAATGAAAAGAGAACTGTCCGTATCCACCTGCAAGAAAATTTGGCTTCAAATGTATTCTGGTAATACTGTTATTCATACCGCCTCTTTTATTTCCGCGTACTTGCGATTTTGGAATTGAAATAGTGCGCTCAACGGTATGGTAAACTATGCAAACTCCTTTTGGAATTCGAGAGCTAACTACTGCACGTGTGCAGTAAACCCCATTATCGTTATAAACTTAGACCCAGTCGTTATCATTTATTGAAAGTTCTTTTGCATCTTCTTCACTCAACCAGCAAGGTTCCATTCCTCTTCCAAGAGTTAACATTCTTAAATTATCCATATAGGTTGAGTGAATATGCCATTTACCATGAGGTGTCAAACAATTTAAAACTTTTGCATTGCCGTCTTTCAATGTTTCTTTCAAGTCACCAAAGACTTCCGGTTTAGGTGATGGCTTGTATGTTGGAAGGTTTTCACCAAATGCGATGTACATTTCGTGATCCAAATAAAAGTGCTGGCGTCCGGTAAGAGTTCTCCAGGGAACTAATCTTTCAACATTATAAGTGAAAGCTGAATAAGCTCTTCCGTTATTCATTAAACCAGACCAAACCGGTGACGTATTATATCTTCGCGGCTGAGCTTGTAAATCCTTAAAATTAATTCTTACATCTCTACTTCCATCAGCAAGATCAGCAAGCACTAATCCGGTTTTTGATTCCATATATTTATAAGCTCTGTGAGTTAGTTCACCGTTGGTAAGAGAAGAAAGATATAGAACGGCATTTGCCGCGGAGACATCTTCTTTTAATGATGGATAAACTTTGTCTTCAATATTTTCAGTAGGGAAGTGATTCGACGTTATCATATCATCATAAAAGTCATCGCATTTATAATGATTGCCGTGCGCTCCCATACCTTTGGTTTTTGCGTTTGGTCCAAGCGAAATAAATTTATCATAAATCTTTGTGTAATCTCTTTCGACTACAGCTATCTTATGAGTCGTTTTTCCGGGGATAGCTTCGCATTCGCCAAGATACCAATCTTTAATTTTAGGTTGAGTAATTTCATCAGGTGAATCGTGTGCAAGAGGAGCAGTAACAATATCAATCTGAGGATGATTAAAATGTTTTTGGCTAATTGACTTGTTGCGTAAGCTATGTTTCTAAAAATTTCCCAATCAGTTTTTGCTTCCCACACTGGCGCAATAGCTGCCGATAAAGGGTGAATAAATGAATGCATATCAGTACTGTTCAAATCATTTTTTTCATACCACGAAGCTGCGGGCAGAACGATATCAGAATAAAGGGCGGAGGAATCCATTCTAAAATTTAAGTCAACAACTAAATCCATTTTGCCAACCGGAGCTATATCGTGCCATTTTACTTCTTCGGTTTTTTCTTCATTGTCTTTGGCGATTAGATTTGTATGAGTTCCAAGATAATGTTTGAGTGCAAACTCGTGTCCTTTCATGCTTCCGGCTATTGCATTACCACGCCAGATATACCACAACCTTGGAAAATTAATATCTGCATCGGGGTCAGCGACAGAATATTCTATTTCTTTCGATTTGAGTTTTTCTAAAATTAATTTTTTTATTACTTCGGGATCTTTGGATTCAACCTCATTGCTCAGTTCAAGTGTATTTTTATTAAACTGTGGATAGAAAGGCATCCAGCCCATTCGTACAGATTTAAAAATTAAATCTGCCATGTGCTTTTTTGTTAATTCATTTTCCGGCGCCGTATTGTATTTTGATGTACGCCCATCATATCGGTACTGACAAGTATTTATATAATGCCAGATAGGAGCTTGCTGAAGGCGCACTGCATCAACCCAATCTCTTGCAAATGCAATTGTTGCCCATGAATCGGTTGGCGCTAATTTTCCTGACCGACATAATGATTTAATCCGCCGCCGTTTTTACCAACACAGCCGCACAGCATCAAAGCCATAATTCCCGCACGGTACATAAGATTGTTATGAAACCAGTGATTGACTCCGGCGCCAATAATTATCATGCACTTGCCTTCGGTGCTAATTGCAGTGTTAGCCCACTCACGCGCAAAGCTGATAACTGTTTTTGAATCAACACCCGTAAAAATTTCTTGCCAGGCAGGGGTGTAGGAAGAATCTTTATCTGAATATTCTTTTGGATAATCGCCGCCCAAATTTCTATCAACTCCGTACTGCGCCATTGTTAAATCATAAACGGTAGTGACGGGAATTTTCTTTCCATCAATTGATACAATAAAATTAACCGGAACCCCGCGTAACTTTTTCATATTCAAACCGAACTCAACAAATTCCACTAGCAAAATATCATCATGTGTTTCGGCTAAACTTAATAACGGTTCGAAGGGTGAGTTGTCTGTTGAATTTTCATACTTAAGATTCCAATCTCCTTGCTTCGAATCCCATCTGTGTCCAACGCTGCCTTTTGGAACAACAAGTTTTCCAGATTGTGAATCAATGTTTAAAAATTTCCAGTCGCCGTTGGGAATATCTTTGTATTCATATATTTGATTAGCTCTTACAAGTTTGCCTGGTTTGTATGTACCGTTTTCATTAATAAGTTCAACAAGATAAGGTGAATCGGTATATTTTTTTACATAGTTTAGAAAATAGGGAGTCTTTTGTTCGTGATGGAATTCTTTTAGAATAACATGAGTAACAGCCATCCAAAATGCTCCATCGCTGCCAGCATGAAGCGGCACCCACTGATCGGCATATTTAGCAACCTGATTAAAATCCGGGGCAAAGACAATTGCTTTTGTACCGTTATGCCGAGACTCTGCAAAGAAATGGCAATCGGGAGTTCTTGTCATATTCAGGTTCGCGCCCATCACTGCAATCATTTTTGAATTAAACCAATCGGCACTTTCACAAACATCTGTTTGCTCGCCCCAAATTTCAGGCGATGCATTTGGAAGATCGCAGTACCAATCGTAAAAGCTAAGATTAACTCCGCCAAATAACTGAAGAAATCTGCTGCCTGCCGCATAGCTTAACATAGACATAGCAGGGATAGGTGAAAAACCAATTACACGATCCGGTCCGTATTTTTTTGCGGTGTAAATATTGGCTGCAGAAATTATTTCATTTACCTCATCCCAGGAAGTTCTTCTAAATCCGCCTTTACCGCGAGCTTGCTGATATTTTTTTCTTTTCTCAGGATCCTTCTGAAGATTTTCCCAGGCTAAAAGTGCATCGCCGGTTTTAAGTTTTTCTTCTCTGTAAGCATCAATCAAAGCACCGCGGATAAGCGGGTATTTAATTCGAAGCGGGCTGTACAAATACCATGAAAACGAAATTCCTCTTTGGCATCCTCTTGGTTCATAAGGAGGGAGTCCATCTTCGAGCAGCGGATAATCTAATTGCTGAGTTTCCCAAACTACAATTCCTTCCTTAACATGAATTTGCCATGAACAGCCGCCGGTGCAATTAACGCCATGTGTGCTGCGAATTATTTTATCATGCTGAAATCTATTCCTGTAAAACTCTTCCCATTTTCTTGTATCGGGTGAAATAATATCTTTTATCCAGCTCATTAGACTGCCATTTAATTATTAAAAAAATTTACGCTGTACTTTTTAACCCTTTGCCACATCAGGAAAAATATCCCGAGTACTATATTTACTCCTATTATAATTCCTATCAACAAATCAAATTGTGTTTGTATTGGACTTAGATTGACTTCCCCTTTGCTATCTGTATAATACAAAAAAGCAAGTATGTCCTTAGCTTCTTTATCAGTTAGTGGAGTTGAACCAAAGGCATTAACCATAGCAGGGAAAGGTGGATTTCGAATAATACCATCAACTCCAGCAGCACTTAAGCGTGTAAATGCAGTAGTAAGATCTTTTGCTAAAAGTCCACCATTAAACATTGACTGATTATTAATATTATGACAGGAAATACAAGCCGGACCACCGTTGGTGAGTTTAGTTAATCCTTCAAAATATTTTTCCCTCTTTCAATATCTGTTGAGGTTATTGAAGAGGCGTCAAATATTTGTAATGGTGTTTTTTGATTGGGATTATTTGCATCGGGACTGTTGGTTGCTACATAATTTATAATTGATTTTATTTGATTAGCAGTCAAGTCCTGATCGGGCATTACAACTTTGTTGTGTTGATTAAAAACTGCTGCTGCAGTGGTGTCGCCAGACTTAATTACGCTTTGTGAAGATTGAACAAATTTTATAATCCATTCTTCCGTTCTTCTTGCATTTACATTCGCTAAATCAGGACCAACTAATTTTCCCCCACCTAAAGTATGACAAGCTGTACATTTTTGCTTAAAGAGCTGCTCACCTTGATTTTGAGCACGCCCCGAAATCATAAACATGAAGAAGCAGCTTAGTGTTATCAGTAAATATATTTTAATCATTTCTGGTTCTCTTTTTTAATCATAGAAACTAGAACTGGATCATTATAATCGGAATAAAAAGTCCGATATAAAATTAGAACTATTATTTCATTTTGACAAGTAGTATTTAAAAAAAATTATTAATTAAATCAAGATCGCATAGCATTTTATTTTAGAAATGTATTACAATATTATAATTCGATTATAATCTGACTTAAGTCAAGGCTTCTAATACGAAATGCAATTAAGTTAACTATTGAAAACATAATAATTATCAATTTCTAAAAAGAAGAATATGTTTACTACAGTAAGGTATTTTATCAAAACAAGCTTAGCATTTCTTGTGCTTGGAATCTTAACGGGGCTTTATATGTCATTTGCTAAATACATCTATCAAACAGGTTATACGCAAGAATTAATTTCTGCACATACTCACTTGATTCTCGTTGGTTCAGTTATGATGATGATTATGGGTGTTGCATTGTGGTTTTTTCCGCGTCCCGAAAAGGATGATAAAAACTACAACCCGGATTTAATTTTAGTTACTTACTGGACGCTAAGTATCTCAACAGCTCTACGATTTATATTTCAGGTTACAGCATCATTTTACTTTATCAGTTGGGTGAATACGGCAATTGTGATATTCTCATCACTACAAGTTGTTGCAATGATTTTATTCTTCTATTCGATGTGGGGTAGAATTAGAGCGGTTGGAAGTCAATACAGAGAAGCAAAAGGAGAAAAGTTTTAAAATGAAAGAAAAAATTATCAGTGTGAATTTTAATTTAAAGAATGCAGCTAATTATGAACAGCTTGCTCGTAAAGCAATTTTTGGTTACAATCAGCTTTTTATTATGGTGCTATCTCTTTTAGAAGTGGAGCATCACGAGGCTGCAAATGTATTGGTGGTGGGATGCGGAAGTGGAATTGAATTAACGACATTTGGAAATCTTATGCCGAATTGGCGTTTGATTGGTGTTGATCCCTCAGAAGAAATGATAAAATTATCCAAAGCGAAGATTGATGAATCCAATCTAAGCAATCGTGTTTTGTTGCATCAAGGTTATGTAGAAAGTTTGCCTGAAAAAGAAGAATATGATTTTTCAACTTTACTATTTGTACTTCGATTTATTCCTGAAACAAAGGATAAAATTTCGCTGCTCAATAATATCGCTAAAAGATTAAAACCTGGTGCTAAGCTTGTCATAATAGATCAATTCAGTGATCCAAATAAAGAAGAATTTATTAATACCACAAAGTCCTGGAAAAACTTTATGAAATTTGAAGGAGCACCACCAGAATTGGTCGACAAGATATTCCTTCAAGCTAGTAAGCAAAATTTAATTAACGAACAAGAATTACTAAAGTTGTTAACAGAAGCAGGATTTGAAAAAATTAATCGATTCTATAATTCATTTATACATTGCGGATGGGTAGCTCAAAAAATTAAGTGAGGAGAGAAAGTAGTTGGGCAATTGCTTGAATAGAAACGGTTCTAAATTTTTTATCACTAAAGATTTTAGCTGTTCTTTTAATTTTCAAGTAGATGTTTGCATTATAAAATAAGTCGTAAGTCACTATCAAGTAGCAAAAGGAGAAAAGTTTTAATGTCAATGATCATAACTAATGATTGTATCAATTGCGGTGCGTGTGCAGTTGAATGTCCAACTGAAGCAATCTATGAGTCCGGCGAAAGTCTGAAGAATAATGGAAAGAGTTTAGCGCCTATTTCAAACGAACATTATTTTATTGTAACTGAAATATGTGATGAGTGTGCCGGTATAAATAAAATTAAATGTATCGCCGTTTGTCCTATGGATGCAATTAAGAAAATATAAAGTAGATGTCTTTTATGTAAACTTAACCAGAGAGAGGTTAAATAAATTTCTTTTATTGTACTTTAAACATACAAGGTTTTCACAAAGGATAATGTATATAATGAACAAGCTAACAAAAGAATATATTGAAAAATTTCTTGATGAGTTTATGTTGACTGAATACAAAGGGAGAGATCATATTATTGCGCGCGCACATTATAGAGAATCATTCAATGAACTTATTCCAAAATTCTTCGAGCCTAAGGAAGAAATTGTGCAAACAAAGGTGAAAGAATTAATTGAAGATAACGATTTGAAAAATATTGTCATCATCGGAGCAGGATACGGCGGACTTACCGCCGCGTTACGAATCGAAAGATTATTAAAAAAACATCCTACCTTTAAAGTTCATCTTATTGATAGGAATCCATTTCACACAATTAAAACTCAATTGCATGAAGCTGCTGTTCGCAATGCTGAGGTTTCAATTCCCCTTTACAAAATATTAAAGAACAAAAAAATTCAATTTCATCTTGGCGAAGTAAAAAATATTGATGTTGAAAATAAAACTGTCCAAATACATGATAAACTGCTGCCCTATGAATTTCTGATAATTGCAATCGGCAGTAAGGTTAATTACTACAATATTCCCGGAATGGCAGAACATTCTTTCGCTTTACAAACATTGAATGATGCTGATAAAATTTATGAGCATATTTCAAATATATGTGCGAGTGCTGCATCTGAAAAAAATGAAATAATAAGGAAAGAAAATCTTCGTTTTGTGATTGGCGGCGGTGGTTTATCAGGAGTGGAGTTTGCTGGTGAATTAGCAGATCATACCTCAAAGTGTGTTTCTAATTTCAATATTAATAAAAGTAATGTGGAAATCATTGTGATTGAAGCTGCTAACAGATTGGTTCCATTTATGGATGAAAATTTTTCTGAAAGAATAAAAAATCGTCTTATCGAAAAAGGTATTAAAATTTTGTTGGGTTCAAAAATTATAAAACGAACAGCGGATGATGTCTTTCTTTCCGATAACAATGTAATTAAATCTAAAAACTTTATTTGGACCGGCGGGATTCGTATTTCAGATTTAATTAAACGCGGTGGTTTAAAAACAAGTTCAGTTGGTCGTTTAATTGTTGATGAGTATTTGAAATCAGAAAACAATAAATATATTTACGCAATTGGTGATAGCGCTAATGCAGTAAATCCGGTTACTGGCAATCCTGTTCCCGCTGCAGCACAGTTTGCACTTCAGCAAGGCAGATTAGCTGCGGAAAATATTTATGCAGAAATATTTGGCAAACCTAAAAAAATGTATCATCCGAAAGTTTTGGGCGAAGTTGTAAGTCTTGGAAAACATCTTGCTATTGGTTGGTTAGCTTTGCCGTTTTTTAAGAAAGTCACTTTTGTCGGATTTCTCGGAAGATTACTCAAAACAGCTATCCGTGAAAAACATATTATTCTTTTAAGAAAAGAAAGCAGAAATTGGATTACATATTAAAAAAGGAGACTAAAATGTCAGAACAAGAAAGACCAAAGTTAAGTGAGAGAAAACTTAAAGATACGTTGCTGTCTTTTTCAATAGACACGGAAACAGATAAGTTAAAGAGTGAAAACGCTTGGTTGAACGGAGATCGTAACGCTGTCACTTTACAAAAAAACTCAAACTTACGCGTAGTGTTAATATCTCTGCGTAAAGGAGCTACATTACACGAACACAAAGTTGAAGGACCGATAACATTGTTTGTGCTATCTGGAAAGATTAATTTTATTGTCGGAGAAGAAAAAGTTATTGCAGAATCCAATGGATTCATTGTTTTAGAAAAAGCAATTCCTCACGATGTTGAAGCGCTGGAAGATACAACTTTCATTCTCACAATCATTCAGAAAAAATATAACTAAAAATAAGTTAGGAGAAATATTATGTTACACAAATCAAAAATTGCAGCGATGCTATTTTTAGCATCATTTATTTTCATATTTACAAACACAGCTTCTGCGCACTGTGATTCTGTGGAGGGACCGGTTGTTAAAGCATCTCAAAAAGCTCTTGAAACAGGAAACTTAAATTATGTGTTTGTTTGGGTAAGAGCAGAAGACGAACAGGAAATAAAAGCAATGTTCGATAAAGTGAATAAAGTGCGAACATTAAGTCCTGAAGCAAAAGAACTTGCCGATATGTATTTCTTTGAAACTGTTGTAAGAGTTCACAGGATGGGTGAAGGTGAACCATATACCGGACTTAAACCGGTTGGATATCATCCAGCAGAAGGAATTGAAGCTGCGGATATTGCAATTGAGAAAAATTCTGTGGAAAATATCTTAACTCATTTAGATAAAAAATATCATTCAAAAGTAAAAGATTTATTCGATAACCTTCAATCAAAGAAAAATTATGATGTGAATGACGTTACGGCTGGAAGAAAATATGGTGAAGCTTATGTTCATTTCATTCATTATGTAGAGGGACTTTTCAAAGGTGAAGACATTAACGATACACATAACGAAAACAAACATTAAAAACATTTAAGGGTTATTAGATGAAAAAATATTGGATAGCATTTTCACTGGTAATTGTAATATCATTTACTGTTTTAAGTTGGGTGGGAGTAAAAATTTATCAACAAAAACCTCCGATTCCTGAAAAGTTTGTTACCGAAAGTGGTGAGTTGGTTTTTACAAAATCAGATATTCAAGATGGACAAAATATCTGGCAGGCTATGGGTGGAATGGAATCCGGCTCCGTTTGGGGACACGGCAGTTATGTTGCACCTGATTGGACTGCAGATTGGCTGCATCGCGAGGCGGTTATAGTACTTAATATCTGGGCTAAACATCAATACAATATTGAGTTCGATAAGTTATCCTCGGAAAAACAAGCGTTGCTTAAAGCAGGATTAAAAAAGATTTATAAAATTAATACTTATGATAAGCGCACTGGTAATATTACGATCAATGATGCGCGGTTTGAAGCAATCAAAATAAATATAAAACATTACAGCGAAATATTTACTAACGGAAAAGATGAATACGCAATTCAAAAAAATGCATTAAGCGATCCTGAAAAACTTAAAAAATTAAATGCCTTCTTTTTCTGGAGTGCATGGGCTGCTTCAACAAACAGACCGAACGACAATGTTACCTACACAAATAACTGGCCTCATGAAGAATTAATTAATAACGTCCCAACGCCGGATACAATTGTCTGGACCGGAGTAAGTATAATTATACTTTTACTTGGTATAGGTGGAATGGCTTGGTACTATGCTGCAAATAGAGGTGAAATTGAGCACAATAAAATGCCTTTAAAAGATCCGCTTCTTGGAGCAGTTGTAACACCGTCGCAGAAAGCAGTTATTAAGTATTTTTGGATCGTATCTGGATTATTTCTTCTGCAAATATTTCTTGGAGTTATCACCGCGCACTACGGAGTTGAAGGCGGAGCTTTTTATGGAATCCCTCTTGCAGAAATTCTTCCTTATGTAATTACAAGAACCTGGCATACACAACTCGGTATTTTCTGGATAGCAACAGCGTGGCTTGCTGCGGGTTTGTATATTGCACCGGCTGTAAGCGGGGAAGAACCGAAAGGTCAAAGGTTAGGGGTAAATGTCCTTTTCGTTGCATTATTAGTTGTTGTACTCGGATCAATGGCGGGTGAATGGTTGAGCATAAAGCACTTGTTACCTGATCAGTTTTGGTTTTACTTTGGACACAGCGGTTACGAATATATTGACCTTGGAAGATTTTTTCAGATAGCATTGCTTATTGGATTATTCCTATGGTTATTTTTGATGTGGCGCGCCATTAGACCTGCACTTAAGAAAAACGATGAACAAAAACCTATTCTAACCTTATTTCTAATTTCAACAATTGCTATTGCTTCTTTTTATGGCGCAGCTTTGATGTATGGCAAACATACTAATCTTGCTATTGCTGAATACTGGCGTTGGTGGGTTGTTCATCTTTGGGTTGAAGGTTTCTTCGAAGTATTTGCAACAGTAGTTATTGCTTTTCTTTTTGCAAAACTTCAATTGGTATCGATTAAAACTGCAGGGCAGGCAACAGTTCTTTCTGCAACAATATTTTTATCAGGTGGAATTATAGGAACGCTTCATCATTTATATTTTTCTGGCACACCAATGGTAGTTCTTTCACTCGGATCTGTCTTTAGCGCACTTGAAGTTGTTCCATTAATGTTTGTTGGATATGAAGCGTGGGAAAATATTAAACTTTCTCGTGCGACTGAGTGGGTAAAAAAATATAAATGGCCAATTAACTTTTTCGTTTCGGTTGCATTTTGGAATATGCTTGGAGCGGGATTATTTGGATTTATGATCAATCCACCGATTGCACTTTATTATATGCAGGGATTAAATACAACTCCGCTTCATGGACATGCTGCATTATTCGGAGTCTATGGTATGCTCGGTATTGGGTTAATGTTGTTTTCACTCAGAGGAATTAGACCCGATATAGAATGGAATGAGAAGCCGCTTAGATGGTCTTTCTGGCTAATCAATTTTGGATTATTTGCGATGGTTATTTTTAGTCTGTTGCCTGTTGGTTTGATGCAAACCTGGGCATCTGTTGAACATGGTTACTGGTACGCAAGAAGTTCTGAATTTTTACAAACAAGTTTAATGCAAACCCTAAGATGGCTTAGAGCTTTTGGTGATACCATTTTCGCTATTGGAGCAGTGATTCTTGTGTACTTTGTATTTCAGTTATCAATAAAGTTTAAAAAAGAAAAATCTAATAAAGAATAGGCAGAATTATAATGAGTGAATTAATTAATATAGAACATCTTGTTGATGCAATAAACTATCAGAACGGATCGATAGTAAGCAAACAAATAATTAAAAAGCCAAATGGAAACATTACACTTTTTGCGTTCGATAAAGATGAATCATTAACAGAGCACACATCACCTTACGAAGGAGTTGTTTATATGGTTGATGGTGAAATGGAAATAAAGATTGGTGGAAACCCTTACAGTGTTAAAGCTGGGGAAATAATTGTAATGCCACCTGATGTGCCTCACGGATTGAAGGCAACTGTAAAATCAAAAATGCTTTTAACTATGATTAAATAAAACCAAAAGTATTATTTGATATTTTGATTTTGATTAATTAATTTTAATCAGATTATTTAATCTGATTATGCAATGACAGTATTTTTTTCAAAAAAGTGTGAGTACGGATTACAGGCAGTTCTTTTTATGGCTGCTAACGATAGCGATTGTGTTTGTCCCGCTGAAGAAATTTCAAAAAAATTAAACATCCCAAAAGAATTTATTTCCAAAATTTTGCAAAGCCTTACTGAAAGCGGAATTATTGAATCCAAAAAAGGAAAAGCTGGCGGATTTAAACTCGCAAAGCATCCATCCAAAATAAAATTGATTGATATTGTTGATGCGATAGATGGATTGGATAGTTTCAATTCTTGCGTGCTTGGTTTTCCGGAATGTTCACCAGAGAAACCTTGCCCGGTTCATGAAAAATGGGGCGAGTTAAGAACAAAAGCTTATGAAATGCTGAGTACCGAAACGATTGATAAATTCAAAGAAAAAACTCTAAAAAAAATTAATAATATTTAATATTAATAGTTTATAATAAGACTATAGTATCTGAAATGAGTAACAAAAAAAAAATTAGTTCAACTGAAAATTTTGATGAGGAATTAAGAAAAGTCATCTTTATTTATAGCACAAATTAAAGAAGGTTCCATTGTAACCGCAAAGTCTGTTCGTTGTGCCTCATCTAAAAAAGCCATTTCTCCAAAAATTTCACCGGGATTTATAATTGTAAGAATTTTTTCGCTGCCGTCTGAGAGATATTTAATTATTTTAACTCTCCCGGTCTTTAGAAAGTAAATCGCTTTAGAAGGCTCATTAGCAAAATAAATCGGTTCTTCTTTTTTAATTTCTTTCATAGATGAAATAGAATTTAACTTCATCATGTCTACTTCTTTCAACCCCTGAAAGATATTAAAATTTTCTAAATACCATAGCTTTGTTTTGTCTGCCATATTTATTTTCTCCTATTTTTATTAAAACTTGTTTGAATAATACAAAAAACGCAGATTATCATTTGGAAAGTAGCTGACATTTTTGAGTCTAAACAAATTATAGGTATTCTTTGCAAACAATAAAGAAGCTTCAATATGCCATCAAAATTTGACATTAGAATTAGCTTATTTTTTTCATTTAATTTCAGCTTGATTATACTTTTGTAAAGTACTAACTTTGAAACCAATAAATACTTAATTATATGGAGAATAAATGAAGATTTCTAAACTGTACATTGCTGCTCTTATTCTAATCGGATTGTTTTTTACTGGTTTTCAATGCTCATCAACTGAGATAACCAGTGCAAAATTATATATCCAGCAAAAAAATTATGACAAAGCATTAGAAACATTACAGAAAGAAGTTCAAAAAAATCCTGCCAGCGATGAAGGCTATCATTTGTTGGGCTATGTTTACGGAGAAAAAGAAATGTATCCTGAGATGATTGATTCCTATGACAAATCACTCGGTATTAGTAAGAAATTCGAATCGCAGATAAACGATTCCAAAAAATATTTTTGGGCAAATCTTTTTAATAAAGGTGTAGCTTTATATCAAAAGGGTGTGGCAACCGCCGATCCCGATAGCAGTAAGATGATTTTGGACAAGGCAATTTATAATTTTAAATATGCCGTTCAACTCGAGCCGGATTCAGCCGATACTTATAAAAATCTTGCATTCGTATATTTAAGCGCTCAAAGAGAAAGCGAAGCAATCGAACCACTACAAAAATTAATTGAGTTAGAAAAGTCTGAAGATGGTTATCGTTACCTTGGCGAAATTTATTACACCGAAGGCTTAAATCTGAAAAACGAGTACACCGTTTCAAAAAATCCCGAGGACAGCATTAAAGCACAGGAGTATTTCAACAAAACAATTACTCTGCTCGAAGAAGGAAAGAATCTTTACCCGGCAAATACAGATATTTTGGTCGTATTATCCAATTCATACATAGCTGCAAATAAAATTGAGACTGCAATTGATGCATTTAAAACCGGCGTTGAGCAAGATCCTGAAAATAAATATTACCGTTACAACTACGGTGTTTTACTTTTAGGGAAGGATGATTTTGAAGGTGCTGAACAGCAATTTCAAAAAGCAATTCAAATTGATCCTGAATATCAAAACGCCGTTTACAACTTAGCCGTAACCTACGTTAAGTGGGGAACAGACATAAATAAAAAGAACGAAGCCGAAGGTAAGATGGGCGATGAGTTCAAAGAAAAGTATCGTCAGGCATTACCCCATTTAGAAAAAGTTGTTCAAATGCAAAATGATGATGCTGGAATGTGGGAACTTTTAGGCAGAGTTTATTCAGTACTTGGTATGCAGGATGATGCCAATAACGCTTTCAAAAAAGCAGACGAAATAAGAAATAAATAATTAGAAAGTTATTATGAGCAATACAAATCAACCACCAAATCAGCAAATAAATATCGAACTTGGTGAAAAAGAAGCCGAAGGTATTTATTCAAATCTTGCAATTATCACTCATTCACCTGCAGAATTTGTGATTGATTTTACCCGTATTGTTCCCGGCGTTCCAAAAGCAAAAGTACATGCACGAATCATTACCACCCCAACAGCAAAAAATGTTTATGAAAGCCTTAAAAGATAACATTGATAAATTTGAAGCCCGCTTCGGGGAGATAAGAATTGACGCTCCTCAAAATCAGCACTTTGGTTTTGTACCCCTTAAAAAAGATGAAAGTGTGAACTGATTTTATTTTCAGTTCACACTTTATAATCCTTTCCGGTAATTTTTTACTGATGTAAATCTTACATTTACTTCTGTAATAGTTACATCTCTTATAATAATTCTTTACATATATTCTGAAAAGCATTAGTTGCTAATGGCATAATTATTGGCAATTTGTGATAAAATGAAAAGGATTTAGATAAAAATGGGAAAGTTTAAAAAAATAATAATTGCAGTAAGTATTTTCATATCTATTCTATCAATCAATTGTTTTAATGTTCCTGATGACATAGTCCTACCCGAGTGGGATGCAGGATTTAATGTGCCAATAATGAATAAAACATTTTTGATGCAGGATATAGTTAAGAGACAAGCACAAATTACGGTTGACACTACTTCAGACGAAAATATATTTTTAATTCTTTCAGAAAATTATAACAGCAGCACAGGAGTTACTAAGTATGTAAAAATTAACTCGAGTTCGAAATCTCTTAACAATCCTTTGCCAACTTCCGATACTGATTCTGCAATAATCTATATTGATTTTCCGGAGGACATTAAGATAGATTCGGCAGAATTTCTTGAGGGTGCTTTTACTTCTATTATTAACAACCCATCATCAATCAAAGCGACAGTAACTATTAGAGTCCCGGGTATAACTAAACCAACCGGTGAGCAATTAGAGTTCAAACAAATAGTTTCGGCATTTGAAGTAGATTCATCCGAAAAAAATATATCCGGTTATAAATATCGAATGCCAGCCTATCAGTCGGTTTCGGATCGGGACAAATTGATGATCATAGTTAAAGCAACTTCAAATCAACCCACGCTCGTTTACTTAAATTTTTATAACACTGATTATTACTTCGATTTTTTGGAAGGAAATATTCCTTCAAAATCTATTGGCGATCAGCGCAAGCCATTTGGATTTATTACAAATAGTATTGTGAATTATGACAACAGTACCGTATTGAAAGAAGCTTCTCTTAATTTTTATGCTTATTATAAAACTCAATTGTCTAATCCATACACGATAGAGCTGCATAATACCAATATAATCGGGAAGAGAAATGACGGCAGTGAGTTTCTGCTAAAAGATGAATCAGGCGGTTCTGAATTTGATATTTTTATTTTGAATGGGTCTTACTATAAGTTGTTTACGCAGGATAACAGCAACGTAAATGATTTAATTAGCTTCCTGCCCGATACTATTGTTGTTGAAGCGGAATATATTATCAATCCTTACCATGAGGAAGGTATGGTTTCGTATGAAGATTCAATTATTTTTAAAACGAACTTCAGCACAAAGAGTTATGTGACATTAAAAAAATCTTCGGTTGAAGATACATCCTCAGTTGAGCTAACTGAAAATGACAGAAACTCTTTGCAAGATGGAAACAGCGCCGAATTAAATATTGAGATTGATAATGCAATTCCACTTGCATCCTGGATGAAAATTACACTTGCCGATGAAAATAATAATGATTTATTCACTCTAATTAATTCTACCACCGGCAAAGATTCTTTTTACATTGAACCTGCAGAGGTTGGTTTGGATGGCGAGGTGACAGCATCTGTGCATAATTCTATTCAAACAATTTTGCTTGACGCTGAACAAATTGAAATGTTATCAAAATCTAAGTATGCTATTTATTCACTCAGTGTTCAAACGAAAGATGCTGAAAAACCAGATGCGCCGATTGTTTCAGTTCGTCCGACAGATTGGATGAACGTTCGCATATATGGAAATCTAAATTTCAGAGTAACCCCATAATCAATTGAGAAAAGCCATGAAAAAATTACTGCTATTTATTTTTATCTTAATTCTAACTGTAAATTCGAATGCTCAATATGGTTCAATAGGAACGGTTGATGCACGAAGTTTAGGGATGGGGAAAACTTATACATCAAATTCGCGCGGAGTAAATTCACTTGGAATTAACCCTGCAAATTTAATTTTTAGTGATGAAGGTTCTATTGATTTTTCACTGCTACTTCCTGCACCTTCTCTAAGTTTAAGAGGCGGCACTGATTTTCTGAGCTTTGACGATTTAAACTACTTTTTCGGCGGAGTAAACGGCTCCGGAAGAGTCCTGAATGAAGATGATAAACAAAGGTTAAATTCTCTGTTTCAGCAGGGGGGATTAGTGTTCGTTAATATTTCAGCTAACCTAATCTCCGGGTCAATCAATGCAGGAAAAGATATTGGATCATTTGGAATTTCTGTTACAGATTTTGCAGGTGGGAAATTACAAGTTCCGCAAGCCCTGGTTGATTTAGCATTAAATGGAAATCCGACTGAAAAAGTTTTTAACCTCAACGATGCATTTGTGCAAAGCTGGTGGCTTCGTTCGTATTCTATTAGTTATGCAAGAGATATTTCCGGATTATTCACAGAAGTATTTCAAAAATTTGGAGCAGGAGTTTCTTTAAAATATTATCAGGGTTTCTTTGATATTCAAACTGAAAATATTAATACTGAAATTGTTACAGGTGATAAAAATGTTATCACCGGCAGCGCCGATTTCCTTGCATACTCGGCATTCTCAAAAAGTTTTGGTGTTAGATACAAATTCGAACCGGAAGTTGCTTCTTCAAATATTGGTCTTTTCCCCACCCCTGCCGGAAATGGATTTGCATTTGATTTCGGGTTTTCGGCATCAATTGAAAATGACTGGACAATCGGTTTAGCTGTTACCGATATTGGTTCGATGAATTGGAATGATCACACCGCAAAGTTTGTTTCGGATGGAGAAATATTTTTAGACGATATTTCAAATAAAGATCAGATTGACTCAGTTAAAGAAAAACTAACTGGTGAAGCGGTTCCCATTGGTGGTTATTCGAGCGGATTACCCACTGCCTTGCGGTTTGGAGTTTCAAAATATTTTTCGAATGATGAAGATTTTATCCCCGGTAACTTACTTTTAGCTTTTGATTACAATCAAGGATTTAACGATTTACCGGGTAACACAAAAAATCCAAGATTTGCAATTGGTACAGAATGGAAACCCGGCAATTGGATCCCTTACATCAGAACGGGATTAACTTATAGTTCACTAATCGGACTGAATTGGACATTCGGGCTTGGGTTTTATACTGACATTTTGAATTCAATTTTGCAACAAACGAATTTCAATCTTACCTAATGCCTGATGCAGTTAGTCATACTTCAGTAGCAATTAGCTCGCGCTGGCGAATCAACTAATTATTGTTTAACCCGCGGCAAGTTGATCAGCGCTGCTGCAAAGAAAATTAAATTTGCAACCCAGGCTGTTAACACCGGGTCAAGCGATCCGTTTTTTCCAAAAGCCTGACTTACTTTCATAAATACCAAGTAAATAAAAGTAATCAGTATGTTTAACCCTACCTGTGCTGCCAAACCGCTTTTGCGCCTGTTTGCCGAAAGCGGAAGTCCAAACAAGACGACAATCAAACTCGCCATCGAAAACGCAATCCTCGAATGATATTCAATTTGTGTAGATGCCGGGTTGTTGCCCGCTTTTTTTTGTGAATCAATTAGAGAATTTAATTCATCAAGGTTCATCTCGACAGGCTTCTGCTGTTTCGAAGAAAGATCTTTTGGAGTAAAATTTAAATCCGTCAGTTGAAGATTTTTGAAGTAATCGGCAGTCTGTTTTTCACCATTAAACTTTCTGGTAGTACCGTTTATCGCCATCCAAAGATGAGCCGTAGAATCGTAAACTAATTTTAACGCATCAATTCTTCCAGTCATTGAATTCAAATTTTGTGAGTCAAAATCCTGAATGCTTACGCGGTTTGCTGTATTTGTGGCATTATCGAAAAATGAAATCGAAACAATTCTATTTCTTGAGTCCTGAAAAAAAATATTAGCACTTGAAGAACCAAGTCCTTTTTTAAGATAAGTCATTTCGATGCTCAATTTTGTTTTATTTGCCATCGGCACAACGTATCCGGAAAAATAAATCGAGAAACAACTAAGGAAAAATGATGTAATCAGAAAGGGTGCCATAAAGCGGACAAGGCTTACACCACTGGCTTTTATTGCTGTCAGTTCGCTTGTACTGGCTGCTTTGCCCGCAGTAAACATCGCAGCAAATAAAACGGCTATTGGCGTAACGAGCTTAATTATTTCCGGACTGAAGACGAAATAATAGTGAAATATAATATCGGCAGTTACGTTTTGATCAATAAAGTCATCAAGGTTTTCCATTGCATCAATCACAACAAATATGAGTGTGAAAGCAAGCAGTCCGAAAAAAATAGTTTGGACAAATTGTTTTACTAAATATCTGTCAAGAATTTTCATGATTAGAACTTTGTAAATTCTTTTGCCATTTCAGCGGGATTAATCTTTTTATAAAATCAAAGTTAATATTAACCGTTTCGAGGTTGGTTCGAATAGTTAAAATGATACCTGCAATTCCAATTAAAATATTAGCAGCCCACATTCCCCAAAAGGGGGAGAAGAAATCTCTTTCGGAAAGTTTCTCCCCGCCTATCAGAAACGCCCAATAAATCAGGAAGAAAAAAAGACTGATTCCGGCGGCAACACCAAACCCTCCTTTACGAACCATAACGCCAAGCGGCGCTCCGATTAGAACAAATACAATACAGGCTGCTGGAAGCGCATATTTTTTATATACTTCAACGTCATATTTTTCTATTTCACGGTTTACCCATTCTATTCTTTTAAAATGTGCGAGGACAATATTTTTAACTTCTTTAACTCTGTCTATTGCACGTGTATAAACGAGTTGCTTATTCGAAAAACTTCCACCTCGGTAGGTTTTGTTTGTTGTTGCGGTATCAACAAAAAAATATTTTTTAACATCATCATTAAGTTCAGGATAGTTTGTAAAGTTTCTTGACTTAAGGCTGTCAATAATGTAATTCATCGCACTTATACTTAATTCTCTTTCTCCCCTTGGTGAACCGGGACCGGATTGCTGAAATGAAAATTGTTCTGCATCCATTACAATCCTATGGTGTGTAAATTCTAATTTTCTATAAAGGTTTGTCTTTTGAGATTCTGATTCATGTATTTCTCCTTCTTTTAAATCCATTATTAATTTTGTTTGATCTGATGAAAAATACAATTTTCCTTTTTTTGCCGTAACAACATTCACCTTTGCAGGATTGGAATAGTCGTAGATGGTCACATCAAAAAGATCATTGGATTTTTCATCAATCTCTCTTACCAGTATAGCATAGTTATTAACCTCCTGTGAAAAGAAACCGGGGACTAGAGATAGTGTCGGCTTTTTTCTTGAAATATCCTGCATTAAAATTTTTGCCTGATGATTTGCATCGGGGAGTATATCATCATTGAATATGAGAAGCAGGTATGCAAGCACTACACTCGCTAAAACCGGTGCTGCCATCATTCTGTATAAACTTATTCCAGATGACTTCATAATTGTCACTTCATTATTTTGAGAAAGATTACCGAACGCCATCAGAGTTGCTACCAGAGATGCCATCGGAACTACCAGCACCACCATCCAGGAAAGATTAAAGACAATTAATTGAATTATTACCCATGTATCAAGTCCTTTACCAACCAGCATATCAGCGTATTTCATTAAAAATTGTAAAAGCAAAATGAATATTAAAGTGATAACAGAGAATGCAAATGGGGCGATGTGATTTTTTAGTATGTACAATGATAAAATCATAATTCTAATATAAAGAAGGCAGTATCGTTTAACAAAAATTGATAATCGGATAACAAGATTGAATCATTAGCTAATAAATTTCTAATTAAAAAATATTTTCAAAATAGATTCAAAAATGTTCCAACTTGTTATTGAATTGATTATGTTTCAGGCGCTTAAGATCAAAACTCTTTTAGTTATAATTATTTTAAACAATGCTTTCATAACAAGTTATTACATAACATTTTCCCATTACGGAGGTCCATTTGAAAGAAATTTTACAGTACATTGATCAAAACATCGGCGGATACATTGAAGAACTGAAAGAGTTTCTCCGAATTCCAAGTATCAGCACATTATCTGAAAACCAGGCAGATATAAATCGCGCAGCAGAATTTGTTTCGTCAAAACTAAAATCTGCAGGTATGAATCATGTAGAAGTAATTAAAACCGAGGGTCACCCGCTAATCTATGCCGAATGGCTCGGCGCACCTGGTAAACCAACTGTTTTGATTTATGGACATTACGACGTGCAGCCTGTGGATCCTATTGAGTTATGGAACACCCCTCCTTTTGAGCCTACTATAATTGGAGATAAAATTTTTGCTCGCGGTGCTACGGATGATAAAGGGCAAATGTATATGCATATCAAAAGCGTTGAAGCATTTTTCAAATCAACAGGCAGTCTTCCGCTTAATGTCAAATTTTTAATTGAAGGCGAAGAAGAAATTGGAAGCAGCAGTCTTTCTTCTTTTTTAAAACAAAATGCAGATAGGTTGAAATGCGATGCCGTATTAATTTCTGATACTTCTTTATTCGCTAAAGGTGTCCCGACTTTGACTTACGGACTTAGAGGTCTGGCATACATGGAACTTGAAATTGTTGGTCCAAATAGAGATCTGCATTCAGGAACTTTTGGGGGGGCGGTAGCAAATCCTGTTAATATACTGGCAACTATGATTTCTAAAATGATTGATAAGAATGGCAAAATTCTAATTCCCGGGTTTTATCAGGATGTGTTGAAATTGAGTACGGAAGAGAGGAAGAATTTTAAGCTATTAAAATTTTCTGAAAAAGCTTATGCAAAAGAACTTGGGGTCAAAGAGCTTGCAGGAGAAAGAGGTTACTCTACTTTGGAACGTACTTGGGTTAGACCAACACTGGATTGTAACGGAATCATCGGCGGATTTACAGGCAAGGGTGCCAAAACAGTTTTGCCTTCAAAAGCTACTGCAAAAATAAGTATGAGATTAGTGCCATATCAGGATCCTGAAAAAATAGCAAGATTATTTACTAAGTTCGTAAAAAAAATTGCGCCCAAATCTGTAAAAGTAAATGTAACAAGTTTGCATGGCGGAAGCCCCTTCGTTGCACCAATAACCAATCCTATTACAAAAGCTGCGGCAAGAGCAATGGAAAAAGCATTTGGGAAAAAATGCGTTTTTATGCGCGAAGGCGGGTCAATTCCAATCGTTGTGGAATTTGAAAAAATCCTAAAAGCAACTCCTGTTTTGATGGGATTGGGATTGAACTCTGAAAATCTGCATTCGCCAAACGAACATTTTGATTTAAATCATTTTCAATTAGGCATTAAAAGTTCAGCATACTTTTTATCGGAACTTGCTGAATAAATAATTATAGATTCATTTTTTATATAAAAATTGAAACGATATTTAAATATTAGTTTAACAATTCTTGTTGCAGCTTTATTCTTTTCTTGCAGTGATTCCGGGAAAGAGGAAAACTCGGAGATTGATTATAATGAAAAAGTTGAGCATATCCCCCAAAAGGATTTTGAAATTCAAAAATATAATATTGAGTTAAAGAAGAAGCAGTCATCAAACAGAACCGAATGTGATACAATTGCATTACTGGAGCATGTGCTGAATAATTATCCCGAAGGTACTTATATCGTAGAGGTTGATAAAAAACTTACTTATGATATTCCTCGTTCGGCGGTTATTTATTATAATGATGGGGGGGAATATGTTTTCGCTGTTGTGGCCAAATCAAAGCCGGGTGAGAGATTGATTGAGCCGAAGAATATTGTTGGCTATGATCAAAGTTTTATTGATTTGGACAGCACCAAACTTGGCACCGCATTTTTCTATCTTACGCTGTTTAAGTGTAATGATGGAAATTTTCAAATGATCTGGGAAGCCCCTATACCTTCACACGGAGGATTTAATAATTTTTTTCTTAGCCAATGGAATTATAGAGGGACTAAATTTATTAAAGTTAATTTTCATTATGGCAGCAGCGTTGGACATATTGATCACAACTATTTTTTAGTTGACGGACTGACTGTTAAGCCGCATTTGTTGATGACGTATAAAGGGATAAATTTTGAAAGAACAATTGCTAATGTGAATAACGATAAGTTCCCCGATTATTACGAGCATATTTTTTATGACACTGGTGATAAAGTTTTCTCACGGGATTCTGTAGCATTTATATGGCGGGCGAAAGACAGTGTTTATGTCAATACGAAAAACTCTCGTCAAGTACGTCCATATTAATAATTCTATGCTTCGGCGATATGCCACTCTTTTATTAAACTAATATTCAACTTATCTTTGTAGCGAAAATATTAGATGTTCATTTTATTATAAAATCAATTTAATATTTTCAATGATAAACATGTTTATAATTTCTGGTTAAAGGATAAAAATGATCAACGGTGCTTTAGAAAAATTTTCTATAGTGGATTACTTGGAATCCATTGGGTTCAAATCATTCGGACTTGACGGTGAAAGAATATTTAAAGTTTATTCCGAGACTGAGAGAGAGCTTGAATCAATTTATGGTGGGGTGGGGATTAGAAATATTTCGCATATTGGCGTACTGGAGTTGAAGGGGGCAGACTCGATCGACTATCTGCATCGCATAACAACAAACAATCTGAAAAACCTTGCTAAAGAACAAATTGCTAAAACAATTTTTACCACAGAAAAGGGCAGAGTAATTGATCTGGTGACGCTGGTAAATTTTGAAGACTTCCAACTAATACTTTGCAGCAATGTACATAAATTGAAAGTGAAGAACTGGACAAAAAAATATATTGTAACTGATGAAGTTAGAGTAGATGATGCAGGGGGGAAATATACGATACTAGAATTTCTTGGACCTCAAGCAACTTCATTTATTTCCATGCTATGTGGAGATTTTGCAGATTCCTTGCAGACGAATTCATTTAAAGTTTTAAATATAGAAGAGATGTTGTTTTTTATTCTAAAAGTTGAAAATTATGATGGAACAATAAGTTTCATTACAATTTCCGATTTCAATAACGCACAGAAGATCATCAAATATTTAATAGAAAAAAAATCGCCCTTCAACTTTAGTTTTATTGGAGAAGATGCATATAACATTTATAGAATCGGTCAAGGGATTCCAGTGGCGCCAAATGAAATCAACGATGAGTACAACCCGCATGAAACAGGTTTAGCAAAATATATTAGTTTTACAAAAGGTTGTTTCATTGGTCAGGAAGTTATTGCGAGGCTGCAAACTTATGATAAAGTACAAAAACGATTGGTGGGGGTAATTATAGATCATACAAGTGAATTGAGTCTGCCGCAAATGATCAGAAGTGATCTGGGAGAAGAAGCTGGAATACTGACTTCATCGTGTTATTCTCCGTTCCTCAAAAAACGAATTGGATTAGCTTATATAAAAAAGTCATTCTGTCATCCTGGATCAGAATTGATTTTAGATTTAAATCCGAACACTCAAACAAAAATTATTGTCTCCGAGCTTCCGTTTACGAAATGAAAATTTATACTAAGACAGGAGATAAGGGAGAAACAAGTCTTTTCGGGGGGGAGCGCGTCGGAAAAAATAATATAAGAATTAAAGCTTATGGCAGTTTAGATGAACTTAATTCATTCATTGGCTTAACACTTGCTAAAGTAAAAAACGAAAAAATAAAAGAAGTTTTGTTCAACTTACAGAATAAACTTTTTATCGTAGGATCTGATTTGGCAACTCCTTCTACGGAAAAAAATAAAAAATTAGACATTCAGCGAACTCCCACCGAATTCATTACCGAAGTTGAAAATTGGATAGACGAGTTCAGCTCTAATCTTGATGATTTGAAAAACTTTATTTTGCCTGGAGGTTCAGAAGGTGCTGCATTACTCCATATTTGCAGAACAATTGCTAGAAGAGCAGAGCGGGAAATAGTGGAATTAAAAAAAGTGAACAAATCACCGAGAATATTATTATTTTTACAAATAGAATTTCAGATTTATTCTTTGTTCTTTCTCGTTATGAAAATAAGCATTCAAATATTCCCGACATAAAATGGGTTCCGTAATTTCAAACATCTGCAGACCTTCATTTTTTTCTTGCTAATTGAAGACTGCCGACTAAGAACTGATTACGGGGGTGAAATTGGTCTCGACGGGGTTGAAGATGCATTAAACTGCGCACCGTGTTCACCGGATTACACGTTAAACAAATGGTAAAAACAATAACTGGCGAATATAATTACGCCCTCGCTGCTTAATTAAATAGCAGCCGTTTGTCAATTCTAGTCACTTCGGGAATTGAATGAACGTCGTTTAGAAGTGATAGCTGAAATTATCGCTCTTATAATGTAAGCGAAATTTTTATGAGCAGGCTTAAAGCAAGCTTTGTTTGTTTTGTAACTTCGAGCCAAAATAAAACAAACTATGTGTGTAGAAGTTTCTTGGGTCTTAGCTTCGGACGCGGGTTCGACTCCCGCCACCTCCACAATCGCTTGGTATTGTTGAAAAAATCAAACAGCGATTTGTGCAATGCTTATTTTAAATATACCCCCTAATCCGAATTTACAGTTGTTAATTAAAATCAGATTAAAAAATCTGATATAACCAAATTTCTTGGAAAATACTTTTTAATTCATTCGATAGAATTTCTAATTCATCTAAAAAATTATCTTTGAAGTGCTTATACTTGTCTTTCTGTTCTAGATACAGAGTTCTGTAATATGCGATTCCACTGTTTAGATTCTCAGCAAATAACTCAAAATATTTAGCTTGCTTATCGGAAATGTTGGACCCGCATTCGCTAATAAGTCGTTTTAAATAGTTTATATATAATTTTAATTCTTTTATAAAAAAATTAGGACGATTATTTTCATCGATGAAATTTTTTCTTCCATAGATATGATCTACCATTTGTTTTAAAGATAAGATTTTATCAAAGTATGCCATGTTTGGACCTGGACAAACAGACACCCCAATACTTTTCCCTTTTATTTCGATATTGTTATTTAGTAGAGCAGCATTGCCAAGACCAACGCAAATACATGTTTTATCAACGATTTTGTTAAACTCAATTCGACGGGTTGATTCATCTAAATTTTTACTGTCAAGTTCTTTGATTTTTAAAAACTGATATTGGCGCGAAGCAGTACAAATTGAGTTTTTAGTAAATTCATTATTGAAGGTTAAAAATTTTTTTGGACAAGAACTGCCGGGTCGTCCTTTATTTACAAGCTCAATCTTTTCAATATCCTGAGAATTATTTCTAATACTATTGAATGGCACACCAAGAGGAGAAATATTACTTAGATACAAATCTTCTTCTTTGGCTTTTCGAAGAAGTTCCAATGTTTGAGTATCAACATTAGTAACTTCAGGAACAAGTAAAAATGGGGTGCCCCATCCTATGGAATCAAGCTGATAATAATTCAATAGGAAATTATGTTCTTTAGAAGTACCTACACCACCCTGCGCAGTTATTTTTATTGAAGGTGGTGTGTCGGGGTGAAATCGATTCTTATTTGATAGAGCCTTAACGTAGATTTCATAAGTAATTCCGATTAATTCCTCCCGATTGTTTTTAAACTCCTCCAGAATTGGTCCTAATAGAAAACCATCGCTCGCAAATGCATGCCCCCCGCAATTAAGTCCGGATTCAATTCTATACTCGGAAACCCACAAGCCTTTTTAGCTAAAACTTTCCCTGGATAATTGCAGAGCGATAATCACTGACTTTTATCGTTATTTTCTTAGGTAGATAACCATTGTTATCAGGATAAAAATCTTCAAACTTTTCTATGTAGCTGTACAATCTCGGGTTCATTCCTGCAGACAGGACGAGCGAAGAATTTAATTTGCTCTTCGCAAATCCCCTTAGAGCAGCGTGTGCATCATTAAACTCAATAGGAAGTTTTTCGTCACCCTGAAAATTTTCGTTGTCAACTTTTGTCATAATATTAACATCAATATTCCCAGGTGAATATTTTCACTTAGCCAATTTTGGATATCCTGCTTCAGGAGACTTCCATTTTCCATCAGTTCATAGAACTTTTTCTTTACTTCAGAATAATCAGGAAGCATTTCAATTAGTTTGTAAATATCTTCACCTTTTGCACGAATCGAATCTTTTACTTCTTCAAACTTTTCGTTTACAATATGATGAATAAGATTTAGATAATTTGTAATTCTTTCGGCTCTTGAGTCTTTAACTTTTTCAGATATGAACGAGTAGGGCAGCCCAATTTTGTTGCAATAATATTCCCGCATTTTTTCGATAAGTCCGTCATCTACTATTGATATTACTGAGGAAATACCATAAGGTGCGGCTTTAACCGGTGTGTCAATCGTGAAAGCTAATCCCATCACGGGGATATGAAAAGTGTGCATTAAAATCATTATCCTTTTTATTAATAAGTTTTCAATTAGTAATCTAAGATAATCACATCGAATAATTGCAATAGAAATACTAACCTGATTAAATAAAACTTTGCGTATGAATGATGAAAATAAACCTTTAAAAGCGCAGTGAATAACTCAATAGATAATTTTAGTTCGAGTTTTTCAGACAATATATTTGCTTGTCTGTTGTTTGAAGTTGATTATTTTTAAGAAAGTTCATTTCAAATTATCAGCAAGGAGTCATTATGAAAATTGGAATTATTGGTTCTGGAACAGTAGGGCAGCAACTGGGTAATGGATTCATAAAGCTTGGATATCAGGTTAAGATCGGCACACGTGATGAAGCTAAACTAATTGAATGGAAAAATTCTGGTGGGCAAAATGCATCAACAGGTAATTTTGAAAATGCTGCAAAATTTGGTGAAGTAATTGTCATCGCAACAAACTGGGCTGGAACAGTGAACGCAATTAAATTGGCAGGGATAGAAAATATTTCTAATAAAATTGTAATTGATGTTACTAATCCTCTTGACTTTTCTCAAGGTGTTCCGCCTAAGTTTGCAGCCACGCTCGGCAACTCCGGAGGTGAACAGATTCAGAAAATGCTTCCGCTTGCGAAAGTAGTCAAAGCTTTTAATACCATTTCAGCTTATATAATGATTAACGCTCCTCGCGAAGAAGGTGTTCCCGATTTATTTATCGCTGGTAATGATAAAGAAGCCAAAGTTTTTGTAAATGATATTGCTATGCAGTGGGGATGGGGCAGCGTAATTGATCTCGGTGATATCAGCCAATCATTTTTCTTGAAGCTTTTGCCCATCTGTGGATTATTTATGGTTTCAAGAACAATAATTGGACATGTCATTCAAACTATTGAAAAATAAATAATCTTGTTCTTAAAAAAATTTATTTTACAAAAATGATTTTTTTGAGAATATGATTGAGCGGTTTTGATGATACAAAATAGATTCCGCTTGATAAAGTTGCTCAATTTAAAAAATTTTTATAAACTCCTGGTTTTCGAAATTCATTTAAAATATCTTTAATTTTTTCTTCCGAGCATATCAAAAAACTAAGATTTACTATCCCATCAGACGAAATGGTATATTCAATAGTTGTAAATGAATTGAATGGATTTGGGAAAACCTTTATCTCATCTCCAGTATCTGTTATAGATGAATCACAAGCTTGACAAATGTTGTTTAGTTTTTCATTGAAGAAATTTAGAACTTCAATTTTAGAATTGGAATTATAAAAGATTGGATCACCATGGGCAACTCCTTCAATTATATTTAAATGTGCATCTACATTATTTTCTAACAATTTAGAATACAGCTTAATGCTCTGATTATTTGGGACAACGCAATCGGTCGTCCCATGATAAATTAAAAAGGGTGGGTCATCACTATCAACATAACTAATCGGACTGGCGAATAATGCTGTCTCGGGGCAATCTGCAGCAATGCATCCAAGCAGTTGAGTGACTACGGAACCTTCCTCATCATAATTTCTCGGGCTTGGACATTCTGAACCTGAGTAATCACTCATCTCCAGCAAATTTGATGGTCCATAAAAATCAACCACTGCATTTATTCTACTTTTAAAATTACTGTTGCCTTGAGAAAGGTCTTCAAGCAGAGGAACATCTGAAGAAAGTCCGATCAAAGATGCCAAATGAGCACCTGCCGAAACACCGAGCACTCCAATTTTTGAAGTATCAATCGAATATAAATCGGCGTTAGCTTTTAACCATCTGACAGCGGCTTTGCAATCATAAATCTGTGCGGGAAAGATTGAGTCTTGACTAAATCTATAATTAATAGCTGCAACAATAAAATTATTTGATAGTAAAGTATCACACCATGCTAATACATTTTCCGTACCTCCTGAATGCCAACCCCCTCCGTGAATAAAAATAATCAGCGGAACTTTTTGGGTGATGTCATCCGGAACATAAAGATCAAGTGTCTGTCTCGGATTATTACTGCCGATGTAGTCTATCGAAGTAAATGTAGTGTATTGCGAGAAACCAAATGGAGTACAAATAATGAAAAATAAGATTATTATAAAATTCTTTAACACGCAGGGATTCCGTTTAAATAAAATAAACTCCGCTTGAGTAATTACTTGTTGTCAATTTGAAATTAACTTTCTATGTTTAACATATCATTAAATAAAAGACGAAAAAATTCCATTAATTTATCCTGATGATAAGACTAATTTTTAATAAACAAAATATTTTTTTTAGAAATCTAAACATCGAATTGATTTTTTGGCTGGTAGGTTTAGCGTATCTGGCATTCAGTCCGTTAAATTCAGAAAGTCATTTCACAATTTGTCCGCTCAAGAATTTGGGATTTGATTACTGCCCCGGCTGCGGATTGGGCAGTTCGATAATAAATATTTTTAGCCGGGATTCATCGTTTTGTACTTGGTAATATTGGGTTAGGAATTTTATATGTCTTAACCGGCGGGCTTTGTCTTATTGGTACAATAGTCGATCTGGTTAATTATAAAAAATTAACCTTTGAGTACAATCAAAAAGTTGCTCAGGAAGTTATGATGATGATGAGAAGTTTCAACTGAAATAAGTGTTCTGAGAATCTTCTTTCTTTCAAATTTCAAAACGTAGCGACAGTGTAATCAAGTAATCTGTAATAGTGAATTGACTGTTTTCATTTCATTTTAAAGTTACTTCTTTTTCGGGCAAACTAAGTGTCAATTAAAAAATTTTATCCTGTTTTGAACTAATATTTTTATTGATATGCAAATGGTAATGGGCTAAATTGCATATAGAAATGAGTAAAATTATTTTTACAAAAATGTCCGGCGCTGGTAATGACTTTGTGATTATCAGTAAAGATATTAATAAGCAATTAGTTCTTTCACAATCTGTAATTAATAAAATTTGCAATAGACGCTTTGGAATTGGAGCAGATGGAGTAATCACAATTGCTTCATCAAGTGAATATGATTTTGGCATGGAATATTTTAATGCTGATGGTTCCACCGGGACTCTTTGTGCGAATGGTGCTCGCTGCGCATTAAAGTATGTCAGTGAAAACCTTCTGAAAAATAAAGGCGATTTCTTATTCCTATCTGACGGTGTTCAATACAGCGGCGAAGTGTTTAAAAACGGCAGGGTTAAATTCAATCTAAACAACCCGAAAAATATTAAACTGAATTTCAAAGTTAAGGCAAGCAATCAATTGATTACTGCTTGCTATGCTGATACCGGGTCACCGCATGTAGTTGTGAAGATAAAAGATATGCTGGTAGATTCAAAGAAACCAGGATTTTTTTATAGCGATATTCGAACATTCCCAGTATTTAATTTTGGCAAAGAAATTAGAAATTTACCGGAGTTTTATCCTTCCGGCACGAACGTAAATTTTATTAACATAGTTGATGATAAAATTTTCATCAGAACTTTTGAGCGCGGAGTTGAGGATGAAACTTTTGCTTGCGGAACAGGTTCGGTAGCCTCATCGCTGATCGCATCCCTTACTGATGGATTAAAACCACCAATAAAATTAATAACCTATGGGGGTGACGAACTAATTGTAAATTTTGAAATCATCGAACGAAAGTTTAAAAATATTTCTATAACCGGTCCAGCCGAAATAATCTTTGAAGGAGAATTTGCGGCGGAAAAATATCAATAACAAATGGAGAGTTAATGGCTAAAGTTATTTTTTCTGTACAATATGAAGTTGACCAAACTAATAAGGATCAATATCTTTCAGTTGTGAAAGAATTAAAAACACTTCTGAAAGCAGAAGGTTTAGAAAAGTATTCTGTTTATGAAGTCAAGGGAAAATCTTTGCAGTATCAAGAGATTTATGAATTCAGCTCTATGGAGGCTTACGAAGCTTTTGATGATAATGATAATGAACGAATAAATATTTTAATTGGAAAACTTAGCGACCTGACAAATAAAAACACTACTAAATATTCAACTATGTTTGAGGTCTCTTGAAATTTAAGGATCTTCGTCTGCCGTGTGGACAGATTTTCCAGATAGAATAAAATAATGGCAGTGGATTAGATGTCCCTTTTCCCGTCATACTCATCACTATATTTATTCTATTATGAATAAAACCCTTCACACAATTTACGTTTTACTTTTTGTTATAGTCGGGATAGCCTCAACTATGTTGTTGATCTATAATGGCTATGACTATTACTCTAAACCATTAGAGGAAATTGGAACGACTTTAAGTAATCCGGATCTAAAAGGCACTACGGAATACAACCGATTGAAATACCAACATGAAAATCTTAAACCAACGGGTTTCATCGGTCATGGTATAGGCATTCTGGGCAGTTTTATGATGGTGTTTGGTGTTGCTTCTTATATGATTAGAAAACGAGTGAAAAGATTTTATGGAATTGGTTATCTAAAAAACTGGCTTGAGTTTCATATTTTCTTGTGTACTGTCGGACCTATCTTCGTTCTTTTTCATACTTCTTTTAAATTTGGCGGACTGGTTGCTGTAAGTTTCTGGAGTATGGTTCTGGTTGTGTTAAGTGGGGTTGTTGGAAGATTTATTTATATTCAAATACCTCACACAATTCAAGGACAGGAACTTGACATAAAAGAACTGAACAAAATTAAAGATGATTTAACGATTCGACTAACTAAGGAATATAAAATAGATGAAGACTTACTTTATGATTTTAATAGACTAGCTTCCCCTGATAGGTACAAAAGTTTTAAATTATCAACGAGTATAATCTTTGCAGTAAAAGATTTTTTTGATGTACGAAAAGTTCTTCACAAACTTAAAAGCAATGTTCTTTTAGCGGGATTACCAAAACGTACAGTAAAAGAAGTAGTCCATATTGCAAAATCCGAAATAATTCTTGCCAGAAGAATCGGTTTGTTGCGTACTATGCAGAAATTTTTTAGATACTGGCATATCTTTCACCTACCCTTTGCAATTGCTATGTTTGCTATAATGATAATTCACATTATAGTTGCGATTACATTTGGTTACACCTGGATTTTTTAGGAGAAAAAATGAAAATAAAACCTTTGTACCTTTATGGAAGCTTTGCAGTTATTGCAATTTTAGCATTAATAATTTTGACTCAATTTAATGGTAGTGATAACAACTCCTCGGATATTTCCAATAAAGTAATGCCGCAGGATTCAATCCATAGTGGATTAGGAAACCCGACCGCGGAAAATCCAACGAAAGATAATGTTACCGAAAATGTAAAGCATAAACTTGAAATGTTAAAAAAAGCAGTTGATGATAATCCAAATGATACTTTAAAAATTAGAGAGTATGCGGATTTTCTTGCTGCAGCCCACAAACAAATAGATGCAATTCAATATTATGAAAGAATACTTCAAATAAACCCAAAACGAACTGACATTTATTTCTCCCTATCTTTTATTTATTACAATAATCAAAATTTTACCAAAGCTGAAGAACTGACAAATAAAATTTTATCTTATGATAAAAAAAATGTTCAAGCTCTTTATAATTTAGGCGCAATTTCTGCCAGCATTGGAAATAAAGAAAAAGCAAAAAAAATATGGGAAGATCTCCTCTCTGAATTTCCAAATTCAGAAGTCTCCGACTTGACCAAAACAAGTCTCTCGCAACTCAAGTAGAAATTATTGGCACTTTTTACTGATCGGTTGTACTAATTACCTAAATAGTTAGCAATGGTTGCTATTTTATTTTGATTTGATAAGTTTCGTTAGAGTACGAAATTTGAAGCTAAAATGACAATCATTGGTTTACTCCGTTAAGTTAACAATCAATGAAGGAAAATTAGTGGAAACTCTAATAGAAAATATTTTAACCTATGGAACGATCTTTATTCTCTTTGCTATAACAATGTTCGTCTATCTCCGAAGTCATAAAAACAAAACAAAAGTCACGGAAGAAAAAATTGAGAAAGCAAAACAGTTCGGTATTTTTGAACCGGTATCACTGCATCCGGTTGTTGATCCTGATATGTGCATTGGCAGTGGTGCCTGCATTACTGCTTGCCCCGAAAAAGACATACTTGGTTTATTTAACGGAAGAGCGAGCACTGTTAATGCTTCGAGATGCGTTGGACACGGTGCATGCTTCCACGCATGTCCTGTGCAAGCAATTACACTGTGCATTGGTACAGAAAAAAGGGGGGTTGAACTGCCCCAAGTCAGTCAGGAATTTGAGACCAGCATTCCCGGAATCTTTATCGCTGGCGAACTTGGAGGGATGGGGTTGATTAAGAATGCAGTCGAACAAGGCAAACAGGCAATGGATTATCTCAACAAAAAAATAAATAAGAATATTAAGACGCAATATGATGTGATTATTGTTGGAGGCGGTCCCGCCGGAATTTCATCTTCTTTATCGGCAAAAAAAATGGGATTGCGTTTTTTAACACTCGAACAAGATAGCCTTGGCGGTACAGTTTTTAATTTTCCGAGAGCAAAAATTGTAATGACTTCACCAATGGATTTACCTCTATACGGAAAAATAAAGCTTGTTGAAACTACCAAAACCGAATTGATTAATCTTTGGAATGAAGTGCTAAGTAAAAATAATATTCAGATAAATGAGCATGAGCGTGTCGAACAAATCCAAAAAGTTGATGATCATTTTATTGTTAAAACTTCAGTGGGTCATTATACTTGCAAAGCGGTTCTGCTTGCCATTGGCAGACGCGGTACACCACGAAAACTTGGTGTTCCTGGTGAAGAAAAGGAAAAAGTTTATTACAGACTTCTTGAACCTGAATTGATTCATCAAAAAAATATTCTTGTTGTTGGCGGTGGAGATTCCGCAATCGAATCAGCTATCCTTTTGGCAGATGAACATAACGAAGTTACTCTTTCTTACAGGAGCGAAAATTTTTCAAGATTGAAACCAAGAAATCATGAAAACATAGATACTGCAGTTAGAGAAGGTAAAATAAAGGTAATTTTCAATTCCAATGTTTCTGAAATTTTAGACACAGCAGTTATTCTCAATATTAATGATGGAAAAATTATTTCGCTCGAGAATGATTTAATTTACGTATTTGCTGGCGGTGAACTGCCGACAAAATTTTTGGAAAAAATTGGAATAACAATTACAAAGAAATTTGGCGATGCTATTCTCAAACACTCTAACTAATCATATTTCTTTTTTGAAGTGCTTGCTGCTTGTCAGTGCATTTATTTCGTTTACCAATTTTTCATTTGCACAGATATCTCCCGGTGAATTAAGTAACGCACATAAAAGTTTAGAAGGAATGAGTAATTGCACCAAGTGTCATGTGCTGGGTGAGAAAGTAAACAATTCTAAATGTCTCGACTGCCACAAAGCTGTGCAAAATTTAATTTCATCAGGGAGAGGATATCACTCAAGCAGCAGTGTCAAAGGGCAAAACTGCTGGAGCTGTCATGGCGAACATTACGGAAGAGGATTTAAACTTATAAATTTTGACGAAAATAAATTTGATCATAACAAAGCCGGCTATACTCTTGAAGGTTCGCATAAAGATTTGGATTGCAGCAAGTGTCATCAAGCTAAATTTATTTCGAGCAGCGATTTAAAGAAAAGAAAAAAAACTTATTTGGGTTTGGAAAATTTCTGTTCTGCTTGTCACGAAGACAGCCACCAAAAGACTTTAGGCACGGATTGCAAAAAGTGCCACGATACAAATAAATTTAAGCCGGCAAAGAATTTTGATCACAATAACTCTAAGTATAAACTCACCGGTTCTCACATCAAAGTTGATTGTGTAAAATGCCATCCGAGGGAGACAAGAAACGGAAAGGATTTTCAGAAATTTAAGGATGTGGCATTCTCAAGCTGTCAATCATGTCATAAAGATATTCATCAAGGTAAGTTTGGAGCTAATTGTCAAAGTTGTCACGTTACATCAAGCTTTCATCAGATTAATGAAGGAACATTTGATCACAGTAAAACCAAATACCCTCTGATTGGAAAACACAGGGCAGTGCGCTGTAATGATTGCCATAAAGATGGAATTTCTGTAAAACCTAAATTTGAAAAATGTGTTGATTGTCATTCTGATTATCACAAAGGGGAGATTGCTCTAAATAATTCTACCCGCGATTGCGTTGATTGTCACAATGTGGATGGGTTCAAGCCTTCATTATTTACAATTGAGCAGCACAAGAAATCCGCTTATGAACTTTCCGGAGCCCATTTTGCAGTGCCATGCCAGAGTTGTCATTTAAAAGAAGATAATTGGAAATTCAAAAAGCTTGGCGAAAATTGTATTGATTGTCATGAAAATGTCCACAGTAAAGAATTGTCAGAAAAATATCTTCCAAAAAATAATTGTTCCTCTTGTCACGAAACGGCAAGCTGGCGTACTATAAAGTTCGACCATAATTCAACTGAATTTAAATTATCGGGAAAACATGCTGATGTTAATTGTTCTAAATGTCACGTTAAAGTTGATGAGAACTTAAATAAGAAATACTTATTTTTGTCTTCAGATAAAAAATGCGAATCGTGCCATAATGATAAACATCAAGGACAATTTAACGAAGGCGATGAATCTAACTGTCAGCGATGCCATGCTTTTAATAATTGGAAACCGGAAAACTTTGATCATAACAAAACTAAATTTTCTCTTGCTGGTGCGCACGAAAAAGTTCTTTGTGCAAAATGTCATAAGCCTTCAGAAAAAAACGGACAAATTTTTATCCAATATAAATTAGCTGATTTTAAATGCGCATCTTGTCATTCATAATACTAACGCTGATTCTCGCAGGGACTCTGCTCGCTCAATCTCCGCACGAAAAGGACTTGAACATTGATTGTTCAAAGTGTCATAGCGAAACAAGCTGGAAAATAGATAAAGCCAAAATTATTTTTAACCACTCCGAAACAAAATTTTCTCTCGAAGGACAACACCAATCCGCTGACTGCAAGAGTTGTCACAGTACACTGATATTTAAAGATGCAGATACCGATTGTCAGACATGTCATAAAGATATTCATCAAGGCACAGTTGGTTTTGACTGCGCCCGCTGCCACACCCCTCAATCATGGCTTGTTAAAGATATGAATAATCTTCATCAGATGAGTAGATTCCCTTTACTCGGAGCTCACCTTCGAGCTGATTGCGTGCAGTGTCATTCAGGCTATCCAAATTTTACATTTGAGCCGCAGGGAACAAATTGTTTTGATTGTCACTCTGCTGATTATTTTGCGACACAAAATCCAAATCATATTGAATCCCAGTTTTCAACTGATTGTCAGGAATGCCACAACCTAAATTCACTCAACTGGGCTGCAGACAATTTTAACCATGATTTTTTCCCGCTTGTTGGCGGACACAAAATGAGTCCTTGTTTTTCGTGTCATCAACCCGGAACATTTACCAGACATTCAACCGATTGCTATGCTTGCCACAAACAAGATTATGATGAGTCGGTTAACCCCAACCATATCGCTGCGGAATTTTCGATTGATTGTACAGAGTGTCACGATATAAATGCATGGTCACCGGCAAACTTTGATCATAATCTTACTAACTTCCCATTAACAGGGAAGCATGTAACTGTTGATTGTCAGGAATGTCATGCTACCACCTTTACCGGAACACCAACGGATTGTTTTGCCTGTCATGAACAAGATTATAATACTGCAAACGATCCGAATCATATACAGGAAGCTTATCCAACCGACTGTACTCTTTGCCATAATACTGATGATTGGAACGATGCTCAGTTTGATCATAACCTTACTGCTTTTCCATTAACTGGGAAACATCTAACAGTTGATTGTCAGCAGTGTCATACGAATGGATACACTGGAACACCCACAGATTGCTTCGCTTGTCACGAACAGGATTATAACGGGACCACAGATCCGAATCACTTGCTGGAGGGCTATCCAACCGATTGTACAGTTTGTCATACAACGGCGGGGTGGACTCCATCAAACTTTGATCATAACAATACTAACTTTCCATTAACGGGAAAACATTTAACAGTTGATTGTCAGCAGTGTCATACTAATGGATACACTGGAACACCGACGGATTGCTTCGCATGTCACGAACAGGATTATAACGGGACCACAGATCCGAATCACTTGCTGGAAGGCTATCCGACTGATTGTACAGTTTGCCACACAACGGCGGGGTGGACTCCATCAAACTTTGATCATAACAATACTAACTTTCCATTAACGGGAAAACATTTAACAGTTGATTGTCAGCAGTGTCATACGAATGGATACACTGGAACGCCAACGGATTGCTTCGCGTGTCACGAACAGGATTATAACGGGACCACAGATCCGAATCACTTGCTGGAAGGCTATCCAACTGATTGCACAGTTTGCCACACAACGGCGGGGTGGACTCCATCAAACTTTGATCATAACAATACTAACTTTCCATTAACGGGAAAACATTTAACAGTTGATTGTCAGCAGTGTCATACGAATGGATACACTGGAACACCAACGGATTGTTATGCATGCCACCAACAAGATTATGAAAATTCTGTTGATCCAAATCATATTGCTGCGGGCTTCCCAACTACCTGTGAGGATTGTCATACAACGAGTGGATGGACGCCGGCAAATTTTGATCACGATGGACAATACTTCCCGATATACAGTGGTAAACACAATGGGGAGTGGAATGATTGCGCTGATTGCCATACTAATCAGGGTGATTTTTCTATTTTCTCTTGTATCACTTGTCATGAACACAATCAAGCTGATACGGATAATGAACATCAGGGGGTTCAAGGTTATATTTATCAGAGTGAAGAATGTTATGCCTGCCATCCGGATGGAAAAGCTGACGGCGCATTTGATCATCAATTCTCAAACTTCCCTTTAACAGGTGGACATCTTTCACTTGATTGTATAGCATGTCATCAAAATGGTTATGAAGGAACAAGTACGATATGCAGTGATTGTCATCAAACAGATTTTAATAACACAACGAATCCCAATCATCAGACTTTGGGAATAGCAATCACTTGCGAAACTTGCCATACTACAAATCCTGGTTGGTCGCCGGCATTATTTCCGCAACACGATCAGTACTTTTTATTAACAGGCGCACACGCACAAATATCATATGATTGCGAAAGCTGTCATAATGGAAATTATAATAATCCCCCAAACGAATGCGTTGGTTGTCATCAATCTGATTATGATGGGGCTGTTAGCCCAAATCATCAGGCAGCAGGGTTGCCAACAAATTGCGAAAGCTGTCACACCACAACTGCATGGGTTCCCTCCACCTTTAGTCATACAACAACTGGTTTTGAATTAACAGGGCAGCATGCTGTTATTCAATGTTCTTCGTGTCATCAAGGGACTGTTACCGGTCTTTCCTCGGATTGCATATCATGTCATCAGGATGATTATAATATTGCGCCTGAACATGTTGCTCAAGGCTACCCGACAAATTGCGAGATGTGTCATAATGCTTCGGCTTGGAGTGATGTTACATTTGATCATCAGACAACTAATTTTCCGTTAACCGGCGCACACCTAACTGTTACTTGTTCGCAATGTCATGCTAATGGTTTTGAAGGAACCCCAACCAATTGCGATGCATGCCATATGACGAATTATAATCAAAGTACAAATCCAAGTCATACTGCATTACAATTGCCTACCACTTGCGAAACATGTCACACTACAAATCCTGGCTGGGCACCGGCGACATTTCCGATTCACAATGATTTTTATCAATTGATAGGGGCTCACGCTGCAATTGCCAATGACTGTGCAAGCTGCCACAACGGTGATTACAACAACACACCGAACACATGTTTCGGCTGCCATGATAATGACTTTAATGAAACAAATGATCCGCCGCATGTGACTTTAAATTTTAATCACGATTGTTTGGAATGTCATACCCAAACTGCCTGGACGCCGGCTTCATTCGATCATAATTTTTATCCTATATCTTCGCAGCATAATAATGTTGACTGTGGAGAATGTCATTCACAGGCAAATTATCAGCCTCAATGTTTGAGCTGCCATCTTGATGATTTTAATGATGAGCATGATCCAGGCGATCCAACCAATTGCTGGGAATGTCATTCTACTTCAACCTGGGATGGGGCATTGTTCGATCACAATACTACTAATTTCCCGTTAACCGGCGCACATCTCACAGTTGCTTGTGAAAGTTGTCATGCTAATGGATATTCGGGAACACCTACCAATTGCGATGCTTGTCATATGTCGGATTATAAGCAAAGTATAAATCCAAGTCATTTAACATTATCATTACCAATAACCTGCGAAACATGTCACACTACAAATCCTGGCTGGGCACCGGCGACATTCCCGATTCATAATGATTTTTATCAGTTGATTGGTGCACATGCTTCTATCGCGAATGATTGTGCAAGCTGTCACAATGGGGATTACAACAATACGCCAAACACATGTTTCGGCTGTCACGATAATGATTTTAATGTAACAAATGATCCACCGCATGTGACACTGAATTTTAATCACGACTGTCTGCAATGTCATACCCAGACTGCCTGGACGCCGGCTTCATTTGATCACAGCTTTTTTCCTATATCTTCGCAGCATAATAATGTTGATTGTGGAGAATGTCATTCACAACCAAATTATCAGCCTCAATGCTTAAGCTGCCATCTTGATGATTTTAATGATGAGCATGATCCCGGCGATCCAACCAATTGCTGGGAATGTCATTCCACCTCTACCTGGGATGGGGCATTATTCGATCATAATACCACCAATTTCCCATTGACTGGCGCACATCTTACAGTTGCTTGTGAAAGCTGTCATGCAAACGGCTATTCGGGAACACCTACAAATTGCGATGCTTGTCATATCGCAGCATATAATGCAACACAAAATCCAAATCATCCGGCTGCAGGTTTGCCAACTAATTGTGAAAGCTGTCATACAACCACAGCGTGGATACCCTCCACCTTTAATCACGCGACAACCGGGTTTGAATTACAGGAGTACATTCGCAGATTCAATGTTCATCCTGCCATCAAGGTACTGTAACAGGATTAAATTCCGATTGTATCTCTTGTCATATGTCAGAATTTAAAATTGCGCCGAATCATCTTACACAGGGCTATCCCACAAATTGCGAAATGTGTCATAATGCTTCTGCCTGGAGTGATGTCACATTTGATCATCAAACGACTAACTTCCCGTTAACGGGAGCGCATCTGACAACAGATTGTTCACAATGTCATGCTAATGGTTTTGAAGGCACGCCTACTCAGTGTCTTGCCTGTCACAAAACTGATTACAGCCAAAGTATTAATCCAAACCATACTGTATTAGCTTTGCCAACAACTTGCGAGACTTGCCACACGACAAATCCTGGATGGGCACCGGCGACATTCCCGATTCATAATGATTTTTATCAGCTTGTTGGAGCGCATGCTTCAATAGCGAATGATTGCGCAAGCTGTCATAATGGTGATTATAATAATACTCCAAATACATGTTTCGGTTGCCACGACAATGATTTTAATGTAACAAATGATCCGCCGCATGTTACTTTAAATTTCAATCACGATTGTTTGGAATGTCATACTCAGACTGGCTGGACTCCGGCTACATTCAATCATAACTTTTTTACTTTAAACAATCCACATAATAATTTCGATTGTTCTGATTGTCATTCGGGTACAAACTATGATCCGCAGTGTTTAAGCTGTCAAGATGGAAGATTTTCTTGATGAACATGATCCGGGTGACAGAACTGATTGCTGGTCCTGTCATAGCACTGATGATTGGGATAATAGAAAATTGAAAATAAAAGGTAAGAGAAATAAGATTCAATGAGAAGACTTATTATAATATTAAATCTGCTCTTGCTTTTTATTTTCTCTGCGAATGGACAAGAAATAAATTTTCATGAAATAAGCGGAAAGGTTACTTATCTTTCCTCACAGAATGTTTATGTGCAATTTGAAAATACTGAAGGAATTTCAGTTGGAGATTCTTTGTTTGTCCGATCTAAAAAGAAACTGATACCCATACTGAGAGCGAATTTTATTTCATCGCGTTCTGTGGCAGGTGAATTACTTAATGAAAAAAGTGAATTAAAAGTTGGTGATGAAGTTTTTGCCCGCATCAAAACTTCAGTGCTTGAAAATCAACTTGCAGGAGTTGATTCCTCGATTGATTCAACAGTTCAAATCCTATCTGTTGAAGATTCTTTATCCACAGTAAAGTCATCTTATGTTAAAATCATTGAACCAAAAATCTCCGGAAAAATTTCAGTACAATCGTATTCTAATTTTTCCAATTTAATTTTTGATGATGATTATCAAAGGTGGAGATATTCATTTAGATTCAATGCGGAAAATATTGGCGGGGGGAAGAAGCTTGCGCGTTTATGATTTCGCTTTGAATTACAAAGTTGAAAATAATTGGGATATATGGCTTGGTCGTCATTTAAATAGAAAAGTAACCAATATTAGCACCGTTGACGGATTGCACATCGAAAAATATTTTGGAAAATTTTCTTTAGGTGCAATTGCCGGCTCTAGACCGAATTACTATGATATGGGGTACAATGTTAAATTATTCGAGTACGGTGTGTTTATTACTCGCAGCGATTCGATTGGTAAAAAAAGAATGGATAATACATTGTCTATCTTTCAGCAAACAAATGATTTTAAAACTGACCGTAGATTTATCTACTTTCAGCATACCAATAACGCTATTGATAAAACAAATATTTTTATTTCTTCCGAAGTTGATTTATTCAAACGCGAATTGGGACAGGACCAAAGCGATTTTTCTTTAACGAGCATTTATATTTCCGGAAGATATAATCCATCAAACGTGCTGTCATTTTCTGCTTCTTATGATGCAAGAAAAAATGTTATCTATTACGAAACTTTCAAGTCTTATCTCGATAGCATTATTGAAAGAGAAACGCGTCAGGGTTTTAGACTTGGAGTAAATATCAAACCTATAAATGGGCTTTTCTTCGGGTTTAATTTTGGATATCGAAGTCAGGAAAGCGATATTAAACCAAGCCGGAATTTTTCTGGCTTCGTTACATATTCGAGTCTGCCGTTAATTGAAACATCAGCAACTGTATCATACACTCGTATTATGTCAAGCTTCATTGACGGCTCGCTTTATGGATTCAGATTATCCAAGGATATTTTTAATGGTAATATTTATACTTCATTTAGTTATAGAATTACTGATTATAAATATCTCAACAATCCCGCCGCACTTAAACAAAGTTCAATCGGGCTCGATCTCTCCTCGCGAATAATTGATAATATATTTTTATCATTGGGTTACGAAGGCACATTTGAAGCCGAGAGAACATACGGACGAGTCATACTTGATTTGTCAACAAGATTCTAAAAGAGTTTTTCAATTTTCTTCTATTTAATACCTTTTCAATAATTTCTTTTCTTTCTATCTTGCCGGCAAATAATTTTTAAGCTATGAACGAATACATCGGTGCAATACATATCCATTCTATATTTTCGGACGGCTCCGGTAAAGTAGAAGAAATCACTCAGGCAGCTTCTGAAGTTGGGTTAGATTTTATCCTACTGACCGACCACAACACGCTGCGTGCACTTAAAGACGGTTTTGAAGGATGGTATAAAAACACACTGCTTTTAGTAGGCTGTGAAATCAATGATAAAGAAAATAAAAATCATGTATTAGCTTTCAATATTGATGAAACAATTTCCACAAGAACGCCTGCAAAAGATTATGTCAGGATGGTAAAAGAAAAAGGCGGTATTAGTTTTCTTGCTCATCCTCATGAAAAGCGGAATCACCTTGCCGAGCACCCTCCTTATCCCTGGGTTGAATGGAATACAACAGACTTTACCGGAATTGAAATCTGGAATCACATGTCCGAGTGGATGGAAAACCTTACCGAAGAAAATAAATATCAATCTTTCCTTCATCCATTAAAGACGATTGTTGCACCTCCACCCGAAACTTTAAAAGTATGGGACGAATTAAGTCTTAGCCGCAAAGTAGTTGGCATTGGCGGTATTGATGCACATGCTCATAAATATAATTTATTAGGTTTTGTTGAAGTCCAAATTTTTCCGTATAAAGTATTATTTAAATCAATTCGCACACACATTTTTGCTAAGGAAAAAATAAATAATAAAACAGATAAGACCTTAGCAAAAAATATTTTATATAATTCTTTAGCTAAAGGACTTTGTTTTGTTGCAAATGACTATCATGCTGATTCCCGCGGATTTAAGTTTTATGCCGAATACGATAATAAAATTTTCCAAATGGGTGAGACAATAGAATCAGAGGGAAATATTAAATTAGTAGTTGAAATTCCTAAATTAGAAGCAGAAATCAGATTGATTCATAACGGTCAATTAGTAAATTCAGAAATAGCCCGAACCATAAAATTTGATGTAAGCAAATCAGGTATTTATCGAGTTGAGGTTTTCCATCAAAATAAAGCCTGGATTTACTCGAATCACATTAGAATAGTTTAACAATTGCGCCCATAGTTCAACTGGATAGAACGTCGGATTCCGGTTCCGAAGGTTGAGGGTTCGAATAGCTTAAATTCTAATCTTTTAATCAAAGTGTTAACTGTTTTGTTAACCATTCTATAAAATTTTACCTTTATTTCAGACTACCAAAGAACAGTTTATTAAAAAAAAGCCTAAACAGAACTGAAGGGATACCACTCCCCAAACTGCTTAGGCTTCTTCAATATTCAAAATGTTTGTCAAGGTGGTATTTCTCAGTTTTTCAAAAAATTATTTATCGGGGAAATTGCTTTTCGTATTTGACTGCTTTGTCATTTAGAACTATAAATTTTATTCCATCAATCTCTAAGGTATCAAACTTTCCTTCCTGCACTGCAATATGTATTCGCTGCCTTGATATGTTTTTCATCTTACCAAAGTTCGTGAATGTTTTCAGTTTAGAAGTTTCTATTTTCATTTGGTTCAAATATAAGCATCTAATTGACTAATGTCAATAAAAATCTTTTTTATTATTTTCTTGTGAAGGTTGAATTGTTATTTTATCTAAGCAATAGGATATTTAGATTTTAACATAATATTAGGAGAGAAATCTACACTTAGATGTTAGAAACATTATCGTAAAATAATTGATCAAAAATCTCAACCAAAAGTGACCCCTATATCCCCTGAAATGAATAGGCGGGGGTTGAGATTTTATAGTAAGCATATTAAAGAATAAGCTTTTGAATTCATATATTTTTTATATCAGAAATTTATTTTATTTTGCCTTCCGAATGCAATCAGTGTATTTTACTAATAATATTTTATTGTTCGTTGCATGGGAATAAAAATGTGAAAATTGATAATCAAAAATTACTTCTTAGAATAAAGAACAAGAGGAAAATAGAATGAAACTTTTAATTGTGCTTTTATCGATAATTTTATTTACAAACATAGTTCACGCACAACAATTTACATTTGAAGGACAGCTACCCTCTTGGGGAATCGCCTACTATCTTGGGGACATAGACAAAGACAACATTGGCGATTTTATGTTATTTGATGTTGATTCTGTTGTGTTTTACGACGGAGCTTCACTCAGTAAAAAATATTCAATTATAAACTTCGGCTATTTATCAAACTTTGTTAATTATTTAAATTATTCGGAATACTTTAATCCATATATTGACTTCAATGGGAATGGTGTGCGCGATTTTATATTTTATGATTCTTTTAATGCAATCACAAGAATAATTGATCCCGTAAGTAATGAAATAATTTTTGAATATGATTCAGAGAGTGGAGCTATACGTGATAAGTTTAAAACCCTTAATGATTTTGATAATGATGGTATATTAGAACTATTGATAGTAGATGATGTTCAAGGTGAATTTTTAAATCTAATTTATTCGACTGGTGTTCCACTAACTGCAATATCGGATGACAACAACACGAGACCTATTAATTTCAATCTGAAACAAAATTTTCCAAATCCTTTTAATCCTACTACTACCATCAGATACAGTATAAATGAACCAGGGGGCTGCAAATATTCATATACGATATTAAAAGGTGAACTGATAAAAAAATTCAAAAGGAACATAATTCAGCAGGGGAATATTCTATTGTATGGGATGGAAGGAATGATATAGGAACTCAGGTTTCATCAGGAACTTATTTTTATCAGCTTGTTATTGGTTCAAATACTTCAACAAAGAAAATGATATTATTAAAATAGAGACAAATGTCGTAATAGTAATAACTAAGAGTGATTTTTTTTATGACCTCTGTTAATGAAAGTTGGCAGGGGTTTTTTATTGTAAAAATTCAACCTGATTTACCCCCATACACCCCGAAATTATGGGGCGGTGGTTGCTGCGATATTCCGGCGTATATTATACCAATATTTTTAAAAGGTAATTATGAGTCTAAATGACAGGTTCAATCTTTCGGTTAAAAAGTCCAAAATAAACGGATTAGGATTATTCTCAGAACAAAAGATAAACAAAGATGAATATTGCGAATACATACTTCCTATTATAGAGGAGGACGAATGGGATAATTTGGTTGAGGATAAAGAAAGATTTTTCTTTTTTGAAAGCATATATGATTTAAGAGAATGCAAACTAAAATATTTGAATCATTCTGAAAATCCGAATATAGATTATGATGAAGTGGGGAATAAGGTAAGGATAATTGCATTAGAAGATATTAGGCACGGCGAAGAACTAACGATTGATTACGGATGGGATGGAGAAGAAAAAAGGTTTAAATTTAAAACAATATAATTGCCAACTTGAATAATAATATGAAAGCATTTCTAAAGTCCATACCAAATAAAATTAAAGCTATTTATCTTTTATGGTTCACATTACATTTAGTATTGCTTTTAATAAATTGGAGTTTTACAGGCAGCAACTATTTAAAATATTTTTATCCGTTTAGTAAAGGAGCAGCCACAGGAGAATTTATCCTCACTTTTCCTGATTCATTTCCTCTGAGAATGGAGCAATTTGACCTAAGAGTATATGACTATTCCGAATTTATAATTTATTTAATAGCTCCTGTTGTGATTTATTTGTTTATTTATTTATGGCGAAAAAAAGATTAAGGAGATTTAAAATGTCAAATAAATTATATACAATCATCTTAGATATTACCTGTTTTATCGGAGGAACATTATTATTAATATTTAGTTTATTGAATTTTGATCATACTAATGTCTCTCGATACAGTTTTGATAATTCAATTACTGGTTACTATTATTACCAAGAAGGATATATAATTGGTGCATCAATCGGAGCAGCTTTAATTGTTTTAGGCTTTCTTATAAGAAGCTGGAGAAAGCAGTAAAAAATTCTTTTACAGACTCTCATCTTTACTTCCATAATTGCGGATAAATAGAAGGGATAAATTACTTCTGTTTATTTTTTTACCTAATTCCTTCTCCATTTCTAATATCTTTCCTTCCAAAGTTTCTCCTACCCTTTCATCAACTATTATTGTAAACGATCTATTATAATCCGGATTCAGTATTTCTTGAACTACTCGCTCTAATTTTGATATTCTGGATTCATAGTTTTTCATCAGGAGTCCTAAAAATATGTTTTAACAAGTAGCTTAATTCCTTCAAATCGTCATCCGGCAATTCAGGAATATTTTGCGCCCGCTTAATTATTTCTTCAATCGTCACACTTTTTCCCGTTTCAAGGTTGTATTCTTCAATTGCCGAAATTGCTGAATTGACTTCATCAATGCTAAAGACTCTGGAATCATTTTTAGGAATTATTTTTTTTCTAAGTTTCTCCAGCCGGATTTCATAATTTCTCATCACTTATTTTCTCCTCTACTTCTTTCAATCTATCCTCAAACTCAACATCTCTTATAAGCTGAAGGTAGCCGCTGAACATATATGTAACTGTTTTCGCATCCTCATTAGTGACTAAGCCCTTGCAGTAATCCTGAATCAATTTTGAATATGCTCGCTTTACATCCTTTACTTTTAGATACCTTACATCACGGGTAAACAATCTTAACCTGCCGGGAGTTTCTGGAATTTCCTTTACTTCAACTACTTGCAGAGAATTTTGATTTAATTTTTGCTTCATATTAACCTCTTTTTGATAAATATATCGTTCTTATTTTTGTATAATTATTTCAATTCAGATTCTTTTATCCTAAGACTTCTCTTATCCATTTCAATCTTAGTTTTTCCTAATCCACCCTTACGGTTTTTAAGAATTCCCAGCATTTGAGGAATATCGGTTTGATCAGCGTCAAGTCTTTTATCCTTTTCTTTCCATAACGCTAAAACGAAATCACTTGCTTCATCCACTGAACCGGAATCTCTTGCGCTGTTGATCTGAAGCTCGTCATACTCTGTATATTGCTTTGTAACCTGACTTAGATAGATAACAGGAACATTTAATTCTTTTGCTAAGTCTTTCATACCCCTTGCAACCCTGGAGGTTTGTTCGTATAAATCTTTTCCGCTTGATTTGACAAGTCCTAAATAATCAATTAAAACTAATCCTGATTTTCGATGATAAATATTTTGTTCCGCAAATGAAATAAGATGTTCAATCTGCTCAAGGTTCAGTCCGCTTTTAGTGATGATGTAAAAGTTAGGTAACTGATTAAATATAATATCGGCTTTGATTTGAATATCCTGATCATTTCGTTTGACTGCGTTCTCAATATCATAACCGCACAGCCCCGTTTCTATTTGTAAAGTTCTTTCATAGACTGAGGTGAGAGGCATTTCCATTGAGAAAAAGAGAATTGGTTCGCCGGATGACTTCGCATAGTTCAATCCTATATTCTGTAAAAATGCACTTTTGCCTACTGAAGTTTTCCCAAGTATGCAGCAAGTTTCACCGGGCATCAGTCCTCTTATCTTATTATCAATTGAATTAAATCCGGTCTTAACCTTGCAATGATCTATCTGAGATATGTATTCGCTGTATTTCCTGCCTGCATCTCTAAGAGAATAAATTTCGGGCTGTTCCTGAGACAAAAAACTATCATTAAAAACTCTTAAGGATTCTGCTTCTAACCTTGCATCATTCAAGGGAGGTGAATTTTTCTCATTCCATTGCCGGAGTATTTCAAGAATAAAATCATAATCAAGATTCTTTTTCCTTAATGCACCTGTTATTCTTATCAATGCACTGTGCCTGTTGCCCTCTGGAGCGCCATCTGTCAGAAGGTCAAGTATTTCATCACGCTTGGGTTTCTGCCCCTCTTTGTTCTGCTTTACGGCGTTGCGGGGTGGTGTTAAGGTTTGGGTGTTTATGTTAATCCATTTTAGATATAGCTCATTCAGAGGTTTGACCACTGCAATTTCTGAAATAGGTAATTGCTCAATGGTTCTTGGGTTCTTTGCAAGCTCTTTTATTTCATTAATACTGAAGCCATCTAACTCATCATATATTAAAGGGATTTTATAAAGACCGGACTTACTATTAATCGTATTCATCATACGGAATAATCTTTTAGATTCATAGATCGTTGCATCAATAAACTTAAAATCTGTTGAAAGGTCTTCAGCAATATTTTTATAAGTTTTATAGAAATCTTCTTTGGGCTGAGGATTATCACAGATTGCATTCATAGGAATGGAAATGTGAAAACCTTTTAAGCCGGAGAATGCAATTCTTAAATATTCAAATGGAATATCAAAAGTATGATAGAGATACATTATGAATTTGTAAGTTTCGTTTTTAACAGCTTCAAGGTCTTCACCATCAAAATCAAAAACTAATGAATCAGAAATATGTTTACCTGCATAACCTTTTATCGAGCCCGTTTTTTCAACATAAAATTTTAATTCTTCGTTATACAGGAATAAAGACCTGTAACAATCTTTACGAATACCGTTCAACTTAAATTCATTTAGGCGGTAAATCTTATTTCTGTTTTGAATTCCGCCTGTAACGAATTCGGCATAGCAATAATCTTTTAATTGATTCGACATTCTAAAATCCTCTATAAAATTGTTTTAGTATCATTATGACTTTTTCTTTTAGTGGCAGAGCAAACCATATTGAAATTATATCCTTAAGGTTTGAATTCTTTGCAAAATATTTTTTCTTTATAACCATTGCGGTTCCTTCCCTGTAAGTTCTGGTAATGATTCTGTTATTTGACCGCTTCTTTTCTTGCCCCGCAGGTCAGGATTCTTACACACGTTTCGAGATATGCAGCGAGTCTATTTTCATTCGGGAATTTGTTTTCTCTATTAAGACAGCCGTTCAGAATAGTCAGCATCTTTTCTTCACCGAGCGAGACTGAATATTTATTTAATATCGAGTAGAAAGAAGTCTCTTTGTTTACTGATTCGATAAGAGATTTAGCTAATTCAATTAGTTTATTCTTTCTTCTTGTTTGTGTCCTGTTTTCCGCCAAAGTGCTGTCCTCTTTTATTTGGTCAGCTTGATAGGAAGCCCAATTAACAATAGTTATAATGGATTTTCTGTTGTCCGATTTGTTGTCCAGATTTCCACCAGCTTTTAGCTTACTTATTTGATTTCGAAAAGTTGAAGGACTCCATTTTACAGTCTTTTGCTCCTTCGAATCTTCCGGTTACAAATTGTCCAGGTTGTAAGGAAATTATTCTCCATTAAACTTAAATTGAGTCTTTTTGTGTGTAGCTCTCATTAAGCAATAGCACCAAACTTTCCATAGATTAGGATTCCTAAAGACTTCGCTATCAATAGATTTCCGCCAAAGTTTAACCCACCCATCCAATTAACTCACCTCCTCGAAATGTTCCTGCTGCTTATCAAGAAGTTTCTGAAGTTCAAATTCATTTTCAGTGCTTTGAATTATATCAATCAGATCAAGCGCAGAGAATAAATCTATCTGGATTTTTCTGATTGCTTTAAGGATAGATTTTTTTATTTCGCTTTCTATTTTGTCCGTCTCTATGAAAGCTATATCAAAGGATGAATAATAACCCTCTGTTATTTGTAACAAACGGCGGATGCTATCATAATAGTTGTTCAATATCTGTCGTTCTGAATCTACCATTAACCCAATCCTTGAAAAAGTGTTAGCTGTGATTGATCTTGAACCGGAAATGATTCCTGGAGGTTGATCTTGTTGAGCGGTAGTATGATTTGTCGGTCAACTGAGGTATTATAGAATGGACTTAGAATTCCCTCTTTTAACCATTTAATTCTGCTTGTCTTTAATACGGAATCATTGAATGGAATTACGATGAATGTAAAATTGTATAGAGATAATATCTGCTCATTAATGCCTAAGCCATTATTAAACATTCTCATAATATTTTTCGAGCTGCGATGAGCACAATAAAAAGTTGAATCATTCAGGTCGAGTTCACCACACTTAAAGTTATTGACCTTCGTATAAATAGCTATTCTGCCATTGCGCAGTTGCTTTTCAATCAATTGATTGACAAAACTGGTTTGTGTATTTTGCATTTGAAAAATCCTTTATTGCCGGCTGATTCTGAACTTCAGACCGACAATTTTTTAAAAAAGAAAAGCCGGAAAGTCTTATGCAATAGACAACCGGCATTTCAAAATCATTGTAAACTTTTTATTTAAGTCAACTTATTATGTCTATTGCTAAAACTATTTTATTCTTTTTTGGGCGGAAGTGGACAAATTATTTTTGGTGGGTTATTTTCGGTTTGAAACAGTATGCCTCGTTAAAAAATGAAACTTCAGTCTTTTTTGGTTTGTGCCTCTTTTATTAAATCTTGATATACCTTGTCGGGATTATATTTAAGAAATCCATCATATACTTTGTCTAGTGTGTTCCTTTGAAATTACCTTCCTAAATTTCAATTGTTTTATTGCCTTATATACCGCAGTTTTTTTATCAGATTTTCCATTTTTAATGCCCCCATACTCTTCGATTAATCTTAATTGCATAGCAGGTATAAAAGCATAAATTATCTCACGTTCTTCAGAATATTTGTTTCCCTGTGGTTTATATGGTTTGTAGATGCCAAGCTTTTTTGCATAATTTCTTTTTGATTATTTTTAGTAATAAAAAATAATGAGGACATTCTAAGAAGCTTGAAATAATCTTCAAGCTGAAAATATAATAAGTCTTTATGGAATGCTTTTATTATTTTGGCTAAATCTCCTTTATTAGCGTCTCTTTCATAATCTCCAATGTTTTTTCTAAAAGTCTCATCCTTTTCTATTTTTTTATATATGGTTAATAAAAAATAATCACGTATAGCATCTCCAATGAGACTATTATTCCTGCTGTCGATAAAATAATAATCAGTCTTGAGTTCAGAGATGAAATTCTCAACTATTTCAAGAACTAAATTATATGTCTTTTGGCATAAAGGCTCGAAATGAACCCAATCGAAGATGCTGATAATCTATTCTTGGTATTTCCCCTTTTAAATCATTAGATTTTTTATTTCTATTTGCTATATCCTTAAGAGTAAAATATTTAGGTTGTGGATTATCTAAGAAATATTGGACTACATTATCCATTTTTTCATCTCACTAATAAAAAATCCCTCACCTGTGTTAGTAGCTGTTGCCACAGCCTCCCTAAAGGGACACAAGTGAAGGATGAAACTTTTATTGGCAATTATTAATAAGTTCATAATAAAATTATAATTTTACACTTAAAAACTCAAGTGGGTTTAATTATCAAATGAGTTTATTCATATATAAATTAAAATATTCGTTATAATTAAATAAATTCTATCAGAGATTTTTTCATCAAACTACTTTCTAATTTTTGCAATAATAAAACTTAAACCAATACCCACAAAGAATGACAAAATATAGTTGATGATTAACTCTAATGTTAAAATCTCTCTGTTCAGTAAATAATATTCAGGTTTTTTAATATTGTATAGTCTGTAAATCTTAACGCTGTCTATATGTGATTCAATCCTTGTTGTCCATTCTTTGGGATTCTTTTCAAAATCGTTTTTTATCTCTTTGTAATTTTTAGATTGTTTTATAAAGTAGTCATTCTCCATTTCGCTCCAATCAAAATTATTAAATTGTATTTGTTTTATTCTTTGGCGAACAGTGCGATAGGAATCATCATCATTTTTTTTACTATTATTTGATTTATTGATCGTCTCTTTTGTTTTAATTTCTTCCAATAGCATTTCCTTAGTCTTTTTATAAGCTAATCTGAAGTTTGATTTGAAAGTATCAACGCCACTTTCATACCTATAACTTAGTGCATCTCCGAGTATTTTATTTAACCTTTTGTAATCCACTGGGTAATACTTTTTCTCAAAATTATAATCGCCAATTTTGAAATACTTTTTATTGCTATTAAAAACTAAATCATAACATTTAATAGGAAGTTCATCAATAATTGAATTTGATCTTCTCTCACTCAAAGTTTTTAATTTCTCCTTGCCCCATTCAAAAGGTGGAAAAAGAGATACTATAAGTGCAGGTAAAAGAAATGCAATAAGAATAATATTGTTTCTATTTAACCGTAGTTTATATTTTGAAAAATCCATTCTTATCCTTCATCGTTCAATACATCATTATAGACTATTTCCCCGGAATTTTTATTAATAAAAATTGCTCTTGAGAGATTTGTTAAATCACCAGATTTTTTGGGCTGATAAGAATAAATGATATACCAGCAACCATCAGGAACACCACCATACATTGCTACTCCTTCTGGTTTTTCCAGTGAAACTTTATAGATTCTTTCTTCTATATCTGGGATAATATTTTTTGCTATTTCAATTGCTTGTTCTTTTGTAATCATATTTTGTATCCCTACATTTTTAGACTTTTGAGATTGCTTCATTTCTTTGTCCTTCTGAATCGCTTTTTGCTTTAGGTTCTTGTATATCGGAGCTAATTCCTTCAACTCCTGTAGCAGGTCTTTGTCCAAACTCCCCAACAGTATCAGAGATTTCTTTAAGTTTTTCGAGTTCTGCTGGATTTGTTCCTCCGATAATTTCATCTGCTTCTCCGTCTGATCCGATAAATTCGTCTTTTCTATAATTTCAGTCCCTTTATTCAAAGAATTTATTAGCGCATCAAATTCCTGCTGCTCATCCATCACACTGAAAAAATAAGATTCTCCTTTCAGGTTTTCTAAATATTCATTTAACATTCTACCGATTAATTCGAGGAGTTCAAAATAATCAAGGTATGATGATTTGTATTCTTTATAGAGGTTATCATAACCGCTAATTAAATACTCATTCGATTTATGAATGAAATGCTTATGACGTTGTTTAAGCAGTATATCTATTTTGGGTTTGGCTTCCTTAAGTAATTTCTTATGCCTTTGGATAACGTCTTTAAACCGAATTTCACTACTAAAAAATTCTGGATGTTTTTCAGCAAATTCAACAAGCGCTTTAATTGAGTTAGCGCCTTTAGTGTCGTCAATAATTCTAAATAAATGTAATCTTGTGCAGTTAAAATGAGCTTCGGCAGTGAACTCAAAGAATAGGGGGAATAATTCAATTGTGTTTTTTCCTTCTCAAAACTTTCATTTAACCTTTTCCAAATTCTATAATGAATTTGACCTCTGAGACATTCTTGAATTAATTCGTATAGTTTTTTATTAAATAAATCATAAGGTTTCAATTTAGTTTCCTAATTAGTTTTTTTATCACTGTTCCATTTTATTGGTGTTTGCCATATTGAACCCTTTTAATGCTATTAAAGTGGAAAGTGCATTACGTAACGCAGATTTGAGTTTATATTGAACCCTTTTTTTAATGCTATTAAAGTCTCTATTTAACATCTTCTTTGGCTGTTCTTTAGGCTCATAAGGTTTGTGGTTGAATGTTACATCTTTCAGACCTAACAATTTGGGCATGTCGCCAAATTTAGATCTAATATCATCAACTTTAGAATCAATGTCGTCTACCGTTCTCTCTATAGAGGATAAATCATTATTCAGAATTGAAACGAAAGTTTCAATACTATTAATTTTATTGTTTATTACTTCAATTCTAATGATAATGTAAATTAAAAAAAGGAGGATGAAAATTTTGAATATATGATTTTGTAAGAAACTTAATAATTTTTTCATTTTATCACTTCTTAATTTTTAATAAATATTTTAAATATTGATACTCCTTTGATGCAATCAAAGATATAAGAAATATGAGTGCAACGATAATATCAATGACAATATTCTTTAATCAAATCATAAGCACCATCATCTCCTAATTCTCCTGCTTTACTCCAATCTAAGCAAGCGCCGGACTTATCTCCTATTAGATATTTTGCAATCCCACGATTATAATATGCTGTTGCATCATTAGGATCAATCTCAATCACTTTGGTGTAATCTTGAATTGCCCCTCTGTAGTCTTGTAAACTGTATTTTGCAAGACCACGATTATAATATGCTTTATAATTAGGATCAATCTCAATCGCTTTGTTGTAATCTTGAATTGCTCCACTGTAGTCTTGTAAATCATATTTTGCAAGACTACGATTAATATATGCTTCTGCAAGATTCGGATTAATCTCAATCGCTTTATTGTAATCTTGAATTTCTCCTCTATAGTCTTGTAAATCATATTTTGCAAGACCACGATTAATATATGCTGCTGCAAGATTCGATTAATCTCAATCGCTTTGTTGTAATCTTGAATTGCCCTCTGTAGTCTTCTAAACTGTATTTTGCAAGACCACGATTATAATATGCTGCTGCAAGATTCGGATTAATCTCAATCGCTTTGTTGTAATCTTGAGTTGCCCCTCTGTAGTCTTCTTTAAACTGTATTTTGCCTTCCCACGATTAGAATATGCATCAGCATCATTAGGATCAATCTCAATCGCTTTGTTGTAATCTTGAATTGCTCCTTTGTAGTCTTCTAAATTAGCTTTTGCAAGACCACGATTATTATATGCTGCTGCAAGATTCGGATTAATCTCAATCGCTCTGTTGTAATCCTGAATTGCCCCTCTGTAGTCTTCTAAATAATACTTTTCAAGACCACGATTATAATATGCTGTTGCATCATTAGGAAATTTTTTAATATAACTTGTGAAATATTTAACTGCATTTTTATAGTCACCTTTTTTAGCAGCATCATATCCTTTATTAAACAGTTCAAACTCTTTATATGCATCATTTTTTGAGTATGAACTAATTTCAACACTTAGAACATCATCAATCGGAATAGCAAAATTTAAGTTCTGCCCTTCCTTAACGGTAAGCGTGCTTATACCTATTAATTCTCCTTTATCATTTACAACAGCGCCGCCGCTGCTTCCGGGTGATATGCTTGCAGTTATCTGAATAAAATCCTTACCTGACTCTTCGTAGCTTCTTAATCCGCTTATTATACCTTCTGAGATAGTGTTTTCAAAACCTAAAGGACTCCCAATAGCATATACTCTTTGACCAATTGTTAAATTTTTTGAATCACCGATTTTTATAGAGGGAAACTTTTTTATCTTCAATTTTTATGATTAAAATATCCTTCTCTACATCAATTCCAATTATATCAACATAAGGGATAATTTCTTTATTATGTAAAACTTCAAGCCTATCATTGCTTGGCAAGGACGTGATAATTAGTTACAACATAACCTTTATCGTTAATAACAACACCGCTGCCTTGACTTGATAATTCATCATTAGAATCATAAGCAAGAATAACCACTACAGCGTCAGAAACTTTTTTTATAAATGTTTTCTGCTGTTAAAGTCTGAGAATAAATATTGGGTGAGAAAACAAAAAGAAGCGAAAGGATGTAAATGCTTAATTTGAAAAGAGGAGGGTGTATAAACTTACCTAAGCTAAATCGCTGCGCAAAGAAATCAAACATAATAATTCCTTAAAAAGTTTTTATTATCAGATATAACTTAAAAACTTTATTGAAATGAGCGCATTTAGAAATTGAATTGACATACTCAGTTCCGGTCAAAAAAATACTTCGTTATCAGTTAAGAAAATTTATAGATTTTGAAATTTATCCCTCCAAAACTTTGACAGCATTTTTTAATGAGTCTATTGTTAAGTGAGCGTAAATCTGAGTTGTTTTAAAGTCTCTCTGTCCGAGTAATTCTTTGATAATAAATAATGATACTCCATTCTTAGCCAGATTAGAGGCGAATGAATGCCTTAAATCGTGCAGGTGAAGTTTTTAAATTTATAGAAAATTCCTTTGCTGCATCTCTTACAGCTTTCTTGAATTTCTTACTGACATAATCTCCGTTGAACCTGAAACCATTATTATTAAATACATAATCTTTACCTTGAATATTTATGACTTTCGGGAGCCTGTTATGTAAGAGGGAATAGAGTTTAGTATTTATTGGAATCACTCTTTCTTTTTTACCCTTAGTAGTAAATTCTTCCGAGTTGATTACACGGAGTATTCTTTCGTCAAACTGAACCTGATTCCATTGAAGGTTTATTATTTCACCCAACCTCATTCCGGTATGAAAGGCGAATACATAAATGTCCTTCATATCATTACTCTCAACATAACTAAGGATTTGGTTCAGTTCCTTCTCATCCATAAACGATGGATTGTTTTGAGGGACTTTAGGAGACTTAATACCAGTCATAGGATTAATCGAAAGATATCCCCAGGTAATAGCTTTATTGAAAGCACTCCTTAAAGTAGCGTAGTGTTTTCTTGCCTGGTGTTTGCTTCCTTTGAAAACATCTGATATAAATTGCTCAATCAACCGGTTAGTCAATTTCTGCAAAGGAATATCACTTGTTGATTCAGTTAACTTTTTAAAAGTTGTTTTAATATCATTGAGATATTTTTTTGAAAGGTTATCCTGGACAAATTGAAAATATTCTTTAGAGAATTCTGAAAGCAGAATAAACTTTAATTGAGGTTTGTTTATCCGATTTTTTTGAAACTCCATAAGAAAGCTTAAAGCATCATTCTTTTTACCTTCACCTGTTGAGATACGTTTAATCCTTTGCTCGGATTCATCAAAATACTGAAGGTGATAATATTTATTCCTCTTGAATAAAAAGGGTTTTCTCATTAGAAACTTTCCTTTCTATTCTCTGGTGATCTAAATAAAAGTAGTGTTAAGTAAAGTGTTAAGCAAAACGTTAACCAAATATGCTTTTTGTAAGGATTGAATTATTATATTTGGTAAAGAAACCTTTGAAATTAAGCTGAATCACAAATGCGCCCATAGTTCAACTGGATAGAACGTCGGATTCCGGTTCCGAAGGTTGAGGGTTCGAATCCTTCTGGGCGTACTTCATATTTTGTTATGGAACATTGACAATTTCATGCTATTTTTAACCTGCTTTTTTATAAAAATGAAATTTTAAGGATTAATAATGTTAACTAAGCGTAAAAAACTTTCTAAAAAAGAAATTAAAGAAGATAAACTTGTAACCACTTATTATAAAGTTTATGGTTTCGTTGAAGAAAATAAAAAAAATGTACTGATCGGAATTGGTGTTTTACTGGCGATAGTAGCAGCAGTATATTTTTATATTTCCCAGAAAGATAAAACCAACGAGCAAGCAGCTATCGAACTTTCCAGAGTGATGAAGAGTTATGATTCTGGAGCTTTCCTTGAAGCAATTGAAGGTAAACAAGGCACTAACACTTTAGGCTTGAAAAAAATTGTTGAAGAATATGGAAACTCTGAAAACGGTGAAACTGCAAAAATCTATCTAGCCAGCTCTTACAATATGCTTGGCAAACATGAAGAAGCATATAAATATTATGAAGATTACAGCGGCAGCATTGATGTTCTGAATGCCGCCTCATTAGCAGGGCAAGCTGGATATTTTGAATATAAAAAGGATTTTGAACAGGCACTAGATTATTATTTACAAGCTTCAAAGATTTCTGCTACTAATCCATCCAATTCAGATTATCTTTTACGAGCAGGAATCAATTACCTCAATCTTGGTAAAAAAGATGAAGCTAAAGAGATACTGGAAGAGATTACCGAGAATTATCAAACCTCGCCTGCCGCTCGTGAGGTTAATAAATACCTTGTTTTAATTAACGAATAAAACATAAACTGACTTGAAGAAATCAGGCATTTTTTTAATAATCTGCCTGATTTTTTGTTTTAAATAGGTCAAAATGTTTTTATTTTGACTAAAACTTTAAAACTATACTTCTTGACTTTCAGGCGGCAGATAGATATTTTTTCATTCACTTATTAATAATTATATATTAAAGAATTATGGCAGATACTTCAGATTTCAGAACTGGTTTAATAATTAAATTTAAAAATGATCTCTATTCTCTTGTGGAATTTCAACATGTCAAACCCGGTAAAGGCGGAGCTTTTGTTCGTACGGTGCTCAAAAACCTTAAAACTGGAAGAGTTTTAGATAATACTTTCAGAGCTGGCGAAGGCATTGATATCGTAAGGGTTGAAAGAAGAAAATATCAGTATCTCTACCGTGACGCTGACTTTCTTGTTTGTATGGAAAATGAAACCTATGATCAAATAAATGTTCCGGTAAATCTTTTTGGTGACAGCGTTCTTTATCTGAAAGAAAATTCAGAAATCGAGATACTTTTTAACGGATCAGAAATAATAACAGTTGAACCTCCAAATTTTGCAAATCTAAAAGTTGTTGAAACTGAACCTGGTTTTAGAGGAAACACTGCTACCAATACTTTTAAGCCAGCTAAATTAGAGACTGGTGCGACTATCAGCGTGCCCCTATTTGTAAATGCTGAAGATGTTTTAAAAGTAGATATTCGAACTGGTGAATACGTCGAAAGAGTAAAATCTTAATTAAAGGAAAATGATGGATTTAAATCTCATAAAAAATTGATCAAACTTGTTGATGCAAGTGAGATAACCGATCTTGAGGTTGAGGAAAATGGTTTAAGAATTAAAGTTGCTAAAAAGATTAGAGTAAATGGCAATTTAATTCAACCGGCATTTGCCCAGCCATCTCAAACTTCAGTTCAAATTTCCGGGTCAGAAATTGAAAAAAACATTGCCGCAACGGAAGAAACGAAAACAACGAACGTCCACGAAATTAAATCACCAATTGTTGGAACATTTTATCGGGCTCCGGCACCGGATGCAGATGCTTATGTTCAAGTTGGTGATATGATAACTTCCGGAACCGTTCTGTGCATTGTTGAAGCGATGAAACTAATGAATGAAATAGAATCAGATGTTACCGGCAAAATTATAAAGATACTTGTCGAAAACGGAAAGCCTGTAGAATATAATCAGCCTTTGTTTCTAATTGAACTAAGTTGATCTCAACTATTAATTTAGAGAAAAAAGTGTTCAATAAAATTTTAATAGCAAACAGGGGAGAGATTGCTCTCCGCGTAATAAGAACCTGCAAGGAATTAGGAATTAAAACAGTTGCCGTTTATTCAGAAGCCGATAAAGACTCTTTGCACGTTACGTTCGCCGATGAAGCTGTTTGTATTGGTCCTCCTTTAGGTAAAGAAAGTTACCTGAAAATCCCCAGTCTAATTTCTGCAGCGCATATTACAGGTGCAGATGCAATTCATCCCGGTTATGGTTTCCTTGCCGAAAATGCGAACTTCTCCGAAATATGTGAAGAATCAAATATTAAATTTATCGGACCATCACCGCAAATGATAAATGCTATGGGTAATAAGTCATTTGCAAAAGATACAATGAAAAAAAACGGCGTACCGGTTATTCCTGGCAGTGATGGAGTAATCACAGATATAAAATCTGCGATCGCCCTCGCCCACCAAATAGGATTTCCTGTAATTCTCAAAGCTTCTGCCGGAGGTGGGGGCAAAGGAATGAGAGTAGTCTGGGAAGAAAGTGAATTTGAGAAAGCTTTTCAAACGGCGAGTAATGAAGCCGAAGCATCTTTTGCTAATTCAGCTATCTACTTAGAAAAGTTTGTTGAAAATCCCCGTCATGTTGAAATACAAATCATGGGTGATACCCACGGGAATGTTTATCATTACGGCGAGAGAGATTGTTCCGTTCAACGCAGGCATCAAAAATTAATTGAAGAGTCTCCTTCACCTATTGTGAATGATGAGTTGCGAGACAAAATGGGCGGCGCGGCAATTCTTGGTGCAAAATCAATTAACTATGAAGGCGCTGGCACGGTAGAATTTCTTGTTGATAAAAACGGGAACTTTTATTTTATGGAAATGAATACAAGAATTCAGGTTGAACATCCTGTTACCGAATCAGTTTATGGAGTAGATCTTATACGGCAGCAAATTTTAGTGGCTGCCGGGCATGCAATCGAAGCAGAACCGGGAAAACCTTTCGGACACAGCATCGAATTCAGAATTAATGCTGAAGACCCTGAACATGGCTTCAGACCTTCGCCCGGCGTTATTCAATCATTACATTTTCCAGGCGGGTTTGGTGTGCGGATTGATTCTCACATTTATCAATCGTACACAATTCCTCCATACTATGATTCACTTATTGCAAAACTAATTGTATGGGGCAGAGATCGCGAACACGCAATTGCAAGGGGACGAAGAGCCCTTGAAGAATTTACAGTTGAAGGAATAAAAACAACTATTCCATTTCACCTTAAAGTTCTTGAAGATCAAAGATTTTTAAGCGGTAAATTTGATACAAGTTTTTTAGATAATTTTCAATTATAAATATTAAAGAGGTGTTATGAATTTTCCAGAGAATTTAAAATATACAAAAGATCACGAATGGATTTTGGTTGATGGTAAGACCGGCACTATTGGAATTACCGACTATGCTCAAGGTGAGCTGGGCGACGTGGTATTTGTTGATATTGACCCAAATCAAAAAAGTGTATCCAAAGGACAATCCATCGGAACTATTGAAGCAGTCAAGACTGTTAGCGATCTTTTTTCTCCTTGCAGTGGTAATGTAATCGAAGTTAATTCTAAACTTGCCGACAATCCTGAAATTGTAAACTCTGACCCTTACAAAGAAGGTTGGATGGTGAAAATGGAAATTACCAATCTTTCTGATTTATCTGAACTTCTCGATGCAGCGGCATATAAGAAATTAATAGGGCAGTAAAATTTGCTTCATAAATTTATTTCGAAAAACAAAATCCTTGAGGTTTTGTTTTTCTTTTTTAAATAGAACAAAAAATAAATGAATCATCAGACGATATTAGTCATTGATTTCGGCTCTCAATTTACTCAGCTCATCACGCGAAGAATTAGAGAGTCCAATGTTTATTCTGAAATTCATCCACACACAATTTCCTTCGAGCAGGTTAACCAATTAAATCCTTCCGGGATTATTTTATCCGGCGGACCAATGAGTGTTTACGATGCGGATGCTCCTGATATTGACCTTAAAATTTTGCAAATGAATATTCCTGTTCTGGGCATTTGCTATGGGCTTCAATTACTTTGTAAAAAGTTTAACGGGCAAGTACAGCCCGCTAAAGATAGAGAATACGGTAAATCAAATCTGATTATAACTGAAAAAAATAAATTTTTTAAGGATGTAAACGAGCAGTCAATTGTTTGGATGAGTCACGGTGATTATCTAACAAAACTTCCCGAAGGATTTAAAGTATCAGGCAAGTCCGACCATTCTCCTATTTGCTCAATTTATAGTGAAGAAAAAAAAATTTACGGCGTACAGTTTCATCCCGAGGTTGCTCACACGCAGGAGGGTGAAAAAATTATTAAAAATTTTCTATTTGAAATTTGCGGCTGTAAAGGTGATTGGACTGCTAAAAATTTTATTGATGAAACAATAAAAACGATAAAAAATAGAGTAGGTAAATCAAAAGTTATTTGCGCCCTCAGCGGAGGGGTTGATTCGACTGTCGCTGCAGTTCTTGTTCAAAAGGCAATAGGTGATCAGCTTGTTTCAATTCACATTGATACCGGGCTGATGAGAAAAAACGAAAGCGATTTGATAGGAAAACTTTTTAATGAAAAATTAAACCTCGACTATATTCATGTTAATTCGTCAGAAAAATTTTTAGCGAACTTGAAAGAAGTTTCCGATCCTGAAATGAAAAGAAAAATTATTGGAAACACATTTATCGAAGTGTTTGAAGAGGAAGCACTGAAGCTTGGCAAAGTTGATTTTCTTGTACAAGGGACTTTATATCCTGATGTTATTGAGTCTGTGTCAGTAAAAGGCAAATCGTCCACAATAAAATCACATCATAATGTTGGCGGACTTCCGGACAAAATGAATCTGAAACTTATCGAACCATTCAGAGAATTATTCAAAGATGAAGTAAGAAATGTAGGGAGGGAGTTAAATATTCCCGATGAATTTATTGATCGTCATCCATTTCCCGGCCCGGGATTAGCTGTTAGAATCCTTGGTAATATCACAGAGCAAAAATTAAATGTACTTCGGGAAGCAGATGATATTTTTATTTCAGAAATTAAAAAAGCCGGAATCTACAATTCAATCTGGCAGGCTTTTGCAGTTCTGCTGCCGGTTCAATCGGTTGGTGTAATGGGGATGCACGCACTTATGAAAGTGTCTTAGCTCTTCGTGCAGTAACTTCCGTTGACGGTATGACCGCCGATTGGTTCACTTTTGATCATGATTTCCTTGTAGATGTTTCCAACCAGATTATAAATAAAGTTCGAGGAATAAACCGCGTTGTTTATGATATAAGTTCTAAACCGCCAGCTACGATAGAATGGGAATAGAAAAAAAAGCAAAACTAAGAGCGCTTGTCGCTCAGGTGGAGCGTTATAAAGAAGAAGGAAATTTTCTTCATGCTTTTCAAATATCTTATTCGCTAATTGAAGAGTTTGAGGATGAGCTTGACTCTTACATGATTTTTAGCGAAGTGTGTGAGGCGATGGGTAATATTAATCCTGCAATTGAAGTGCTAAAAAATTACACAGCAAATTATCCTGACGATAAATATGGGCTAATGTACTTTGGAGAATTTTTGCTGCGAAATTCTAGATGGGATGAGGCGATTAATACATTAAGTTTTATTTTGCCGGAAGATATTCCCGAAGTTTCATTTTTAATCGGGTACGCTCATTTCATGCTTCAAGAATATCAACACGCTGCTCTTCACTTGAAAAGATACATGAAAATTGTCAAGTCTAAATTGGAAACTGAGTCAGTATTCTTATTACGTAAATCTCAAATTCAACTTAACGAATATTCTGATGCGCTTAAGTTGTTAAAAAAATATGAAAAGACTTTCTACTATGATGATACATTTAATATGCTATATGGAATTGTCTATTATGAATTAGAAATGATAGAGCATGCAGTTACTCATATTGAAAAAGCCCTTGCTGTTCGACCGGGCGATCCTGGAATAAATCTTTGGGCAGGTAAAATTTATTTTAAAGTACAAAATTATTCAAAGGCGGAGTCCTCGCTACTGTTTTTTGTAAACCATAATGAAAACATTACGCCAGAAGCCTGCTATTTGTTAGCTGAAATTTATCTTCAACAAAATAATATTAATGAAGCATTGAAGTATTATGATTTAGCTGTAAAATTAGAACCACAAAAAAGAAGATTTATTGAACCGCTTGAGAAATTGATCTATCAGAAAAAAAATATTAATTCAAATGAATAAGATTCTTTTAATACTTTTTACAATTATTCTTTTATTGAACCAGAAAAATTTTTCGCAGGTGGATGAAAAACAGGAAAAAATTAATTCTGAGTTCAATGTTGCCGTCAATTTATTTGAAAAAGGTCAATATGAAGATGCAGCGGTTATTTTTAATAGAATTGTTTCATTATATGAATCCAATGATAAAACGACTGCTTCTATTTTTTTTCTCTGTAAAATTGAATTTGAAGAAGCCAACTATTTCTACTCACTTAGTTTAACGAATAAATTTCTAAAGGATTATCCAGATACTAAATATGCAGATGAAGCACAATTTCTTATCGCAAATATTTTTCTCAAACAGGAAAAGTATGAGGATAGTTTTAGGTCACTGCTTCAGCTAATTGAGCAAACTGCTTCAAGTTCAAATTATGCAGAGGCAAAAAAAATAGCCGAACAAATCTCCATCAATTATTTCAACTCCTATCAGGTAAAAAAAATTACAGATGAGGTGACCTCCTCTAAACTTAAACCCTTTTTATTGCTGCTTCTGGCGAAAGCCTATCAGAAAGAAAACGACACTATAAATTCTATCAGAGCTGTATCTGAAATTATAACAAAGTATCCAACTGCTGAAGAAAGAGCAGCAGCGGAAAATTTAAAAGGCAGCGACTTGAATATTGGGAATAGCGGAGAAGGTACGGTGGTGGCTGTGCTGCTTCCCTTATCAGAAATTAGCGATCCGTTAAACAAATCTGCAGGTGATGAAATCCTTGACGGAATTAAATTTGCTTTTTCAGAGTTTAATAAAAGCAGAAAAGATAAAATTGGGTTGTTGGTAAAAACTTCCTCCACCGATGGGCAGAAGATAAGTGAAATAAAAGAGGAGTTAATTAATAATGAATCAGTCAAATGTATCCTTGGACCAATCTTCTCCGATGAAGTTCGAATGACACTGGAGGCACTTAATGATACTGACATTCCTATTATTTCACCAACTGCTACGGATGCTGATTTGACAATGATCTCTGACAATTTTTTTCAGGCAAACCCTCCCATTGCTGAGCGGGGAAGGATGCTTGCACAGTATCTTTACTACGTAGAAGACAAACATCGGATGGCTGTATTTAATTCTATTGATAATTACTCACCCCTCCTCGCTGCATCATTTATAACAGAATTTGAAAATCTCGGTGGTGAAATAGTGTTGAGGGAAACTTATCGAAAAGATAACTATGATTTCAGTTCTCAGATAACTAAAATAAAATCAGTCGCCAAGCAGATAGAAGGAATATATGTTCCCCTTTCAGATAAAAGCGATGCCTCAATTCTTCTTTCTCAGCTTTATTCCGGCGGAATAGATTTGCCAATCTATGGTAATCAGGATTGGTATCTTGTTAAGGATATTGAATCTGTTTCTTCGCTAAGTAATAAACTCACTTTTACCTCAGATTATTTTATTGACTTTCAGGATAGCAGCTTCGATGTATTCTCCAAATCATTTTCAGCGCTCGCCGGATATCAACCCGGAAGAAACGTTTTATATGGCTACGACACGGGGAAATACATTCTTACCATATTACGAAATATTAATAACAGTAGAAGCAATATCAAGATGAAAATGATTTCCGGAGTTATCAGCAACGGGTATCATAATAATATTTCATTCGATTCGAAAAGAATTAATAAATATATCAACATCGTAAGATTTAGAGATGGGATTTTTGAACTCGTTGATAAATTCCGTTCGGATTAAAAATCGAAGGAGGGTGAATGAGCGGCGTTAAAGAACTCCCATTAGAAGATAGACCACGGGAAAAGTTAGTATTGCGAGGTGCACAAAGCCTTACCGATGCGGAACTGCTCGCTATTCTATTGAGAACAGGAACGAAAGGAAGGTCTGTTATTAAGGTAGCTCAGGATTTAATGGACGCAGAAGGTAATCTTGCTGTACTGGCTACTAAAAGTGCTTTCGTATTGAAGAAACAAAAAGGAGTAGGTAAAGATAAAGCTGCAACACTTCTTGCAGCATTTGAAATCAGCAGGAGAATTCTTCATCAAAGTAAATGGTTTTCTAATAAAAAAATTACGTCACCGGTGGAAGTTGCAGAAATTTTTATTCCGCTTTTGCATGATGAACTAAAAGAAAGATTTATAGTCGTTTCACTTAATTCGGGAAACAAGGTGATTAAGTGGGATACCATTTCAATCGGGAATCTAAATTCGAGTGTAGTGCATCCGCGTGAAGTATTTAAAAGTGCAATAGAAAATTCTGCTGCTAGTATAATTTAATTCATAATCATCCAAGCGGAAATTTAGAACCAAGCAATGAAGATATTAGTATCACAAAAAAAATCGTGGAGTCTGGAAAGATTTTAGATATTCCGGTATTTGATCATCTGATAATAGCAGGAAACGGTTATACAAGTTTTGTTGAAAAAAGATTGATATAAATTTTTGCCCTTAAAATTCATTGCTAAACCGCATTATTCACTTAAAAAAAATTGAATAAAAAAATCTTTTTGTTGATAAAAATCTTTCAAATTGATATTTTAACAATGAACAATTAACATAATTAATCGGAGGTTACTATATGAAATTATTAATGAATCTGAGAAGTGTCATTTTCACAGGAGTTTTGGTGACAGCAGTTGCATTTATGACCGGATGCGGCGGAGTCAGTGAAGCACAGATGTTGGAATTACAAAACTTACAAAAACAGGTTACATCTCTCGAAGCAGAAGCTAACTCGCTTAGAGAAGAAAGAACAGCATTAGAGAAAGAAATTCAGGAGAAAAATCTGAAACTCGCTCAATGCGAAAAGCAAAAAGAAGAGACTAAAGCCAATCTCGAAAAAATGTCCAAGTAATAAAAAGTTTTTTAACAAACCCTTCATAGGAGGTTATATATGAAATTGACAAAATATTTGTTCGGAATTCTCTCACTTATGATTATCTTTTCAGCGAGCCTTATCGCTCAGGAAATGACAACTGAAGAGTGGGAAGCTGAAATGCAGAGACTTAGAGATAAGTCTGAAATGCTTACTCAGGAAATTAACACACTCAAAGCTGATGTAAGTAATTTAAAATCCATGGAAATTCAACCATACGAAGATTGTATGAACGAATTATACGCCATGGTTGGAGCAACAAAATCTGATATTGATAATTTCAGAAAAGCAGTTGCTGATTTAGAAGGAATGATCAAAAGAAAAGAAGGTCCTAAAGCTGACAGACAGAAAGACCTTGATGCCCTTAAGATGAATAAGATAAGCGCTCTTCCTGAATTCTATGATAAGGTTCATAACCAGTTGCAAAGAATGCTTGATAATTGGGTTGAGGAATCTAAGGAAGTTAATTATACAGTTGTTAAAGGTGATTGCCTCTGGAACATAGCAAAAAAATCTGATCATTACGGAAATGCTTTTGCATGGCCAGTAATTTATAACGCTAACAGAGATCAAATTAAAAATCCCGATCTTATTTATCCAAAGCAAATTTTCAAAATTCCTCAGTTAACTCAAGAAGAAAAATCTAAGTACGAAAAACTGAAAATGAATTATAAACCAGCTCCGGTTCAATAAGCGCTTCTCAATTTGCTAATTGTATTTTCTATAATGATGCCCTTGTCATCTAATGATGATGAGGGCTTTTATTTTTTAAACGAAATATGACTGCTTCAGAAAAAAGAATTACTCTTGAAAACGTAGATATGCTTAACCTATTAGGAGTTAACGATTCAAATCTTAAATTAATCGAGGATAAATTCAATTCCACAATTATCGTTAGAGGCGAGACTGTAACTATTAAAGGAGTTATTGAAGAAATTGAAATAATTGAAAAGGTATTAAAAGAAATGGTGTTTGCATTAAACACCAGCGGAAAACTCCTTGAACGCGATGTTGAAACAATCCTTGATCTTACAATTGATGGTAAAGAAATAATCAGCGAGCAGGAATTTGATAAAATTATTCTTTACACGAAGAATGATGTAATAAAAGCCAAGACTCCAGGGCAGGTGAAATATTTAGAGACTGCAATTAAGAATGATATTTGTTTTGCGATTGGTCCGGCAGGAACGGGTAAAACTTATCTTGCTGTTGCTTTCGCAGTCAACGCCCTAAAAAAAGGTATAGTAAATAAAATTACTCTTGCCAGACCGGCAGTCGAAGCTGGCGAAAACCTTGGATTTTTACCCGGTGACTTTAGAGAAAAAATTGACCCCTACCTTCGTCCACTTTATGATGCGCTTGACGATATGATCCCTTCCGAAAAACTCAAAGGTTATCTTGAAAAGAAAACAATTGAAATAGTTCCTCTTGCGTACATGCGCGGCAGAACATTAAACAACGCATTCGTAATTCTTGATGAAGCTCAAAATGCAACCGACACACAAATGAAAATGTTCTTAACCAGACTCGGTGCAAATTCCAAAGCCATAGTTACAGGTGACATTACCCAGATAGATCTTCCTGCAAAATCAATAAGCGGTCTAATTCAAGCAAAGGAAATATTACAGGGAATACAGGGGGGTTGGTTTTGTCTATTTTGAAAAAGCCGATGTGGTTCGTCATAAACTTGTTAAAGATATCATTAACGCTTACGAAAAATTTAACGGCAATTCAAAATAATCATTATTGCCGAAGGTGCTTGCACTCTTCCCAATATTTATCCATTTCCTGCAAAGATGATTCGGTTAAAGATTTTCCGCTTTCTATAATTTTTTGTTCGACATAACTGAATCGCTTAATGAATTTTTTATTTGTCATGCGCAGGGCGCTTTCAGGATTTACTTTTAAATAACGGGCGTAATTAACAAGAGCAAAAAATACATCTCCTATTTCTTCTTCAAGTCTTGTTAAGTTATTTTCTTTCTCAGATTCGTGCATCTCTTTAATTTCCTCGATTACTTTCGCCCAAACATCCTCCTTTTTCTCCCAATCAAATCCCACTTTTGATGCCTTTTCCTGAAGGCGATGTGCACGATGAAGTGCTGGAAGATTCTCCGGCACCCCTTCCAATAAAGATGTTCTTCCTTCTGTCATTTTTATTTGTTCCCAATTTATTTTTACTTCTTCGGCATTCTTAACCACGACATCACCAAAAATATGCGGGTGCCGACGGATGAGTTTCTCTTTCAATTGATCAATAACCTCTTCAAGTGTGAATTTTCCATCCCCCTCAGCAATTTCTGAATGAAATACAACATGTAGAAGTAAATCGCCAAGTTCCTTTTTCAGTTCATCATAGTTTTTATTTTCGATTGCCTCCACAACTTCATAAGCTTCCTCGACCGTTGCGGCTTTAATTGAATCATTGGTTTGTTCTTTATCCCACGGGCATTCTTTTCTAAGTCTTTTAACTATATCTACTAATTCTGTAAATTTGTTTGTCATTATAATCAATTAGTTTTTTGAATAATATTTTTATTTCTAAAATAATAAATTTAGCGGAGGTATTGACATGATAGAAGATAAATTAATCGAACTTGGGCTTCAACTTCCAATAGCACCAATTCCGCTTGCTTCTTATGTGCCTGCGGTTGTTGTAGATAACTTGATTTTTACTTCAGGACAAATTCCGGTATTGGAGGGAGAACTGAAATTCAAAGGTAAGATAGGAAAGGATTTAACGGAAGAGGAGGGTAGAAGCGCAGCCGAATTATGTGTGTTGAATTGTTTAAGTGTGATTAAAAACTCAGCGGGAAGTCTTGATAATATTGAAAAGATAATTAAAGTAACAGTATTCATAAACAGTGCTGATAATTTTACAGGGCAGCCTAAAGTTGCCAATGGAGCTTCCGATCTGTTGGTAAAACTATTCGGCGAAAAAGGAAAACATGCACGGAGCGCGGTTGGTGTTAACGAACTGCCTATCAATGCAGCAGTGGAAATTGAAATGATTGCCCGTCTTGCTGGATAATTTATCTCTATTCGAGTGCAAACTAATTATTCGTAAATAAATATTTTAATTCAATTAAGACAGCAGCCAATTTTTAACAAGCTTTTTCCCATTTTCGGTAAGAATTGATTCAGGATGAAACTGAATTCCTTCAATCGGAAAGTTATTGTGCCTAATTCCCATTACAAGCCCGTCTGAAGTTTCGGCAGTGATTATCAAATCATCGGGGAGCGTATTTTTGTCAACGATTAGAGAATGGTAGCGCATTGCAGTGAAAGGTTGGGGCATATTATTAAAGATTTTATTTCCATCATGATAAATTTTAGAAGTCTTGCCGTGTAAAAGCTCAGATGCTTTCACAACTTTGGCTCCGAATGCAATTGCAATTGCTTGGTGCCCCAGGCAAACACCAAGTATAGGAATTCGACTACCGAAATGTTTGATTGCAATCATAGAAGCCTTAGAATTTTCAGGTTTACCAGGACCCGGCGAAATTAATATTTTATCGGGTGAAACCAATTTTATTGATTGCTCGTTTAATTCATCATTTCTCTTAATTATAATTTTATATCTGGAAGAATTTATTAATTGAACAAGATTAAAAGTAAACGAGTCGTAATTATCAATTACTAATATTTTCATTAGTCATATTTTTATTTTTATTCTATTCAAAATATGAACATCTAATCTAAATATTAAAAATACTTCATCCTCGATTTTTGTAATTAAAATCACTTTTAAGTTGTAAGATTACCTTGAAAGTAAGGTGCTCATCTAAGTATATTAGCACAAGAAAATAAAAAAACTAATGAGTACGATGACAAGAGAAATGTTCAAATCAAAAATTCACCTGGCAACTGTAACACAAGCAGAACTTTATTATGAAGGAAGCATAACTGTTGATAAAACACTGCTTGAAGCCGCAGATATTTTACCTTTCGAAAAAGTTCAGGTTGTGAATGTAAACAATGGTTCACGGTTGGAAACCTACACTTTAGCAGGTGAAAAAGACAGCGGAATCATTTGCCTCAATGGTCCTGCTGCAAGGTTAGGTTATGTTGGTGATGAGATAATTATTATTGCATATTCACAAATGCCAGACGAAGATGCCAGGTTGCACAAACCTCGTATAGTGTTCGTAGATAAGCAGAACAAAATTAAAAATATTAATTAGGTATAATCATATCAATTGACAAATTGATTCCATTTTGTTAACATTGAAATAAAATTGAGAAATTACATGAAAATATTAATTTTAGTTTCGGTTGCTATATTAAGCTTAAATACTTTTGCACAATTCAAAGGTTCAGGTTTTCCGAAGGAAAGTATTAAAGAAGGAATTGTATCTGAGCAAACAGGTGGTTCTATATTTAGTTTCTTGAATTCGGATTCATTTCACATGAGCCATTCTTACAGCTTGTCTTACACAGGCTTTGGCGGGCAAGGTTTGGCGCTTGGGGTTTACACCAACAGTATGTTATTTAATCTATCGAATAATTTTAATGTGCAGGTTGATGCAAGTTTAGTTCATTCACCGTATAGCTCATTGGGAAAAGATTTCTCGAACAGCCTTACAGGAATTTATCTTAGCCGCGCAGCAATAAATTATAAACCCTGGAATGATGTTTATATTTCAGTTCAATATCAAAATGTCCCTAATTATTATTATCCTTACAGCCATGGTTTATTCAATAGTTATTATGACCCGTTTTTTGAAAGATGACTTCACATTTTCAGAAGTAGGAATTAAGTGAAGGATAAAACTCCCCCTATAATTTTAAAGTTCGATAAATCTTCCAATCTCGTTTTTAATCTTATTATTTTTGTTTTGATAGTTGGCATAGTTTATCTCATCTACTCCTTGACTGTCAGAATTTCATTAGTGCGTTCGGAAAATGAAGCAGAGCAAAAGGCGTCAAAATCAGGTTTCGGAATTCAGGTCGAGGTATTAAATGCTTGTGGAGCTTCCGGTGTGGCTGATATTATAACAGATCATTTAAGAAAAAATAAAATTGATGTAGTTCAATTGGGGAATTACCGTTCCTTTGATGTAGATTACACAATAATAATTAATAGAAGCGGCGATAGGAACAAAGCTAATTTTACCGCCGATCTTATCGGAATTGAAAGGAATAAAATAGTTGATCAGGTTAATAAAAATTATTTTTTAGATTTATCTGTCATTATCGGGAAAGATTTTTCACAATTAAAACCATACAAATAGGAATGCAAATTTGAAACAAAAAGATTTTTTAAATAGAATTACCGAATTGATTTTCAATAAAAAAGGATCGGATGTTAAAATACTCGACCTTAAAAATCTGGCAGCCTTTGCTGATTATTTTATTATTTGTTCAGCAGACTCTACCACGCAAGTAAAAGCAATCGCCGATGAGATAGAAGATAAATTGCAAGAGCAGGGGATAAGATGCTGGCATAGAGAGGGTTATAAAGCACTTAGCTGGGTGTTGCTAGACTATGTGGATTTTGTTATCCATGTCTTTAAAAAAGATGCTCGTGAATTTTACAACCTGGAAAAACTTTGGGGTGATGCAGAGATTACGATTGCTGAAGATCCTGCTCTTCAGCCTGTTGTTAAGCATTCCACTCCAAAACCAAAAGGCAGACCTAAAAAAATTAAACCCGAATAACGTCATTATACTTAAAGAATAATATTGAACGAATTTTTAAAAACAATTTTTAAAAAAACTTCTGAGAAGCTGTCATACTTAAATAATATTGAGCTGATCTTCGAAGTACCAAAATCCAGAACAAATGGTGATCTTTCTACTAATGCTGCAATGTTGTTGACAAAACAGCTTCGTAAAAATCCAAAACAAATTGCTGAAGAGATTATCTCTAACCTGGAATATTCTTCCGATGAGATTTCTAAAATTGAAATTGCAAGTCCCGGTTTCATCAATTTTTATTTTAGTCCTAAATTCATTTCATCAATTATAAAAGAAATAAATCTTCATAACGATGATTTTGGTAAAAGTAAAAAATATAATGGTAAGCGGGCTAACGTAGAATTTGTTTCAGCAAACCCAACAGGACCTTTAACAGTCGGACATGGACGCAATGCTGTAATCGGGGATACAATTGCTAATCTTCTCGAATGGGTGGGGTACAAGGTTGACAGAGAATATTATTTTAATAATGCCGGTAGACAAATGCGTGTGCTTGGCGATTCAGTTCGCCTGCGTTATTTACAGCTTTTAGGAGAGGAAATAACTTTTCCAGAAGATTACTATCAAGGCGAATACATTCGAGAAATTGCAAAAGAATTGTTCGATGAATTTGGAGACTCGCTTCAAACTCAGTCAGCCGAATCTATTTTTAAAGAACGAGCCGAACAAAATATTTTTGCTGATATTAAAAATACTTTGAAGCGGCTGGGTATCGGGCACAAAATATTCTATAACGAAAATTCCTTGTACGAAGAAAAGAAAATTGATTCGATCCTTAATACTTTTAAAATAAAAAACCTTTCATATGAAAAGGATGGAGCCATTTGGTTAAAGTTTTCCGAACTTGGTCAGGAGAAAGATAAAGTTATTGTCAAATCATCGGGTGAACCAACGTATCGTCTTCCCGATATTGCATATCATATTACCAAATTTGAGCGTGGTTATGATCTGCTTGTTGATCTTTTTGGCTCTGATCATAATGCCACTTATCCTGATGTCCTTGCCGGCATTAAAGCACTTGGATATGATCCATCAATCGTTAAAGTACTTATCCATCAATTTGTAACGATAATGCAGGGGGATGAAATAGTTAAGATGTCAACAAGAAAGGCTAACTTCATTACACTCGATGAGTTAATTGACGAAGTCGGTTCGGATGTTGTCAGATATTTTTTTAATATGCGAAACATTAGTTCGCACATGAATTTTGATTTGAGTCTTGCAAAAAAACATTCCGATGAAAATCCCGTTTTTTATTTACAATATGCACATGCTCGAATATGCTCAATATTAAGAATGGCAGAAACCGAGAATATTTCCCCATCCTTTGATTCGCTTGATTTGTTAAAAGCAGAAGAAGAGCTTGATTTGATTAAGAAGTTTCATCAGTTTCGCAGCGAAATCTTAAGCAGTGCTGAGCTTTGTGAGACAAACAAACTTTGCAATTACCTCGAAGAGCTTGCGGCATTGTTTCATCACTTTTACACTGTTTGCAGAATTATCGGTTCTGAAAGGAAATTAGCAGAGGCAAGATTGGCGCTGATTGTAGCTGTGAAAATTGTATTGAGAAATGGACTGAGTATTCTTGGAGTTTCTGCACCCGAAAAAATGTAATTCCCTATCAAGCAATTGCGATTGAAGCTGCAAAAATCTTAGCCACACCCTTTTCTGATAAAGCCCTGGCACATTCCGAAATAGTTGCACCTGTTGTAATCACGTCATCAACTAATAATACTCTCTTATTAATTAGCTGCTGTTCCTTTCTTGGCTTGAAGGCTTCAGCCATATTTTGCAGTCTTTCTGCTTTGGTTTTCGTGGTTTGCGATTCAGTGTAGCGCTGCCTTTTAAGATGGAAGTTTTTTACTGGAATTCCTGACATTGATGAAATCCCTTTTACAATATAATCCGATTGATTATATCCCCGTTCAGCTTTTTTCAAATGATGAAGAGGTACTGCAATTAAAAAATCAATTTCCCAAAGATCAATTTTTTCTTTGAATGATTGATAAAGAAGTTGTCCGAAGTATCTTCCTATTAAAAATCTATTTTGATACTTAAAAGAATGAAGAATGTTTTGAAGCTCTTTGCCTTTTTCAAACTCGTACAGCGAAATAAATTCAGTTATGAGTTTTTCCCCGGCAAATTTTTTATTGTACTCATAAGTTAATCTTGTTTGGGCAACGCGAAGCATAGAGGAAAGGCAATCTCTGCAAATGGGTTCTGTATTAATATCAAGTTTGGAACCGCATCCGGGGCAAAATCTCGGAAGGAAAAAGCCAAATAAATTATTTTTAAGACTTATAAAATTCATACTGGAAAGTTAGAAGATTATAGAAGACCCCACAGTTTTCGTAAGAGCCATTCAATCGCTAAAGAAAAAATCAAGATTACCAATAACCATTCATTAGACCATAGAGCAAATTCTTTTCTGATTTCTTTCTCTTTGGAAGATTGAATAGTTAATTCGTTTATCAATTTAAAAACTCCGGAATAGTTATCAGGCATATAAAATCTACCACCGCTTTGGATGGATAAATTATTAAGAAATTCCTTGTTCATTTGGAACGCACTTAATTCAACATCCAACTCCCCTATATTAAAGGAACCCCCATCACGACCATAAAGAATATTATCCTTATTTGCACTACCCTTAAATGAAAAATCACCTCTATCATTTGTTAGAAACTTCCCTTCGTAGAGTCCATTTTGTAACGAAGTCAAAGTAATTTTTGAAGAATTCTTGTCGTTTGTAATCTCAACATCAACAGAGGCATCAACAACAGAATTAAATGACTCATCATATACTTGTGCTGTAAAATCTATAACCTCTCCTGGTGAATAAATTTTTTTGTCTGTTTTAATTAATACTTTTTTCTGCTTCTCATCTGTATTTAACCAGCGCAGCGAATTCAATATGAATCTGTCAAATAAGTCGGATGTTTTATCTGAAGTCTGAAGTTTCCATTTCCAAATATCTTTTGCTAAAACTGCAATTGTGCGACTCCCAAGATTCGAGGAGATAACAAGCGGATTGGAAATCGGAATACTATTTATTCTGGAATTAATAATCACCTCGCTTTCAGGTTTGGCAATAAACTCAGTATTTTCCTGAAACACTGGAGGCAGGTTATTCCACTCTTCAATTATATCATTGGCATCATTTTTAATTATATTATTTCTACTTTCCTTTGCCGTTACATTTGGCTGAACCTCTATCTGTTCTGTACCCACCCGCTTGATTGAAAAAGGCAGAACCGGCGTAAATATTTTTAGTTTATTAAGGTCGGTGCTTTCTGATAATAGAAAATAGAACGGCTTCCTGTCGTTTTTTATTTTAGAATAAATATCATCTATGACAGCAGAAGGAGTATTCTTTGCAGGAAATCCTATAAGGAAAAAAACATCAGCACTGTCTATTAGTTTTGATTTGTTATGATCCTCAAGAAATTTATCAGCCGATATTTGTGTAATTGAATTTACACTTAAGTTTTTATCACTCAACAAAGAAGTTTTTATAAACGACAAATCAGCGGAGGGCGAACCTGCTACGAGCAGGACTTTGACTTTATCATTTAAAACATTTATAAAAGATATTTTTTTATTATTGGCATCTGAAAATTCAGCAGCAGTTTTGCCGAGTGATATTGTTAATTTCTTCTCGCCGGTAGAATGGGGTGTATAATCAAACTTTTCTGTTTGCACTCCCTCCTCACTTAAAGTGATAATTTTTTGCTCAAGCAGTCTATCATTTTCGAATAAAGAAAGGGAGGTGCTTCCGCCGCTTAGTTTATAATTGGTAATTGTCGCAAGTACTTGAGTCGGAGTTTCTGAGTAGATAAAATTATTATTGAATATGCCTTTTACCTCAGCATCATTTCGTGTGGATGTGTCGCCGATACCAATTGTAAAAACAGGTACACCAATTTTTTCAGCCTGGAAAATCGGGTTGCTTCCGTCGTTAATTCCACCATCGCTAATTACAGTGATTGAAGTTATAATTTGCTCTTCAGTATTTAACTGGTTGAAAATATTTGCAAAGTTACTCAAACCTTCATCAAATTTGATTTTCTCAAGGCTATCTTTCGAAACAGTTTTGATATCGCTGCCAAATGTCTGAAAGTCGAAATTAGTGGAATAAGAAGAAAAATCATTTACAATATTTTTTATTTTTGTTTGACGGTCCGAACCGTCATCAATTTTAATTGAACGAGAATTGTCTATGAAAACTAAATTCTTTGGAATGATTTCTATCTTTTTTGAAAAGCCTAAAACAGGTTCGAAGATTAGAAAGAGAAGCAATATTAATGAAATTGATCTCAAGAGAATCAGTACACTCCTTTTGAATGCACTTAACGGCGGTACTGTAACTCGATGAATGAAATAAGTAAAACCAATCAGTAGAATTATAGCAAGAATTAAAAAATAACTTGAGTATGAATAATTAATTTGAATATCATAAATCCCAAACATCAGATTATAAACTCCCCTCTTACAACGGTCACCGCATCTCCAATTATGATTAATTCATTTTTATTTTGGTTATAACTTACAGTTACACGTCCAGGACGATTTAAAATATCACCTTGTTCAAATGTGCAAACAATAATTTCAGGTCTTGTATCAATCAAGTTTAATCTTTTCAGAATTAATAAAAGGGGACCATTAGCTGAGCCCGTAACTATGTCCTCATCAATTCCATCTGCGGGGGCAAAAAATCTTGAGTAAGCCTGGTTTGCACTTTCATTTGTTTGAAGAGTATAAAGCATCACCGAATTAAACAAACTATTTGTTGTGATTTTACTTAGCTCAATAAAATTGGGTGATACTTTATTAAGGTCGTTTAAAAAATCAATAGCGATAAAAAGAATTTTATTATGAATCAAAAACGGTAAATCAGAATTAACAATTTCCTCTTCTATTCTCAATGCAGTTAAAATATTTTTTTGTCATCCTCAAAATTTTCGACAATATTAATCGGGATTTCCATAAAGTATTTTCCATCCTTAAAACCACAGCGAAGATTGCCCGAACGTGTTTCAAAAATTAATTCTTGATTCTCCGCAAGCTCATTATTTTCTTTTAAAAAATGTAATGCGGCAATTGTAGCATGTCCGCATAGATCAACTTCAGACGTTGGGGTTAACCACCTTAGTTTGTAGTTACAATAATTTGATGATGAAATAAATGTAGTTTCCGCAAAGTTTAATTCGCGCGCAATTAACTGCATTTCAGATTCTGAAAGTTTATTGCTCATCAACACACCGGCAGGATTTCCGGCAAAGGAATTAGATGTAAAAGAATTTATCCGCGAGTACTTAATTTTTCTTACCATTTAATAAAGTTTCAAGTTTCCACTCCCTCATATTATTAAAAGTATCATAGTCAGTCAGGTCAAAATGGATGGGTGTGACTGACACAAAATTCTTTTTAACTGCCGCCTGATCAGTATCAATTTCGTTATCCATTTCCATTAAGTTACCGGTTAGCCAATAATAATCTTTACCGAATGGATCAATTCTTTTTTCATAAATATCATCCCACTTTGATTTTCCCTGCTTAGTCAATTTTATCCCCCCAATTTGATTTTCCGGAATTGCCGGAACATTGACGTTTAATAAAGTACCTGCAGGTATTTTTTTTGAAACAATTTCGACGGAAAGCAGTCGTGCAATTTTCCCGGCGAATGTAAAATCTTTTGCTGCGTGACTTGTTACAGAAATTGCAATGGAAGGCACATCCATTATAGCAGCTTCTCTGGCTGCTGAAACTGTTCCTGAATAAATAATATTTATCGCTGTGTTTGAACCATTATTGATTCCCGAAACCACAAGATCGGGGGAAGATTTCATAATATTCCTGATACCCATTTTGATGCAATCAGCCGGAGTTCCATCAACAGCGTAACCAAAAAAAATATCATTTTTAAAATATTCTGTAACTCTCAAAGGGTACTGCATTGTTATTCCATGACCAACTGCACTTTGTTCATTTCTCGGAGCTACCACGGTTACCTCTCCAATTTCTTTTAAAGCATTTGCAAGAGAAAATATTCCTGGAGAATTAATCCCATCATCATTGCATACTAAAATTTTCAATTCATTCCTTTAGTCTAATTGTTCAGAAGATTTAATGTTTGCAATTATAAATTTACAAATGTTCATTCATTTTTATTAAATATATCTTCATCCCGTTTTGTAATTTATAATTATAAAAAAGATTATTAATGCAGCCTTTAATTATTAGACCAAAAATATACAATCCTTACCGGGATATTATTTCCGGAGTTAGTTCTAAAATTGGTGCGGGGAGAAAAAAACCATTCTTCTTCAATCTATCATTCAATGTCGGGGATGATGAACAAATCTTAAAAGAAAATCGGAATTTATTTTTTGACGCTCTAAATTTGTCCGAACAAGAATCTGCGTTTCAAAACCAAATCCATAGTGATATAATTACCTATGTTGATTCACCGGGAAATTGCGGGCAGTCCGATGCGATGATCACAGACAGGCGTGGTTTGGCGCTTGCTGTCAGTATTGCCGATTGTACTCCAATCTTAATTTATGATAAATCTAAAAAAGTGATTGCTGCTGTTCACTCCGGCTGGCGGGGAACTTATAAGGAAATATTATTAAAAACTATTTCGAAGCTTGTAGATGATTTTCATTCTGACCCGACCACTTTCATTTGTTATATCGGACCGAGTATCAGTCAAATTAATTATGAAGTTGATAATGAGGTCGCTGAAAAATTTCCCGAAAAATATTCTGTAAAAAGAGATCATAAATATCTGCTTGATGTTTCGGGAATAAATTATGATTTCTTGGTCGAGGCGGGAGTAAAAAAATGTAATATTCTGAAGTCAATTCTCTGCACATTCACTTATAAAAGTATTTTTCATTCGTATAGAAGAGATGGAAAAAAATCCGGCAGATCACTTGCTGTAATTTGTATGAAGGATCATTTAGATGACCGATAAACTTAAAATAGTTTTAGTTTATGGTTTGATCTGTCTGATCTGGGGCTCCACCTGGCTTGCAATCAGAATTGGGCTTGAATCATTTACACCTCTTTTTTCAGCAGGAATAAGATTTATTATTGCCGCAATTGCAATATTACTTATCACAAGATTAAGCAAATTGCATTTTCAATTTGATAAAGTTGCAATTATGCTATACGTTGTTATGGGATTATTTTCATTCGTTATTCCATTCGGATTGGTCTATTGGGCTGAACAATTTGTGCCATCAGGATTAGCCGCTGTTTTGTTTGCTGTCTATCCTTTTTTTGTCGCAATTTTTACTTTTTATTTAATTAAAACAGAGCGGATTAATTTCTTAAAGACTGTTGGAATGATAATCAGCTTTATTGGAATAATAGTGATATTTTCAAATGATCTAACCGGGAATATATCAGATAATTTGATTGGCATGATTGCGGTAGTGATCAGTGCAATTATGCAGGCAGTTATTGCTGTAGTTATAAAAAAATATGGCTCACACCTTCATCCTTTGTCAATGAATTTTTTCCCAATGTTAATTGGCGGAATGTTTCTTGCGTTTATAGGTTTATGGTTTGAAGATATTAATAACATCACGATAACAATGCCGGCGGTGTTATCAATATTGTATTTAGCATTATTCGGAAGTGTTATTACTTTCACCTCTTATTATTGGTTGATGAAAAAAATAAATATTGTGCTGCTTTCATTAATCTCTTTTATTACTCCGGTCATTGCAATCATTATTGGTTGGATTTTTTACGGCGAAAGTTTACAGCCTCGGCATATTGCCGGTGCAGTATTAGTATTGGCAGGAATTGCGTTTGAAAATCTATTCAAAATATTTAGAAATGAGACGAGCGAGTCCATTTCCAGGCAGTGATTATTAGTCGAAAATCACTATTTTTAGTTAGGATAATTTCATTACTACTCTTAAGTATTTATGCAGAATATAATCAGAATAAAAAAAGCAACTTTCTACGGTTATCATGGTGTTCGTTCGGAAGAGCAAAGCGTGGGGGGAAAGTTTGAAGCAGATGTAGATATTTATACCGACTTTTCTAAAGCCGCAACTAAAGATAGTTTGAGCGGCACAATTGACTATCATAAAGTTTATTCATTTATGTACGAGCTTGCACTTAAAGAAAAACATTATCTCATTGAATCATTAGCTAACAAAATTGCCGATGAATTGATGAAAAGATTTGAAGGAATAAATGAAATAGCTGTCCGTGTCCGAAAAAATAATCCGCCCGTCGGCGGTGTTGTTGAGTGTGTTGAAGTTGAAGTAATAAAAAACCGGAGTGAAATAAAATAATATTGATTCACCAAATAAAAGATTTTTCGCATACCGCTTTTATCGGAATCGGAACAAATGAAGGTGATAAGTTAGCGAACATTCGTTTTGCACTAAGTGAAATTGATGAATCAGATTCATCCTCAATTGAAAATGTATCTTCCATTTGCGAAACATTACCAATGGGTGAAGTTCAACAGGAAAATTTTTTAAATGCCGTTATAAAAATTAAAACTAAATTATTACCCGAAGGTTTGTTTTTATTTTTAAAATCTATTGAAAAAAAAGCTGGCAGGATTAAACGCGAGCGATGGGGTCCGCGTGAATTAGATCTTGATATTCTTTTTTATGACGATATTATTTATAACAAAAATGAATTAATTATTCCGCATTCCGGAGTTATTGAACGTGACTTTGTCCTTGTTCCATTAATTGAAATTGAACCGCATTTGATTCACCCGATTTTAAAAGTTGAACTTAGTGAACTACTAAAAGAACTTAAGACAAAGAATATCCTAAATAAAATTCATGAAAACATTAAAGCAATTACGGTTTGAACTTGGAAAGTACTGAAGTTAAATACATCGCTATTGAAGGCGCTATTGGTGCAGGTAAAACTACTCTAGCCAAAAAATTAAAAGAACGACTCAACTCAGAGTTAATCCTTGAGGAATTTGAGGCAAATCCATTCCTGGAAAAATTTTATTCTGATAGAAGACGGTTTGCATTTCAAACGCAAATGTTTTTTCTGATCAACAGGTATAAACAGCAGGAGCAGCTTAATCAGGAAAATCTCTTTACTGACTTTATTGTTTCGGATTACATTTTTGAAAAGGATAGAATTTTTGCATACATGAATTTGAGTGCTGAAGAATTGAAATTATACGAATCTATTTTTCCGCTGCTTGCCAGAAGTTTACGTAAACCGGATCTCGTAGTCTATCTTCAATCCGGACCGGAAAGATTAATGTATAACATTAAAAAACGAGCAAGAAAAATCGAACGGAATTTAACACGAAGTTACATCGAAGAACTAAGTGAATCCTACAACCATTTCTTTTTCAGATATCAATCTACTCCCTTGCTCATCGTTAACTCAACCGACATTGACTTTGTAAATAATGAAGAAGATTTTGACGAACTTTTCAAGCAGATATTCAGAGAGGACCGCGGATATACCGAGTACTTCAAACCCGAATCAAGGAGGCAGGAATGACCGGGTTTTTCAAACTGTTAATTTATTTTTTGATATTTTTTATTATTTATAAGCTCATTCTCTATATAAAAATGTTGAATGCTTCAATGAATGCCTCGAGAAAGAAGTATTCAAATCTGAACCGGCAGAAAAATGAACAAAGCAAATATCGCGATATTGAAGATGCACATTACATTGAAGTAAATGACGATCCGAAAAAAAAAACCGGTAATTAGATTATATGAAGTATGAAAAAATATTTTCAAGCTTAATATTATTCTTCCTAAAAATATTTCTCTCGCTTAAAGAAAGTAACAGCCTCGATTTAGGAAACCCTAAAAAAATTCTCATCATCAGGCAGCATAATCAGCTTGGCGATATGTTTGCCGGTGTTTCGCTGTTCAAGGCAGTCAAACAAAAATATCCGGAAGCAAACGTCACTTTAATTGCAAGTCCCCAGAACTTCGCAGCAGTACAAAATAAATTTATCTTAAAGTTGTTTGTCTTCGATAAAAGCAAATTGTTTCAGTTCAATTATCTTAAAAAACTTTATCAAATTCTTAGAACTGATTATGACGTTGTGATTGTTCCCGTAACAGTTTCAATTTCTTTAACAAGTAATTTGCTTGCAAGATTTTCAAAATCGAAAATCAGGATTGGTCCGGCTTCATTAGATGGCAAAGTGAATGATAGTGCTTTCCTTTTTGATAGAAGAATCAATCTTGATTGGCGAAAATATCATGATTGTCATATCGCTGAACGGATTCTTGATATTGTACGACCGTTCGGTATTGCCACTGAAGATTTTAGATCAGAATTAACTTTAGATAGAAATGATGAATTGATTGCAAATAATTTTATCTCTAAAATCAAACCGACAAATGGAGAATTAATTATTGGCTTACATGTTGGCGCCGGCAAACCGCAGAACAAATGGGCGCTGATAAATTATGTCACACTGATCGGATTACTTCAAAAAAAATATAAAGTAAAATTTTATTTAACCGGCACTGATACTGATCGAGATGAAATAAATTTTATCCTGGCGAACTCTCCGATTAAAATACTTACTTTTCTGAATCAGCGGATAACCGCAGTTGCATCTTTAATATCTAAAAGTAATTTATTTATTAGTAATGATACAGGAGTAATGCACGCTGCCGGTACTACAGAGACTCCGCAGATAAGCATCTTTGGACCGACAAACCCTCTGAACTGGGCGCCGATTGGTATCAATAAATTTTTTCTTCGTAAATCAGAATTGATTGATGACGTCCATCCGACTGATGTTTTTCAACTTTGTAAATCTATTTTAGATAATCAGAAAAAATAATGGCACGTAAAATATTTTCAGCAATTGATATGGGAACAAATTCCTTTCACATGATTATTGTTGAAATAAAAAAAGACGGATCATTCAAATATCTCGATAAAGAAAGGGAGGTAGTAAGATTAGCCGCCGGTTCTGAAGGAAGTCTGGGCGAAATTTCTGAAGATGATATTCAAAAGACGATTTTCCTCCTGAATAATTTTAAACAGCTTGCAGATTATTACCACTCCCAGCCAAGAGCCGTAGCAACAAGTGCAATCCGTGAAGCACGCAACAAAGTCTATTTTATTGAACGAGTAAAAGCCGAAACCGGAATATCAATTGAAGTAATTGATGGCAAACACGAAGCCGGACTTATCTATCTCGGAATGAATATGGCGCTAAATCTAAGGAATAAAAATGCTGTCAGTTTTGATATTGGAGGGGGAAGCACTGAAATAATTTATTCGCATTCCGGAGAAATTAAATTTGTTGAAAGTTTGAAATTGGGAGCTGTTCGTCTTTCTAAAATGTTTTTCCCAAATCATATTCTTACTGAAAAAACATTTCCGAATGTCGCAGCTACATCGAAAATATTTTTAATAAACATCCAATTCCTTATCAAGATATGAAGTATGACACAGCCGTTGGCGCATCGGGAACGATACAATCGGTTGCATTTATTATTTCGTCTTTAAATAAGAAAAAGCCGCTCAAATCAATGAACAACTTTGTGATAACTGCTGATGATTTTCAAATGGTTCTGAATGAAGTACTGAATAAAAAAACTACCGATGAAAGATTATCCATACGTGGAATGGAAGCAAAGCGTGCGGATATTCTTCCTTCAGGATTGCTGATCCTCGAACATATCTTTAAAGTATTTAAGATTGACGAAATGAGAATTTCGGAGTTTGCGCTTAGGGAGGGTATAATAATTGATTCTTACAATAATTATTTGAATTCTAAATCCTGAATTAGTTAAAACACAATAAATACTGCAATAATTCTAAAATGTGTTGGACAATATTTTAATAAGAATTAATATTCTTTAGTACCTAATTATCTAAGGTTATCTACTTACCATTGGCTTAATAAAATTGAAAATCAAACCAATAATAAACCTTTATCGATAACATCTATTTAAATTTAGAAACTCATCTACCTTTTAACAAACTGCGCCCGTCTTTATATTAGCAATCCAATTTAGAGAGATTAATGTTAAACTTTAGAAACTTTTGCATAATTGCACATATTGATCACGGTAAATCCACTATAGCAGACTGCCTGCTCGAGCAAACAGGAACAATTACTAAACGCGAAGCTAAGGCTCAGATTCTTGACGATCTTGATCTTGAACGTGAACGCGGGATTACAATTAAATCTCACGCCATTCAGATGAAGTACTCAGCGAAGGATGCTCAGGAATATATTTTGAATTTGATAGATACGCCCGGTCACGTTGATTTCACTTATGAAGTCAGCCGTTCGCTTGCCGCATGCGAGGGGGCGGTGCTCGTTGTTGATGCAGCACAGGGAGTGGAGGCGCAAACAATCAGCAATCTTTATCTTGCTATTGATGCCGGGCTTGAAATTATTCCGGTGATAAATAAAATTGATCTGCCAAGTGCAGAGGTTGAAAAAGTAAAAGGACAAATAGTTGATCTAATCGGCTGTAATGAAAATGAAATACTTTTAGTCAGCGCTAAATCAAAAATTGGTATTGAAGATTTATTAGATAAGATAGTAGAAAAAATTCCCCCTCCCAAAGGCGATCCCGAGGATAAATTGCAGGCGGTTATATTCGATTCGGTTTTTGATCCTTATCGCGGCGCAATCGCTTACATAAGATTATTTAATGGAACTTTAAGAACCGGGGATAAAATAAAATTCTTCGCAACCAACAAAGAAATGATCGCCGAAGAAATTGGGGTGCTCGGTTTGCGTAAAATAAAAACAGAATTATTAAGTGCAGGAAATGTTGGCTACCTGATTTCGGGAATGAAAGATGTTCACGATGCTAAAGTCGGCGACACGGTTACACATTCACGCAACGGTGCAGCAGAACCCCTCCCCGGTTACAAAGAAGTAAAGCCAATGGTTTACAGCGGACTTTACCCAACAGTAACGGAAGACTTTGAGGACTTACGCGATGCACTTGAAAAATATAAGTTGAATGATTCGGCTTTGATCTATCAGCCTGAAACATCCGTAGCACTCGGTTTTGGTTTTCGCTGTGGATTTTTAGGCATGCTTCACATGGAAATTGTTCAGGAAAGATTGCGCCGCGAGTTTAATCAAACAATTATTGCAACTCTGCCAAACGTTGAGTATTACATCTATAACAAAAAAGGCGAGAAGGTTGTTGTGGATAATCCTGCAGAGATGCCCCCACCCGGCGATGTTGATGAAGTACAAGAACCTTATGTGAAAGCACAAATAGTTACCCCGAGCGAGTATGTCGGAAACATCATGAAACTTGCTATGGAAAAGCGCGGCACATACAAAAACACTACCTATCTTGATCCAACAAGAGCAGACCTTCAATTTGAAATTCCACTTGCAGAAATAATCTTTGATTTCTATGACAAGCTAAAATCAACCACGCGCGGTTATGCTTCACTCGATTATGAATTTATCGGTTATCAGAAATCTGATTTAGTGAAGCTTGATATTCTTCTTAACAGCGAACCCGTAGATGCGCTTTCTATGATTGTTCATCGTAGTAAATCTTACGATTGGGGAAAGAAGGTGTGCGCAAAGTTAAAAGATTTAATTCCGCGACAAATGTTTGAGATATCTATTCAAGCATCGCTCGGTACGAAAGTAATTTCAAAATCAGTAGTGAAAGCACTTAGAAAAAATGTTCTTGCAAAATGCTACGGTGGTGATATTACCCGTAAGAGAAAATTACTCGAGAAGCAAAAAGGAAGGAAAGAAGCGAATGAAGCAAGTCGGTAACGTGGAGATTCCGCAGGAGGCATTCCTGGCGGTATTGCAAATTGATGAATAATTATTCGAAACTTCTGAAATATTATTTTTCTGTTATCCTGAGCCTGTCGAAGGATGGAAATATTGATAATAAATTCACACTACGATGGTGGCAATGCCACCACTCAGTGTGACAGTATCAAATATTTTTGATAATTTTTCAGAAGTCTTGATTCATAAAACTTTTCAACAATAACATTTTTAATTATATGAAATTAAAAACATTAGCCCTATTCGTTATACTGATTACCTTTTACTCATCTGCTCAGACGAAATACTTTATTTATTTTAAAGATAAAGGCATTGACAAAAATCAAACTCTTAGCAAACACAGCGTTGAATTTCAAAATGCACTTTCTAATTTATCACACAAAAGTATTGAGCGCAGAAAAAAAACTCTTGATGAAGATCACCTCATTTCATTTGAAGATCTGCCGTTAAAAGCGGAATATGTCAGAGAAATAATTTCTAACGGAATTAAAATAGAAAATAAGCTCAAGTGGTTTAATTCAGTTACAGCATATCTAAATGATGAACAAAAAAATATAGTTGAGAAATTATCTTTTGTCGAAAAGATAATTCCTGTTAGAACACTCGTTTTAAAAATAATTTCACTCAACCAGATCAACAGTTAAATAAACCTGCTGAAGATCAAGATTTATCTTATGGTAATTCATTTACGCAGCTTGATCTTTCGGGGATCCCGCAAGTCCACTCAAAAGGAATTACAGGGGAGGGAGTAATCATCGGACTGCTCGATACCGGCTTCAACTGGCACGAACACGAAGCATTAATAAATACAGACGTTTTAGCCGAGTATGATTTTATTTTTAAGGACAGCATAACAGCAAACGAAAGTGAAGACAACTTATCACAACATGGTCACGGCACTTATGTTTTATCAATCGTTGGAGGATTTAAGGATGGGGCACTAATCGGAGCATCATTTGGGTCTGATTTTGTACTTGCAAAAACTGAAGACATACGAAGTGAAACTCACGTTGAAGAAGATAATTACGCCGCCGCACTCGAATGGATGGATTCAATAGGCGTTGATGTAGTAAGCAGTTCGCTCGGTTACAGTGAGTTTGATGCAACTGATTTTTCATATTCGTATTCAGATATGAATGGTCATACAACAATTGTTAGTCAGGCTGTCAATCTTGCTTTTGAAAGAGGCATAGTTACAATTACATCTGCTGGCAACGAAGGTTCATCCCCCTGGTTTTATATTACTTCGCCGGCTGATGCATTTGATGTGATTTCAGTTGGTGCAGTCACAAGCAATAATAATGTTGATACATACAGCAGCCGCGGTCCAACCTTCGATGGAAGAATAAAGCCTGAGGTTGTTGCGATGGGAACATCTGTGTGGGGAGTGATCGCCTCACAGCTTAGCGGTTATGCATCTAATAGTGGTACCTCTGCTGCAGCACCGATTGTCGCCGGTGTTGCGGGACTAATACTTTCAACTTATCCGCATTTATCAAATATTCAGGTGCGAAGTATTCTAATGGAAACGTCTGATAATGCAGCATCTCCTGACAATGAAAGAGGCTATGGTTTAGTGTCTGCTGTGAATGCAATTTCATACCCCAACCTTCAAAGAATTACAAATTCATTTATTCTAAATAAAATATTTTTTAATAATACTTCTATTGTCCCGGGTTCGGTGAAGGTTAATTTTATCGGCAAGGAAGGACAAAGCAACTCGTTGCCAATGGGTTTTGATAATTTGTACAAATACAATGTTGAAGTACCGGCATATTTTGATAATGAATTAGTTCAATTTTATTTTTCATTTACCGATAGTTTGGGTAATACAATTCGTGAGCCGTCAAATACGAACTACAAATTCAGTTATGGCGATCTGGAAATTGCTCTTAATCTCTCGTTGCCTGCTTTTGCCGGTGATTATATAATTAGTGATCTTTATCCCAATCCTTATATCCCTTCAGATCACAATACCGTTCGGTTTAATTATAAATCAGCAGGAAATGAAAAATTAAAGTTGATGATTATTGATGCAGCTGGGCAAAAAGTAAAATCGTTCGAGACTGTTACTGCAGAAGGTGAAAATTTTATGGAGTGGAATGGATATTCAGACAACGGATATTTGTGTGCAAGCGGAGTTTATTATTTTTTAGTTGAACTTAATGGACAGCAGTTCGGAAGAAAACTGATATTATTGAAATAGATTTATTTAGTGAGAATATAATTATGAATCGAATTATTTACCCCAACCAGCAGAAATATCTTTCTGATTTTGATAGCAGCTCCGATGAATTATTATTAGAGATGGAGAAGTTTGCTGTCGAAAAAAATATTCCAATTCTTGCAAAACAGTCGGCTAAATTTATTGAGCAAGTAATCCTTATTCATAATCCTAAACGGGTTTTAGAAATTGGAACGGCTATCGCATACACCTCAATTAGGATTGCAAGATTATTGAAGAAGAAACGAATCGTAGATACGATTGAAAAAAGTGAAGATAATATTTCGCTTGCCGAAAGTTTTATAGAAAAAGCGGGGCTGAAAGATCGAATCCATATTCTCAAAGGAGAAGCATTCAATATTATTCCTCAGCTTACAAAGAAATATGACTTTATTTTTTTGGATGCGGATAAACAGGATTATAAAAGATTATTGGATTACTCGCTTGTTCTTTTAAAGAAGGGTGGAGTAATTGTTGTTGATAATCTTTTGTGGCATGGATTTGTTGCCGGTAAAAGTGTTCCCGCTGAATATAAAATTTCAACTAATCATATAAAAGAATTCAACAAGATATTTTTAACTCAGCCCAACTTAAGAAGCTCTATTCAACCGATTGGTGATGGATTGGGGATTGGAATAAAAATTTGAACAAATCTTATGAATGAATTAAGTCTTTCAAGTGGAATAGAATTATTAAAAGTAGTTGATAAATTTTCTCAGCAGAAAATAAAGAATCGCGATTCACTTCATCTGCTATTTGATATTTGTATCGTAAAAGAAAAACTTCAACTTTTAGAAGAGTTAAGTTTCACCTCAAAATATCTAAATGGTTTAGCCCGCGTTTTAATTAGTGCTTCAAAAAATTCAGATTATTCGAATATAGAAAGTATTAAAAAAGATTACTCTGAAAATATTTTGAGGGCGACTGATCAACTGAAAAAAATTATTATGCTGTTAGATGAGCAGGCACAAAAAATATTTACTACTGTATTTCTTGACTTAACACCGGAGGCTTTTGCGAAATTAAGAACGTTGTTTGAAGATCTTGAGTGGACAAAAAAATATTTGAATGCTTTGAAGCGAGGAGAACTAAATTAAAAAAGAGAGCCTTTCAGCTCCCTTTAATTTTTAAAATAATCCGGTTTATGTTTTTGCAATCCATTTTTCTAACGCAGAAAGCAAATGAGTCATTGCAGTAATTAGCGGACGGTGCTGGGTTTCATCAATATCCTGCAAAATTTCTTTGTGAATATTGAGATAAGCATTATTTAATTGCTGCACAAGTGCCATCCCCCTTTTCGAAAGGAAAACTCTCATATTGCGCCTATCACTTGGATCAATCTCACGAAGGACATATTCCTTCTGAACTAAGCCATCTATAATTCGAGTAAGCCGGCTTGGGCTGAGATTCATTCTTTCGGCTATTTGTTTATTGTTCACGCTTTCTTCAGCGCCAAACAATCTCAGGCATCGGAACTCAGCTTGCGTAAGTTTGTGTGCTTCAGCTAATCTGATTTCTTTTTCCTGACAATTTGCTAACAAGCTGAAAGTTAAACTGGCTAATTTTTCAGCCGTACTATTTATGCTATTCGTTTCTTCCATAAGTCCCCTAAATAATTAATTGATGATAGCAAAAATCGCTAAACATTAAAATTAAGTCAAGAAGAATCTTTCACTTTCTAAATTTTTCTATCTAAGTCCATTATGAACTATTATGTCTGAAATTTATAAAAATTCTACATCTTGAGTTATTGAATAGATCAATGTACTTTCTGAAAATTCTTTTAATCTTGATTCTATTTTAAGTTGATCAGATTGTTTAAATAAGATTTCGAATGAAACTTTCTCTGAATAATTAGTAGTTAAAATCTTTCCGCCATAGTCATCAATTATTTTATGAATTATCTTCATATCAGTAAAATCAACTGTGAGAATAAATTTTTTATAAGCGTATTTTTTTATCAGACTGCTCTTTTCGATAGCGGAAAATGCGGCGTGGTAGTATGCTTTGCCAAGAGGTCCAACACCGAGCTTTGTACCACCAAAATATCGTACCACAATAATAGCGGCATCTGTAACATCAAAATGAGTAAGAGCATTGTGAATACGAACCCCGGCAGTGCCGCCAGGTTCGCCATCGTCCGAATACTTGAAGGCTCCATCATGCAAACGATAAGCATAGCAATGATGTGTAGCGTCAAAATATGTCTTTTTTATTTTTAAAAATGATTTCTTAAAATCTTCTTCACTCTGAATAGGAAATAATATTGCAAGAAATCCGGATGATTTTTCCTTGAATTCAAATTCTACTGTTTTACCTATTGTTCGGATTTCGATTACACTATTCATAATTATTGACTTGACTGACGCATAACAAAAATATTTGATTATCTGAACTGCTATTCCTAATATAATTGATTGAATTAAAAAATATAAATCTTCATTGGAAAAAGATACAATAATTATCCGCGGTGCACGCGAACATAACCTAAAAAATATTGACCTTGATATTCCACGTGATTCATTTACAGTAGTCACTGGTTTATCGGGCTCTGGCAAATCATCTCTTGCCTTCGATACAATTTATGCTGAAGGTCAGAGGAGATATATCGAATCGCTTTCGGCTTATGCCCGGCAATTTCTTGACATGCTTGAAAAACCGGACGTTGATTTAATTGAAGGCTTAAGCCCGGCAATTTCAATTGAACAAAAATCTACAAGCGGCAATCCTCGCTCCACTGTGGGAACAGTAACAGAAATTTATGACTACTTGCGTTTACTTTTTGCAAGGCTTGGCGTTCAACATTGTTATAATTGTGGTAAGCCTGTTTCAAAGCAGTCTTCTTCTCAAATTATTGATTCAATTATTGTGGCTAATAGCGGTAAAAAAATTTATGTTCTCGCTCCGATGATTCGGGGAAGAAAAGGTCATTACCGGGAACTGTTCGAGCAGATTGCTTCTGATGGCTTTGTTAAAGTTCGTGTGGATGATAAATTCCATGAAATTATTGATGGTTTTCATGTTAATCGGTATCAAATACATAATATTGAAATTGTTGTTGATAAACTTTCAGCTTCTGAATCCTCCAGGAAAAGATTAACCGAGTCTGTTAACGTAGCACTTAATTATGGGGATGGGGTTGTGATTATTAATGACGGTGAAAAGGATTCAATATTCAGCAAGCACTTAGCTTGTTTGGATTGCGGAATTAGTTATCAGGAGCTTGCGCCAAATTCATTTTCATTTAACTCCCCCTATGGTTCGTGCAAAGATTGTGAAGGACTTGGCGAGAAAAAAAGAGCCTGATATGAATCTAATAATTCCTGATTGGAATAAATCAATTAATGAAGAAGCGATAGCCGCACTTGGAAAGCCTCGTTCAATTTGGTTTTTCAATCAACTTAAATCTGTTGCTGAAAAATTCGGGTTTGATTTTGATACCCCTCTTAAAAATTTAACAACTGAGCAAAAAGATATTCTTATCAACGGCACAAAAGAAAAAATTTCTTTTACTTACAACTATGGAAATAGCAAGCCGGTTACTTATCTGCATAGTTTTTCGGGATTAATTAATTATCTAAAAAATTTTTATAATACTTCAACCTCCAATAATATCCGTGATTGGGTTGAGTCATTTATGAATACTGTTCCGTGTTCAACTTGCGGAGGGGGAAGACTTCGGAAGGAATCTCTTTCTGTTCATTTTAATGGGAAGAATATTACCGGGATAACTAACCTTTCTATTTCTCGATGTCATGAATTTTTTAGTTCACTTGATTTAAACGGGCGTGAAGCGATAATTGCTAAACCAATCTTCAAAGAAATTACCGAGAGATTGTTTTTTCTCTTAAATGTTGGGTTGGATTATCTAACTCTCAATCGTTCGGCACGTACTCTTTCAGGCGGAGAAAGTCAGCGGATTAGATTAGCAACACAAATTGGATCACAACTTTCGGGGGTTTTATATGTGCTTGATGAACCTTCAATCGGGCTTCATCAAAGCGATAATATTAAATTGATAAATTCATTAAAGAATCTTCGTGATCTTGGCAATACTGTTATTGTTGTTGAGCACGATAGAGAAACAATTGAAAGTGCTGATTACATTGTTGACCTTGGTCCCGGTGCAGGTGTGCATGGCGGGGAGGTTTGTCTTGCCGGGGAAAGAGAAACTTTGTTAAATTCTTCCAACGGGAAAAATTCTTTGACGCTTGACTATCTTAAAGGCAGGAAAGAAATTTCTATTCCACTTGACCGAAGAAAAGGAAATAAAAATTATATTGAACTTAAAGGAGCTTCCGGTAATAATCTTAAAAATGTTAATCTTAAAATTCCTCTTGGCACATTAACTATTGTAACCGGAGTTAGCGGTTCAGGCAAGTCTTCATTAGTTAATGAGACGCTGGTTAAAATATTAATGAACAAGATTTACAAATCCCGCACGGTACCCCTTCCTTATCATTCAATTGAAGGCTTGGAAAATATTGATAAAGTAATCGAGATTGATCAATCACCAATTGGCAGAACACCGCGCTCGAATCCTGCCACTTATACGGGCTTGTTTACTTTCATCCGCGACCTTTTTGCCCAAATGCCTGAATCTAAAATAAGAGGCTACGCTACAGGTCGTTTTAGTTTTAATGTAGCCGGCGGAAGGTGTGAAGAATGCAGCGGTGATGGATTAAAAAAAATCGAAATGAATTTTCTACCCGATGTTTATGTGCTCTGCGACGTTTGCCGCGGTAAAAGATACAACCGCGAAACTCTCGAAGTTTTGTATAAAACAAAATCCATTTCAGATATTTTGGAAATGCGCATTGATGAGGCTCTCGAATTTTTCGAAGATCTTCCAAGGATCAAAAGAAAAATAAAAGCTATTCATGATGTTGGACTTGGATATATAAAACTTGGTCAGCAAGCTACAACACTTTCCGGCGGCGAAGCGCAACGGGTAAAGCTTGCTACCGAGCTAAGTAAAGTGAGCACTGGCAAAACTCTTTATATTCTTGATGAGCCAACCACCGGACTTCACTTTGAGGATGTAAACATTCTAATGAAAGTACTAAATAAGCTTGTTGATAAAGGTAACACAGTTGTGGTAGTTGAGCATAATCTTGACGTAATAAAATTAGCTGATTGGATAATAGACCTTGGTCCGGGCGGCGGTGAAAGCGGTGGGGAGATAATTGCAGAAGGAACTCCCGAACAAATAGTTAAAAATAAAAAGAGTATAACAGGCAAGTATTTGGGTAAAGAAATAAAGTGAGAAAATAATTTTGATAGTTAAAAAATCTTACTTAATATAATCTTGATTCTAATTAGTATTATCTATAAAATTTATAAATGATTAAATCATTCGCAGATAAAAATACTGAGCTTGTATTCAATAGGAATTTTATGAAAGGATTTCCTATTAGTCTAAATCGGTCAGCTTATAAAAAGTTACTTTTAATTGATGCCGCCGAGAGGTTAAGTGATTTAAAAATTCCACCTGGAAACAGGTTGGAAAAACTATCAGGAGAATTAGCCGCGAAATATAGTATTCGAATAAATGAACAGTGGCGGATTGTTTTTCAATGGAAAGAAAACAGCGCACATCAAGTTCAGATTATTGATTATCATAAAGGATAAAACATGAGCCTTAAAAAGAAAATATCACCTGTTCATCCTGGAGAAATTTTGTTAGAAGAATTTCTTATTCCAATGGGGATAAGTCAGTATCGTTTAGCAAAGGATTTAAATGTTACCCCAACCAGGATTAATGAAATTGTTCTTGGCAAAAGAACTATTACAGCGGAGACAGCACTCCGGTTATCCCACTACTTTGGTTTATCGGAAAGATTTTGGCTGAACTTGCAACTAAAATATAATTTGGAGATAGAGAAGGATATTTTAAAAGATCGGATTGTTCGTGAAGTTCGCCGTTATGCAGCAACTTAGTTGTTTGATAGAGATTATTTTATCGTGTCATTTTCTTCTTGAATTATTTCAAAATTCATTCTAATTTAGTTCAGCGTGTCTAATCAAATAATTACTTTAACAATCTAAGAGAGGTTCTTATGAAAACTCGTTCTTTGTTCGCAGCACTGTTTTTGTTTGTCGGCTTTAACAGTTTTTCATTCGCACAAGATGAAGATATGATGAAAGCCTGGCAGGAATTTATGACTCCCGGTCCAATGCACAAAATGATGTCGGGAATGGTGGGGGAGTGGAATACCGAAATGAAAATGTGGATGGATCCTTCACAGCCGCCTACCGAATCTAAAGGCAAGATGAAGTACGAAGCTATTATGGATGGAAGATATTTCCTCGGTAAATTTGAAGGTGAATATACAGGTATGCCTTTCCACGGTATGGAAATTACCGGTTACGATAATGCGAAGAAAAAATTCTTCTCAACGTGGATTGATAATTTCGGGACAGGCATCATGATGCTTGAAGGGACTATGGATGAAGCAACTCGAACAATTACTTATCGAGGCACATCTACAGATCCAACTGGAAAAGAGATGAGGGTAAAGGAAATCATGAAACACATTGATGACGATCATGAATTTATGGAAATGTACATGGAACAGGATGGTAAAGAAATGAAAACCATGGAAATGCATGCAAGGCGTGTGAAATAATTTCTCCTTAAAGATGCAGAGTTAATTTTGCTCTGCATCTTTAATTTATCTGCCTGCGAATATCATTCATAATAAATTTTATATCCTCATCTTCCGGATGGAACTGACTGTAAATTTCATAATAGTGAAGAGCTCTTCCCCACTCATTTAATTCATAATTACACATACCCAGATAAAGAATTGCTAAATCTTTTTCCGGCAATGCTTCATCAAGCAGCGCCTGTTCAAAAAAATAAATTGATCGGTCAAACCTTCCATTCTGATATTCAATTAACCCAAGGTCATGTTTCACTTTTCCGATGTCGGGATTTAAAGCCATTGCCTCGAAATTTCTTTTAAATGCATCTAAGTAATTCTTATCGGCGTAATGAGCCTCACCAAGCTTGTTTAGAGTTTTCCATGTCGGCAGAAATTCTACTGCCGTTTTGTACGCTTCAATAGCATCTTTAATGTTTCCCTCCTCCATCAGTTTGTCACCTTCGAGAATAGCCTCTGATGCATATTGCATTCTATCTAATAGTTCCATTATGACCTTCTTAGTTTTTCATTAATCAAAGAAAATATTTTCTGTGTAAAAATGTAAAAAATTTTATTTTAAAAAAATATTTTAATTTATAGGTATTTCAGTCTTCTTCTTTCTATAATTTTTTAGCACTGACTGATTAAAAAAATCCATTGCTTCATCAACATTTCCGGCAAACTCGATTGCCAGCATATTTATGTTTTTCATTAATTGAATTTCCAGTGCTTTTCTGTTTTGTGCAGATAGAGTTTTTGCATCTACCACCTCTGCCATCTTTAAAAGCTGCGCACTTCTGGCGTTTGCAAAATTTGTCTTATAAACATTAAACATATCTACAAAAGCAGCACCAAGATCCGCCTGGTGCAAAACAGCAGAATTTACAAACCTTGTTATCAGTGATTCAATATTTGAAAGATGAGCAGCCCAGTATTCAGTAATACCGTAAGGGAAAAACTCCTGGTACTCTTTTGAAGCCACCCCCCATATACCGCGAATTGTTCCCTCCTTTTGACTAACTGCCTGTTTGAACTCATCAACGATTTTCATGAGGTTAATAGTTCGCCCCTGCTGAGCAGCGAACTTAGTGTCTTCATCTGAAATTGCACTTAGGTAGGCATCGTAAACTGTAGTCGTGTCCGAAATTATCTGGTTATACTGCCCCCCCGTGTTTTTTGCTGCCAGCCGTTGTATGTGAATTTCCGCGAATTGCTTCAAGCTATTATCAGAAATTTCCTTAGTTGCAAAGTGATTGTTGAAGAATTGTTTTAAGTTTATCATAAGGCTCAGGTTTCTATTTTATTACATTCTGTTTTTTAAGAAATAAACAAAATGAATGCCAAATGATATTCAGGATTTTCAGATTATGATCCAATAAATTTTTTACACTATTCTATATTTTATTAAATGGATTAAATAAGTTTAATTGGCTATTCTGAAAATTAAGAATATGATTTAATGATTATTTTTTTCTATTTCAAAAATTAAGAATAGCATTCAATGAATATTTTTACCTATTCTTAAAAATAAGATTATAATTAGCAAATTTTTTATTGTATTCGTTTTAATTAGAAGTAAGTAAAAATAAAATTTATCTGATGTAATAATTTCCATAATAGGTAAAAATGAATGTAAGAAATACCGAACAACTTTAACAGATGGAAACGGAAGATTCAGAGTTTTGAATGAGAAAAATTTAAGGGAATGATTTTTCGAGCGTGGCATATTTCAAATTATTTTATGAGGATAGAAGTCCGTCAATGGCGCAAGATCATTTGTTGCAGGGATATTCTTTTAGTAATTATCATATCATAAAAAATAATTTTTACATTACTGATTTGAATTGGTTTTATGTTAACTGAATATGAGTTTGTGATTGTCTTTCTTGCCGCGGTTGCTGCAGGAGGAGTGAATGCCCTTGCAGGGGGTGGTACACTCATTTCATTTCCGGTACTTACTGCCCTGGGTATCCCCCCGGTTGCCGCAAACATCACAAACACTATTGCGCTTTGTCCCGGATACTTTGGCGGCGCAATGGCTCAATCCAATGATCTTAAAAATCAAAAATCAATTTTAATCACTTTGATCCCTGCAAGTATAATGGGTGGGTTAGCCGGCGGATTGCTTCTATTGAATACCGGTGAAAAAGTATTTGGCGAACTTATACCTTACTTAATTTTGTTTGCCTCTATACTGCTCGCGCTTCAAAGTCCATTACGAAAGTGGTTACTCAAACGGGGTGGGAAATATACTAAGGGATTATCAACTAAAGTATGGATGGTAATTCCAATTGCAATTGCTGCAGTGTACGGCGGTTACTTTGGCGCAGGATTGAGCGTAATTATCCTCGCAGTTCTTGGGCTTGTGCTTGACGATTCACTTACGCGTCTGAATGCCGTCAAACAGGTCTTATCATTGAGTGTGAATATTTCAGCGGCGATATACTTTATGTTTTTGGATCAGGTTGTGTGGGCGGCGGCAGTTGTTATGTCAATCGGTGCTTTAGCCGGGGGTGCATTAGGGGGCAGGATTGCCGGCAAAATAAAACCTGACACTCTTAGAATATTTGTTGTAATTATCGGTGTTGCTGTTTCTATAATTTATTTTATCAAATAAATATTTACTGTAGTGAGCCGATTAATATTATTTAACAAACCATACAAAGTACTCACGCAATTCACTGATGGCAGCGGTAGAAAAACTCTTGCTGATTTTATTAGCATTAAAAATGTTTATGCCGCCGGCAGACTCGATTATGATAGTGAGGGATTAGTCCTTTTAACAGACGATGGAAAAATTCAGCATTTAATTTCGGACCCCAAACATAAAATGCCGAAAGAATATCTTGCTCAGGTAGAAGGAATTCCTGAAGAATCAGCTTTAGATAAATTACGAGTTGGTGTTGAGCTGAGTGATGGATTAACCTTACCCGCAATCGTAAAGCTAATCAATGCCCCATCCATTTGGGAACGCTCGGAACCAATCCGTGAAAGAAAAAATATTCCCTGTAGCTGGCTTTCTATTACAATTAAAGAAGGAAGGAACAGACAGGTTCGTCGAATGACTGCAAACATTGGCTATCCAACGCTTCGATTGATCAGGACAAAGGTAGGTGAATGGAGTCTTGGCAGCCTTCAGCCTGGTGAGTGGCGGGAGGAATCGTTAGTGGAAATTAACAAGATTAGATTTAGTTTGTGAAGGAAAACAAATATTTTTATTCAGGAGAAGTTTAATGGGATCAAATACAGTAGCAAAATGCTGGCTTCATGTAATTATTTCAACTCAAGAAGAGGAAAAATTATTTTCTCACAAGGAGGTTGCATTAAAGTTGAGGAACTTTCTCTTTCACTTTGGTGAGATGAATGATATCAAAATCAAATCATGTTCAGCAGTTGGAGAGCATTTGCACATGCTAGTTGACTTGCAGCTTCATTATTCAATTGATGAGCTTGTGAATAAGATCAGAAACGCTGCAGCCGCGTGGCTGAATGAGCAAAACTTTTTTGAAAAAGATTTCAGTTGGGAAAAAAGTTATGGCGCATTTTCTGTATCACCCTCAAATATTCAGAAAGTTGTTGAATACATCAACGATCAGGAAGATCATCACCGCACCGAATCATTCGAAGAAGAATACCAGCACTTTGTTGAAGCTTATGGAATTTATTAGCAAGCTTCAATCCGAATCATTTAATTACTATACTTCTTTTGAAATTGCAGTAATTTTTATTTTACCTGCTCGTTTGAAAAAAAGAGTAAACTCACCCTCACTACCTATGGGCATATCTTTCTTAACTTCAAATACCATTACGTGAAATGAACGCGGTTTAAATTCAAAGGTGCTTTTCGCGGGTATCACAATAAAATCCACCTGCCTCATTCCCATCTGATCATTTCCTTTGGAGTATGTTTCGTGAATTTCAAGTTCATCGGAAATATTGCTTGAGATATTGTAGAGCGTATCAGGTTTATCGCCTGTATTTTCAACAGTGAAGAATAACCCGGTGGTCATTCCTTCGGAAACAAGTCTGAACCAGGGGTTAGTAACTTTTATATCATCATTGCCGGCAAAAGTGAAAAGTGGAATTAGTAAAAAAAGAAAGTATTTCATATTAGTCCTCTAATTTTTTTATGTCGTTATAAAGTTCATCAAGATTTAATTTACTGCCGGAATAATATTTCCGCAGACTGCCTTCATAATCAATCAGAGAAATTCTATCAGTGTGAATCATTGAGTATCTAAGCTTCCCTTCGCTTGAATAAGATGTATCTGAAGGGAATGCTTTTACTTCAAACTCATCCATGAGTTCTTCGATTGATGTTTTATCACCCGTATAAAAACCCCACCGTTTCAAATCAATATCACGGATCGCGGCAAATTTATTTAATACTTCCGGCGTATCCCTTTCCGGGTCAAATGAGACGACTATGAAATTAATGTTGGTGACATTTTCTTTCAATAGCCTTTCATCAACAAGCTGCATATTGTGAGTAGTCATCGGGCAAATATCCGGGCAGTTTGTGTAAATGAAAGCAATCACCGTTGTCTTACCTGCGATTACATTGTTAAATTGTTTCCCATTTCCGTTTTGATCAATCAATTTTGTATTGACGTTTGATAGGTTTTTATCTATCGGAAAATCCTGAATGCAGGAAGTTAGAGTAAAAGAAAGAATAATTAATATAGATAAAATATGTTTCATAAAGTCTTAATTTTAGTTGGTCAAAATTATTCAAAAGGAAGTAGATAAAAAAAGTAATTGAGAAAATTGAATCATAGACGCAAAGTTTTCGCAGGCTGCGAAAATATTTCGTAGTAGTTCTTTTATTATTGGTTGAATTGTTAGATAAATATAATAAATAAATTGTGGCACTCTGATTGTAAAGTTAATTAATAAAAATAAAATCATTATTAAAAATGTAGAATTGAAGTATTGTAAAAAACTAAAGTGAAGAATGAATAAAAATCTTATAGGTTTATGCTGTTTTTTATTTATAGAGTTTATCTATTGTCAACAAGAACCATATCGAAATCAGCAAATACTAGACACAAATAATATCACAATTAGAATTAATAATATCGGCTCCACACAAAGTAACGATGGATATGGCGGGGCTTTTTGGAAAATATTAAGTGGAGGTTCGTACGTAATGTATGACCAGGGAATTTGGGTAATTGGAAAGATAGACAATTTTCCTCACTTGTCATTATCAAGATGGATTAACTATTATTCACCAGGTCCAATTCTCGAAAATAACTCTGCAATGATTTCGAGACCGGAAGACTCACTAAAATATCGTGTCTATAAAATATCAAAGGGGGATACCAATTTTTCTAATCCAGATGTAAATGAATGGCCTATCGAATGGGGCGCTCCTGCAGATAGCCTAAATAATCCATTGGTTTATAATGATCAACTCCTTTATACGGTATATAACGCTTATGACTCAAGTTTGTATAGACGAAAACAATGGAACACTGATTTAGACACTCTTCCAATTATGCCCTTAGAAATTCATCAATTAGTTTATGCATGGGGTAGATATTCTTCAGAGAATATTCTTTCGAATGTGATTTTTTTAGAATATGAAATTATTAATAAAGGGACACAAAATATTGATTCGACATTCATTGGTTTCTGGACTGACATTGATTTTTATGATGCTGGTTCTAATCCACCAGCGGTTGATGTTGCAAACCAATTAGGCTATTGTTGGTCTGGTACTAATTCACATCCTTGGTTTAATTCTCCCCCTCCAGCAGTTGGCTATACTCTTTTATATGGTCCAATAACTCAATCGTATGGTGACTCGGCAATTTTTAAAGGCAATAAAATAATTAATTATAAGAATCTGTCCCTTTCATCTTATTATCCACAGGATTCTTACCTCTCGCATCTTTCAAATTATTATACTAACTTAATGGAAACGTGGAATATCGCTAGAGGCTTTGACGATATTGGAGAAAAAATAATTAATCCAATTACTGGCGAAGAAACTAAATTCCCTTTTGATGGCGACCCCGTTACAAATATTGGGTGGGTTTACCCAGAATCAAATACAAACGGAGAAGCCGGTTTTGTTTTTTTCTCCGGACCTTTTACATTAGCTCCCAATGATACTCAATGGGTGATGCTTGCACTCGTTCCTGGTCTTGGGACGAACCGATTTGAAAGCATCAGAGCAATGCAGAATAATGCAAAGATACTTCACTCCCTGACTTATGATCAGCTTGTTGAAAAATCAAGTATAGTAATTTATGAGCCACCTGTTTTGCCGGAGCATTATTTCTTAAGTCAGAACTATCCCAATCCATTTAACCCCAAAACAAAAATTGATTTTGAAATTCCAGTCAAAGGAAATGTTGAAATGCAAGTATTCAACTTACTTGGAGAAAAAATTGCAACTTTAGTAAATGATGAAAAAGAACCGGGCAGTTACACAATAGAGTTTGATGGAAATAAATTTGCAAGCGGAATTTATTTTTATAGAATGGAATCATTGAATTTTTCAAATACAAAGAAATTAATTTTACTGAAATAATCAATCGTGTAATCTTTTTTAAACTTATTAACTCATTCATAAATCATTGCACTGAAAAAAGTCTTAACTTTGCATAAAAAGTTCATTTAATTTTTTATTAAATCTATGCAAAGTAATTTTCAAGGTGATATGTCCGCCGAAGAATTCCGCAAGTATGGCTATCAATTAGTTGATTGGATAGCGGAGTATCTATCTAACATTGAAAAATATCCGGTTCAATCCCGGATTAAACCAAACGAAATTTATCAGCGTATTCCGTTTTCGCCTCCACCTCTGGGAGAAGGATTCGAAAAAATTATTAGTGATATTGATAAAGTCCTGATGGATGGAATAACTCATTGGAATCATCCGGGGTTTATGGCTTACTTTAATTCCACTTCAAGCGGGCCTGGCATTCTCGCTGAGCTTCTTAGTGCTTCATTAAATGTTAACGGAATGCTCTGGATAACTTCACCCGCCTTTACAGAACTTGAAAAAGCAATGATGAATTGGTTCAGACAAATGATCGGGCTGCCGGAAAATTATTGGGGAATAATTTATGACACTGCTTCCACAAGTTCTATGCATGCGATTGCCTCCGCTCGTGAACAGATTGGTTTTCAATTTCGCGAAAAAGGTATGGCAGGTAGAAATGATATTCCCCGACTAAAACTTTATGCTTCAGAACATGCTCATTCATCAATTGATAAGGGGGCATTAACTCTCGGAATTGGTTTAGAAGGAATCAGAAAAATTCCGGTTGATGATCAATTTAGAATGATTCCTAAAAAGCTTGAAGAAGCAATTAAAGAAGATTTGTCAAATGGCTGGAAACCGTTTTGTGTCGTTGCCACTGTTGGAACAACATCTACCACAAGCGTTGATCCCGTCGAAGAGATAGCTGAGATTGCTGAAAAATATAATTTATGGTTGCACATTGATTCTGCTTACGCAGGCGTTTCTGCAATGATTCCCGAAATGAAATGGATTTCGAAAGGGTGGGAGAAAGCCGATTCGATTGTAATCAATCCGCACAAGTGGTTGTTTACACCATCAGACCTTAGTGTTTATTTTACACGCAAACCAGAAATGCTTAAGCGTGCTTTCAGTTTGTCAGCAGAATATTTAAGGACCAATCAGGATAATGAAGTTGAAAATTTGATGGATTATGGAATTCAACTTGGTAGAAGATTTCGCTCGTTAAAACTGTGGTTCATAATTAGGTATTTCGGAGTGGATGGTTTAGCATCACGAATTAAAAACCACATTGAATTAGCAAAAGAGTTCGCTCGCTGGATAGATGATAACCCTACCTTTGAAAGAATGGCGCCCGTACATTTCTCAACGGTGTGTTTTAGATTCAATCCCGCGTATCTAAGTGATGATGAATTGAATGAGCTTAACAGCAAACTTTTGGATAAAATTAATTCTTCGGGAAAGTTCTTTTTATCCCATACAAAACTTAACAGTAAGTTTGTCATCAGATTAACAATCGGCAGCATCAGGCAGGAAAGAAGTCACGTGGAGGCAGCCTGGGAGCTAATCAAAACTACTGCAGAAGAAATATTAAGACAATAACGCAAGTAACACTGATTAGGCAGATTAACACAGATTAAAAAATATGGATAAAATATTTGAATTTTCCCTTTTAGCTTTTACAACTTTGTTTACAATGATAAACCCGATTGGTGTGATACCGGTTTATACTTCGCTGACTGAAAAAATGAATTCCAAACAAGCGCGCATTATAGCATTGAAAGCTACCACTACTGCATTAATTGTTTTACTATTTTTTGCTTTCGGCGGCAAGTTCATTTTTGATCTTTTTAATATTTCGATTAATGGATTGAGAATTGTCGGCGGTATTTTATTTTTTATGAGCGGCTTTGATATGCTGCGCGGCAAATTAGCAAAGATAAAATCTGATGGTGAAGAATCACTCGAAGCGGCAAAGGATTTTGCAATTACACCACTCGGAATTCCTATTATCACCGGTCCGGGCGCAATCACAGTTTCGATTGTGTATATGAACGATGCGCGAATGATCAGTCAGAAAACTGCTTTTGTCATTGTGATTTTTTTAGTAATAGGATTAACCCATTTAATATTATTGAGTGCGAGGAAAATTATCTCATTCATCGGGGAGAACGGCAATAAATTATTTACCCGTTTAATGGGTTTGATCGTAATGGTAATTGCCGTCGAGTTATTCTTTGGCGGATTGAAACCGATTGTCCAGGATATTTTAGGAAATTGATAACTTAGATTATTCTTCCAAATCTTTTACCTCACCCCTTGCTATTTTTTCCATTGCATCAGCAAAGATTTCCATTTCAGAAACAAGTGTGTAAACGTTTGGAGTAACTCGAATTCCTTTAAACTCATCATGAACTATGGCGACTGTAAAAATTTTGTGTTTATCTAAAAGATGATTTACGACTTTCACCGGATCAGTACCTTCAAAATGTACATTCACAATTCCGCAATATTGATTTGGATCATCAATATTTACAAGGAATTTTACATTCTCGTATTTTCTTAAACGATTAATCCAGATGCTGTGAAGATAACGAAACCGTTCTGCTTTTCTTTCAATGCCGATGGTTTCGTTAAAAGCTAATGCTTCAGCGATGGCATTATGATTGGCTGCGGGGTGAGTTCCAATCTCTTCAAATTTTCTAATGTCGTTTTCTTGCTTTTCATCTGAAGCAAACAGCGACCAGATATTTTTTATCAACTCTTTTCTGACATAAAGAAATCCGGTTCCGATTGGGGCATAAGTCCATTTGTGCAGACTTGTACCGAAGAAATCACAGTCTAAATCACTTTGCTTGTATGGAAAATGATTGAAAGAATGCGCCCCATCGCAAATTAATAAAACGCCGTGCTTGTGGGCAATCGCACTGATTTCTTTAACAGGAATAATTTGTCCAGTTAAAAAGATTGTATGGCTTACGTGAATAACTTTTGTTCGGGGAGTAATTTCTTTTTCAATTTTAGTTAGAAGTTCATCAAAACTATTTGTGGGAATTTTATATGAGACTTTTTTAATTACAATATTTTCGCGCCGCACTCTTTGCTGCCAGGTTGTAAGCATTCGAGGGTAATCCTGAGTTGTTGTAATTACTTCATCTCCGGCATTCATTGGAATTCCGAGCTGAACATTTTCGAGTGATTCACTTGCATTCCGGGTAATAGCAACCTCCTCCTTATCAACGTTAAAAGTCTTAGCAAGTTTTTCACGAACTAACTCAATATTTGGTTCGAGGTGACGCCACATAAAATAAGACGGACCTTTGTTTGAATAATCAATGTATTGCTTCAAAGCATTACTAACCGAAGCAGGTGAAGGCGATACTCCTCCATTATTTAGGTTTATAATTGATCTATCAATTTCAAAAGCAGATTGAATGCGTCCCCAGAAATCCTCATCTGATGCTGTAAGGGAAGGGGAGATCTGAGGTGGCATATTGAGAACAGCGTCATTTGCTCTTGCGAGTGCATCGAATTTTAGCAGCATTAGCGCACCTGTTCCGGCAATAGCAAATTGGTTAATAAATTTGCGGCGTGTTGGCATTGTTGACCTTTTAGATTAATGTAAAATTATTTTTTAGCAGTTGCCATAATTTCAATTAGAACATCGCGGGGTAATTTTTTTACTTCGATAACTGAACGGGCGGGAAAGTTTTCAACAAAAAAATTTTCGTAAACATTATTCATGGTCGGGTACAAACTCAAGTCAGAAAGGTAAACCTGGCACTGCACGATATTTTCTTTTGTGTAACCTGCAGCTAAAAGTATCGCTTCAATATTTTTCAACACTTGTAAAGTTTGTACACCGATACCACCTTCAACAAGTTTATCGGTGGAAGCATCAAGTGGAATTTGTCCCGAAATAAAAAGCATATCGCCAACTTCGACAGCTTGTGAATATGGTCCAACCGGCTTTGGCGCTTCGATTGTGGATATAATTTTCTTTTCGTTTTGGGCTGAAAGTTGAGGAGAGAAAAAATAAAAGAAAGCAATGAGATAGAGTAAAATTAAAGCTGGGTGGTTTTGTTTTATTATCATTTTGTTTCTCCGAATAAATTTTACTTAATAAAATCTTAACTCTATATTAAAAGTAAATCAAATAGTTATTCATTTCAAAAAGTAATTCTGAACTAAAAACAATTTTATTTAACTAATTCTGCAAATATTCTATAACAAACATAATTTGAATCTTGTAAGAAAAACAAACATCTTACGAAATAAAAAAAAGGAAAATATGTCAACAAAAAAAGCATTTGTTCAGCAGGTAAAAGGAATTACTTTCGTTGGTAAAACCGATTCTAATCATTGGGTTACGATGGATGGACCGGAGGATTTTGGAGGAAGCAACGCAGGCATTCGACCGAAGGAATTAATATTACTTTCACTTGGTGGTTGTTCAGGAAGTGATGTTGCAAGCATACTTCAGAAAAAGAAAGTTCAGCTTGATAAATTCGAAATGAATATTTCAGCAGAAATGGCTGATGAACATCCGCAGGTTTACACAAAAATTCATATTGAATATGTTTTTTATGGAAAAAATATTTCGGAAAAAGATGTTGAACGAGCTATTGATTTATCGCAGACAAAATATTGCAGCGTTTCGGCAATGTTGCGTAAGGCTTTAGAGCTAACTCATTCGTTTAAAATAATTGAGTCAAATTAAGCAAGGGAAGGGTTTGCCCTTCCCACTTTTTTAGTAATCTTTCTGCTTCCTCAAATAAAAATCAATTCTTCTGAAATAATCCAATCGTATTACCATCAATATCATAAATCAAAGCGTACCAGCCCATTGCGGGGATAACTGTTTTTCCGCGTTTGATACTTCCACCCGCCTTCTCAGCTTTGGCTAAGATTGATTCAATGTTCTCAACATTAATATGAAATACGGTTGAATCACCTTTAAAAACTTTTTCGACACTGCGTATGCCAACCATTATTCCTTTGTGATTATTGAAAAGCAAATACCCTTTTCCAAATGGTTTAAAATCCCAACCAAATACTTTGTTGTAAAATTCTTTTGATTTATCAAGATCGGTTGAAGGAATTTCCAAATGTGCGATGAGAGAACTGTGCATAATCGTCCCTTTGTTTTTATTATGAACTATGTTTCTATAATTAAAATTAATTTTATTAGTTAGAATTAACAAGCGATTGAAAATAAAAATCTATTAAAAAAAAATTGGTTTGGTGCTGAATGCAAATTATACAGTTATAAATGTGTCACGAACAGACAAAATTCAGCGGAAAAAAAATATCAAAATTTATTTTATCTTTTGTTTGTAAAGTCAAGCCTTGTTAAGTTTTGATTGATCTTTATCCGGCGTATTAATTTTAACAATAGAAAGATATTCTATGAGTAAATTCGTTTCGGAAAAATATTCCTCACATCTTAATTTCATCTTTCGTGAAATCAATTCCAATCAACAACTAAATCATCAATTAACAAACTATAACTAATCCGGAGGCCATATGACGCAAAGAGTTCTTTACATATTGTTTATTTCATTAACACTAATTTTTTGGAGCTGCGGAAAAAGCGGCGAAGAAAAAGTAGCAGATAAAGAGGGGAATTCAAACGAGCAAGTTGACGAAAACAGTCCCGAAGCCTACGCTGAAAAGATGAAACAAATGGGCGAGAATTTGACGGAAGGAAAAAAAGTTGAGCCTGTGGATTTCAGAGAACTAAAAGCATTGTACCCTGAAAGTATAAATGGAATGAAACGTACGAATTCATCGGGAGAAAAGACTGCGGCTTTCAATATGAATATATCACACGCTGAAGCTGATTATAGTTCTGAAGATGGATCAAAAAGTTTTGACATAAATATAACCGATATGGGCAATATGAGCGGACTAACGCAAATGGCAGCCTACGGTTGGGCGATGGGAGAATTTGACCGCGAAACTGATTCCGGCTACGAAAAGACAACAAATTTTTCAGGCTACAAAGCTTACGAAGAGTACAACAACGAAGGTAAGTATGGCAAACTGCAGGTGCTTGTTTCCTCTCGTTTTATTGTTGAAGCAAGCGGCAATAATATTACGATGGAAGAGTTGAAAAGCGCTCTCGGTCAAATAGGTTTAAGCAAACTTGAGTCGTGGAAAAACTTTGGAATTCAATAATTAATTATTTACAATTTATTTTAGGAGAATGATATGAGCTTAGTTGAACGCGCTAAAAATATTTTAATGACACCAAAAACAGAGTGGGAAGTTATTAAAAATGAAGCAGCTTCAGTTGGTGAATTATTCACAAAGTACGCAATGATCTTTGCGCTAATTCCTGTAGTTGCTACTTTCATTGGTCAATCTTTAATCGGGGTTAACTTGGGATTTTTGGGTTCATATAAAATACCGGTTACAAACGGATTGATTTATGCTGTGGTATATTATATCCTTTCGTTAGTAGGTATCTATGTAGTAGCATTTATTATAGATGCCCTTGCTCCTTCTTTTGGTTCAACAAAAAATATGATCGCTTCACTGAAGGTAGCAGTTTATTCATATACGGCAGCCTGGATAGCAGGTATTTTTAGCATTATTCCTGTACTTGGTATTCTTGGTATCCTCGGTTTGTATTCACTTTATCTAATGTATCTTGGATTGAAAATTGTTAAAGACACGCCGCAGGATAAACTTGCCGGTTACTTAATCGTAGTTATTATAATTGCTGTTGTGGTTTATTTTGTTATTGGAATGATTGTAGCGGCAGTAGCTTTGCCAAGCGTGGGATTAGATGGGTTAAAAAATTTCAATCTCGGAAATTAGCTTCATTACTTTTTGAATACTTGGAATATTAGTGAATTGTTAATTAGAATAGGCTGAATTGTAAATCTCATTCAGCCTATTTTCTAATAATAAAAGTCGTCCATGGAAGTATCAGTTAATCATTGCTTAATAATCGAACAGTGATAAAATTTTCAACAGCAGTAAAAATGCAGAAAACCTTTATGTGAACAATTCCTGGATCTTATTAATTTCGTTAGCAGCTCCAATTTTCTGGTAGTACTCAAATGCTTGACTAAAAGCCTGCTTACTTTGTTTATTCTTTTTAGTTAGTTTATAGAGGATACCAAGTTCAGTTTGCGTTTCTGCTTCGTTAAGTTTGTTATCCAATTCTTTATTTATTCTTAACGAAGTTAGGAGGAAATTTTCGGCAGTGTCGAAGTTTCTATTTTCTCTTTGAATAATGCCTCTAACTTTATAAACCTCAGCAATTGAAAGTCTGTCGTTTATTTTATAAGAGATTTCCATCGCTTTATTCAAGTAGGCTTCACTAAGTCTAAAATCTCTCATCAAAGTAAAAACATAAGCTTTACTTAAATAAGTAATTCCGATTGTCTGAGCAAAACTCCCTTTAATGGCTATCTCCAAGGCATGATCAAATTCAACCAATGCTGAATTGTAATCAGCTTGTTTAATAAAAACCATTCCCATATTATGTCTTATTTCAGCTATTCTACCCGGCTCAGAAATCTTCTGGAAATTTACCAAAGCTCGTTTTAAATAAGATAAAGCAGAGTGATAATTTCCCTGAATATTATTAATTATGCCGAGATTGATTTCAATTTTTCCAGTCAATGAAATATCAACGCTCTCATCCAGGTACGCAATGCCACTTTCAAAATGTGCAACTGCCTTTTTCAGGTTACCCATATCGCCGTAGATAGTTCCTAAAAGATTTTCTGAGTTTGCACAACCCTTAGAATCGTTTAACTCTTTGAAAAGCGAATAGGCTTTCTTTATGCTGGCAAAGCTTTCTTCCCACTGTGCCTGACGGCTATAAATTTCCCCAAGGAAGAGATATGCATTGGCAGCAATATTTTTTAGAAGTGAGTCGTTTTTTGTTTGCTTGATAATCTTTTTGTTAAGATCAATAGCAGTCGCAAACTCGCCTGCGGAACCGGTGGTGTGGCTGAGAAAAAGTAAAAGTTCAAGAAATTTTATTTTGGGAAGTTTATCGGCAGAAAATGTAATTAGCAAGTCAATTTGTGTAATCAGATTAAAATCTGTCGGAAGCTCAAAATTTAATTGCACTTTTCCTTCAGAAACTGATTCCGATGATTGCCTGGATTTTTTTGGAGAGGGGCTTAAAAAACTTTTTTTAAACTCATTAATATCACGGGATGAGAAAAAATCCTTTAATATTTCTTCTAATACTTCAGCACTCTTAATTTTTATATTCACTTTGCAATATTTTCGGTGTTCAATGTATTTTAATGCACATCTTTCTATCCTAAATGACGATTAAGTTACTCAACACTTGTGCCATTAAAATCGATTGATAAATTCCCTGTTTTGCATCAGAAAAATTATTGGAGTGTAATAATTACTTTAGGTTGTATGAATTATTTACTGTAAGATTATAAAATTTATGTCTTTTATTGAATCAGTCATTAAAACTCATGTCTTATCTTCTTTGAGTCACAAAAATTTTCAATTTATTATATCAGAACTCTTTCGAAAGAGCCGAGCCTTAGAGAATTTATTAAAAGAATTGGCTGGTTAAAATAAATTAGTCTTAAAGAAAAAGTTGACAATTAGAAATTTATGCGCTGGATTACCTGAGCAATATAAATATTTTTTCCGCTCAATAAATACCTACCTATAGCAAAACTTCGGTTACATGTTAATCGAAAGGAACATTCAGAGGAGATAAAAAGCCGGCACTAAGTCGGCTTTTTTATTCGTAAAATTTATCTTACAATTTTAGAAACTTGTTTGAACTCATCAGTGCCGCAAACATTCAACAATTCAAAAAGTATTGATTCGGCAGTTGTGATTTCAACACCATGTTTGCTCATTCTATTCAAAGCGGTGGAGTAATCAATTTCTCGTCGAGATGAAACAGCATCGGCGGCAACATTAACCTGAAAATTATTTGCCAATAAATCCAAAACGGTTTGCTGAACACAAACGTGAGTTTCAATTCCGCAAACAACGATTTGTGTAACGTTATTATCAGTCAATCTCTGAAAAAATTTATCAGCTCCAAAGCAGCTAAAACTCATTTTTTGAATTGGATTAATTCCAACTAATTCTTCAGCTAATGCACTGGCAGTTGGTCCCAATCCTTTTGGATATTGTTCGGTAAGAAAAATTGGAAGACTTAAAACTTTGAAGCCCTTAATCAACTTCAAAGTGTTCTCGATTACTCCAACAGGATTGGACATCACTTTCAGAATTTTTTCCTGAATATCAATTATCACAAGTGCAGTGGATTCTGGTCTAAGTATCAATTCATTTCTTTTGAGTATCATATTCACCTCGCTGTTTATTATTTTTAATAAATAGGATCCATTCCATATTTACCGCAAGAATACATCATCAGGATAGAAGTCAGGTCAATTAGAGCTTTTTTCTGGTCTTCAGTATGAATAACAAGATCGTAAATTTCTGCCACGAACTGCATATACTTTAGAATTTTATCAAGCTCGTGATAAGTCGGTGTTCCATGCCAGTTCGCTACTGACCTAACGAGTAATTTTTCATGCCGCCGCAGAAATTCAATAAACGAAATAATATTTTTTGAAAGCGAAGTGCGCGGTCTGCAGATAGTTATTAAATCATTGAAGTATGTATCCCACTTTGTTGCAAGTTCAATATTACTATCTCGCATAACATAGCGTGCATTTTCTAAAGTAAATCTTGCGCGGGTAGTTATCTTAAATTTCGGAATCAACGCATACCCGTCATAGCTGATATTTTCCGTTTCATCATCAACATATTTCCATCTTTTTAGCAATTGATATCCCGTGTAAATAACAATTACCTTTTCAAGTCCGCTGTCAACTACAATAAATTTTCCCTGCTGTTCGGTGATTACCGTGAACCAATGTTCCCAGTTGTCAACACTCAAAATACAAGGATAGCCTTGCCGCAAATGTCCCGTTAATGCCTTTAGTGCTTCGTCGGGAGTTTCGCGGCGGAAGTATTTCATTTTGCAGTCAAAACTTTTTGCAGCTTTTGCAAGCCCTATTTCATCAGTACCATACCACCAATTGCTTCCCGCTTTCATACCAATTTTTTTTTCATTCTCGAAACGACCAAGCATTACAAGTGCGTACTTTAATGCGAAGGGTCCGCATTGATATTTATATGGCTGGGGATAAAAACTCATATTTTTTTATAAGAAAGTTAAATAATGTTATTGAATAATTCATCGCTCTAACTTTGGGCACTAGCGTTTTTTCGGTTATTTTTGAGCTATGAAAGAAAAAATAAAAATAGCTGTAGCCTTTAATGAAGCTCACCCCGAATTATACTTCAAAAAAGAACAGAAAAACAGTGCGGAATTGTCGTTCATACCGTTCTTCGAAGTTGACAAGACTACCCCGATAGAAGAATTTGAATACATAGCCAGAAAAATAAACTCTCCTAAGTTCCTGGCATTTACATTTAATCTGAAAGATAATCTTGATTCTCTGATCAAAATGATCAATCAGGAAAAGCCCGACGTTATTTTTAATTTTATTGAATTGTTTAACGATAACCCGCGTCTGGAAATGAATATCGTCGGATTATTCGAGCTATTAGATATTCCATACACCGGGGCTTCTCCAATGGCTTTATCAACCTGCCAAAGTAAAATTCTGGTAAAGCAGTTATTAAAGTCCTATGGAATTCTTACACCGCCCTTTGTCGTATTCAATTCAACCGCTAAGAATTTTAATCACGGTTTAAAATATCCTTTGATTGTAAAACCTGCCTATGAAGATGCGAGTGTAGGAATTGAAAACGCCTCCATAGTTACAAATAAAATTAAATTGAAGCAGCGGGTTGAATACGTGCTGGACTATTTCAAACAGCCCGCACTTGTTGAAGAATTTATTGAAGGAAGAGAACTCAATATTTCCGTAATGGGTGATAAAAATCCTTTTGTCCTGCCGATCAGTGAAATAGATTTTGCTTCCATGCCTGGAAACCTGCACAACATAGTCAGTTATCAGGCAAAGTGGGATCCATTTCACGAAGCATATCACAAAACCATTCCTATCTGTCCGGCAAAACTAAATAAACGAATAGAGCAGTTTGCAAGCCAGACAGCATTGAAAGCATTTAACGTAATGGGTGTAAGAGATTATGCGCGGGTTGATATAAGACTATCAAAAGATAATCAGCTTTTCGTTCTCGAAGTAAATCCAAATCCCGATTTAACAGAGGGTGCGGGATTTATGCGCTCTGCACACGCTGCAGGATTAAGTTATTCCCGGGCTCTAAAGAGAATTGTTATGCTTGCTTATGAAAGAGGGAAGAGAGCAAAGTAAGAGCCTCATCCCCAAATCCCTTCTCCAAAAGAGAAGGGACTTAAGAAATAAAATTATGCTTTTACTTTTGCAAGCGCAGGAACTTTGTGTTTTATCAATTCATAAACTCCAAACATTACACCAACAAAGAATAATTCGCCAAGCAAAGAATTTTGGAAAAATGGAACTGCTGCAATGTAGCTTTCCATTAAGCCTGCTGCAGTTTTAGGATATAATGTTCCAAGTGCCCAAACACCAAAGTTTGTGATTGCAAAGAAACTTACTGAAGCTGTTAATGATGCAAAGATTAAATTTTTTACACTTACTTTTTTTAGCATCACAATTCCAAGCACTACAATCAAAGCAAAGCTGAGATACGTTAGCCAGGCTGAAGAGTAAAAACCAATTATTGCATCAGTTAAAAACATTGCAGCAAGTGGGATTGCAAATGCAAGTGTTTTTTTATTAAAGTACGCACCGCCAAATAAAGCCATTGCAGCTATTGGTGCAAAGTTTGGCGGGTGAGGAAGTAGTCGCACAAATGCAGCAACAAATACCATTAATGTAAGCACCCAAAAACTTGGGCTTATTTTTTTAATTTGTTCAGTCATCGTTTTTCCTTTCAATAAAAATCTATAAAAGATATTTCTTGTAATAATTAGTTCAAAGATAAAGTTTATTAACGCCAAATGTCAAAGGTTAAATGTCAAAGTTTTGTCATTAAAGCGAAAGCTTAATTCCGCCGTAAAATGATAAACCCGCTGTTCCATATCCAAATACTTCTTCGTAATCAGTGTCTAAAAGATTTTCAATCCGAATATTTAATCGCAAAAAGTTAAATAAATTATAATGCGCTGCAAAATTTGCGAGCAAATAATTTTTCATTTCTACTCTTGTGAAGTTTGAAAAATCAAAATCCTCTCTCGAGCCAACCCAAATTAGTTCAGCATTTAAATTCGCTTTTTCTATGAATGAATAATCAATTAACAATCCAATTTTATTTTCGGGGCGCCTCAAAAGTTTTTTACAGTAGTCTGGAGTGTTTTCACTTTTGTCCACTGCTTTTGTGAATGTATAATTAGCTTTCAAAGTTAGATAATCAAATAAAATTACTTTGGTGAAAACCTCAACCCCATTAGTTTCTACCTTATTAATATTTATGGTTTGGAAGGTCACATTATCAAAACCAAACATATCAGAAAATTTATTGTCAAAATAAGTGACTCCGATTGAAAAGTTTTCTTTCGATAAAAACTGTTCTGCACCGACGTCCCAACCGAAACTTTTTTCAGGCTTCAAATTCTCATTGCCGTAAGTTGGATCATAAAGATTGAACAAAGAGGGAGCTTTAAATCCTGTTCCAACTGTTGCTTTAATTTTGGTTGAAGTTCCAGTGATCAGAAAGGCAGGGGCGAATCTATAAGTAATTTGTGACCCAAACTGATTATGATGATCATAACGAATTCCTGCCGAGGCGAAAAACATATTCCCTAAATTTAATTGATCCTGAATGTAACCGCTGATTGTTTTTGAATTTCTTAATGGAAATATACTTGCATAATCCGGCAGTCCGACATAATTCAAGAAAAAATATTCGGAAGACATTTCTTCATATTCAAAATCAACTCCACTTGTAAAGAGATTGGATTCATTAAGCTGAAAATCATTCTGCCAATCAAGGTTATATTTTCTTCCATCATATAAACTGTGAGAATAGAAAATGTTTGACGCAGAAGTGTCATAGGAATATTTTCTAAGGTTTCTAAAAAAAGATAACCCAATTTTTTGATTCAATCTACCATCGAATAATTTTATTTTACCTTCACCTCGCAATGATAGTTCTTCCTGATTAAAAACATAAGTCGGATCGTCACCAAAAACTCCGCCAAACTGATCGTAATCAGATTTCGACTTTGTAAATCTTGTATAAAAATTTACTTGAGTATTTTCATTAATGTTATAACCAATAATTGAAGATAAATTATTAAAAGTGTAACCATCCTTTTCAGTGTTGCCATATTTTTCTGAAGCATTTGAAAATCCATCGCTGCCGGTTCTGCTTAATGCAACTGAGTAAGTTAATTCTTGTAAAGATCCATTAACACCTAATTGTGCTTTATACGAATTGTATGATCCACCTTCGGTTAATAAAGAAAACCTGGGTGAACCGTTTCCCTTTTTTGTGATGATATTTATTACACCTGCCAGTGCATCTGATCCATAAAGAGTTGATTGTGGTCCGCGCAGAACTTCTATTCTATCAATATTATCAATTGGTAATGCAGAAAAATCATAAACTCCGCCTGGATCATTTATTAGATTGACTTCAACTCCGTCAATTAAAACCAAAGTGTGAGAAGAGTTTGCACCACGGATATAAATATTAGACAAAGTGCCGTTGCCGCCTTGCCTTGTAAAACTAATTCCGGTTTCATTTCTCAAAACATCAAAAACATTATTTGAGTTACTATTTGAAATTTGTTCTGAATCGATAACTGAAATTGAATTTGCAAGTTCAACCGAGTTAGACAAAGTTTTTGTTGCGGAGATGACCACTTCGTTCATTCTATAAAAACCAGAAGTATCTGTTTTTTGAATGATAGAATTTTGTGTAAAAGCGATTTGAGAAAATACTAAGAGAGCGAAAAGGGCAAAAAGAAATTTTGTATTGTGCATTGAAGTTACTCCTTATAAAAGGTTAAAAGTAACTTCGCGTAATTAAGTTGAGATGAAACGAATGGAGATTTTGAAAGACCATCGTAAATCTTACCTTTTGCGCGAAGGTTGATTATATATTGATTTGCGGCAGGTCTCCTGGCTTAACAATGCAGAATTTAGAATTAAGAATGTAGAATTAAGATCATTCTAAATTCTACATTTTACATTCTACATTGATTCACAGTTGCGCGACAGCGACGGAATTTTCCTTTTATGGAATCACCGCACTTCCCTATAATTTCCATTACCCCGATTAAAGCGGGATTGGAACACCGTAAATTTTGTTCAAAGAACTTGTGCTAAAATACTTTTATAATTTTAAGATTCAAATAAAGTTGAAAAAATTTTTGACTAAAACTTTTCACCTTCATAAATTTTTTCTAAGTTGTATTCAAGTTTTATCGTAATTATCAGAATATGCATTCTTTCAGAAATTTTATTAGAAAAATTTTCGCTTCACTACCTGATTCATTCCCCAACGAACTACATCTTTTTCATATCACTTTGAACAAAAATTATTTTTCATTTAAAAGGAGCTTTTAATGAGCTGGCTACTAAATTTTTCTAACTCCTCTATCGGCAAAAAATTTACGATGGCTGTTACCGGGAGTTTCTTAATCATTTTTCTAATCATTCATCTTATTGGAAACATAACGTTGTTCTTCGGTGCTGAAACTTTTAATGGTTATGTTGGTACTTTAGATGTTATCAAACCACTTATCAGAATTATTGAAATAGTTATGCTAACAGCTTTTGTGCTGCACATATTTAATGGTGTGCGGCTTTGGTATGAAAATAAAAAAGCACGACCAACCCGTTATAAAATAAACGGTTCATCCGAAAACAGCACCATATTTTCAAGATGGGCATTTATTACGGGATCAGTCGTTTTTATTTTTCTCGTACTTCACCTTGGAACATTTTTCTGGAGATTCAATGTTTACGATCCATCTGGTTTAGCAGATACTGAGCAGTATTTTCAAGTTGTAGTTGGATTTTTTAGCTACTGGTGGTACTCACTGCTTTATGTTGTTGCAGTGCTGCTTTTAGGTTTTCATCTTAATCACGGATTCCAAAGTGCGTTTCAAACTTTTGGATGGAACCATAATAAATACACTCCACTTATAAAAAAACTTGGAACACTTTACGCAATTATTATGGCATTAGGTTTTGCTTCGATGCCGATTTACTTTTTCTTTTTTTACGGAGGTAACCAATGACAAAATTAGATTCTAAAATTCCCGAAGGAAATCTTTCCGAAAAATGGACTAACCATAAATTCAATATGAAACTGGTTAATCCATCCAACAAAAGAAAATTTGATATTATTGTTGTTGGCACCGGTTTGGCTGGCGCATCTGCTGCAGCAACTCTTGGCGAGCTTGGTTACAATGTTAAGGCGTTTACTTTTCACGATAGCGCAAGAAGAGCACACAGCATTGCTGCACAAGGCGGAATCAATGCTGCCAAAGCTTATCAGAATGATGGTGATTCTACTTTTAGATTATTTTATGATACAATTAAAGGCGGCGACTTCCGTGCGCGCGAAGCAAATGTTTATCGTCTTGCGGAAGTAAGCTCAAACATAATTGATCAATGTGTTGCACAAGGCGTTCCGTTTGCAAGAGAATACGGCGGACTTTTGGATAATCGTTCTTTCGGTGGTGCACAAGTTTCAAGAACTTTTTATGCTCGCGGTCAGACGGGACAGCAGCTTTTACTTGGTGCAGTAAGTTCACTCAACAGACAAATTGATAAAGGTTCAGTAAAACTTTTTACTCGCAGAGAAATGCTCGATGTAGTTGTCGTTGATGGATTAGCAAGAGGAATTGTTGTAAGAAATTTACTTACCGGTGAAATTGAAAAACATTCTGCACACGCTGTTGTTCTTGCAACCGGCGGATATGCAAATGTATTTTTCCTTTCAACCAACGCAATGAACTGTAACGCAACAGCAATTTGGCGCGCTCACAAGCGTGGTGCATTTTTTGCAAATCCTTGTTACACTCAAATTCATCCTACTTGCATTCCACTTCACGGTGATGTTCAATCAAAATTAACATTGATGAGTGAATCACTTCGTAACGATGGCAGAATTTGGGTATCGAAGAAAAAAGGTGATATGCGAAATCCAAATGATATTCCTGAAGCTGAAAGAGATTATTATCTTGAAAGAAAATATCCATCCTACGGAAATCTTGCACCGAGAGATATTTCATCACGAGCAGCAAAAGAAGTTTGTGATGAAGGCAGAGGTGCAAAAGGCGGCAATGCAGTTTATCTTGATTTTAGTGAATCCATAAATCGTCTTGGACAAAAGGTAATTGAAGAGCGTTACGGAAATCTTTTTGATATGTATCAAAACATCAACGGAGAAAATCCATACAAATCCCCTATGATGATTTATCCCGCTCCGCATTATGTAATGGGCGGCTTGTGGGTTGATTATAATTTGATGAGTTCTGTTCCCGGCTTATTTGTACTTGGCGAAGCAAACTTTTCAGATCACGGTGCAAATCGTTTGGGTGCCTCTGCGCTTATGCAAGGTTTGGCTGATGGTTACTTTGTTATTCCATACACAATGGGCGATTATCTTGCAACAACAAAACCTGCAGCAATAAAAACTGATCATCCCGAATTTGAAAAAGTTGCGAATAGTGTTAAAGATTTTACAAACAAACTAATGTCTGTAAAAGGAAAGCGAACTGTTGATGATATCCATAAACAGCTTGGCAGAATAATGTGGAATAAAGTTGGAATGGCTCGTCACGAAAAAGGTTTGAAAGAAGCAATTGCAGAAATAAGAGAATTGAAAGCAGAATTCTGGAAGAACGTTACAATTCCCGGAAGCGGCAGCGATGTAAATCAAACACTTGAACGTGCCGGCAGACTTGCAGATTATTTTGAACTTGGCGAACTGATTGCGACCGATGCGTTAGACAGAAATGAAAGCTGCGGCGCACATTTCCGTGTTGAGCATCAATTTGAAGACGGCGAAGCAAAACGTGATGATGCAAATTATTCTTACGTTGCGGCGTGGGAATTTGCCGGAGAGAATAAATGGAATCTCCACAAAGAAGAATTGAAATTTGAATATCTGAAACTTGCTGTAAGGAGTTACAAATAATTGAAAGTTGCCGAAGCAGATATAATTGAAAAAAAATCTTTCACTCAGATTGTTGAACTAATAAAACAATCTAAGCAAAGAGCATTTGCTTCTGTTAATAGAGAGCTTATTGATCTTTACTGGAATGTTGGAAAATACATTTCTAACAAAACTGAATCCGATGGTTGGGGAAAAGGAACTGTTGAAGAGCTTTCTAAATATATTCAAACTGAGATAAATGGAGTTCGTGGTTTTTCACAGCAAAATCTATGGAGAATGAAACAATTTTATGAGGTTTATTCAGCATTTCCAAAACTCTCACCACTGGTGAGAGAATTAGGTTGGACTAATAATCTCCATATTTTTACAAAAACGAAGACAATTGAGGAAAAAGAGTTTTATCTAAAACTATCAATAAAAGAGAAGTATTCGAAACGTGAACTTGAGAGACAGATTAGCTGTGCTGTTTATGAAAGGTTTTTGTTATCCCAGCAAAAACTCTCATCAGTGGTGAGAGAATTGAAAGAAGGCTCAAATCAAAAACTGTCAACAGTGTTGACAGAATTAGAAAAAACTCGCTCACAGCAAGTAAATGAGGTTTTTAAAGATAAATACATCTTTGAATTTCTTGATCTACCGAAGGATTTTAATGAGAAAGATTTAAAAAAATCTCTTGTGAAAAATCTTAAAGAGTTCATCCTTGAATTAGGAAAAGGTTTTACTTTTGTTGGCGAAGAATATCGTTTGCAGGTTGGCAGTAAAGATTTTTTTGTTGATTTGCTTTTTTTTCATCGAGGTTTGCGATGTCTTGTTGCTATAGATTTGAAAATTGATGACTTTAGTCCAGAGTATCTTGGCAAAATGAATTTTTACCTTGAAGCACTTGATAAAAAACAAAAGTTGGAACACGAAAACCTAAGTGTTGGATTAATTTTATGCAAAACCAAAGATGATGAAGTTGTTAACTATGCAATCAATAGAAATCTTTCGCCAACAAAAATTACGGAGTACGAAACCCAGTTGATTGATAGAAATATTCTAAAGCAAAAATTGCACGAGCTTGGAGAATATTTTTTGTATTCTGAAACAAATAAATCTGATAACTAAAAAGTTTGATAATAAATTGGAGTTACAAATAATGGAACAGAAAAAATTAAATCTTACACTTAACATCTGGAGACAGAAAAACGCAAACAGTGTAGGAAGTTTTGCTGAATATAAAGTTCAGATTTCTCCCGATGCCTCTTTCCTCGAAATGTTGGATGAAATAAATAACTCGCTCGAAGCAAAGGGTGAAGAAGCAATACATTTTGAAAGCGACTGCCGCGAAGGTATTTGCGGAACTTGCGGTTTGGTAATTAATGGTCAGCCGCACGGACCGCTGCCCAAGATAGCTACTTGCCAGCTTCACATGCGTAACTTTAAAGACGGCGAAACAATTTGGGTTGAACCATTCCGTGCAAAAGCATTTCCTGTAATTAAAGATCTAATGGTTGATCGTTCGGGATTTGATAAAATTTTATATGCCGGCGGATATGTTTCATTTAATACCGGCGGTGCACCCGATGGAAATGCAATCCCAATTTCCAAAGAAGTTTCAAGTCTTGCAATGGATGCTGCTGCTTGTATCGGATGCGGCGCTTGCGTTGCAGCTTGTAAGAATGCAAGTGCAATGCTGTTCGTTTCTGCAAAAGTTTCGCAATATGCTTTTCTGCCGCAAGGGCAGCCGGAGCGTTACCGTAGAGTTGAGAGAATGGTAAAAGTTATGGACGAACTCGGGTTCGGAAGCTGCACCAATACGTATGCTTGCGAAGCCGAATGCCCAAAAGGGATTTCGGTTACTAATATTGCAAGAATGAACAGAGATTTTATAATGGCAAAAGTCAAGTCGAAGGAAGTTGAGGTTTAGAAAACTTCAACACATTAAATATTGAGCTTTTATAATTTCCCGATTAACTTTGCCATAGTATGGCTTAGCCTTAATCGGGATTTTTTATATTTTAGATATGATTTATAAAGAATAAATGTAATGTTCAATAAAGAAATAAAATTCATCTCGGATTTATCGCTCAATAATATCAAAAACCTTGGTACATTTTTTACCATCGAAAAATTATTGAACGCCAATCTACATCCTGCAATTACAACCTACATTTCCTCCGAGATTGATTACCTTATTTTTCAGGACAGACAAAAATTATTAAAAGATTCTGTGTTTGACTATTCAGGGAAAGAAATTTCGAAATGCTTCAATTCAATTTCTGATGAAATAAAATTTTCCAAGCGAATTGCGTTCGAAGATGTTAAAAGGCTCATCATTCAGGCAGTTTCGTTTAATGCCAATTATATCGTGAGACCTCGATGGTCGTTAACAAAACTTATTTTTGAAGATGGTTCAACCAAGTCATTTGAAGAAATAAACCTGATCTTAAATTACGTTTACTACTCATCTTTTCTAAAGAAAATTATTCTTGAATATCTGACACGACGAAAATTAGCTAATCTTTCTGTGGCTGAATTTGAACTTATCATCAGCAAAATAGACAGGGAATTATTTAATACACAGCCGGAAAAACTTGTTGAGAATGCACTTTATACTATGGCAGATTTCTTCAATATTGGCGCATTGTCAAAAACCAAAGTTAATCTGGGATATGTCGAATTATTTCTTAAGGAAAAAAACCAAATAGAATATTTATTACGTTTGAATCATGCAACTGCGAAAGACGCGCGGATAAATTTAGAAATCGTTGAACTTAAAAAAATTCTTTTTTCAGATATTTCATTACCATACGAAACTGAAGTTAAACAACAAAACATTGACCTTGAAGTTAAAGAATCAAACAATACTGAATTACCAAATGTTGAACAAACTCAAGAAACTATCGAAGATGATTTTGAAGCCGAGCAGACTTATGACACCGACTCCGAAAAAAATCCCACTTGATGAAATAAAAATTCCCGAAGAAACAAAAGAAGAAATTATTCAGCCAAATGAACTGCCAAATATCACAAAGGAATATATTTCTGATTCGGATGAGTTAGACGATCTATTAAAGGACATACCTGCCTGTGATAGCGATGAAGATAAAACACTTCTTGCCCCTGAAAAAGAAAAAGCTTTGCTCGATTTTTTTGATAATGAACTTGAAACAAACGATCATAATTTACCAGCTATTGAAAATCCAAAAGTTGCTGAAGAACAATTTCTGTTCGATGATGGAACAGCTTTAGAAAATGATTCTATTATTTCTAACTCTGAAGAAATTCTGAGTCTTGAAGAAATTAAAAGTGATGAAACAGAGAGTGAAATCACTTCAAATCAAACAGCGACAGAAGATATTTTACCCGCTCATGAAATCAAATCTGTTGGCACAGAGGAAGTAACTGAGACAAATAAGAATGAAGCAAAAATTTATGAACAAGAAATACTCGAACCTCCACCTCCCCCTAAGAAAGATTTAGCTTCCTTTCTTTCCGATAAAGAGTCAAAACGAATAGTGAGCGACATATTTAATGAAGATCGAGATGATTTTATTACGACAATAGAAAAAATTCAAGAGTGCAATAGTTATGATGAAGCAACTGAAATATTAAAAACAGTCTTTCTTTCCTCAAGAATAAATCCATTTTCACGTGAAGCAGTAGTGTTGACAAATGCTGTTTCAAATTATTTTAATAACAACTAAACATGTTTTTAGATTACGCGGAAATTCATATTAAAGCCGGCGACGGCGGTAAAGGCGCTGTGACTTTTCGCAGAGAAAAATATGTTCCGAAGGGTGGTCCATCCGGCGGTAACGGAGGTAACGGTGGGGATATAATTTTCGTTGCCAGCGCAAATATCTCCACGCTATTGGATTTTCGATATAAAAAAAATTATTCTGCAAAGAATGGAGCCCCGGGAGGAAGTGCACTTAAAGATGGCAAACGAGGAGATGATATAATCATCAGAATTCCGGTTGGTACGTTTGTTAAAGATTTGCAGACAAAAGAAATTATTTGTGATTTGGATAAAGACAACAAATCTTTTGTCATCGCTAAAGGCGGAAGGGGAGGTAAAGGTAATAGTAATTTTGCAACTGCAACTCGTCAAACTCCGCGTTTTGCTGAACCAGGGACTTCCGGTGAGGAAAGAGATATAATTCTTGAACTTAAACTAATAGCTGATGTAGGTTTAGTAGGTTTTCCAAATGCCGGCAAATCAACTTTTATTTCAAAAGTTTCCTCTGCTAAACCTAAAATAGCGGATTATCCTTTCACTACTCTTAAACCTAATCTTGGTATAGTAAAATATAAAGATTATCAAAGCTTCGTTGTTGCAGATATTCCGGGAATTATTGAAGGAGCCGCAGAAGGGAAGGGGCTTGGTCATCAATTCCTGCGTCATATTGAAAGAACTAAAGTATTATTATTTTTAATTGATATTCAGTCAAAGGATTTTAAAGCTGATTATAAAACTTTAAGTGATGAACTTAAAGCCTTCAGTAAAGCGCTTCCCCAAAAGAAAAAAATAGTAGCTTTGACAAAAGCTGATTTGCTCTCAAAAGATGAGATTAAAAAGTTGACAATTAAAAAATTAAGAAATGCTGATTCTCCTACATTTCTAATCTCGGCAGTTGATGGGACGGGTATGCAAGAAATTCTTGATTATCTGTGGCAAAGTTTATTGCATAATTCCGAATAAACTCAACTAAATTTTTAAACTAAAAATATTATGTTTCGAAAAATTCTATGACTTTAAAAAATTATTTAGCCGTCAGTTTAGTCATTGCGATGACTTCCTTTATTTCATGTGACGATGGTGTAAATATCTTCTCGCAGGAAGATGATGTTCAACTCGGTCAGGAAGTTGTAAATGAAATAAATGGCAATCCGCAGGAGTACCCAATATATCACGGCAATCCAGTTGTAAAGAGCTACATCGAATCACGAATATTCGAGCACATTCTCACTTCTCCTCAAATCGAAAACAAAAATATCTATCCCTATCAAATAGAAATTATTGATGATCCCAATACACTTAATGCTTTTGCATTACCGGGAGGATTTTTATATATCTACACCGGATTATTGAATTATCTTGATTCCGAAGCGGCACTCGCCGGTGTTCTCGGACACGAAATTGCTCATGCTGAACGCAGACATGCGACACAAAGAATGACCGCATATTACGGCGTGTCTTTCTTATTAAGTTTGATACTGGGTGAAAATCCTTCTCAAATAGCAGAGATAGCCGCCAATCTTTTTGTCGGACTTGCTTTCCTTGCTAATAGTCGCTCTGATGAAGATGAAGCGGATGAATTTTCTTTTAATTATTTGGAAGACACCAGATATTATCCGGGTGGTGTGAAATTCTTTTTTGAAAAAATGCGTGATGAAGGTTTAGTCAATTCAGAGGCTGATGAGATAGCAACATTTTTATCAACACATCCTGATCCGATTGAAAGAATAGCAAATACTGATCAAAGATTGAATGATGCTGGGATCAATATTGTTGATTATACAAGCAATATTGATGGAATTTTTAGAGAAGAATATATTGCAAATATTAAAAATCAGTTATCCAAATAATTTCGACCCATTTATTTACAAATTGGAATTATTCGAGGGAGTTTCTATATTTGCACCCGAAAAAATAATTGGCGGGGTAGCTCAGTAGGTTAGAGCAGTGGAATCATAATCCACGTGTCGGGGGTTCGAATCCCTCCCCCGCTACCAATTTAAGGAGAAAGATATGTACTTTGTGTTAACATTTGTCGCATTAATCGTAGCAGTATTATTGATTGTGATGGTTCTTTTACAATCCAGCAAAGGTGGTGGATTAGCGGGGACTTTTGGCGGTGCAGGTGCCGGAGCTATGTTCGGAACAAGACGTACGGCTGATTTTCTTGCCAAAGGAACTTGGTGGCTTGCAGGTGCTTTAGCTGTACTTGCTATTGTAATTAATTTATTCTTCCTTCCGGGTCAAGCTACACCCGAGCAAAGGAGTATTATTCAGGAATCAGGCAGACAAAATTTGCCTACTACCCCAACAGTACCTCAAACGAATCAACCAAATCAATGAAATTAAAGCCCCGCTTTTACGGGGCTTTTTATTCCATTTCACTTAAAGCGATTATTATATCATCCTCAATATTCTTATGCGATCTGGAACTGCCTTTTTGATATTCAAAAATCAAACTAACTATTAAATCATCATTACCTTTTGTTTTGAGATAGCCGGAGAGAGAAGTCACTCCATTAAGTGTTCCGGTTTTGCCATGAAAATTATTTTCTGCATAAGAGCCGGTAAACCTTGAACGTAATGTTCCATCAACACCTGCCACACTTAGTGAATTATAAAAATCTTCAAAACTATTTAAGTTAAAATACATCGATTCCAGAACACCAGCCACAGAGGCGGGGGTAACTTTGTCATATCTTGAAATGCCTGATCCATCCACAATTTCTGTCCCATGCGAATAGATATTATTCTGATCTAAAAAATCCAGTATTGCTTGAGTTGCATAGAAGGAGTTGCCTTCAACATTACTATACTCGGCGCCAATGATTTTGAAGAGACATTCTGCAAGGTAGTTATCGGAATGTTTATTTATCAACGATACAAACTCTCTAAGCGATATTGAAATTTCATCAATCTGTTCACCTCCTATTGGAGTTATATCCTGAACAGCATAGCCGGAAACATTTATCCCTGCATTATCAAGTTTTTCTTTTAAAAGATTTGCAGCGTGAAGCGCCGGTTGTTTAATATCGGCAACGTATTTTTTAGTTCGGCGACCTTTTTTCTTAAATGTAATTATTTGGTTGCGATCAATTATCAAAGAAGAAATGGGTGATAATTTTACCGTACTGACTTCATCATCAATCCAATCTGCCCTGTAATAAGCATCGTCAAAGTAAGATTCGTCTCCGACAATATTTCCAGTGATTTTATTTATTCCCAACTCTTGCAAATGTTTAACAAATAACAGGAGGTCATTTTCAGTTATGGTAGCGTTTCCAAATCCTTTTAGATAAATATTTCCATTTATTACCCCATCCTTAAAATAACTATCATCTGTAAATAATTTCAGTGATATTTTAAAATCACCGCCTAAACTTAATAACGCAACCGATGTGGTGAATAATTTGGTATTGGAAGCTGGAATCATAGTTTGGAAACAATTCAGACTGAAGATTGTATCTTGAGTAAGCGGGTTGAATATTAGAAGTCCCACATTCGTTTTCTCAGAAAGTGATGTTAGTAGATTACTAATCTTTTGTTGTGTTTCCTCTCTGTCTGAGGCGATAAGCTGTACAGAGAAAAATAGAATTGTAATTATTATCTTAAACATATGCGACTCTAATATTCTAAAATATTTATTTTAAGAGAAAGAATTGTTTTAATTTCCAACTACAAAAATTATTAATAGTTTTTATTTATTAACAGCCATTCATTTACTAATTGAAATTTAGAAAGAAATTTATCATGGCAATTAAAAAAAATAACTTGAAAGCATACGAAAATATTGATTTTTTAAATTCTTCCGACGGCAGAATAATCAGGATGCTCTCCGAATATCTTCAACCGCAAAGCAAATTTAGGAAATATAAAATCATTGATACAATTGTTTTTTTTGGTTCTGCAAGACTTAAGTCAAGAAAAGACTCTCTCGCTGAAGTAAAAAAGTTTAATACAATAAATCCGAATACAAATTTCCTCGCCGAGAATTTACGTCAAGCGCAGCAGCTATTGAATATGTCAAAATATTATGAAGACGCTGTTGAACTTTCTAAAAAATTAACAGAGTGGTCGCTTTCACTCGAAACTAATTCGAACAGATTTATTATTTGCTCGGGGGGCGGACCCGGAATTATGGAGGCTGCAAATAAGGGAGCAAAATTAGCTGGAGGTTATTCCATCGGGCTTAACATTAGTATCCCATTCGAACAGTTTGTTAATAAATATGTAACTAAAGATTTAAGTTTTGAATTTCACTATTTCTTTATGAGAAAATTTTGGTTTGCTTACCTTGCGAAAGCTTTAATAGTTTTTCCGGGTGGATTTGGAACGATGGATGAATTTTTTGAAATACTAACTCTTATCCAAACTGAAAAAATAAAAAAGAAAATGTTGCTTATGATATATGACGAAAAATATTGGAAGAGTATAATCAATTTTGAAGCACTAGTAAATAATGGAGTGGTAAGCCGGTCAGACTTGAATAAATTTACATTTTGCAACAACGTTGATGAAGCGTTTCATCAAATTGTAAAATATTTTGAGAAAAACTATTTACGTACAGAAAAAAGAGATGTTACAGAACCAAATATTGATTTAAAATAAAAATTGCCCCGCTGTACGGGGCGAAGAAATTAGAGTGGTAAAAATTCAGGTCTATGTGCTCTTCGAACAGCTTTTAGTTTTTCCTGTCTCTTTTTAACAGAAGGTTTAACAAAGAATGTCCGCTTTTTATATTCTTTTAATATACCCGATCGTTCATATTTCTTTTTGAATCGTCTTAGAGCTTTGTCAATAGATTCGTTATCACCGATGGAAATTCCAACCAAGTTTTATTCACCTCGTTTCAACTTTGATTATGTGGTTAATGATTCAATTAATTTTTTTTGTCCGGATTTTTGGAATTCAACAGAAATGGAATGGTTCCCATCTGAAAGAATTTCTTTAGAAACAACTTTTCCGTAATCGTCCCAATTTTTATGGTAGATCGCTTCACCAATTTCAAAAGATGCTGCCGGAGAATATACTTTGAAAGAATTATTTTCAATACCTTCTAATGATACTTTTGCGGCTCTCTCTTCAAGATTAAAATCAATTACGGTTGTTTGTTTGCACTTTTTACATTTCGCCCATTTCTTATTCTCATTGGCAGCAAAATCACCTGTAATTTCCATTTTTCTGATGCCATTACAGTTGTTGCAAAATGCCTCAACGTTTTTTACTCTTGCCATATTGTTCCTTATCTATTCTTTAACGAGTTCTAAAAATATTCATTATTACGGATTTAAGCAAGGAATTAATTGCCTTTGATCTTCGGTGTTATTACTAATACGGGAATTTTTGAGAATCTGATTACTTTTTCTGCCACACTTCCAATCAAAGTATGTAAAATTCCAGTCCTTCCATGCGTTGCTATTACTATAATATCTATTTTTTTTTCTTCGGAATATTTTATTATTTCTTCATAATCATTACCTTTTCGTATTACAGAAACAACCTCTAAGTTTTTATTCTTAGTTATTTTTTGAACTGTTTCGGTTAATGATTTTTTAGCAGCACTATCAATTTCCTTTAATATTTTATCCTGAGATAGATCCAGCGAACGAATTGCTAATATTGGCGGTGTCTTTTCGAGAACATTTAGAATATGAATTTTTGCGTTATACTTTTCTGCAAGTTCTAAAGCATATTCGGCTGCCGACAAAGATAGTTTAGAAAAGTCTGTTGGTAAAAGGATGTTTTTTATCTTAAACATATTCGCTCCACTTTATGTTATAAAAATTTCTTATTTAGTGATTATTAAGATATAGACTTCGCAGGAATTATTTAGTTAGCCAGAAATCATTTCTTAAATCGAACAAGTTCCCATTTACAAAAGCAAAGCGAATAATATTGTCTTTTAATAATAAAAATTCAGCAGGGCTCTGTAATTTTAATCCACTTTTCAAAGTATCGGCTTCTGTTGTAATCCTAATGGGATATTTATTTTGTGATATTTGATCTACTGTGGCATTGGAAAAAATAATAGTAGTTATTCCTTTAGATAATAAATCTAGATAATCAAGTTTCTCGGGAGGCATTTCAGATAAAGTAAGTTCTTTACCAGATCGAAATTCATAACCGCTGAAGTCAAAGTTGTTATATGCTGAAAATACAGACATGTCCCCAATATCCGAAATAAATGATTTGGTCGAAATCTTATTATTATTATCAAAAATTTATCTTCAGATTGAATTGCTAAATCTGTTTTATAATATTTTTCTTTACAGCACAAAGTTAAATTCCTAAAAATAAAATCACTTAATCTTTCATCGTTAAAAGGGATAGATTCATAAATAGAAATATCTTTTTTGTTAAATGATTTTTCCGCAATTAATTTGAACGCAGAAAGAAGCAGTATAAAATTTATTTTTCTTATGAATTGTCTTTCCGGATCGTTGTGCCACCCGCCTGATTCGATGAGAATAATACTTGTCCCGGACCTTTGAAAATTATCGCCGAAAGCGCGGGGTTCATATTCGTCTGAATACTTGGCTATATGACCCGGTATAAATGAGTTTGCCATCAAATACAATTCGCCAATAAGCTTCATTGCAGAAGCGCGATTTGACGGAATGGATTTTATTTCGTCTATGGGAGGGGCAAGAAATGAAATAGCCGCGGACATAAAACTATTACCCACCGAATAATATTTACTTTGATCGTGCAGGTTAAATCCAAAATCAGCTTTTAGCGAATCAAAGACGTTTTTCAAAATCATGGATTCTGGTGATTCTAACTTTCGGGCATCTCTGTTTAGATCAATCTCTAAAGCATTTCTTCTTTGAAATCTTTCTGCCCCATCCGGATTGACCATAGGCAAAAAATAAATGGTCACATTCTTAAACAGGTTTTCCCGGAATTCGTTGTAATCGTCATTAGCAGAAAGAAAATTTAATATATCAAAGATAGCCGCTGTTGCAGTTGGCTCATCTCCGTGCATTTGAGACCATAAAAATATTTTTGTTTTACCCTTCCCTACCTTAATCAAATTCAGAGAGCGTCCTTCAACAGATTCACCAACTTTAGAAATGTGAAATAACTTATTCTCCGATTGTTTGCGAAGAAGCATTTCAACATTTTTGTGCTTAATCAATCTAGTTTGAATTGATAGTTCTTTATAAAACTCGTGTCGGCTGTATAATGATTGTTCGAACTGAAAATCCTGCGGCATTATTTTTCCAATAAAACATAAAATCAGAATAAGAAAAAATGGAATCAACGTTTCTATCGTGAAGTTAATTCTAAATAATTTATCGGCTTCATCCCAAAATATTATGGAGAGCAGTGAACTAAAAACTGTAAATTAAAAATTACGATGCTGCTGTCTTCGCTCTGTTAAATTTATCTTCCGAAACTCAGTGCAAAAATGTAACGTGAAAAGAAATTTAAATTGAGAATCAATACATAAATCCAAAATTTATCGTGATAAAAAATGTACTGAATGATTTTCTTAAATTTCCTTCCAGACTTTCAACTCCTTCACCAATAAATTGAGTGTAATAATACCGAATGTTCAATCCGATAAGATTTTTTTTATCAAGTCCAAAATTGGCACCAAACCCGACATAACCGTCAAAAGCTAAATGCGTTTTTGTATCTCCAAAAGCTTTAAAAAATTCTTTCTCATAAGGAGTGGTTAATCCAAGTACCGGACCGACTGCTGCATTGATATAGGGACGCAAATTGTCCGATATTATACTTCCAAATACTCTGTATTGCACTCCAAAATTCAATGGCAGAAGAAAGACACGATTTTTTTTACCCACTGTAAAAGTATTCCCAAAATAATCAACATATTGAAACTCTCGATCGTCTTTTGCTTCAGATACAGAAAAATCAACGAATGTAGTTAAGTCCTCTACTGTTTCTCTTCTGTAAAAACCTCCAAAGCCCAATCCACCTTCGCCGAACATAATATCCAATCCTAAAGCGTTGTCAGGAAAGTGCTCCGGTGTTTTTTCGGGTGCAAATTCTCCGATGCCTTGTGGTTTTAAATTGCAAAGAGGAATTAGTAATATTGCCGCAAAGATAATTGATTTCATAGCATTCACTTTTTTTGTTTTAAAAATTAGCTATTAAAAATTCAAATGCAAGGACTTTATTTTTCAATAAGTGCATATTGATCACAATCATTCCGAAGATCAGTATAAATATTAAAATGAGTATTAAATGATTTTAACGAAAGAAAATATTTCAAAGATTGATCTGGATTTATTAATTGAGCAAAAAATTAACTCGGCTAAACTGTCCGAATTACTGATTATTGTTCCGACAAATCGTAAACTACGGCAGCTTCAAAAAGAATTCATAACAAGATCTCCAAACAGTTCAGCTTCTGAAATCAACATTGAAACACTCGGTTCGTTCGTTGTAAAAATTTTGTCTTTTAATAATTCCAAAAGTATTTCTTTATTAAACGAAACGATTGCTTCGGTTCTGTTAAAACACAGCTTCAGAGAATGCAAGCTTAATTATTTTTCTTCATATAAAGGCGAGATTCCTGCCGGTACACTTGAACGGGTACAAAATGTAATTTCTGAATACAATCGTCATGGGATAACTCCGGAGCAACTTGAGAAAGAAGCGGCGCATCTCGAAAAAGCTGAAGCATTAAAGGCAAAAGATATAATCAATGTTTATCGAATTTATTCCCAAAAATGTCACCAACTTAAGGCTGGGGAAATCGGGGATCTCTATTCAGAATTAATCTCAATGAATGAAATTGAATTTCCAAAAGCGTTCAGGCAAATTTATCCCGAAGTTGAATTGATCATAGTAAATGGTTTTGATGAATTCACTTCTCCTGAGATAGAAATTATTAATATGTCCGCATCGGTAAGCAAGAGCAAACTGTTTATAAATTTTGATTACTTTAACGAAAATACATTTATCTTTAATCATCTTGATAAATGTGTTGATAGCCTGACTAAAAAACTGTTTAACATTATTAAAGATTCATCACCGAATTCTGCTTTAACCTTTCAAAAAGCAGTAAAGGAGAATCTATTTCTTAATAAAGGTAGGGCTATCACTACATACAAAGATTTGATTACAGAACTCTGTGCCTCGAATCGTCAAAAGGAAATTGAAATTATCGCAAAAGAAATTAAGTCAATTATTATAAGTGAAAAAATTCCACCAGCAAATATTTGCGTCGTTTTTAATCTTATAACAAAATACTCACCCTTGATCAGATATACTTTTAATCAATATGAAATTCCGTTCAACTTGACTGACAGAATTCCCTTAAACACGTGCATACCTGTAATTTCAATAGTAAATTTTCTCGAAATTCTGGAGAATGATTTTTATTACAGAAATATATTCCGTGCATTAAACAACAGCTACATAAACGTCGGGGAGGTGGATCTATCAAATTTGTTAAAGGTTTCAATTGAACTTAAAATAATTTCAGGGTATGATAACTGGAGTAATTCGATACAAACCGCATTAAAAACTGGAATGTACGAATATGATGATTATACTGATACGGAGCGTGAAGCAAGAATACTAAACAAGGCATTGAAAGACATTAATTTGATTTATGATATACTTAACCCATTTCATAAAAATCTTTCTATTAACGAATTCAAAACAGAATTTAGAAAATTTATTTTGTCATCTGGAGTATTAAAGAACCTGCTTGGGGGGGATGACAAGAACATTGAATTGAACGTACGTGGATTCAATAAATTTTTATCAGTCGTTGAAGAGTTATTCGAGGTTCTAAAACTTGAGGAAGGAATTGATAAAACTTTCCCGCTGAAATATTTCCTCAATAATATTCGGAATGCTGTAAACGCAGCCCGTTATAATGTCCACGAAATTCCCGGCTATGGTGTTCAAATTACTACACTGGATGAAATACGCGGACTTACATTTGACTATCTTTTCATCGCGGCAATGAACGACGGTGATCTGCCGACGAAGTACTCCCCCGAAATATTTTTTTCGGGTTCGTTTCGAAAGAAAGAAGAAATTCATCAAACTGAAGAACGATACAGATTTTATCAGGCACTATGTTCATGGCGAAAGAAATTATACTTTTCATTAAGTGATTCAGATGATAAAGCTCAACTTGTTGAATCAAATTTCCTTTCAGAATTCAAACAGTCTTTTCAGATTGGAAAGAAGGATGAGAAAAGTTTTGATTCATTAGTTTCGCGGCTAATCGGAAAGAATAGTGTTGATGATGATCAGGTAATCCTGCAGGCAAAAAAAATGGAATCAGCATTGAAGAAATTTTAGAAAAAATAGTAGCTGACAAAGAAAGGCTTGAGGGGTGGGAAGCAATTCTATTTACGGCGGAAATATCTGCTCAAACATATCGTCTGAAGCTAAATCAAAGCTTGAATCATTTAAGGGTAATATTTATTCAACATCACAGCTTGAAACTTATGCCAAATGTCCATTCAAGTATTTTGCCGAAAGAGTTTTGAAACTTGAACCTCCTCAAAAGCCATCTGAAGATTTTGAAGCACTTGAAATGGGCAGCCTCCTCCACAAAATTCTATACGAGTTTTATACTAAATTGACTAAGCAAAAAATAATTCTCGCCGGTTGTTCGGAAAAGGATTTTCAGAAAGCAAAAAAACTTTTATTTGAGACAGCGCGACAAAATATCAGCGAGGCAAACTTCAAATCATTCTTTTCATTTTATGATCAGGAAAAAATTCTCGGGATTAATGGCATTGAACAAAATTCAATACTCTATCAGTTTCTATTGCAGGAAAGAAACTCCGACACTGGTTTTGTTCCAATGTTTTTTGAAACCGCATTTGGCGAATTGGAGAAAGATAATTCAAAACAAAATCAACAAATAAAAATTAAAACCGGGAATACATTTCTGCGAGGGAAAATAGATAGGATTGATATAAATGAGAAGGATGGTGTATTCAGTATCGTTGATTACAAGCTCGGAGGTAAAAAGCCAAAAACTGATGAACTGACCCTGGGTCTTTCATTGCAGATTCCGCTTTATATGTTAGCTGCCTCTGAACTAATTAAATCGCAATTGAATAAGGATATGAAACCGCAGCACGGCTATATCTATTCATTAAAGTTTTCTGAGAAGGAATTCGGGAAAAAAATTGTAAGCTTGCTAAAAGCGGCAGATAAAAAATCTGATGAAGAACTGATCAACTCGAACAATGAAATGATTAAAATTTGTATTGAAGCAATTGATAAATATTCTTTACTTATTTCCGAAGGAAAATTTAATCTTAGCACTCTTGTGGACCGCGAGAATAAAATTTGCGGTTTCTGTAATTTCCGTTCTGTCTGCAGAATTCAGGAAGTTGATGGATAATGCATCAACGTTTGTGATTATCTGGTTTGAATTCAGATTTAATTTGATGTAGGTTTGTTTAACATAAATAAATATTTGAGCAGACAATGAGAAGAAGTATAGTTTTAATTTTAGTTTTTGCATTTGGATTTTCCTTTGCACAGCAAAAAAGTTTTGTTGAAGAAAACAGACAAATAAGAATTTCAGAAAAAGAAAGTTTTGAAAAGGGGAAACAGTACTTTGATATTGACTATCCCGGTGATCCGCAAATTGATATCACGTATTACAAATTAAATTTGTTTATTGATTACACCAGCCCTTTCATTTTAGGCGAGGTAAATATTGATTGTGAAATTAGTGACAGCGCAGCATCAACTAATTTTATCTTTCTTGATTTACAAAATTCGTTAACAGTTGACTCTGTTCTTATTTCTGGAACTCCACTCCTCTTTACTCATTCAGACGGAAAAATAAATATCACACTTGATAGAACTTACTCTGCCGGTGAAAAATTATTTTTAATTATAATATATGACGGGAACCCCCGGCTCCAGCGGCTTCGGCAGTTTTGAATATGACACTCATAATTCAATACCAACAATTTATACACTGAGCGAGCCATACGGCGCAAGCGATTGGTTTCCGTGTAAAGATACACCTGCAGACAAAGCTGATTCATCGGATGTTTGGGTAACTATTGATACAAGCCTCACTCCGGTTTCAAACGGAAGCTTAATAGAAGTTATTAATAATTTTGATGGTACTCATACCTATAAATGGAACAATAGTTATCCGATTTCCCACTACCTTATTTCTTTAGCGATACCTAATTTCTTTTTGTACGAGCAGACTTTTAATTATGAAACATACTCAATGCCTGTCACTCATTATGTTTATCCAGAATCATTCACGCCATCAGTGCAGGCGGTTTTGGATAAAACCACTGATATGCTCGAAATATATTCCGATAGATTTGGTATTTATCCTTTCATAAATGAAAAATACGGACACGCAGAATTTGGCTGGGGTGGGGGAATGGAACATCAGACTATTACTTCCGTCGGTGGTTATTCCGATCTGCTCGTCGCACACGAACTTGCTCATCAATGGTACGGCGATATGATCACCTGCAAAGATTGGCATCACATCTGGCTTAATGAAGGCTTTGCTACTTATCTTGAAGGTATTTACCTTGAGGCTGTAAATGGAACAACAGGGTACAAAAATTATATGAACGGTGAAATGTCGAATGCGAAAAATGCGCAGGGTTCGATTTGGGTCGAAGACATTACAGACATCGGTGAAATTTTTAATGGTGCGAGAAGTTATTCTAAAGGCGCAACTGTTTTGCACATGCTAAGAGGTGTGGTTGGTGATAGTATCTTCTTTAAAATCATGAAAGATTATGCTAATGATCCAGTTCTCAAATATGATGTTGCTGTAACAGAAGATTTTCAAAGAGTTGCCGAAGAGGTTTCCGGAATGGACCTGAACTACTTTTTTCAGGAATGGATTTATGGCGAAAATTATCCTCACTACACTGTTACCTGGAGCAGCGAAAAAAAATCAGGCAACACATATTTTGTCCATTTGAATTTTGAGCAGCAGGTTAATTCAAATCCTGCTTTTTTTACAATGCCGATTAAAATTAAAATTACTACTGCGGAAGGCGATACAACCCTTACAATATTTAATGATCAGCAGGTGCAGCCGTTTGATTTAACAGTGCAAGGTGAAGTTAGTAGTGTTTCTTTCGATCCTGATAATTTCATTTTAAAAACGCTGACAATAGTGGCAATATTTACAGATGTTGATGATCAAATTCAGCTTTTCAATTATTCACTTGAGCAGAACTATCCCAATCCATTCAATCCAACAACAAAAATAAAATATACGATCCCTTCTACTCCAATCTATTTGCAGAAGGGTCCTGGAAGTAACGTTATTATTTATGATGTACTCGGTAACGAAATAGCTACACTCGTAAATGAACAGCAGCAGCCCGGCAATTACGAAGTTGAATTTGAAGGACAGGCTTTCAACCTTTCAAGCGGTGTGTATTATTATCAACTGCGTGCCGGCAGCTTTATCAGCACAAAGAAGATGATTTTGATGCAATAGCTTTTGTTTACTTTTAAACTACCCGATCAGGAAATCCATAAACCGGTCGGGCATTTTTTATTTAATGAAGTGCTCATCATTTCCTATCTTCACAAAATTCTTTTTTAACAATAAAAATATTTATGAACTTTATTCTTAAAAAAATATCCTCGGCTTGGAATCTCCTTCGTCTTGGGATAGCTGGTGAAGATGCAAACATCTTGACAGGAAATATTGACCGTGCAATTATTCTGCTTGCGATTCCGATGACTCTTGAAATGGTTATGGAATCGCTCTTTGCCGTAGTTGATATTTTCTTTGTTAGTAAAATTGGTGTGAATGCAATTGCCGCAGTAGGGTTAACTGAATCACTAATGACAATTACATATTCGCTTGGGTGGGGTTTGGCTTTGGGCACCACTGCAATGATTGCAAGACGTGTCGGGGAAAAAGATAACGAGGGTGCATCAATTGCAGCGGTGCAGTCAATCTATCTTGCATTTATTATTGCTGGACCGATTATGATTGCAGGACTTCTATTTGCGGAAGATTTCTTAAGATTGATGGGTGCATCAGAAATGATTATTGCAGAGGGGGCGGGATATACAAGACTTATTTTTGGCAGCAACATAATAGTTATCCTGTTATTTCTGATTAACGGGATTTTCCGCGGTGCCGGTGATGCTGCTCTTGCAATGCGTTCGTTGTGGATTGCGAACTCTATTAATATCATTCTTGATCCGATGTTCATTTTCGGTATTGGTCCTTTTCCCGAATGGGGAATTGAAGGTGCGGCAATCGCAACAGTAATCGGACGCGCAGTTGGTATTTGTTACCAGGTTTATCATCTGGCGAAGGGAAGGGGCATTGTTAAAATTCACAGTGGCAACTGGCAGTACAAAAATGATATTGTTGTAAGACTTGTTAGACTTTCTTCGGGAGTTACTGCCCAGTTTATTATTGGTTCGGCGAGCTGGATTTTTCTGATGAGGATTATGTCAACATTTGGAAGTGTTGCTCTTGCAGGTTACACTATTGCAATTAGAATTATAATATTTACAATTCTGCCTGCGTGGGGGTTTTCAAATGCAGCCGCCACAATGGTAGGACAAAACCTTGGCGCACTTCAACCTGAACGTGCTGAAAAATCTGTCTGGCGTACGGGGTTCTTCAATGCAATTTTTATGGGAATTGTGATGATCGTATTCCTATTCTTCTCGGATGATATTGCCGATTTTTTTACTGACGAAAAGGAGGTGGTTAAGTCTGCGGCGCAATGTTTAAATATATTTTCACTTGGATACTTTTCTTACGCATTTGGGATGGTGCTCGTGCAGGCGTTTAACGGGGCGGGTGATACACGCACTCCAACTATTATGAATCTCGTCATTTACTGGCTGATGCAGATACCGCTTGCTTATTTATTATCGGTGCAGCTTTCTTTAGGTGCACCGGGGGTTTATTGGACGGTGGTAATTTGCGAAACTCTATTTTCTATTGCTGGATATTTCTTATTTAAGAAAGGGAAGTGGAAAACGATTAAGGTTTGATAATTCCCGAAGAAATAGAACGCAGATTCCGCAGATCAGGCAGATTTACGCAGATTGATTGTTATACTTGCTTTGGTGATCGGATGCATGATGTTTTTGAATTAATAGGAGTAAATGTTTCAGGAATATTTTTTCTTTAGTTCCTGCAGCTCCTCCGAAAAAGCGGCGAGTTTATTAACCAGGATATCTGCTCCCACATATGGAATAAAAATAGTACCTCTTGCCACACCCGAAGAAATAAGATCCAACGTTGGGATTTTAGGAATAAAACGAAAGAGCTTATTGAAAGCCTTGATGGAAGAAAAGAAAATTGAACGAGAATTATAGCGTTTCAAGTTTCTGAATTTTTCGTCTCACCTCCTTCTTCTCGCATTTTTTGGCTCACATTTCTCTTCTTTCATTCAACATTTATCATTTTATTAAACTTCTTGTCTCTCGCTTCTTGCCTGCTTAAGTTTGAATAAAGAAATCTGATTATGAAAATAATTCAAAAACCAAAACCCGGCGAATATCCTCAATATGCTTCTATGTATATTGATCTGCTTCCCGATGACGGACTAGTGTTAATGCACATGGAAGAAAATTTCAGGTTAACAAGAAACTTTATTCTATCACTGCCTGAAGAAAAGCTGCTTTACCATTATGCCCCGGGCAAATGGACTATAAAAGAAATCCTTGTCCATATTATTGATGACGAAAGAATTTATTCATACCGTGCAATGCGTTTTGCAAGAAATGATAAAACAAAGCTCCCGGGTTTTGAGCAGGACGATTTTGCGCTTCACTCAAATGCAAATGAGAGGGAACTGAAAAATATATTTGAGGAATACGAGGCCGTGCGCAAATCAACAATAACACTTTTTAACGGGCTGGATAATGAAGCACTGATCAGGGAAGGTACTGCCGACGGCAACAAAGCAACAGTGCGGGCATTGGCTTATCACATTGCCGGACACGAGCTTCACCACATATCTTTTATTAAAGAAAATTATCTTTAACCGCAAATATCCGGCGCTTACCTGAATTGCTTCGACTGAATAGCAGTCTTCCCTCTTGCTTCTTTCGTCTCACGTTCGACATTTTTGAATTTTGAAATCATATTATCTTTTTACTTTAATCTTTTATCTTCATTAACATCTTGTCTCTCGCTTCTTTCCCATTAATTTCCCTGTTGACAAATCCTCCACGCAATGGATGATTATCAGAAATTCTATGTGTTATTTTACCGGCAGTATTACAAGAAATTTGTAAGAATGAAAACAGTAAAACTAACTACAAACAGAAAAGTAACACCTGAAACGAGCAAACCGATTACCGGGGAATTCATTAGAACTATTATTGGCTGCCTTGAAATGAAAGGAAAGAGATTATTGAAAGTTTTGATGGAGGGGAAGAAAATTGAACGAATTGTTTAGATTTTTCAGGGTAAATAACTTTAAAAGTTGATTATAGAATTTCTTATGCAGAATCACTTAGGTTAGTCTGTAATTTCAAAAAAATTACATTGATTGGAATCTGATCTGTATCGGAGAAATCGTTTAGAAAATGTCTCATCAATTTTAATCCCACCAAAATTATTTATGTTCGTTTTGATCTGTGGAATGCAGTAAGATTGAATTTGTTCTCTTATCTGATTTGTATTAAAGCGAATAATGTTCCAACCGAGAGAAGCTAAATCATTATTCCGAATATTGTCTTTTGATGCAGCTTCAGGATTGTGATGCCACTTATCACCATCTGTTTCAATATCAATTTTACCTTTCATACAATAAACTGCAAAATCTAAAAAGTAAAATTTTTGCTCAACCTGAATTAACTCTTGTCGCTCGGCTTCAATTTCATTTTGTTTAAGTGCTGCCCAAAGTTTGTCCTCAAGAGTGCTTCCGTCGTAGAGATCATTTATCTCAGTTGCTTTAAGAAATTTATCGAGTGTTGTTTGTATGAAAACGATTCTACGCCATCTGCGACTTAGAATTGGTTTAGGTAAAGCAAGTAATTCATTAAAAGATATTTTGTAATAGAGCGCATTTGTTTTTGGATTCTCTTTTCATTTGGAAAAAGTGTCTTACGGGAGACTTCGGATATCGCTGTGATTTTTGCATAGTGACTAATCATAAAAGAATTATTTTTAACACCCCCGGATTGATAAAAACCAATCCACTTAGGTGGCCAACGTCTCTTTAAAAGTTTTCCAGCTTTATCAATAGGAATACGATACCAATGTTGATCTCGAATGATTTCGAAATCTCTATTGTTATTTATAATTCCAACTAATAATCTTTCTTGAATACTCATACAAATAATTTTACTAATTTTAATTAAAAGAATAATTAAATATATGAAATCATTATTCCAAAGAGTTTACTCGAAGGCAGAATCTAAGTCAAACTATGAATCGCGCATTTTACTCAAGTACAATTTCTGAATTTCTAAATTCATCAGATGAAGAGATAATAGGTAGGCTAAGTTTAAATAGTCCTTTTTCTGATCAATTAACCCAGAAACATTCTTGGCTAGAAGAAATCAAAATATTAAAAGCAGTTTTAGAGGCGTATAGAGAAAATGGTTCAATTTATCTTGAGTTTTCAATCCCACGTATGGGTCAACGAATTGATGCAGTTGTACTTATTGGCTCAGTTATTTTTGTTTTAGAGTTTAAGATTGGTGAAAAAGAATTTACTTCTTATGCTATTGATCAAGTGATGGATTATGCTTTAGACTTGAAAAACTTTCACGAAACGAGTCACCAACAATTTATCGCCCCTATTTTAATTGCCACAAAGGCAAAGCACTCATATACAACAGTATCACCAACACCACACAATGATAAATTACTTTACCCAATTAATAGCAATGTAGAATTATTATCGGAAGTTATTAAAGATGTTCTAAAATTTTGCGATGGCGAAGTAATTGAAAAGGAATATTGGGAAAGTGGTCATTACAAACCAACACCCACTATTATAGAAGCGGCAAAGGCTTTGTATTTTGGTCACTCTGTAAGTGAAATATCACGTAGTGATGCAAGCGCAATTAATATCAGCAGAACATCTGAAGAAATTTATAAGATTATAGACTTCTTAAAAATAGAAAGAAGAAAATCTATTTGTTTTGTGACGGGTGTGCCGGGGGCTGGTAAAACCCTTGTAGGATTAAATATTGCAAATAAATATTCTGATGAAAAGAATGAATTGTACAGTGTTTTCTTATCTGGGAATGGACCGCTTGTAAAAATTCTGAAAGAAGCTTTAGTTAGAGATAAAGTTAAACGTGATAAGGAACTCGGAATAAGAACAAAAAAGGGTGTAGTACACAGTGCAGTTAAATCTAAAATTCAAAATGTACACAACTTTAGAGATGATTGTTTAACTGATCTAAGTACCCCACCTGAACACGTTGCATTGTTTGATGAAGCCCAGAGAGCTTGGACTTTAGAGCAAACATCAAACTTTATGAAACGTAAAAAAATAAACCAAATTTTAAGCAATCAGAACCAGAATTTCTCATTTCGTGTTTAGATCGACATAAGGACTGGGCTGTTGTAGTCTGTTTAGTTGGTGGCGGTCAAGAGATAAATACTGGCGAAGCAGGCATAAGCGAGTGGATAAATTCGATTCAATCTTCTTTTAAAGATTGGGATGTCTATATTTCTTCAAGACTCACTGATAGTGAATATGGAGCAGGCGATACAATAGATAATTTAAATGGAAGAACGAATATTACCTTTAATGATTCATTACACCTTTCTGTTTCTATGCGTTCATTCCGTGCAGAAAACGTTTCATTATTAATAAAACAAATTCTTGATTTAATGTTGATGATGCAAAATCAACACTTAAAAATATTAATTCAAATTATCCCATTGTAATAACCCGAGATTTGTCTAAAGCAAAACAATGGCTTAAAGAACAAGCAAGAGGAACAGAGCGATATGGGATTGTTGTTTCTTCGCAGGCTGAGAGACTAAAGCCTGAATGCATTTTTGTAAAATCACCAATGGATCCCGTTCATTGGTTTCTTGAAGAAAAAGAAGATGTTCGATCTTCTTATTATCTGGAAGATGTTGCTACTGAGTTTGAGGTACAAGGCTTAGAACTTGATTGGGTTTGCGTTACATGGGATGCAGATTTTAGATTTACAAAAAATGGTTGGCAACATTGGTCGTTCAGAGGAAATCGTTGGCAAAGAATTAATAAACTCGAAAGACAGGTTTATCTGAAGAATGCTTATAGAGTACTGTTAACCCGCGCTCGACAAGGGATGGTGATTGTTGTTCCACCAGGAGACAAAGATGATCATACTCGCCCTCCTTCATTTTATGATTCAACTTTTGAGTACTTGAAAGAAATTGGATTTAAAGAATTATAATATTAAAAATCTAACAAAATTTTAACAATTCCGCCACTCTTCTTTTCTTAGATTCCGGGTCAATCCGCCGCGGCGGACGTAGTGACAGGGCAGGGCTTATATTTTTTAGCTAAGCAACACACCCCTTCCTTTCCCCTCTCGAGAGGGGAATTTACACACCTTTTTGAGACAGCTACCATAGAGATAGCTTCGCCAGTATGAAACAGAACCTTAAAAAGTCTAACAAAATTTTAACAATACCACCAATATTTTTTAGTTAGTTTGTTGAGGTCATACTTGACTTCGCTCGGTATGACAAAAGATTTTAACAATACCGCCAATCTTCTTCTCTTAGATTTCGGGTCAATCCGCCGCGGCGGACGGAGTGACAGGGCAGGGGTTATATTTATTAGCAAGCAACACACCCCTTTTGTTCCCCTCTCGAGAGGGGAAAAGAAGGGGTGTGTTGGATTACTGTTTTACATTATTATCAATCCATTTTTCTATTTCTTTAACAATATAATCGCAGTTATAAAAAACATCTTCATCTTTAAATCTTAGAAATTTAACACCGAGTTGTTCTAATCTGTTTTGTCTTTTGGAATCATATAGTTCTTTGCCAATGTGTGAGAGCCCGTCTATTTCAATTGCCAGTAAAAGTTCACTGCAAAAGAAATCAACTATGTATTCATCAATTGGTTTTTGTCTGTGGAAATCGTACCCGCGTAATTGTCTGCCTTTAAGGAAAGTCCAGAGCAGAATTTCTGTCCGTGTGCTGTTGTTTCTTAGCTCACGTGCTTTTTCTTTTAATGCGGGATTGTAGTTGAGTATTTTTCTTCTTGATTTGAATTTCATTGTATATGGACTTGCTGATAAGTAAAGCAACACACCCCTGCCTTCGGCATCCCCTCTCAAGAGGGGAATTTAAAAGGGGTGTGTTTATTGCTTAAAAATATAGATTACATTGCAGGCCAGAGCCAGCCAAAAACCCCACCGGTGAATAAAGCATAAATCAATCCATCAAAAATGAACTTGAAGGTTGTGCTCCATTTTCTTTTGTACCAGATGCTGTCGTGCACGAGTGCAAGACCGTAACCAATGAAAGCAGTTGTGCCGGTGAAACGGAAAACGGAAAGATAATTGGCACCTGCAGGCAGTGCGTGTCCGGCAATATATGCGGCAAAAATTCCTACAACCAGAGAAAACAAAAACCACAAAGTGAGTGATGCCCCCATCCCTGTTTGTCCCGAAGGAAAAACAGTCATCATAACAACAGGTCCCTGATTCATTTTATCTTTGAACTCCTGAGAGTTTCTGACTTTGTTATCCGTCGTGTGAGGAAGTACATAGTCACCGGGGGATAAATTAGCTTTACGCAGATCAGACATCACTTGATCTTCTGAAGATACTTTCTGAAAATCAGAGTTATGATGTTTAAAAACTATGTGAACAACAGAGCTAACGAGAAACACTACAACTGAAGAAAGCAGTATAGGAAGCCAGAGATCCATTAACAGTACCATCTTTACTCCTTAGGTTTATAAATAGTTTAATTGAATTAAGCGGTGATAAAATAGTTATTATTCTTTACGAAGCAAAGAGGAATAATGCAAAGTGAAAATATCAAGGGGAAGGAATTTTTGTTAAAGTCACTTTACTTAATGAGATTTACATTGTAAAAAATTTTATTGAAAGGAATAAATCCGAAATGAAAATAATTTTGCTGCTTGTGTTTATCAGCTTACCACTTAAAGCAAACAACCGGAATCAGAACTTACTGCAATCCGATGGATATAAATTATCAATATAATTTTGAACAGAAAGATTTGGGCATATCATACCGCTCCGGTGCTGATCCTGTAATTGTAAATCATAATGGTGAATATTATTTGTTTGTTACAATATCAGGAGGGTGGTGGCATTCAAAAGATTTACTTCATTGGAATTACGTCAAGCCCGACAAATGGCCTGTGGAAGATATGTGCGCCGGCAGCACTTTCGTACAACGACACACTCCTGCTTTTTCAATCAACTTTTGCACAGAGACCAATTTATTTTATGACTGATCCAACTTCAGGTCATCTTGACTATTTAAATCTTCCGCTTCCATTGCTTGCTGATAGTATTGGTGGTCCGTGGGATCCTTGTATTTTTTACGACAAAGAAATTAACAAATGGTATATGTATTGGGGCTCGTCAAATATTTATCCAATTTTTGGTGATGAGCTGGATAAGAATAATGGACTAGTTTATAAAAATGCAGCCAAAGAATTAATTTACCTTCACCCGGAATTGAATGGATGGGAGAGATTCGGTTATGATCATCGCGATACGATCAAACCATTTGTTGAAGGCGCGTGGATGACTAAGTTCAACAAAAAATATTATCTAATGTATGGCGCTCCCGGAACAGAATACAATGTTTACGCCAACGGAGTTTATGTAAGCGAACAGCCGCTGGGTCCTTTTGAATACGCTCCAAACAATCCTGTGTCATATAAGCCGGGGGGATTTGTAACCGGCGCCGGACATGGAAATACTTTTCAGGATAATTACGGCAACTGGTGGAACACCGGAACACCGTGGGTTGCAGTCAATTGGAATTTTGAACGACGAATTGCAATGTTTCCGGAGGGGTTTGATAATGATGGGCTGATGTTTTCCGACACACGCTTTGGAGATTTCCCGCATTTTATTCCCGACAAGAAATGGAATACCTCAAACGAATTATTTACAGGCTGGATGCTTTTATCTTATAAAAAAAATGTTTTATCTGCCTCCACCTTTGAAAATTATTCGACGGATAATTTAACGGATGAAAATCCAAGGACATTTTGGGTGGCTGAAAAAAATAATTCGAATCAATGGCTTGTTCTTGATTTGGGAAAAATTTGCACTGTTAATGCTTTGCAAATCAACTACACGGATTTTCAGAATAATATTTATAAAAGCGATTCAACTGTTTATACACAATTTAAAATATACTCATCGTCTGATAATGTAAATTGGAAATTAATCACCGACCTGACAAATGAAAGACACGATAGACCAAATGCGTACATTGAATTTCCATTGCCGGTATCAGCACGCTATATCAAGTATGAACATATTTATGCCGCTTCTAAAAATCTTGCAATAAGCGATATAAGAATTTTTGGAAATTATAACGGCGCTTTACCAAACACGCCGGATAATTTTTCCGTTCAACGTGACAACGACAGAAGAAATGTTTTTATCAAATGGGACTCTGTACCGGATGCAGTCGGCTATAATATTTTGTGGGGTATCAAGCCGGATAAATTGTATGAAACTTATCAAGTGTTTGCGGATAGACAAACAGAATTAGAGTTGAGAGCGCTGACAATTGATCTGGAATATTACTTTGCAATAGAGTCTTTCAACGAATCTGGTGCTTCTGAATTGAGTGAAGTTAAATTTTGTGAGTGAACGTTTCCTTTTTTTTGTCTTTGAGAATTCACGGCATAAACAAAAAAAATAACTTCAAAATAAAGTGAGCAATTCAGGTATTCATTCGGTTACAGCGAGCAATTGCAAAATAATTCCAAACTTGGGGTATTGATATAACCGCTCATCCTCTAAATCCGATTAAAGCCATTAATTCTTTTGCCTCAACTCTTTTATTCGCTTAAATTTGAATCATAAAAAAATTCAAACAAAATTAAAAGGAGCTAATTGTGTTTAGATACACTCCGATATTAATGATAGGATTTATTTCAATTATGTTAACAAGCCTAAGTGCTCAGGACAAAAAAATCCTTCCGTACCCCATTCATCAGCATAAACTTGCGAATGATTTGAATGTGGTAACGATTCCTTTCGATAGTCCGGGTTTAGCATCATTTTTCATAGTAGTTAGAGTGGGTTCAAGAAATGAAATAGAGGAGGGTGTTACCGGCTTTGCCCATTTCTTTGAACACATGATGTTCAGGGGGACTGATAAATATTCACGCGAAGAATATAACAAAGTTTTGAAAATGACCGGTGCAGGTGCAAACGCAAACACTTCATTAGATAGAACAATTTATCACATGACAGGCAATGTAGATTATCTTGAAAAAATGTTTGACCTTGAAGCGGATAGATTTATGAATCTTAAATATTCCGAACATGACTTCAAAGTTGAAGCAGGCGCAGTTAAGGGGGAGTACACGAAGAACTTTGCAAGCCCATATCAACAGCTTTATGAAAACCTGCTAAACACAGCATTTGAATCACACACCTATAAACATACGACAATGGGATTCTTTAAGGACATAGTTGATATGCCGAATCAATATGAATACTCAAGGAAGTTTTTTGACCGCTACTATCGTCCGGAATATTCTACAATTGTTGTTGTTGGCGATGTAACACCGGAAAGAGCAAATGAACTTGCAGAAAAATATTTTGGAGCATGGCAGAAAGGAAATTATACTGTTGACATCCCGGTTGAACCGGAACAAAAGACGACAAAATATTTTCACTTACAAAATGGTTCTATTCCCCCCTATCTGAGTATGAATTATAAAGCTCCGGCATTCAGCGATTCCAAAATTGATATGCCTGCAATTGATGTTTTGAATACAATTTTATTTTCTCAAAATTCAGCGCTATATAAAAAGCTTGTTATTGATGAACAAAAGCTCAGATTTCTTGGAGGCAGCGCTACGGATTCCCGCGATCCATATCTGATCAGTATCGACGCTTCATTTATCAGCAAAGATGATTTCCAGTATGTTCGAAACGAAATAACTAAAGCAATCGAAGACATAAAAAAAAATGGTGTTGATCCAAAGCTGCTTCAGGAAACTAAATCTAATTTAAAATACAGTTATGCAATGGGGATTGATAATCCAAATGCGATTGCAAACTCTGTCAGCCATTATATTTATTTGACTGGAGACCCCGAGTCTGTAAACAGACTTTACGCTTTGTATGACAAAGTAACAATTGAAGATGTTAAAACGGCTGCAAGCAAATATTATATTGAAAACGGTTTAACCATCGGCACCATCTCTGCTGATGAGAAAGGCGGGGTTAAATAATGAAAGCATTAATTATTTCATTGATATTAACAGGAATTATTATGGCGCAGGAAGTTGTAGAACTGAAGCAGCCTAATTCAACCAAGGTTGTAGTAAAGCTGATGTTTAAGAATGGTTCAATCTCGGATCCTATCGGGAAAGAAGGATTGACTAATCTAACTGCCGAATTAATAACGCAAGGCGGCACCGGCGAACTGAGTTTCAGCGATATTCAGAATAAAATATATCCTATGGCAGCCGGTTATTATTCTTCTGTTGATAAAGAAGTGACGATTTTTACTTTCCAATTTCATAAAGATTGGATGAAGGAATTTTACCCCATCCTGATCGGCTTGATAACAAATCCCACTTTCAGTGAGGCAGATTTTGAAAGAGTAAAAGTAAATCAGCAAGCCTATGTTGATCAGGTTATCCGCGCATCATCTGATGAGGAATACAGTAAGAAAGCGCTTGAGGATTTTCTATTCCGCGGGACAAATTATCAGTCAATGGTCGAAGGGAAATCAAATTCAGTTAAGTCGCTTACACTTGAAGATGTAAAAGTTCACTTCAAAAATTATTTTACTAAAAACAATTTAATGATCGGGATTGCAGGAAGTTATACTGATGAATTTTTAAATAAGTTGAAATCTGATCTTGCGACTTTGCCGGATGTAAATCCTGTAATACCTTCTGCGCCAATTGTAAAAATTTCTGATGGTATTGATGTTGAAATAATTGCAAAGGACGGTGCGTTCGGATCTGCAATTTATGCGGGTTATCCATTGCCAATTACCCGATCGGATGATGAGTTTGCAGCGCTGATGGTTGCAAATTCTTATTTGGGCGAACATAGAAAATCTTACGGCAAGCTTTATCAGATGATCCGCGAGGAGCGCTCAATGAATTACGGAGATTACTCATATATCGAGTGGTATAATAACGGGGGAGGCAATATGGTTCCTCCATCTGGTGTGCCGAGACAATCGAATTATTTCTCTTTGTGGATACGACCTGTTCAGATCGCAAAGCAGTTGAAAGCGCAGTATGAAGAATTGAAAGATATCAACATTGGTCACGCACATTTTGCGCTGAGGATGGCTTTGCGTGAAATGGATAAGATGATTAAGAACGGAATTTCCGCCGAAGATTTTGAACAGACTCGTGCATTTCTTCAAAGCTATATTAAGCTTTATGTTACCTCTTCTGATCAGCAGCTTGGTTATTTAATGGATTCAAAAATGTACGGCAGAGAAAATTACATTAATGAATTGGGTGAATTACTTTCTAAGCTTACTCTTGATGATGTAAATAATGCGATCAAAAAGTATATGCAGATTGATAAAATGAAAATTACAATTGTGACAGATGTAAGTGAAGCAGAAGCTCTTGCTAACAGTTTGAAAAATAATCTGCCTTCCCCGATGAGTTATTCTAATTTGGTGAAGGCGGGGTTACCTCCGGAAATATTAAAGGAAGATTCAGAGACGGAAAATTTTAAACTGAATGTTAAGAAAGTAAATGTAATAGATTCAAAAGAGACTTTTAAATAAGAAAATAAGTTTATGCTAAAGCTAAACTTGGGGGAGATGATTTCTTTTAGAGAAAATATCATCTTTCTATTTAATTCTTGAGCCGGGTTAAGCCTGCTTTTGATTACAATTATTTTTCTGCAGTCAAATTGATTAGTCATTTTCTGCTCGTGTTTTAGTGTCAGTTGGAGGAAGCCGAAACCAATAACGCCTGCAATGAATGAAGCTATAAGAATTGCAATTTTTGAATTGTTAACAGTGTCTGCATTGTCAAACGCAAGAAGAGTAATGAAGATTGACATTGTAAAACCTATTCCAGCTAAAAATCCAGCACCGATGATATTTTTCCATTTTAAATCTGTCGGCAGAGCACAAAGTCCCAATCCAACGCCAATAATTGAAAAGAGCCAGATTCCTAAAGGCTTCCCGATTACAAGTCCTGCAATAATTCCTAAACTATTTGTTTGCCCTAATCCAATTTGCCAAGTGTCACCGACAGCAATACAGGTATTGGCTATTGCAAACAATGGCAGAATAAAAAAAGCAACTGGTTTGTGAATGAAATGCTGAAGAATATAAGAAGGTGATTTGTCGCTTCCGCTGCCAAATGGAATTGCAAATGCTAACAGGACGCCCGTTATTGTAGGATGAACACCTGAATTCATCATAAAATACCACATTGCAGCACCGCCAACTAAATATGGTATTAAGTTTTGAATTTTCAGTCGGTTTAGTATAATCAGAAAACCAAAAATGCTTAACGCAATAAATAAATTTATAAATGCAATTGAGGTTGTGTAAAAAATTGCAATAACTATAATTGCACCCAGGTCGTCCATTACTGCTAAAGCAGTTAAGAATATTTTAAGGGAGGTGGGTACACGATTACCCAAAAGGGATAAAATGCCGATAGCAAAAGCAATGTCTGTCGCCATTGGAATACCAGCACCGGCTTGAGTGTCTGTCCCGAAATTGAGTAATAAAAATATCCCTGCTGGAAGAAGCATACCGCCAATAGCACCAAAGACTGGCAATGAAGCATTTTTTAAGCTGGAAAGTTCTCCGTGATAAATTTCCCTCTCTAACTCTAAACCAATTAGGAGAAAAAAGATGGTCATTAGTCCGTCGTTAATCCAATGAACGAGACTGTGTCCGCCCAAATCAAAATACCAAAAGTTAATATAGTCTGTTTGCCAGGCAGAATTTGCAAGAACAAGTGAAAACACAGTCACGAGGACTAAAATTAGTCCGCCAGCTTTTTCGCTGTCAAAAAAATCGTTGAAAAGTTGTGTTAGTTTCATCATATTTATTTGTTTGAGTCAAGAATTCTATTTATGGCTTTAACGGTTTCTGGCTTTGCCTTCGGGCGTGTCCCGGAATATAAAACTGTTAATAAGCACTGGACTTGAATAGAAGCATAAAGCTCCAAGTTTGCAAGTCACCCCGCCTGATGCTAAGCCGATGTTATAGGCTGTGTTTCTTTATTGACAGTCGTTATAGTTCATTTTTTAATTGTCGTTCGTGTTGAACAAATAAAGGTCTTGTTTCAGTTACATTATCTCGTAAGTTGATGCTTGCCGAATATTTCATTCCTCAGCCAATTTACTCTTTAATTCAACTGATAAGTTTTTATCTATCAAAACCATTGTTGCATCTTGGCAATATTGTGTTTTTCCGAGATATTGTTCGTATCCAGATGTTTTAATAGTAGTAAACTCAGTCCACTCCTTATTCTCTTGAGATAAAAATTCTCCACATAAGAGAAAAGTCTTTTCGCTGTTTGGTGATTTAATATAGCCAATTTTCACATTACGGAAATCAATAGGTGTCGGTGGTTGATGATTACGAAAATCATTGGAAGAAGAAGTAATTAAAAACTGAACAACGGTGTCTGGAATACTTTCATTTTCAGAAATTGGGGTTGAATTGTCTTTCGTTTCTGTTTTATTGTTAGAGTTACAACTTATGATTGCTGACATAAATACTATGAAAGTAAATGCTTTTAATGTGTTTTTAAAGATTTGTTTGGTCATATCGTTATTAAATTTATTGTTTTGTCTTGTCGTTTGAGTTGTTGTCCTAACATAGTCCATAACTCATTTATAGGTCTCACAAAACCAGACATATACAACCATTTTTAGTTGTATAAGTCTCATTAAAGTGAGTCTTTATTTTTCCAAACTTAAATAATTTTTCTTTATAAATCATCAAAAGGTTGAGTTCAACAAACCTACCGCGATCTTTTTTGTTTACCTGTCCATTTTTTCTTTTTGTCTTTTTCAAAATTTCCGGGTCTTGAATGTCCCGAATTATTTTTTCTATGCTCTTGTTGTGCAGGTTTCACAGGATTATGATCTATCAATGGAAACGGGTGATCTTCGACTACAGTAATTTTTTTACCAATTAATTTTTCTATATCGCGCAGGTAAGTTTTTTCTGTCGCATCGCAAAATGAAATTGCTGTTCCTTTTGCCCCTGCCCTTCCGGTTCTTCCGATACGATGAACATAAGTTTCTGCCATATTGGAAATTTCATAGTTGAATACATATTCTAAATCGTCAACATCAATTCCTCGTGAGGCAATATCTGTTGCCACCAAAACACGAGTTGTTTGAGCTTTGAAATTTGTCAGTGCGCGCTGTCTTGCAGTTTGTGATTTATTACTATGAATAACTTCTGCTTTAATCTTATGTTTTAAAAGATAACTTACAACTTTATCCGCACCGTGTTTAGTGCGTGTAAAGACCAACGCCGGTTTAATATTTTTATCTTTTAAAATATCAACCAGCAAAGCATTTTTATTTCCTTTATCAACGAAGTAAACAAATTGCTCAATAATATCTACCGTCAAAGATTCGGGCGTTACAGAAACTTCAACAGGGTGGTGTAAGATTGTGTTTGCAAGTTTGATTATTTCGGGCATGATAGTGGCAGAAAAGAAAAGTGATTGTCTTTTTTTCGGAAGGGCAGCCAAGATTCTTTTTACGTCATGAATAAAACCCATATCGAGCATTCGATCTGCTTCATCTAAAACAAAAATTTCCACGTCACGCAAAGTTAAATGCCCTTGGTTCATAAGATCTAATAACCTGCCCGGCGTTGCAACTACAATATCCACACCGTTGTGCAATGCCGATGTTTGCGGGCTTTGGCTAACACCGCCAAAAACTACTGCACAGTTTAATCCCGTATGTCTTCCATAAGCCTTAAAACTTTCGCCAATTTGAATTGCCAATTCTCTTGTCGGAGTAACGATGAGGCTTCTCACTTTCCTTTTCTTCTGATAAACTTTATTTGAACTTAATATTTGAAGGATGGGGATTGCAAAAGCAGCAGTCTTCCCGGTTCCTGTTTGCGCACAGCCGAGCAAGTCAGTGCCTTGCAAAATAATAGGAATTGATTGTGCTTGTATTGGGGTTGGGGTAATATAGCCTTCTTCTTTTACTGCCCGTAAAATAGGCTCAATAATATTTAATGATTTGAATTGAATGTCAGGTATGTGTGTTGAGTTGTTAACTTCTGTCTTTGGCAAATTTATAATTCCTATGTGTTTTTTTTAATTTTGTACAATTTTGTTTTTGATTAATCAAACAATTGCTTAATCAATTCGTGCTTTAATGCTTTTTAGTAATCCCAATTGTTCTGCCTGGCTCTGGATTAAGATTTTTATTTGATCCTCTAGTAATAAATCTATTTTCTGATGCAAACTTCTTAGTTCTAATTCTGCTTTAAGATTTATCAGGTAATCGTTCTCATTTCTTTTTCGATCTTTTTCTTCTTTTCTATTTTGGCTCATCATAATAACCGGTGCCTGAATTGCTGCTATTGCTGATAAGACTAAATTCATAAGAATGAATGGGTAAGGATCAAATTTATCATTAGGAGGGGAGATGGTATTGAATAAAATCCAAATCAAAAGTATTATTGAGAAACTAATAATAAACATCCAACTGCCGCCGAATCTTGCGACCTTGTCTGAAACAGTTTGCCCTTTAGTTAAGATTTCTTTGGGCTGGTGTAAGAGGTTTTGAACGATTAATTTTTCTTCAGCTATAGCTTGCTTAACAATTTGTTGAAGTTTTGCTAATTGTTCGTCTTCCGACTGAAGGAGTTTAGATGTATCTATCTTCATAGTTTAATTTCACTTTATAAAGTTTAGTGTTATTAGTAAAATAATTATTAAAATCCCTATTAGTGCGAGTATAAATAAATAGTCGGCTATCGTTTCAGTTCTTTTTTCAGTTGTAAGGTTTGTTGATCTGATTGAAAAAATGAAAGGAGGCAGGAGAAAGTTAGTAAAATTGCAACACCGGAAGTTAATTCATCAATAATGTAAGCTTCTAATTGGTTGGTGACATGTAATGCAGTAATAACGAAAAGACAAAATCCTAAAAGGTTTGCTGCCGTATTCAAGATGTGTTGAGAGGTTTTGTTTGCCATTTTAGATTGAAACTTTTGTTTTCCCTAATTAAAATTTGATTTTAATACTGATACATAGCACTAATGCTAATAGAATTCTTAACGTAATATTACATAATCTTTCTTTAAATCAATATTGATTGTTGAAAAATCAAACCTAAAAGATATTCTAAAAAAAAGCCGCGATATTCAATCACGGCATTGTGAAATTATGTCTCAGAACCATTTACTTTTTATCAAACAATCCGCCAAGCAAATCAGTTGCTTTGCTCATCAAATCACCTTCAGGAACTTTTCCATCAGGAGTTAATTTATCAACAACTTGTGGAAGCAGATTTGAAAGTTGTGATGTAACTGCGTTTGAATCCATACCAAGTTTTGATGCTATATTTTTTACAGTATCATCACCTAACACGCCTTTAAGTTGATCTGGAGAAACAGGAAGATTTTTCCCGGTTCCAACCCAGGAGCCAACAACATCGCCTAAGCCTTTTGCTCCAAACTGGCTGATTAAATTATTTAATCCGCCGCTTTGTCCGCCAACCAGATTCATTACAGTTGACATGAGATCATTTTGTTTATCTCCGCCGCCAAGTGCGGATTTGACCGTGTTAAGTATGTCCATTTTAATCCTTTCTTAGTTTTATAAAAGCCTTATCTAAATTTATTAAAAACTTGATTTAATTTCTTAATAATGTATTGGATAAAAATAAAAAATCAGTAATACATAAGGACTGGTTTTAGGCTTGATAGCTTGATTTTATACACACGTTAATGACGCTTCAATTTTTCTTCAGAATTATTTATTTACTTTACAGTGTGAAAATTTTATTAATTGAAGATGAAAAAGATCTTGCCAAATCTATCGTTGATTTTATTGGCAAAGAAAATTATTTAATTGACACAGCACATAGATATTCTGATGCTGATGAGAAAATTAGTTTAGATGAATATGATTGTGCCATGGTTGATTTGATGCTGCCCGATGGCTCGGGTTTAGAGTTAGTTAAAAAGTTAAAAAAACTTCAACCCAAATGCGGAATAATTATTATCACCGCAAAAAATACCATTGATGATAAACTAACCGGACTTGATCTTGGTGCAGATGATTATCTTACAAAACCATTTCATCTTGCGGAACTTAATGCAAGAATTAAATCCGTTTTAAGAAGAAGACTGTTTGATGGAAGCAGTGAAATAATTATTAACGAAATAGTTATTGATACTGAAAAACGTGAAGTAAAAGTTAATAACAAAATTGTTGAGCTAACAAGAAGAGAATACGAGATACTTCTTTTCTTTATAAGCAACAAAGAAAGAGTTTTAACCAAAGAATCAATTGTTGAGCACATTTGGGGCGATGATGCAAATGCTTTTGATAATTTTGATTTCGTTTACACACACATAAAAAATCTTCGCAAAAAACTTATTGAGCAAGGTGCTAATGATTACATTAAATCTGTTTATGGAATTGGATATAAGTTAACATTAAAATGAAGCTTATAAATAAAATAAGTCGCTACTTTCTTTTCGTTTCGATATTGGTTTTCATAGTTGTATCGGTTGGACTTTATTTCGTTATTGAAAATACTATTACTGAAGAAACCGACGAACAATTGTCTAACATTTCTCAAAAAGCTGTTCAAGAATTAAAAAACGGTAGAGCGGTTAGCTTTTCTCCTTTCGTAGAAATCATCCCGGTTAATCATGCAAATGATAAAAATGAATTTAACGATGTATTGATTAAGTCTAACGAGGAGGATGATGGAGAACCATTCAGGCAGCTTACTTCATTTACAAATGTAAATGGCAAATTTTATAAAGTTATTGTCCGGATATCTTTAATAGAAAAAGAAGATATGCTTAGTTCTATTCTCACTGTTGTACTTATATCTTTTTTGCTTTTCGTTTTCGTTTTGTACTTTGTAAATAATAAAGTTTCTAAAAATATTCTCAAAGATTTTTACGATACCTTAAAAAAACTTGAAGGATTTTCCATTAAGAGCGATGAAGAATTATTATTAAGTAATACTAACATCGAAGAATTTAATCAGCTTAACAAATCAGTTTTGTTCTTATCTCAAAGAGCAAAAAATGAATATCGCAGTTTAAAAGAATTTTCTGAAGATATGAATCACGAAATTCAAACGCCGCTTGCAATTGCAAAATCAAAGCTTGAAATATTGTTGCAGGATGAAGAATTAAACGAAAATGATTTGAATCAAGTAAATGCTGTTTTAACAAATCTTAACAGATTAGAGCGAGTTAATAAATCAATTTTACTTTTGAATAAACTTGAGCATAAAAATCTGTTTGAAAATGCACCAATAATTATTGAAGATGAAATTAAAAGTATTCTTTCAACATTTTCGGATTTTATAAAAACCAAAAATTTAATTGTTGAAACTGAATTTGAGGATAAAACTTCTATTAATGCAAATCAATCTTTAATAAATATTCTTTTTACAAACCTAATCTCAAATGCAATAAAGCATAATAATCAAAATGGAAAAATAATTGTTGAATTGAAGAACAAACTTTTTAGCATAAAAAATAGTGGTGTTCCATTACAAGAAAATCCATCAATAATGTTTAATCGTTTTGTAAAAAGCACAAATAGTGTTGATTCTGTTGGATTGGGATTAACAATTGTTAAAAGAATTTGTGATTTGTATAGTTTTAAAATCCAATATGAAACCCAAAATGAATGGCACGAAATAAAACTTTATTTTTAGTTTTATTCTGCTTTTTTAATGAGGTTTTTATAATCTATTTTTTTCTTTAATAGGATGCCGATAAAAACAGAATTACTCTGCTTAATTTTGTTGTTGCCATAACATTTAACTGAGGATTAAAAATAAGTGTAAAATTAACTGCCCTTAACACTTCAGAATTCCTTCAGATTCATATTCTAACTTCACTAAGTTAAAAATTGGAGATATTTGATAATAATGTTACCAATTCCATTTGCCAAACTGGCGTGGAAGATTAAATAATTGTTTTATACAATAACAAAAGGAGTTAGGATGAAAAGCAAAAAAATTGTTCTCTTGTTTAGTGCTTCTTTAGTAGTAGCACTATTCTTTTCGGCTTGCAACAAGTCAGATCCAAATTCACCAACATCGCTGGACAAATCCAGCACTGTTATTTTGAAAGCAAATGGCAAAACAGCAACCAATATAAACAGCATTGCTAGCGCAAATGGAAATTTGTCTTTATCTACTTTCAATATCAGTTTATCCAAAATAAACATACAAGAAAATTCAGGATTTGACGGTGAGCAAACTGGGGAAAATAATGACGGAGGTTCAAACAATGGCGATACCGAAGCTCCAGATATTTTATTAAATGGTCCATTCACTTTTAACATTGCAAGTGGTTCTGTTGACGTTGGAACTTTTGCAGTTTATCCCGGAACATTTAAACAAGTTGATTTAAACTTTTTTACCGATGTAAATCCGCCATTCAATGGCAATTCATTATTTGTAAATGGAGACTTTGTTAAAAGTAATGGGAATGTTATTCCGTTTGTTCTTCAATCAAAATTTTCAAATACATTCCAAACTTTAATTAGCGGCACCGGAATTACTGTCACACAAAACAGTACAGTTCCGGTCACTATTATGTTTGATTTTGATAAAATGTTCGCAAACATAAATTTTGACTCGGCAACGATTACTAACGGCACAATTATAATTGATGAAACAAATAATAGTTCATTGCTTCAGTCTTTTGAAAACAATCTGAATAACAGTGTTGAATTAGAAGATTAAATTTGAGGTTAATAGTCTTTTTATTTATTATGAGGGAAACGTTCTGTTTCCCTTTTTTAATAAAAAAATCTTATAGCACAAAGAAATTAAAGAACTATTGCTGCACCAACAAATCAACAATTAAATTTAAGGAGATACAAAAATGAAGAGAGTAATTACATTTTTATTGTTCACATTAGCATTACTTATTTTTGTTGCTTGCAATAACAAAAAAGTAAGTACGCAATTAAAAACTGTTAGTCCCGACACAACACAGAGCTTTAAACCCTTAGTGGAGAAATATCATTAGATAAACTGCCTATTAACATTAAAGAGTATGTAAACAAACATTATCCGGGATATGCAATAAAAAAAGCCGCATACGATCCTTTATGCACAGGTGAAGACGCAATGGATATTGCCATCAGTAAACAAGATAGTCCGGATTATTCATTAATTTTCTTATTTGATGGAACATTTGTCCAATTAGAAGAAGATATTGATTTAAGTAAAGCTCCTGCAAAAGTTTTGGAAACGGTAAAAGCAAAATATGCTGATTTTCAACCAGCACATAAAATAGAAAGCCTAACCTTAGCTGATAAAAGCATTGCATATCTTGTAGATTTAACGAAAGGGACTTTAACCAAAGAAGTGATTCTTAAAGCAGACGGTACGATAGTTTGTGAACAATAAGATATTTAGAATTATAAATGGTTCGAAAAATGAAAACAAATATTATTATAACTCTGCTTCTATTCGCTACAAATCTCTTTGCCCAGCAAAATTTAGATTTCTATTTAAATGCCGCTTATCAAAATAATCCGTCAATAAATGAGCAGCAGAATTTGCTCAGAATTAATAGTTTACAAAGAGACTTGGATTATGCACAAACATCTGGTTTTCAAATGTATTTATCTGCTAACTATCTCTTTGTTCCTTACTTCAATAATAGCGGCGGAATTATAACATCAAATCCGGATCAGAATGCTATTGGTTATGATATTGGATTAACAAACGGCGGATTGTATTCTGCTCAATTTAATATAGAAAAAAATATTTTTAACGGCGCATTAAACGATGCATTATCAAACCAACGGATTATTTCAGAAAACAAAATTAAAAATGACATAGAATTATTAAAGACAGATTTGAGTAAACAAGTTACTGATCAATATCTCCAGTCATACCTATCATATCAGCTTTATAATATGACAACTGAACTTATCTCTTACCTAAATGATCAATTAAAAATTTTAGGTGAGCTTGTAGAAAGTGGAATGGCAAAACAATCCGAGTATTTGTTACTCTCTGTTGAAATTGAGAATCAAAAAATTGCAGAAAATGATTATTATGTTCAATTCACTTCCAATCTTTCTCAGCTTAATTCGTTATGTGGAATTAAAGATAGCAGTGTTGTTGAGCTTGATTCTGTTTCACTAAAACTTAAAAGCATAAAAACAAATTCCGAATTTTTCAAAAAATTTGAGCTGGATAGTCTTTCAATCGAAAATCAGCAGCAGATTTTTGAGACAAAATATCAACCGCAAGTTTCATTGTTTTTTAATACCGGCTTAAATGCCGTTGAGTTAAATAATATTCAGAGAAAATTTGGATTAAGTGCAGGGGTAAATTTTTTCACTACCGATTTTTGATGGCAATCAAAGGTCGCTAACACAGCAGCAAACCAAAGTATCTATTGAAACAATAAATAATTATAGATCTAATTTCGCAATTCTTCTTGATAACCAGAAAAGCTCGGTATTAAAAAAAATTGAAAGTCTGAAAAACAATTTGAGCAACCTTTCCAGACAAATGGAAAGCTACAACACAGTGATAAAAATATCTGAGCGGGAATTGAGGCAAGGACAACTTTCTATGATTGAATATCTAACCATACTCAAAAACTTTGCTGATTTTAAGAAAAATAAGATCACAACCGAAATAAATTATCAGATTGAAATCAACAATTATAATTATTGGGATTATTAAGATGAGAAAATCAATTTTCATAAACAGATTGCTTCGCTCCGCCTGCAAGGACAAAAGCTTAACTTTATTGCCTGAGAAAAGCACAAATCAATCTCAAAACTTTTTTTCACTAATAATATTTTTAATCTTCTCAATATTTATTGTTTCCTGCTCAAGCGATACCAAAACAACACCTACAAAAACGTTGGGCACTCCTGTAAAGGTTGCAAATCCATCTGAATCATCTTTAACCGATTATATGAGTTTCAATGCAACTACTTTTTTTATGAAAAAAGAAATTGTGCGCTCAACATTTCAAGGATTCATTCAAAAGGTTTATAAAAATATTGGTGATTATGTAAATGCTGGCGATATCGTTTTCACAGTGATTACAAAAGAAGCTTATGCAGCTGATAGTTTGCGGGTAAAATTAAGTGATGAGATTTTTAGCGGAGTTGTGAATATTAAATCAAAAACCAGCGGTATACTGACCGAATTAAATTATAATGTTGGTGATTTTGTTTCCGATGGTGAACAGCTTGCTGTTATTTCAAACCCTCATTCACTTGCAGTTTTACTGAATGTTCCTTACCAGCATATCTCTAAAATAAAATTAAAATCGAGCTGTGTATTAATTTTTCCAAATGGTAAACAGATTACCGGCATAATTTCCAAATCACTTCCAAGCGTTGATCCTGTTTCTCAAACACAAACATTTCTAATTGACTTTGCTGACGGAAAAGATATTCCTGCTAATTTAAATCTTGAGGTAAAAATTCCGGTGAATTTTATAAAGAATACCGTTGTAGTGCCTAAATCAGCAATTCAATCAGATGAAACACTTACGAAATTCTGGATAATGAAATTATTAAATGATACTCTGGCAATTAAAACTCCGATTACAAAAGGAATTGAGAACGATAGTTTGGTACAAATAGTAACTCCAAAATTATCATTGACAGATAGAATTATAGTTGATGGCGCTTATGGTTTGCCTGATACTGCGAAAGTGTTATCAAAGAGTAATCATTTTGAGGAAACGCAACGATGAAACAATTTAAAAATATAATTCATTAGATAAATGAAATACTATGAACACCTTTTACACGAAATATAAAAGTCCGATAATTGTAATTCTGTTCGTTACTCTTTTAGGAGGAATATTTTCTCTTTCTAAAATTCAATCGGGATTGTTTCCGGATATAACATTTCCTAAAATCAAAATTATTGCTGATAACGGGCAGCAGCCGGTTGATAAAATGATGGTTACTGTTACTATTCCTATAGAAAATGCAATTAAGAAAGTTCAGGACTTAAATTTAATCCGAAGCACTACAAGCCGCGGCAGTTGCGAAATCTCAGCTTTTCTGAATTGGAATACCGATATTGATTTAGGCAAACAGCGTATTGAAGCACAAATAAATGCAATTAAACAACAACTTCCTCCTGATGTAAATATCGTAATTGAAAAAATGAACCCTTCCATTCTGCCGGTAATGGGTTTTTCACTTGAAGGTGAAGGCAGAGGTCAAATTGAGTTAAGACAAATTGCTGAGTATACAATTAAACCATTTTTATCAAGAGTAAATGGTGTTTCAGAAATAGCAGTGATTGGCGGTAAAACAAAAGAGTATCATATAATAATTGATCCAGTCAAACTGAGTCAGCTTGGTATTACACCAAAAACTATTACGGATGTCCTTGCACAATCCAACATTATTACATCGACAGGTTATATAAAAGACTACAATCGTTTATACTTAACAATCACAGATGCAGCTATAGAAGAAAAAAGCGAACTTGAAAATACAATCATTAGTAACTCACCTAAAAGAACAATTAAGCTGAAAGATATTGCAACAATTGAAATTGGCGAGTTGAAAGAATACTTAAAAATTAATGCTAACGGAAAAAATGTTCCGCTTGTTGCAGTAATAAAGCAGCCAAACTCAAACTTAATTGAAGTTGTTGATAGTGTAAAATCTCAAATAACTCAGTTGAATAAAATTCTACCTAAAGGCGTTGTGCTAAAACCATTTTATAACCAAGCTGATTTTGTTAGTGATTCAATCAATAGTTTGAAAGATGTTTTGTGGATTGGACTTTTACTAGCAATAATAGTTACGATTATTTTCCTTCGCTCATTAAAAGGAAGTGCTGTAATTTTAATTACAATTCCAATTACTCTTAGCTTAACTATTACTATCCTTTATTCGCTTGGTTACACTTTTAACATAATGACAATTGGAGCAATTGCTGCAGCAATAGGTTTAATCATTGATGATGCAATCGTTGTTGTTGAACAAATCCACAGAACACACGAAGAAAACCACAACACAAGTACTCATGAACTTATACCCAAAGCAATAAAATATCTTTTCCCGGCGATGGTTGGTTCATCTTTAAGTACAATTGTAATTTTCCTTCCCTTTGCTTTAATGAGTGGTGTTGCCGGTGCATATTTCAAGGTTCTAACCGATACAATGATTATCACTCTAATATCTTCGTTCTTTGTTACCTGGATAGGACTGCCGGTTATTTATCTTTTACTTTCAAAAAAAGAGCATTCAATTAAAGCCAGGTCAAAAGCAGCAAACAAAGTCGGTTGGGTTTACTTTTTTATTAAGCGTCCGTTTATTGCAAGCAGTATAATTGTGCTATTAATTTTTCTTGTATATTATTTGCTGCCAAAATTACCATCTGGCTTTTTACCTGAAATGGATGAAGGTTCAATTGTCCTTGATTATGAAAGCCCACCGGGAACATCGCTTGAAGACACTGATAAAATGCTTCAATATGTTGATAATGTTTTAAGCACAATTCCCGAAGTCGAGTCTTTTTCAAGAAGAACAGGGACACAAATGGGATTTTTTATCACCGAACCGAATCGTGGTGATTATCTTATCCAATTAAAGAAAAAAAGAAATAAAACCACTACACAGGTTTCAGATGAAATAAGAAATAAAATTGAAACGGCGCTTCCTTCGCTTCGTGTTGATTTTGGTCAGGTAATTACAGATATGCTTGGTGATTTGATGAGTTCTGTTCAACCGATCGAGATAAAAGTTTTTGGCGATGACAAAACTACTCTTTATCAATTAGCAAATGATGTTGCCAATATAGTTAAAAACACAAACGGCACCGCTGATGTATTTAATGGAATTGTAATTGCCGGCCCTGAGTTAACCTTTGATCCGGACATTGCCAGGCTCAGTCAATATCAATTATCTCCACAGGATTTTCAGTTTCAGATACAAACAAAAATTGAAGGAAGTGTCGTCGGTTCAATATTAGAGAAAAACCGTATGGTTGATATCAGAATGATTGAACAGAAAAAGGACCAAACAATAAATGAACTTAAGAATACTTCAATATTCATTCCCGATGGAAGATTAAAACCTATTGATGAGTTTGCTAATTTCAGATTAACAAGCGGAGTTGCAGAAATCGAGCGGGAAAATTTAAAACAAATGGTTGCCGTTACTGCAAGATTAAACAATCGGGATTTGGGCAGCACCCTTGCTGATATTCAAAAAAATATTTCAGCAAAAATTTCCTTACCACAAGGGTATCAGATTATCTATGGCGGTTCTTATGCCGATCAACAGCAGGCTTTCAAAGAGTTAATTACCATTTTATTACTTGCTGTCTTATTAGTTTTTACTGTTATACTCTTTCTGTTCAGAAAAGTAAGAATTGGCTTTGCAATTATTTTTCTTGCTGTTCTTGGTATAAGCGGAAGTGTACTTGCATTATATTTAACCGGAACTCCTTTAAATGTTGGAAGTTATATTGGGTTGATTATGATTGTCGGAATTATCGGAGAAAATTCTATTTTTACTTACCTGCAATTTACAGTAGCGAAACAAAACGGAATGAAAAAAGATGAAGCAATTGCATACGCAATATCGGTAAGACTTCGTCCAAATTTAATGACAGCACTTGGAGCTATAACAGCACTATTTCCGCTTGCACTTGGAATTGGCAGCGGAGCGCAATTACATCAGCCTCTGGCAATTGCAATAATAGGAGGGTTTATAATTGCTATACCTTTGCTGATAATTGTGCTGCCCAGCATCTTAATGAAAATTGAAAAATAGAATTTTCACTTCAGAATTTCTTTAGATTCACTTTTTATGTTTACAGCGTAACAAAAGAACAATTATCAACAACATAAAAAGGAGTTCATAAAATGAAAGCGAAATATTTTTTAATCGCAATTTTACTTGTTTCATTTACAGTTTTTGCACAAGAAACAAAAGTTCCAAAAGCAGTTAAAGATTCTTTCTCAAAGCTTTATCCCAAAGTAACGGATGTAAAATGGGATAAAGAAGGTAAAACAGAGTTTGAGGCTGGCTTCAAAGAAAATGGAACAGATGTTTCTGTTGTATTTGATGAAAAAGGAAATCAAAAAGAGACTGAAACTGCCATTCAAATCTCAGAGCTTCCTAAATCAGCAGCATCATTTGTAGAAAAAAATTATGCCGGTTTCAAAATAACAGAAACGGCAAAAATTATTAGTGCAAAAGGTGAAGTAACCTTCGAAGCTGAAATTACAAAAGATAACGTGAAAAAGGATTTGCTCTTTGATTCAAAAGGGAATATTGATCAGAAAGATATGAGCAATGAAAACGAAGAAGAAGAAGATGATGATGAGGATAAAGATTAGGTTTTTGTTTTTTAATAAATAAGCTCACTCAAAAATTATTATGCCTTGAAGGTCGCTTCCCCAGACCTTCAAGGCATCTGAAAAAGAATAAATGACAAACTTCATTTCTATCCTAAAGTTTCTAAAATAAATTTATTCTGGATTGCTTTTGTTTTAACAAGACCATTTGGAGCTACATTTGGCGACCTTCTTACAAAGCCGATAGAAAAAGGGGGGCTTGACTTTGGTACAATAGCTGCGTCAATATTTTTCGCAACAATTTTAACTATTGGTTTGATAAAAGAAACTAAGTTAGAAAAAGTAAGAGTCTAAAAAATGAAATGGGACAAATTCATTTATAATATTTTCTCTTTATAATAGATAATATTCTCTGCCATTCCATCAAACACAAAATAATGAAACGGAAGAACCGAATACCAATACAATCTTCCCAATAATCCCTTAGGACGAAAAGTTGCTGTTTGTTTTAAAAAGTTTTTTCCATCTTTGTTTAAGATCTTGAACTCAAGCCAGGCTTCACCGGGTAATTTCATTTCAGCATAAAGCAGTAATCGTTTGTTGTCTTTATCAGCGGCAAGCACACGCCAGAAGTCGAGAGTGTCGCCAGTATGAATTTCTGTTTTATTAGTTCTTCCTCTTCGTAAACCAACCCCGCCAGCTAGTTTATCTAAAAATCCACGTAAGTGCCATAGCCAATCACCGTAATACCATCCGCGCTCACCGCCGATTGACCAGAGGTTATCAATAACTTGTTCAGCGCTTGTTGCAATTTCTTTTTCTCTTTTATCAACAAAGCATCCGTTCGTTGGAATGTTTATATGCTCAAGCAAAGAATTATCAACATAACTTGATACAAGAGAATCTTTCCAGCTTGACACAACATTATTTTGTTCTATCTTTTGAAATGCATTCTGCACAGCTTCTTTATAAGATATTGGTTTTATGTTAAGCATTTTCTCAAGACCGTTATTCTGTGCAACTACTTCAATCTTCATACTGTTAACAAGATTTATTGCAAGCATATAAGATGTTGATGTTACAAAGTACAACCAGTAAGAGGAGAGTCTTGGCGTCATAATGGGAATAGTATAAATAAATCTTTTAAGTCCGCGCACTTCTGCTAATTGCAAAAGCATTTGTTTGTAAGATAAAATATCCGGTCCGCCAACATCGTAAGATTTGTTAAAAGTTTCTGGTTTAAGTAAAACTCCGGTTAGAAATTCTAAAATATTTCTAATTGCAATCGGTTGGTGTTTTGTATTAAGCCATTTTGGGGTGATCATCACTGGGAGTTTTTCAACAAGATCACGTATAATTTCAAATGAAGCACTGCCCGATCCAACTATAATCCCCGCTTTGATTGATGTGAGTGGAATACCGCTTTTACTTAATATCTCCTCAACTTTTTTTCTTGATGCAAGATGCTTTGAAAGTTTTTCTTCGTTAGTAATTCCACCAAGATAAATAATTTGCTTTATGGAAGTTTGCTTAACAAGTTGTATAAAATTATTTGCTGAGGTTTCTTCAAGCGAACCAAAATCTTTTACATTTGAACTCATTGAGTGAATGAGATAAAAAGCCGCATCAATATCTTTAATATTACTTAAACTTGAACTTTGAATGTCTTTAAGAAAATCAATTTCCAACAAAGAAATGTTATGATGCTTATAAATCCCTTCCGAGGGAAATCTATTTTTATCGCGCACACAGCAAATAACCTCGTGTCCTTGTTCTATCAAAACGGGAAGAAGTCTTTTGCCGATATATCCAGTTGCACCGGTTAATAGTATTTTCATTTTTTTATTTATCAAAACAAACTGTTAAGGAAAAAATTCTAGAGCATCTGAAATTTAATTAAAGCATTATTTAAGTTTATCAGGAATTAGATATATTTTTAGTAAAGGAAGAATTATTTTACTGTAAATTACCGCGGAAAGGAATAATAAATGAAAACCCGTTGTCCCTGGCCTGCAAACGATGCAATGTATATTAATTATCACGATAAAGAATGGGGCGTTCCTATTCACAACGATAAAAAACTTTTTGAGTTTTTGTTGCTGGAGGGATTTCAAGCAGGATTAAGTTGGCGAACAATACTTTATAAAAGACAAAACTTCCGAAAAGCATTTGATAATTTTGATTTTAACAAAGTTGCCACGTATGATAAAAGGAAAATCAATTCGCTAATGAAAGATGCTGGCATTATTCGTAATCAATTAAAAATTAATTCTGCTATTACAAATGCAAAGGCATTTATTCAAGTCCGGAAAGAGTTCGAAACTTTTGATAAATACATTTGGGGTTTGTTGATGGCAAACCGATTAAAAATAAATTTAAAACTTTAAAAGAACTTCCCGCACGCACAGAACTTTCTGATTTAATAAGTAAAGATTTAAAACAACGAGGATTTAATTTTGTTGGCTCTACAATTATATATGCACACATGCAGGCAACAGGAATGGTAAACGATCATCTTGTTGATTGTTTTAGATATAACGAATGTAATTAAAAATATTTTTTAGAAAGGAATAAAATGAACCATGACATGCGCTATCCAATCGGAAGATTTGATAGGAACATTACTGTAACAAAAGATATGCGAAGAGAATTCATCAATACTATTTCTTCGCTTCCAGTACAATTAAAAAAAGAAGTTGAAAATCTTACACAGCAGCAGCTCGATACACCTTACCGCGAAGGCGGGTGGACAGTTAGACAGGTTATTCATCATATTCCCGATAGCCATTTAAACGCTTACATACGATTTAAGCTGGCTCTAACCGAAGATAATCCTGCAATAAAAACTTATAAAGAAAACCTCTGGGCTGAATTGATGGACACGTTTCAAACTCCAATTGAAATTCCTTTAACATTATTGGAGTCTCTTCACATCAAATGGGTGGTGCTATTAAACTCAATGACTGATGAGCAATTCGAACGCACATGCTTTCACCCGGAATGGGAGGAGATATCACTTTCTAAATTGCTGGCGCTTTATGCCTGGCACAGCAAACATCATCTCGCTCACATTACAGAGTTGAAAAAGCGAATGAAATGGTAAAACGGTTTTGCTATGAATAATTATTAAATGTTAAATTAAAAATGAAAAAAGATTTTGTCCGGCTTTTAATTACAACTGCCTTAATAAATTCGCTGACACTATTGTCCTGTTCAAAACAAATAGAAAAGCAAAAATCAAATAATTATGAGTCGTTTCGATCAGGAATTTACGAAGACAGTGCCTTTACTAATTCGTCACTGACTATCTGGTTTCCGAATTTAGACATGAATTATAATCCGAATGCCGATTCAGTTTATCAGGTAGATAGAAATCTTTTTTTTAATTCGTATAAGAAATATTTTCCGGAAGCACTAAAGATGTTTTCTACTTTCAATCAAATAAACTGGAAATTTTTCGAACCTGGTTGTTCGGATGAAACTGTTGATTTGTCATTCATTTCTTCGGAGGGGGAAGAATTTACTTATCTTCTTAAGCATCCAGTAGCTTTTTATACAAAGGATATCAGCTCTGAATTTTTTATCATAATAACAGAATTGAGCTATTCAAATCCGACACCTTCTGAAAATGAGGAATCTTCTGCTAAAATTAATTTTGCCACAACAGCTGCGATGGGCTATTCAATCTAGGATGCAAAGAATTCGAATCTTATTTCGGTTGATCGCGTGGAGTCAACTGCTGAGTTTAAACCATTTGCAGGTAAATGGCTGTTTAGAGGAGTAATATTAAAGTTAGCTTCTGAACTGATTGATGAACTGCCAATGTTTTCAAAATAAAGTGACCAATTTGTCCGGGTTATTTATGTAATTAACAGTGGTCGTTATTGAACGACAGTCTATATTTTTCTTAGAGCAATTTTGATTAAAATAATAAAATTCAAATGAATTTATTCTCATTCTAATCTTGACAAGCTGACTCTTAATCCTTATTTTTGAACTGCCACTGCCCAAAGCGGTGGTAATTTTTTTTAAATCGCGGTTTCAAACAACAGTGGAAGGAAATATGTCTTCACCAAATTTTGTTTACATTACTAAAGAGCGGCTTCAGGAACTTGAAAAAGAACTTCAATACTTGAAAACAGGCGGCAGAAAAGAAATGGCACGCAAGATAGCTGAGGCACGTGCTCATGGCGATCTTTCTGAAAATGCAGAGTACGATGCGGCAAGAGAAGAGCAGGGCTTATTCGAACTTAAAATCAGTAAACTTGAAAACGTACTTTCAAGAGTTAGAGTTATAGATGCATCGCAATTTGAAAACAGTCAGGTACACATATTGTCTATTGTTAAATTGAAAAATCTTAAGACGAAAAAAGATTTGACTTACACTTTAGTTTCACCGGAAGAGGCTGATTTTCAACTCGGAAAAATTTCTGTTACTTCACCTGTTGGGCAGGGGTTGATGGGAAAAAATTTAGGGGAGCGTGTTACGATTAAAGTTCCTGCCGGTATTCAAGAATATGAAATATTGGATATAAAATAATTTGACTGACGAATCTTACATACAACTTGCAATTGAGATTGCTAAAAAAGGTAAAGGCAGCGTAAGCCCCGATCCGTTAGTTGGCTGCGTGATTGTAAAAGATGACCGGATTTTAAGTGCTGGTTTTTTTGAAAAACATGGGGGACCGCATGCAGAATTAAATGCAATTAATTCTTCTAATGATGGGTTGACCGGTTCGACAATGTTTATTAATCTCGAACCTTGCTGGAAGGGAGATGGTAATCCATCATGCGTTGCTGAAATAATTAAAAATAAAATTACCCGTATTGTTATTGGAACCCTTGACATGAATCCACAAAACAGCGGAAAGGGAATTAAACAATTAAAAGCCGCCGGCATTGAAGTAAAGGCTGGTGTACTCGAAAACGAGTGTGTAGAACTGAATAAATTTTTCTTCAAATTTGTTACTAAAAAACTTCCTTATATTACATTAAAAGCAACACAAACTATTGATGGGAAAATTGCAGACAGCCATCGTAATTCAAGGTGGATGTCATCAATATCAGCAAGACGATTTGCACATTCTTTAAGAGCAAAATATGATGCAGTGTTGATTGGAAGCAGAACCGCAGAAATTGATAACCCAAAATTGACTGTCAGTCTTACAGAAGGGAGGAATCCCAAGAGAATATTAATCGATGCGGAGTTATCATTGAGCACAAAGTTAAAACTATTTCAACGCAACCCGGATAGAAATTTAATAGTGCTTACTTCGGAGAGTTCTAAGGAAAAGAAAATAAAATTAAGTAAACTTCACAAGCTCGGGGCAGAAGTTATATTTGTTCAAAGCGAAGGAAGAAATAAAATAAATCTTAGATCTGCCTTAAAAAAACTTGCCGAATCAGGAATCACTTCTGTGATTGTTGAAGGTGGAAGCGGGTTATTTACTTCTTTTGTGAAGGAGAATTTGTTTGATGACATTTTGCTTTTTCAATCACCCCGTTTACTTGGAACAGGTTTGTCTTTAATCGGTCCCATTGGAATTAAATCAATAAAAAATGCCTTCAAATTAAAAATCAATTCTTTTGAAAAAATTGGTGAAGAACTTTTAGTCGAATTCCGAAAATAACTGACCACGCTTTTTATACCACCTGCATCACATCTTCAAATAATCAATAAAGTTTTATCAAATGGAATGCTTAATTTTGAGTCAAATCTATTAAAAAAAATAACTATTTATCTTATCAATAGAATTTTAACCGACTGATCATTAGTTTATCTCCAACAAAATTCATTTGGAGAAAGTAGAATCAAAAAACATCTTTAACATTTGACGAATAAATTTATAAAAAATATTGAACAGAATGTCATCCGCTTCATTGATAGAAAAAGTTTGCTTAGCAAAGGTGATAGAGTTCTGATTGCATTAAGTGGTGGAGCTGATTCGGTTTTTTTGCTGCATTTTTTAAATAAGTACAAGCAGAGATTTAAGATTCAAATTTCTGCTGTACATATCAACCATCGGCTGCGGGGCAATGAAGCAGCAGCGGATGAATTATTTTGTAAAAAAATCTGCTCTGACTTAAAAGTTGAACTTTTCCTGATTCAAAAAAATGTAAAAGTTTTCGCAAAAAGAAAATATTCGATTGAGGAAGCGGGAAGGATTATTCGATACAAGGAATTTGAAAAGATATCAGAAAAGGAGGGGTTTGATAAAATAGCTACTGCGCACAATGCGAATGACAATACTGAATCTGTTTTGTTAAACATCAGTCGTGGATCGGGCATGGCTGGAATGAGTGGAATTGCAGTAAAGCGAAATAAGATAATCAGACCAATTCTCTGTTTAACAAAGGAATATATTCTGAAATATCTGGAATTAAAAAAAATTAAATACAAAGTTGATTCAACAAATTTCAGCATTGATTATGAACGAAATTTTATTCGCCACAAAATAGTTCCTTTGTTAATTAAAAAAATAAATACTTCGCTTCATAAGAGTTTGCTCAGGAGTTCAGAGAATATTTCTGAAATAAATCAATTTGTTGAACGCTCCTTAAAATCAGCTCTGTCGCAAGTAAAAAAAAATAGAGATGAAGATTTATTTATTGCAAATGAAGTAATCAATAGTGTTCCGGAAGAACTTTTAACAGAATTTTTTAAAAAAATACTCACAGAAAATTTTGATGAAACTGAAAATTCTAACAATGCAAAAAACTTAGTCTCACTGTTAAATTTAGAAACCGGGAAAACTGTTAAACTTTCCGGCGAACTATTTGCCTGCTTAGAACGTGATGGATTACTGATAGCTAAAAAGAAAGACCATCGCTTTAGTGAGAAGGAAATATCAATCGGTGGATCAGTCAATATTTTTAATGGAAGATTATCAATAAAGAAAGTCGGCAGGTTACCAAAAGAACTTGGTGTAAATAGAAATATTGAATACATTGATGCAGACAAAGTAGATCAAAAATTAACCCTTCGAAATTGGACTGCGGGCGATAGGTTCAAACCGCTTGGAATGAGGTCATCTAAAAAGATTTCAGATTTTCTAACAGATAGTAAAATTTCTTCGTATAAAAAAAAAGAGATGTTAGTTCTGCTATCAGCAAATAAGGTTGTTTGGGTAATTGGATCAAGGCTTGACGATAGATTTAAAGTGACAAAGTCAACAAAGAATTATTTAGAATTAAAATATTATGAATCAAAATAAAGAGTTTATCATCATAGGGAAAGAAAAGTTCGTTACTTATCTCACTGAAGAAAAAATTCAGAATAGAGTTAAAGAACTTGCCGAGCAAATTTCTGAAGATTATAAAAATACATTACCGATCTTTATAGGCGTATTGAACGGCTCGTTTTTATTTATGGCAGATCTTGTAAAAAGTTTAACGATTGATTGTGAGATTGATTTCTTTAAACTTTCAAGTTATGGCGATGAAAAAATTTCTTCGGGCAAAGTTAAGCTGCTTAAAGAATTAAATTGTGATGTTAACGGAAGAGATATAATAATTGTGGAAGACATTGTTGACACCGGTTTATCGGTAAAATATATTGAGGAGTATTTTCAGATGCATAAGCCCTCAAGTATGAAGGTTATATCACTGCTGTATAAGCCTGAAAGCCTTACATATAAAGTCAAAATTGATTATATTGGCTTCAGTATTCCAAGTAAATTTGTTATAGGTTACGGATTGGACTATGCACAGAAGTACAGAAACTTGCGATCTATTTATGTTCCGAGCGGTGATAATTAATTAGTAAATGAATCTAACTGAAAGAAAATAATAATGGCAGATAATTCGAATAAAAATCCTTTTCAAAAAAATCAAAAGCAGCCCAATCAGAACAAACCTGATGATAACTTTGATTGGTCGAAAGTAATCAAAATGGTTTTCGGCTGGGGCGCTGTAATTGTAGCTGCAGTTATCGTAATGCAGCTAATGCGTACCGGTACAGAAAATTATACTGATATTTCTTTTGCCGAATATGAAAAATTAATCAATGCGCCTGAATCAATTCTAAATGCTAAGGTTGTAAAATCGGATATCAACGATTATTACTTTCGCGCAGAACTGAAAGGCGAAACTTCCATTTTAGTAAATAACAAACCGACTGCGGTAACTGCTATTTCTGTATATATCCCCGAACCGCTCATAAAAGATCAGGAAGTAATTTGGAAGCAAAAGCAGATAAATTATTCATTTGATAAAGAATCTAATGAATGGCTAAATGTGCTTATTGGTTTTGTTCCATGGATTTTGATCATTGCAGTATGGGTAATTATTATGAGAAAAATGCAGGGTCAAACAGGAGGTACGCGGGGGATTTTTTCTTTTGGAAAAAGTCGAGCTAAATTGACCACTCAGTCAGGTCATCACGTGACATTCAAAGATGTCGCTGGTGCCGATGAAGCCAAACTTGAATTGCAGGAAATAATTGAATTCTTAAAAGAACCAACTAAATTTCAGAAACTTGGTGGTAAGATTCCGCGCGGTGTTTTGCTTTTAGGACCTCCGGGAACCGGAAAAACTTTACTCGCACGTGCAGTTGCTGGTGAGGCTGGGGTTCCTTTCTTTTCAATAAGTGGTGCTGACTTTGTTGAAATGTTTGTCGGAGTTGGTGCAAGCCGTGTTAGAGATCTTTTTGAACAGGGAAAGAAAAGTGCACCTTGCATTATTTTTATTGATGAAATTGACGCTGTTGGAAGACATCGCGGCGCAGGACTTGGCGGCGGACATGACGAAAGAGAGCAAACGTTAAATCAACTTTTAGTGGAGATGGATGGTTTCGAACAGAACATCGGAGTTATTATTATTGCGGCTACAAACCGTCCTGATGTGCTTGATCCTGCATTACTTCGTCCGGGTAGATTTGATAGGCAAGTTGTTGTTGATCGTCCGGATGTAAAAGGACGCGAAGGGATTCTAAAAGTACATACAAGAAATATTCCTATCAGTAATGACATTTCGCTCGAAATACTTGCAAAAGGAACTCCCGGATTATCAGGCGCCGATCTTGCAAATCTTGTAAATGAAGCAGCACTGCTCGCAGCAAGAAAAAACAAGAAAAAAGTTGAGATGATAGATTTTGAGGAAGCCAAAGATAAAGTAATGATGGGAATGGAAAGAAAAAGTCTTATCATTTCTGAAGAAGAAAAGAAAACAACGGCTTACCACGAAATTGGTCATGTGCTGGTTGCCCGAATGATTCCTGAAGCTGATCCTGTTCATAAAGTAACTATCATTCCGCGTGGAAGAGCACTTGGCGTTACAAGTTACTTACCGGTTGATGAGAAACATACTTACTCAAAATCATATCTTGAAGCTGTGATTACTTATGCTCTCGGCGGTCGGGCTGCAGAGAAATTAGTTTTCAATCATTATACGACCGGTGCAGGTAACGATATCGAAAAAGCTACTGGTATTGCGCGCAAAATGGTTTGTGAGTGGGGAATGAGCGATAAACTTGGACCGCTGAGTTACGGTGCTAAGCGAGAAGAAATATTTTTAGGAAGAGAAATTCAAAGTCACAGGGATTACAGCGAGAAAGTTGCGATCGAAATTGATGAAGAAGTTCAATTAATCATTCGCAACGCGATGAAACGTGCAGAAAATATTCTTGCCGAGCATATTGATACTCTTCACAAACTTTCGATGGAATTGCTTGAGAGGGAAATTCTTGATGGCGAAGAAATTGATAAACTAATTCGCGGTGAAGAACTTCCACCGGCAGTTAGAAATAATGGTAATAATCATCCCGAAAATGGAACCGAAATTCCTGATCACGTAAAAAAAATGCTCGAAGAAAAGAAAAGCAAAGATTCTACTCCACAAAATGAATCAAATAGATAACGGAACAATTCATTATAGAGATGAATTAGTAAGAAAACTGATTCATCTCTTTTCTTTATCAATCCCAATCATTTATTATTTTATCTCCAGAAAAGAGGGGATAATAATTTTAAGTGTAATGACTTTCATTTCACTTATTGCAGAAGCATTGAGATATTACGCACCGTCTTTCAATATTTTTTTTACCTCAGCCTTTGGCTTTCTGCTTCGTAAACATGAAGTAGATTCGAAAAGAAAAAATCTCACCGGTGCTACTTATGTTTTTATCAGTGCTTTAATATGCATCATAATTTTTCCAAAATTAATTTTTATCACTGCTTTCAGTATCCTAATCATCAGCGATATTATGGCAGCTTTAATTGGAAGAAGATATGGCAAGCATAAATTTCTTGCTAAAAGTTTAGAGGGAACTTTAGCTTTTTTCATAAGTGCAATTCTTGTCGTTTTTCTAACACCAAAATTTTTAGGATTGCCGGAAGAATACGCAATAGCAATTTTCGCCGCCGCAGTCGGCGCTATTGCTGAAAATATTTCGTTTGGTTTTGCGGATGATAATTTATCGGTTCCACTTAGTGTTGGATTAACGATGCTGGGTTTATACAGTTTATTTCTGCCCCAGGTTAAGTTATTTATTTTTTAACGGCAGAGGTTTTTATGAAGTTTTTTATTGCAATAATTTTATCCGTTCCAATTTTATTTTTCGCCGGGTGTGATAGCTCAAATAAGCCGGCTACAGGGCTCGAAGATGAAATCTTTGTTGTCGCGGATTCACTCGAATACTTAGAATTGGAAACAGCATTAGACAGTGCTTTCCAAAAAATTATCAATACTCCTCAGCCGGAAAAACTTTTTACATTGAAAAGAGTTCCGGTTAATCAAATTGAAAAGTATAAACACAAAAAAAATTTAGTTCTTCTTGCACCGTTGAATTCATCTACTTCTACCGCAAGATATATCAAATCTGTAATTGATAAGAAAATTGAAGAAAAAATTTCTGCAGATCCAAATTATATTGTAACTAAAAATAACCTTTGGGCTAAAAATCAGCTCGTGATGATTTTATCAGCTCCCACTATGCAAGAGCTTGAATTCAAAATTTTAAAAGATAAAGACAATCTTCTCTACGCTTTTCAGAATGCATCCGATAAACGTCTTTATGCAAGTTTGTACTCTCCTACCTATGAAAGAAAAAATATCGAGGGTAAATTATTACGAGACTACGGCTGGCTTATTTATGTTCAAGCTGATTTTAAATTAGCAATGAGTAAAGCTGAAGATAATTTTGTTTGGCTGCGAAGATCGCCGGGCAGTGATATGGAACGCTGGATATTTATTCACTGGATTGAAAATGCTGATCCTTCATACTTAACTGTTGATTCAATTCGCTCGATTAGAAATAGGCTTACAAAAAAGTATTATCAAACCTCTGAAGACACAGGCTACGTTGTTATCGCTGAAAATTATTTCACAAACACTGAAGTAAATTTTAAAGGTAGATATGCTTTACTTACACAGGGATTGTGGGATTTGAATATAAAAGGTATGGGTGGTCCTTTCATTAATTATATTTTCTATGATGAAAAGTCAAAAAGAATTTATATGCTAGATGCTTCTGTTTATGCGCCAAAATATTATAAGCGAAATTTGCTCCAGCAGCTTGATGTTACTCTGCAATCATTCATGACTAAGTCTGAAATAAACGAAGATAGAATTAATGAACTTCTTGATGCTGCTAACGACGAAGAACTATTTTAATATATCTGCAAGTCCCGGCGGCAAACCATAATCCGGGAAATCGCTTACTATCTTTTCAGCATAAACTTTAGCACGATCCGGATAGCCGTTCTGTAATTCATACAAAGCTCTTCGTGAAAGCATTGACGCAACAAAAGATTGAATATTTAATACGTACTTATCTTTTTGTTCAGACATTCTGATTTTAAAATTTGAATTTGAGGCTGGATAATATTTGTTCTCTTTAACAACCCTGAATAAAAATAGATCAGGAACTAAAAAATAGCCCTGCGGAAGTTTTAACTGCCCTTGCTGCATTTCATTGTCAACCAATTCAGGTGCGATAAAAACATCGTGTGCATCAATGTTGGTTGTGATGATCCCGATTATAATTCGTTGATACAAAGACTCTAATAAATTTGAATTAAATTGCTCATCGGCTTCAAAAGGCATTAAGGCTTCTTTGAATAATTTCACTTCACTTGCTACACCTTTCAATAAAAATGGATAGTTGTGTTCAAGTTGATTGAAGTACCATGACCTTCTGAGCAATTCTTTATCAACAATTGAAACGTCCTTCCTGAAGCTTTCAACATTCTGAAAATAATATGAAGCCGAAAGAAAATAATCCCATTGATAGCTTAGAATAATAGCGTTTTTCGGAACGCTATTAATCAATGTTTTGGAGTAGTCCTCATAAACATAAATTCCACTTTGATTTACTTTTCCAAAAGTAAAACCAAAATGGAGAATTAAGATTAAAGCAGATAAAGCCAAAGTAATTTTTATTTTTTGTGATTCAACTTTTATCAAATTGAAAATTTTAATTACTCCCCAAAATGAAAAATAACCAACAGAGATATAAGCCAGCAAAAAGTATGAATCAATATCACTTATATCATAATTGATTGAGTACAGCACAGTTGAAATAAAACATATCAAAAAAAACACAGAAATCTTTTTTGAATATTTAAAAGAATTAAATAATCCTAATAATGCAGGTATCAAAATAAATGTGAACTCAGATGGAAAGTTATTTATAAAATAAGCTAACTGTTTTTTCGATGCTTCAATAGAAGAAAAAATCCAGACTTGATATTGCTTTCCTGAAATATGGCGCAAAATTTTATCCAGATCAGTAGTGTTGCCCCAGTTAATATCAGGCTGTTGAGCCGCTCGAAGCGGAAGATATAAGTAAAAAATTGTAAGCAATCCAATAAAAGAAGTTACCATAAATAATAAATTGGTAAACGCCGGTTTGTTAAATTGAAATTTGCTAAAGTACAGATAAGCAATTCCAGGAAGGATTAATAATGTCGTCATGTGGTTAGCAAATCCAAGAGCAAGGGCAATTGAAAGAAGCAGCCAGGGATTTTTAAAAGAAAAAAATTTTCCGTTGTAATTCGATTGATATGCTTTTATTGCAAAAAGAATTATGAGGCAAATCAAAAACGCATGGAGGGAGTAAACTTCAACAGAGGTACTTTGAGTCCAGAATGTTTTGTTTAACCCTACAACAAAGCCGGCAAAAATTAGTGCTGTAGTTTTTATGATTTCCGGAATTGGCGAATCTAAATTTTCTATACGAACATCCATTTTTTTTCTGGATTTTTTTTCTGGTTTCGAAGGTAAATTTTGAATTTCCCTCGTACTTATATTTTTAATTGCCAATATAAAAATTACAACAGCCGAAGCGCACCAAATTGAAGCAAGAATATTTAATTGAAATATCGTAGAAAAAGGCAGAGGTAATTTTGAAAACAAAAATCCGATTATTGTAAATAATGGATATCCTGTAGGATGTGCAATCCCAAGAGTCGCCTGCACTGCAGCAAGCTCTCCGGCATCTATTTGCACGACCGATGGTGCGAGTGTGATTAAATAAATTATAAAAAGTATAAACCCGCTGAGCCACACAAAATTATTCTTGATAAAATTCAATTCTCACCTTTAAAAATTATATTAAACAATTGATGATTCTCTTTAGTTATTCGATCAAGTACTAGTTTAAAATTATCGCTTCTATATTTGGAAAAAAAACTTTCTAAGAGTTTTAGTTCGTTTTCGGCTGAAGGAATTTTTGAATTTGAAATATTAAACATCGTTTGAACGATAATTTGAAGCTCTTTTAAAAGTATGTAATTCATGTCAAGGGATATTTCTAATTTCGATTTAGGAATCACGTCAGTTAGTAATTCAAAATTCTTTCTCAAATTTTTGCCCGAACAAATATTAAAATAGTTCGGATTAGTAAGAATCAAATACTGAGCAATAAATTCTAAATCAATTAGACATCCATTGCTTTTTTTCAAATCAAATCTCGAAAAATGCGAGTCGGATTGAGAAATGATTTTTTTATACATCAGAAACATTTCGAGTTTCATTTTGCCTATAGTTTCGTTTTCGATTCTGTTTCTGATTGCATCATAAAAAGCTGTGTAAGAATTAAAGTCACCATAAACAAAATTTATTTTTGTGAATGACTGCAATTCCCAAATTCTTGCTCTTGAGCTAAGATATAAAATACTCGCATTCAAGTCCCAGGCAAGATGACTGCTCTTACCTTCGGGTCGAAGCCTGCAGTCAACATTAAAAGGCTTAAGTGCATCTTTTAGTCTCAGAAGAAAATTCCGAAATGATTTTTCTGCTGTTTTTTGCTTTTGAATATTTTTAACAATAAATAATAAATCAACGTCCGAAGTAAATGTCATTTCACCGGTTGAAAAACTTCCAAGGCTTGCAATAAAATATTTTGACTTTGAGATTTTGTTTCCAAGGACTTTTTGAGCAAGCTCGATTATAATTTGCTCTATATATTTTTTTATCAAGTTTGAAATCTCTTCAGCGGAAATTAATCGCAGAGTAAATTGAGAGGAAAGTATAAATAAAAAATGACGAATTGAAAAATTGTTTAACTCAGCTTGAAGAATATTATCAGAAAATTTTCCACTTAAGAAGGCTTCTTTATTTATTTCATTGTTTACCAAAAGATCAATTGCATGCTGATTATATTGACATAAAGTAAGAAAAGCTTCAAAAAGATTTTTATCACGAAACTGGTTGTACCACACTGAAGGAATGTCAGTGTGATTAATAATTTTTACGAAATTAGAAAGTGTTAAATCCGGATTCACGCTTGATTTCAGAAGACGAAATAATTCGTTTTCAATTTTTGAAAAGGCTTCAATAGAATTTTTATCAAAAATTCGTCTGCCTGAAACTCCCACTCCCTCGCGGAGGAATTGAATATTTCGAATGGCTTGTTTCCTATCCTTGAACTTAATGGTTTCAAGCAAATCAATTGAATTATTTAATTCAACATCAGTGCCTAAAATAGAATTACGGATTGAGATTATTTTTTCAGCTCGTAATTGCAAATCTTTATCCAATTCCGAAAAATTATTATATCCCAAAAACAAACTCAGCTTGTTTCTTATTAATGTGTCGGAAGGAATTGTGTGAGTCTGCCGGTTATTCATAAGCTGAAGAAAATGCTCAATCCTTCTGTAGAAAATATAATTCTCAGATAAAGTTAAAGCCTCTTCGTTATTTACCAGATTATTTTTTTTTAGTTTTAAAATAGCCTCTAAAGTATTGGCTTGTCGCAGCTCAGCAATTTTTCCGCCATTTATTAGCTGAAGTGCTTGAACAGAAAACTCAATATCGCGAATTCCACCTGGAGAGAGTTTAATGTTTTGCTCATCAGAAATATTTTTCTCGATATTTATTTTAAGTTTTTTAATCTGCTCAATTGGCGAGATTGAAAAAGAAGCAGGATAAATAAACGGACGAAGATTATTCATAAAAATTTCAAACAGTTTTTCTTCACCACAAACGAAGGACGATTTTAAAAGCATTTGTCGTTCCCAATCTTCACCACGACTTTCATAATAGTTTAGATAATCAGTCATGCTGCTGCAAAGAGGGGCATTCCTGCCGTCGGGTCGTAATCGAAAATCTATTCTGAACAAGAATCCATCTTCGTTATTTTCAGTTGAAGTTTGGATAAATAATACAACTGCTTCGGTTAAAATTTCTTTTTTTGATTTTGATTTAGATAGCGGCGCATCTTCATTATAGAAAATAATTAAATCAATATCGGAACTGTAATTAAGTTCATCACCGCCAAGCTTACCCAATGCGATAAGACAATAATCTTGAACATGAGTTTGAATAGAATACTTTGCCAGAGTTTGTTCGAGGCACATTTCAAACAAGCTTGAACAGATCTCCTTTGCCATAAAAGATAAATTTTCTGTCGTGCTTTGAAGCGATGTATTAAAAAGAATATCCTGAATTCCGATTCTTAAAATTTCTTTTCTTTTGAAAGACTTTAAAATTCTTACTTTGCTTTCAAAAGATTTAAACTTTGAGAGAGAATTTTTTATTGTTATTTCATAAAAATTTTTGTCTTCTTGTTTTGACTTATCTGTTGAATTTATAGCGTAATAAAAATATTCAGGATTCCTGACAAGTATATCTGTAAAGTAGCTGCTGTTTTGGGCAATTGTGATAATCGCATCTCTGTTCAACTCATAAGCAATAAGGTCGTGAAGAAAATATGATTTATCGTGAGATGATTGAATAATACGAATCAGATTAGCTTGACTACTTTGATCGAAAAGATAACTTTTGGCAGAGCTGCTGATAGCGCCAATCAATTTTTCAAAATCATCTGCTGATAAATATCCCGCAGTAATCTCAAAAAGATTTTTAATGAAATTTTCAGGGATGATGTTATTTAATTTTTTTCTTTTCAATTGCCAAAGACTATTTAATCCATAGTTAAAAATAAAATTTTAAGCGTTCAAAGAAAAAGTAACTAAGAAAAAGGAGAGATGAATTATTCTATCTTGAAATTATAAAGTGTATTTGATTTCAATTTTCAGTAATTTTTTGTTAGAAAAAAAATAATTGGAGAAATTATGAACCGAAAAATAATTCCAGCAGTCAGAACTGAAAACATTACTTACGCAGTTAGAGATATTGTAGTTCTTGCAAATCAAGTTGCAAAAACAGGAAAAGAAATGTTGTACTTAAATATTGGTGATCCCAATCTTTATGATTTTGCGCCGCCAAAACATCTTGTTGATGCAACTTATCAGGCAATGTTAAAAAACTTAAATGGTTATGCACCTTCCTCAGGAATTGGCGAAGCTGTAAAAGCAATTGAAGCTGAAGCAGAACGAAAAGGTATTACAAATGTTCACGATATTTTTGTAACAACCGGCGCAAGCGAAGCAATTGATATTTGTTTAACAGCACTTGTAAACGATGGTGAAAATGTTCTTACGCCCACTCCGGGTTATCCACTTTATACAGCAATTGCAAGCAAACTTCAGATGATGGAAAATCCATATTACCTTGATGAAGCAAACGGCTGGCTGCCGGATATCGAAGATATAAAATCAAAAATAAATGATAAGACAAAAGCAATTGTGCTTATCAATCCAAATAATCCAACAGGCTCGCTTTACACAAAAGAAAATTTACAGCAGATTGTTGATTTAGCTCTTGAGCATAATCTTGTAATCTTTGCTGATGAAATTTATGATAAACTTTTGTTTGATGGAAAGAAACATATCTCAATTGCATCATTAAATAAGGATGTTTCTTGCATTACGTTTGGCGGGTTATCAAAAAATTATTTTGTTCCAGGATTTAGAATCGGTTGGGGAATTGTAAGTGGAAGAAAAGAAATTTTATCTGATTTGATTGAAGCAATAAATAAAATTCTTCGTGCAAGATTATCTGCAAATCATCCTGAGCAATATGGAATAAAACCTTCGCTGGAAGGAACTCACGATCATCTTACAGAAGCGATGAAAAAACTTACACGACGCAGAGATTTGACAGTTGAAATGTTAAATGCAATTCCAGGAATTTCCTGCGTTAAACCTGAAGGCGCATTTTATGCTTTTCCAAAACTTGAGATGAAACAACCTGATGCACATTTTGTTGGTGAATTGATTCGAGAAACCGGAGTTGTAATTGTTCCGGGCAGCGGCTTTGGACAGGTTCCGGGAACAAAACATTTTAGAGTTGTATTTTTACCCAACGAACAAATTCTTGAAAAAGCTTATAAAGCTATCGGTGAGTTTTTTGTTAAGTACCAGGAAAAATTTGCTGGGTTGGTGGAAGCGTAAAGAGTTTAACAATGTGCGAAAATCGAAAAAAATAGTATTTAAATTTTCAGAAAATCAAAGTAATGACTAACATAAAACTTTTTGAAAGCAGAAAGATCCGAACTGAATGGAGTGAAGCGGAGCAAAAATGGTATTTTGCAATAATAGACATTATTGAAATTCTCACCGATAGCCTTAATCCAAGAAGATATTGGAGTGACCTTAAAAGAAAACTTAACACCGAAGGATTTATTCAGTTGTACGAAATTATCGTACAACTGAAAATGATTTCATCAGATGGAAAAAAATACACGACCGATTGTGCAGATGCAAAAGCACTTTTACGAATTATTCAATCTATTCCATCACCAAAAGCAGAACCTTTCAAACAATGGTTGGCAAAAGTAGGCTCAGATAGATTAGAAGAAATTGAAAATCCAGAATTGGCAGCACAACGGACGAGGGAACTTTATAAACAAAAAGGTTACCCTAAAGATTGGATTGAAAAGCGAATACATAGTATTGCGATCCGTGAAGAATTGACCGACGAATGGAAAAATAGAGGAGTAAAAGAACGAATCGAATATTCAATTTTAACTGCTGAAATCTCAAAAGCTACATTTGGTTTAACACCTTCTCAGTACAAAAAAATTAAGGGATTAAGAAACCAAAATCTTAGAGATCATATGACTGACCTTGAATTGATTTTTTCAATGTTAGGTGAAGCATCAACAACAAAATTAACAAGAGCCAAAAATGCCAAAGGTTTTTTGGAGAATAAAGCAGTTGCAAAAATTGGAGGAAAGATAGCAGGACACGCTTTGAATGAATTAGAGAAAGAAAGTAGCGAAAAAGTAATTACATCAGAAAATTATTTACCTGAATTGCAAAAAATCAAGGAATTAAAAACTGGAAAAAGAAGAAGGAAATAACAAGCAATTAATTAAAAGCATCTGTAAGATGTTAAACGCTATTCCTGGAATCTCTTGCGTAAAACCTGAAGGTGCATTTTATGCTTTTCCCAAATTAGAAATGAAACAACCTGATGAACATTTTGTTGGTGAATTGATTCGAGAAACCGGAGTTGTAATTGTTCCGGGCAGCGGCTTTGGACAGGTTCCGGGAACAAAACATTTTAGAGTTGTGTTTTTACCAAACGAACTAATTCTAGAAAAAGCTTACAAAGCAATTGGTCAATTTTTTGTTAAGTACCAGAAAAAATTTGCTGATTTGGTGAAAGTACAATTTTTAAAAAAATGGTACACTGATTTTTATGATTTACTAAGATCAGTTAAGATCATAAATAATCTTAATGATCAGTGTACTATTGTTTTATTTTCCTTTTTCCCTTTCTTGATTACCTAATCGTCTTTATTTATATTTTGAATAGCAATTCATCTGTTAATCAAAAAAAACAAATATAACTCACTAATGAACAAAAGTATCACTCCTCAATCAAACGATATAATATTTTACTCATCGCCAAAGGGTGATGTGAGAGTAGAGGTGTTTTTTCAGGAAGAAACTTTTTGGCTAAGCCAAAAGAAAATGGCTGAATTGTTTGGAGTTGAAAGCAATACAATCACTTACCATTTAAAGGAAATTTATCAGAGTGGTGAATTACATCTTGAGGCAACTACTCGAAAAATTCGAGTAGTTCAAATAGAAGGAGTTCGTGAAGTTTCGCGTGAAGTTGATTTCTATAACCTCGATGCAATAATTGCAGTCGGTTATCGCGTAAACAGCTATCAGGCAACTCAATTCCGAATTTGGGCAACAAAAACTTTAAGAGAGTTTATCATCAAAGGTTTTGTACTGGATGATGAACGACTAAAGCAAGGCAAGCGATTTGGCAAAGACTATTTTGATGAACTGCTTGAACGTATTCGTGAGATTCGTGCCAGTGAAAGAAGGTTTTATTTAAAGATTACAGATATTTATGAACAGTGCAGCATTGACTATGAAAAAGAAACCGAAATGACCAGAACTTTTTTTAAAGTAGTTCAAAATAAATTGCATTGGGCTACTACCGGAAAGACAGCCTCTCAAATTATTGCTGAACGTGCCGATTCAACGAAACCAAATATGGGTTTACAGACTTGGAAGAATTCACCCAAAAGCAAAATTCTAAAGTCGGATGTAGTTGTAGCTAAAAACTATTTGATTGAAAAAGAAATAAAAGAATTAGAACGGGTTGTAACAATGTATCTGGATTACGCCGAAAACCAGGCGGCAAGACAAATTCCTATGAAAATGAAAGATTGGATTTCTAAACTTGATGCCTTCTTACAATTTAATGAATACTATATTTTGAAAGATGGCGGTAAGGTTAAACACGCGGTTGCGATAAAATTGGTTGAAGAGGAGTATGAAAAGTTCAGAGTACTTCAGGATAAAACTTTTGAAAGTGATTTTGAAAGAGAAGTAAAAAAGATTTCGGATAAGGAAAAGAAAAAGTGATTTATTTAAGTGGTGAATTTTTTGTTAAGTATCAGAAAAAATTTGCTGATTTGGTGGAAGTATAATTTTTAAAAATGGTACGCTGATTTTTATGATTTACTAAGATCAGTTATGATCATAAATAGTCTTAATGATCAGTGTACCAATGATTTTCCTTTTTTTCCTTTCTTGATTGGCTAAACCTCATTCTCTATATTTGAAATCGTAATAATGAATATTTGACAAAAATAATTTGAACAATTATAACTTCTCAGAATTATCAAACGGAATTCAGGTTGTAACCGAAACTATACCATATTTGAAATCTTTTTCATTAGGTTTTTGGTACAAAGTTGGTACTCGTGATGAAAACGAAAAGATAAATGGTATTTCACATTTTCTTGAGCACATGCTTTTTAAAGGTACAACGAAAAGAAGCGCCAGAAAAATCTCTGAAGATATTGAATCCTGCGGCGGATATCTGAATGCATTTACTTCTAAAGAACACACTTGTATCTATGGCAGAGGGCTTGGTGAAAATTTGGAAAAAACTTTTGCAATACTTTCCGACATGGTTCAAAACCCGCTCTTAAAAGATTCACATATTAAAAAAGAAGCTGGAGTTATCATTGATGAATTGAATGATATTAATGATAATCCCGAAGAACTTATTTTCGATAAAATTGAAGAAGTCCTGTTTAAGGGCAACACACTAAGTTACCCGATTATTGGAACCGAAAAAAATATACTAAATATTAATAATCCCAGCTTGATGAAATTTCATTCATCTCACTACGGGAGTGATAACCTTTTAATTTCAGCTTCCGGTGATTTGAAACATGAGCAGATAATTAAACTCGTTGAAAAATATTTTAGAAAATCAGCCGGCACTAATAAAAGACATCATAAATTTTTAGAAAGATCATATCCAAAAGAAGTTACAATTGATAAAGATATTAACCAGGTACATTCAATTCTTGGGAAAAGAATTCCTGGCTATAACGATTCAGGAAGAGTAAAATATCAACTGCTGTCAAGCCTATTAGGTGAAAGCAGCAGTTCGAGATTGTTCCAGGCAGTTCGAGAAAAACTTGGAATTACCTATCAGATAAATTCCTTTCTAAATTCTTATCAGGATATTTCGGTATTCGGAGTTTATTTTTCAACAAATGATAAGCAATCAGAAAAGGTTCAATCCATTATCTTTAAAGAATTTCAAAAGCTTAGAGAAAATAAAATTAACGATAAGGAATTGAATCGCACAAAAGAATATTTAATCGGAAGCATTATACTTGGTTTGGAAAGCACAAACAACCGCATGATGCGTCTGGCAAATTCAATATTATATTTTAATAAAATAATTACAATCGAAGAACAAATTGAGAGAATAAAATCAGTGACTTCTGAAGATTTAATTTCAATATCAGATTGGATATTAAATAAAGATGACTATTCCAGAATATTTGTTCGTTCAAATAATAAAGCTAAAAATGCAGCATAAAGAGTAAAGAGAATTAAAATGCCAAAAATTATTATTGATGGAAAAGAAATAGAATTTAAACCTGGTCAAACTGTAATTGAAGCTGCGGCTGATAATGGAATAGACATTCCACATTTTTGCTGGCATCCTAAATTAAGCGTGTCAGGCAACTGTCGAATGTGTTTAGTTGATATTGAAAAAATGCCAAAGCTCGCTATAGCTTGTTCTACATTAGCTTCCGATGGTATGATCATTCATTCACAAAATGAAAAGCAATTCACGCACGTAATGCTGTAATGGAATTCTTCCTAATTAATCATCCATTGGATTGTCCCATTTGTGATGAGGCAGGGGAGTGTAAACTTCAGGACTATGCTTATCAGCACTCAGTTGGCGAAAGTAGATTTCTCGAAGAAAAAAATCATAAATATAAACGCGTGCCTCTTGGTCCAAATGTTATGTTCGACGGCGAAAGATGTATATCATGTTCGCGATGTATCAGATTTTGCGATGAAATTGCAAAGGATGCCGAACTTACTTTTGTACAAAGAGGTGATCGGGTGACAATTACCACCTACCCTGGTGAAGAACTGGATAATCCCTATGCGATGAATGTCGTGGATATTTGTCCGGTGGGTGCCTTAACAAACCGTGACTTTCGATTTAAATCAAGAGTTTGGGATATGTCTTCTAACAAATCTATTTGTCAAGGGTGTGCACGCGGCTGCAACATAGAAATTTGGGTACGGAACAATCAGATTCTTCGATTAACCCCGCGTCAAAATGAAAACGTTAACAGTTTTTGGATGTGTGACCACGGAAGACTAAACACATTTAAATATGTGAACTCTGAGAGTAGAATTGATGGACCTCATTTGAGAAGGGAAGGGGTTTTTACAAAAGTTGGCTGGGATGAAGCTTTTGCTCAATGCGCTTCGAGATTAAAAGCTTTTTCTAAAAATGAAATTGCAGTAATCGGTTCGCCCTATGTTACAAGTGAAGACAGTTTTATTATTTCAAAATTTGCTAAAAGTGTTTTAGGCACTATGCACCTTGATTTTCTTCGTCACATCAACCCCGCCTTTGGTGATGATGTTTTGAGACAAAGCGACATCACTCCCAATTCAATTGGGGCTGAACTAACCGGAATCGCACCATCAAAACAGGGGTTGGATTTTGAAGGCATCATCAATGGTATTAATGAAGGAAGGATTAAAGCCCTTTATTTAATCGAAGATGATTTGGTATCTGCCGATTCATCCCTTGAAAATATTTTAGCCAAACTTGATTTATTTGTTGTTAATTCCTCAAATTTTAATAGAACAACTGGACTTGCAGATATAGTATTTCCGGCTTCAACATTTGCTGAGAAAAATGGCACCATCATTAATTTTGAAGGATGGGTGCAAAGAATAAAACCTGCAGTTACAACAGTTGAATCAGACCGTTCACTAGATGGATTGGAATTAAGCAGGTTAGATAAATTCGGTACACAATTCGATAGATGGAATAAAAATTTAAAATATGACGCTCGCCCAACATGGAAAATTCTACTTGGCTTATCTGCTATTCTTGGCAGTAAAATTAAATACAATTTGGCTGAAGATATTTTTCGGGAGATGGCTAATATCATTCCTGCATTCAATGGCATGGATTATGATTCATTCGGTGATTTTGGAGTTCAATTGAAAGTGGATATTAAACAGAAAAATAAAATTGCACAGGCGGAGTAATTAATGAACATACTTTTAATAATTGGAATAACTCTGGCTAAAATATTAATCATTTTTACTATTACAATGCTAACGGTTTCCTATTTGGTATATTTTGAAAGGAGAGTAAGCGCCTGGGCACAGAACAGACTTGGACCAAACAGAGTTGGTTGGGAAGGCGTTCTTCAGCCGTTTGCTGATGTATTTAAACTTCTGTTGAAGGAAGATATAGTTCCAACAAGTGCAAATAAAACATTACATACTCTCGCTCCCATCATTGCGTTGTTCGTGGCTTTTACTACTTACGCTGTAATTCCAATCGGTCCGAATATTTCGATCTTTGGTCAGAATGTTTCGCTTGTAGTTGCCGACATAAATATTGGAATTTTATACGTACTCGCTCTAACCTCACTTGGCGTGTATGCAATCACTTTTGCTGGCTGGTCTTCAGGCAGTAAGTATTCCCTTCTTGGAGGGATAAGAAGCTCGGCACAAATGATTTCTTATGAAATATCAATGGGATTTTCAGTTGCCGGAGTTTTATTATTAGCCGGATCATTGAGACCGATTGATATAGTCGCGATGCAGTCAGGTTGGATGTGGAATGCAATTATTCAGCCAATTGGGTTTGTTACATTTGTTGTTTCGGCATTTGCTGAAACAAACAGACTTCCATTCGATTTACCAGAAGCCGAACCTGAACTTGTCGGTGGGTTTCATACTGAGTATAGCAGCATGAAATTTGCCGGTTTTTTTCTTGCTGAATATGCGAATATGATTATTGCAAGTGCAATGATAATTACTTTGTATCTTGGGGGGTGGCAGATTCCTTACATTGAAAGTTTCGGATTACCTGCTGGAGTTGTGATTACTTTACAGATTTTGGGATTCTTTGTAAAGATGGGCGCATTGCTTTTCTTTTTCATCTGGGTTAGATGGAGCATTCCGCGTTTTCGATATGATCAACTTATGGATATTGGATGGAAAGTGATGTTTCCTCTCTCGCTCATCAATTTACTTTGGGTTGCAGTATTAATAATGGTATTTAATATCTAATAATAAAATTGAAGATTTTTTTAATGGAATTATAATGGCAATTAGAAAAAGAAAAAAAGATTTAAACCTGTGGGAAAAAACATATCTCAGGGAGATAATCAAAGGATTAGCATTGACTTTGAAAACGATGTTCAAACCAAAATACACAATGGAATATCCCGAAGTAAAATTTGCTCCCCCTGCCTCTTACCGCGGAAGACCGGTGCTTGTGCAGGAAAATACAGGGCAGGAAAGATGTGTAGCCTGCGGTTTGTGTTCCAGGGTTTGCCCTTCCCTTGCCATCGAAGTTCAAGCTTCTGAAACTGAATTTGAGAAAGAAAGATATCCGGTTAAGTTTGAAATAAATATGCTCAGATGCATATTTTGCGGCTTTTGCGAAGAAGTCTGTCCTGAAGAGGCAATTGTAATGAGTAAAGATTATGAACTTGCATTCACAAATCGAAATGATGCGATTTTCGGTAAGGATAAATTATTAGTCCCAGTAGCAAATCTTCAGGATAGAATTAATTTTCTTCGCAGTTATAAATAATTAAAAACTATTTTTAAATTCAATTAAGCTGTTGGCTTATGCCTAAAAGTATTATTGCTTTTTTAATCATTGTTGTATCAATCAATATTTTTCCTTCGGATGAAAACTATAGTCTAAAGTACAGCAAATACATTCCGGTAAATAGTCCTTTCGACATATCTCTAATTACATCTAAAATTTTTCCTGAAGCTAATAGATTAGTTATCACAAGCTTCTGCGATGCTAAAACAACTCTTAATTCAGTCGAACTTAGAAGCGAAAATGTGGATCAGAAAATCCCATTTACAATTCTAAATAGTGGGACAGATTTAATTTCGTCTGTAATTAAAATAAACTTTAATGATTCGATATTTTTAAGTTCAGAGTTTTTTCAAATTCTTTTTAAGTTCAGAGCGGAAAGTGTAACCGAGGCTCAAATAAAATTTGAAGCTGCGTTTTATAAGGATAACGTTTTACTTGGATTCTTATTTAAGTCCGATGATAATTCCGAAAAAGGAAATGAAGCTTCTGTTAAAATCAGCTTTTACAAACCACAAAATTTAGCTATCAACTGTTTAGAACTTAAATCAAACTCAAAGCTTTTTATTGATTTAAGAAAAGACTCGCTCAAAAATGTTTTGGTTCAATTCTGGTTTAAGAATCAAGAGCCAAATAGTAATTTTCTGAAACTTTCAGATAGAATTTCCGGCAAAACTCAATTTGAACTTGGAGTGAATCAATATCAAATTCTTGAGGTGCATACTCCAAATCAGAGTATAGATATTTTCGATGCTTTCTTTGTCTCAACTCAATCGTGGAATTATCTAACCATTCATTTTTCATTCGAAGAAAAAAAAATATACCTGTACTGCAATTCGATATTGTTCGCAAAGCTAAATCTTTCGTTTGACTTTATTTCTGAAACAGCACAATTAGATTTTTACTGCACAAATCCTGATAAGCCAATTCAAATCGAACAACTTAGATTAATAGATTACCGGAAAAAACAAATAAAAGATGTCTTTACCTATTCTTCCACTAAGGAATTTCTTACTGATAGCTCTAATGTTCTATTGCATCTTGATTTTGACGAACTGCAGGCAAACTCAGTTGTAAATCAAAGCTTGATAACCAAAGAAGAGAATGTGAAATATGTATTTTCAGATGCACCGTTATATCCGTTATCCCCGGAAGTGAAGGTAAATATTTTTCACATTATAATGAAATCCAATGGCATGGGGGGGATTATAAAACTGCGAATAAATATATTCTTGAAAAATCCGTTTCTGGCTCTACCTTTACGGAAATTTATTCTGTTGATACAGATAATGAATCCGATAAAATTTACTCATTTATTGATGAGCAGGAACTCATTTCTGAAATCACCTACTATCGAATTAAAACTGTAAAAAAGGATGGGGCAATATTTATTTCAAATCAATTAAAAGTTGGACAGGGTTATAATGCATCATTTAACTTGATTCAGAATTATCCCAATCCATTTAATCCTAAAACCAGCATTGAATTTGATTTATTTATAGATACGGATGTTGAGCATTACCGTATATAATCTTGAAGGGAAATTGATTCAAACAATATTCAATGGATTTCTTGTAAAAGGAAATCATAAATTTGATTTTGATGCATCTGTGTTATCATCGGGAATTTACCTGTATAAAGTTTCAACTCCTGTCTCTGTTCAGGTAAAAAAAATGTTATTAGCAAAATAAATTGATGGGGAAATAATATGTTATCAAAAGTTTATTCGAGTTCGACTTACGGAATTGATGCCTACCTTATCGAAGTTGAAACTAATGTTGAAAAGCAAATACCATCGTTTATAATTGTTGGTTTACCTGATAATGCCGTGAAAGAAAGTAGGGAAAGAGTAACCGCAGCTATAAGGAACAGTGGTATCGAATTTCAGATTAGAAAAATAACCGTCAATCTTGCGCCGGCAGATATAAAGAAGGAGGGGAGTTCATTTGATTTACCAATTGCAATCGGTTTACTTGCTGCCACTGAAATTGTTTCAAGCGAGCTGCTGTCTGATACAGTAATTCTCGGTGAACTTTCACTCGATGGTCAGCTAAGAGCAATAAAAGGAGCTTTGCCGATTGCTGTGGAAGCAAAGAAAAAAAATATGAAAAGAATTCTTCTGCCTCAAGAATCCGCTGGTGAAGCATCAATCGTTGATGGAATAGATGTGTTCGGTTTTGAAAGTCTTACCGATGTAATTGCATTTCTTAATGGAGATTTAGTTAAAGAAGCAGTAGTAACCAATAAAGAAGAATTATTTTCACAGATCAACAGATACTTACTTGATTTTTCAGATGTAAAAGGGCAAGAAAATGTAAAACGTGCATTAGAAGTAGCCGCTGCCGGGGCTCATAATATTATTATGATTGGTCCGCCTGGATCTGGAAAAACCATGCTTGCAAAAAGACTGCCTTCAATTTTACCGCCAATGAGTTTTGAAGAAGCTTTAGAAACGACCAAAATTCATTCAGTGGCTGGTTTACTTGGCAAAGATAGAGCCCTCATAACTGAACGACCGTTTCGTAACCCCCACCATACTGTTTCCGATGCAGCATTGGTTGGCGGAGGTTCGTTCCCCCGTCCTGGAGAGGTATCATTTGCTCATTACGGAGTGCTATTCCTTGATGAACTTCCTGAATTCAAAAAAAATGTATTGGAGGTTTTAAGACAGCCCTTAGAAGATGCAAAAGTTACAGTCAGTCGTTCAAAAATGTCTTTAGAGTTCCCTGCGAATTTTATGCTGGCTGCAGCAATGAATCCTTGTCCCTGCGGCTTCTACACAGATCCGGCTAAAGAATGTACTTGTGCACCACCTCAAATTCAAAGCTACATGGCAAAAATTTCCGGACCATTGCTCGATAGAATAGATATACACATTGAAGTGCCGGCAGTAAAATATAAGGACCTTTCGATGGTCTCTTCTTCAGAAAAGTCAGAGAATATTAGAATGAGAGTAATTAAGGCACGTCAAATCCAACAAAAAAGATTTGAAGGTGCGAAACATATTTTTACCAATGGCGATATGGGCAGTAAAGAAGTGCGAGAATATTGTCGTCTCAATGAAGCTGGTTCAGAATTACTACGGATGGCAATGACCAAATTAGGTCTTTCCGCAAGGGCATACGATAGAATATTAAAAGTCAGTCGAACCATTGCCGATCTTGACGAATCTGAAACTATTTTACCTCAGCATATTAGTGAAGCAATACAATATCGCAGTTTAGACCGTGAATTATGGAAACACTAAAAATTTGGATAAATCAAAAATTATTTTAAACTTGCATTTCTGATTAATTAAAAATATATTTCGTGCTCTTTTTTTGAAAGGGCGGACGCCGGAGTTGGAGAGCCGGGGCGGACTGTAAATCCGTTGGCATGCGCCTTTGGGGGTTCGAATCCCTCGCCGCCCACGCTCATATAGGGAATGTTGATTAGGTTTCCCTATTTTTTTGTTCTTTTTAAGTAATAGCAATTGAAGAAACGTCGTACTTTTTAATTAATGATCTAAATAGATAGAAAGATTTTAAAAAGCGATTGTTAGTTTTAGAATTAAAAAAAATGCGGGAGTAACTCAGTTGGCTAGAGTCACAGCCTTCCAAGCTGTTGGTCGCGGGTTCGAGTCCCGTCTCCCGCTCACCTACTGCTGACGTAGCTCAGTTGGTAGAGCACATCCTTGGTAAGGATGAGGTCACCGGTTCAATCCCGGTCGTCAGCTCACAAAATATAAGGTATATATATGAGAGAAATTATAACACTTGAATGTACAGTCTGCAAAAGAAGAAATTATACTGCTACAAAAAATAAAAGGCTACACCCGAATCGGGTGGAGTTCACAAAATATTGTCGTTGGGATAAGAAGCATACATTACATAAAGAAACAAAGTAATCTTGCTACGCCAGTAGCTTAATTGGCAGAGCAGCGGTCTCCAAAACCGCAGGTTGGGGGTTCGATTCCCTCCTGGCGTGCGCAGTAATTAAATTATAGGTTTTTATGAAAGATAAAATATTAGGCTTTTTTCAGGATGTCTCGAAAGAAATGAAAAAAGTAACATGGCCCACAAAGGACGAATTAAAAGAGTCAACTACAATAGTTATTGCGCTGTCTTTGATTCTTTCTTTATTTACTTATGTGAATGATATGTTGCTTAACACAATCTTTAAAGGGATATATTAAATAGATGGATTTTAGATGGTATGTTGTCCGAACTTTCTCTGGTCACGAAGCCCGTGTCAAATCTGCAATAGATAACGAATTAAATGAGAATGAATCTTTAAAGTCAAAAATTCAGGATGTTCTTGTTCCGACTGAAAAAGTATTTGAGGTAAAAGATGGAAAAAAAAGGAGTAAAATTAAAAACTTCTTTCCAGGCTATATCCTCGTTCATGCAGAACTTGATAACAAAGTGAAGGAATTTATTCTAAACTTACCCTCTGTCATGGGATTTTTAGGAACAAAAACCCGTCCTAACCCATTGCAGCCGGAGGAAGTAAAAAGAATTGTTGGTCGAATAACCCAAGACGAAGATGGGGAAAGATTAGAAACGATTTTTAGAACAGGTGATTTTGTTAAAATTATTGATGGTCCGTTTAATAATTTTAATGGTACTGTTCAAGAAGTTAATGAAGAAAAAATGAAAATTAAAGTGATGGTTTCTATTTTTGGAAGAAAAACTCCTGTAGAAATCGACTTTATCCAGGCAGAATTAGAAAAATAAAAATATTTGAACAGGTAGAATTATGGCAAAAAAAATATCAGGTTTTATAAAATTACAAATCCCCGCAGGAAAAGCTAACCCTTCACCTCCGGTTGGTCCTGCACTTGGTCAGAAGGGTGTGAATATTATGGAGTTCTGTAAACAGTTCAATGCAAGGACTAATGACAAGGAGGGGTTAATCATCCCTGTTGTTATCACAGTTTATTCCGATAAGTCATTTACATTCATAACTAAAACACCACCAGCTGCTGTACTTCTTAAGAGAGCTGCTAAAATTGAGAGAGGTTCTCCTGAATCAAATAAGAATAAAGTTGGCAGAGTGAATGCTAAACAGGTTAGAGAAATTGCTGAATTAAAAATGCCTGATCTAAATGCCTTCGATGTTGAGCATGCAATGAGCATGGTTGCAGGAACAGCACGAAGTATGGGCTTAACAGTTGAAGAATAATTTATTAAAGTTTCAGGAAAAAAGATGAATCAGACAAAGCGATCTAAAGAAATTTCAAAAAATTTAATTAAAGACAAAGAATATACAATTGCTGAAGCGGTTAGTGTTCTTAAAAAAAGTTCAACAGTAAAATTTGTAGAATCCCTGGATTGTGCAATACGTCTTGGTGTTGATCCGCGTCATGCAGACCAGATGGTTCGTGGAACTGTCTCCCTACCTTACGGAACGGGCAAAACCATGAAAGTTTTAGTAATTGCAAAAGGCGCAAAGGTTCAAGAAGCTTTAGACGCTGGAGCAGATTTTGCAGGATTAGAAGATTATCTTGAGAAGATTAAAGGTGGATGGGCAGATATTGACGTTATCATTGCAACCCCCGATACTATGGGAGAACTTGGAAAACTTGGTAAAGTTTTGGGACCAAAAGGTCTTATGCCTAATCCTAAAAGTGGTACGGTAACAATGGATGTTGCAAAAGCAGTGAAAGAAGTCAAAGCCGGAAAAATAGAATTCCGTGTAGAAAAAGCCGGAATTGTCCACACATCACTCGGCAAATTAAATTTTGAAGAAGAAAAATTAGTAGAAAATACTAAAGCATTTTTAAATACTATTATAAAACTTAAACCTACTTCATCTAAAGGAGATTATATAAAAAGTCTGTTCTTATCTTCAACTATGGGACCAGGCTTAAAAATCGGCAAAGACGAAATAGCAGTACATTAGATTTTACGCACTAAACAATAAATAATAATCGCTTCTAAACCGACACAAAAAATAAATTAAGTGACGGAAGTAAAATGAATAAAACAGAAAAATCAGAAGTCATTTCCAATGTTGTGGAGATGATAAACAATTCCTCGGCAGTTTATGTCACTGATTATTCCGGAATTAACGTAGCAGATATCACCGGTATCCGAAACGAATTTAGGAAAGAAAAAGTCAGTTACTTCGTTGTAAAGAATACCTTTTTCAAAAGAGCAATTGATGAAACTGGTAAATACAGCAAACTTGCCAATCATTTAGCTGGAATGTCTGGTTATGCATTTGCAAATGCTGACCCAACTGCACCGGCGAAAATCATCAAAAAATATTTTGATACCACCCAAAAATTATCTTTAAAAGCCTGTTATATTGAAACCGAGTTTTATGATGGAAGTCGTTTAAACGAAATCGCTTCTCTTCCTTCTAAACCAGAAATTATAGCGGGTATTTTGAGTAGTTTGTCTTCACCTGCATCAGGTATTGTAGGCACCTTAAACGCTGTGATTAGAGATTTAATAAGTGTAGTTGATGAAATCTCTAAAAAACAAGCAGCATAATTTTGAAAAGAAACATAAGTAATAGGAGAAAAAAATGTCCGAAAAAATAACAGAAATCGTTGAAAAAATTAAAGGCTTATCTTTAGTTGAAGCTTCTGAATTGAAAAAAGCACTCGAAACAGAGTTTGGTGTTTCCGCATCAGCCCCCATGATGATGGCTGGTCCGGTGGCTGCCGCTTCTGCCCCTGTCGAAGAAAAAACTGAGTTTGATGTAGTTCTTATCTCCGCTGGGGAAAAGAAGATCAACGTTATAAAAGTTGTAAGAGCTCATACAGGTTTAGGCTTAAAAGAAGCTAAAGATTTAGTTGATACCGCACCTCAAAAAGTTAAAGAAGCCATCTCAAAAGATGAAGCCGAAAAGCTTAAAAAAGAATTCGAAGAAGCCGGCGCTACCGTAGAAGTTAAATAAGGCATTCGACTAAATTAATTTTGCCCTGGCAGCGAGTGATAGCGAAAATCATCGTTATCACTTTCTGTTTTTTTGTGTTTATACGATTTAAGATTCTAACGAACTAGAAATTATTTAAGAGGTCATCATTTGGTAAACGAACGCATATCCTTTGGAAAAATTCCTTCTGTACTAAAAGCACCAGACTTATTAGACATCCAGAAAGGAACTTTTGAAGATTTTATTCAGAATAATGTACCAGCAGCTAAAAGAGACATTAAAGGATTACAAAATGTCTTTTTGTCTAACTTTCCAATTTTCGACAATAAAGAAAATTACAGACTTGATTTTCTGGAATATTTCATCGAAAAACCACGCTTCTCTTTGGAAGAATGCCTTGAGAGAGGACTAACATTCGCCACACCACTTAAAGCAAAGCTTAGATTATCTGCAAAAGATCCCGAAACAGCGGAGTTTGTTAACAGCGTTGAGCAGGAAGTTTATTTAGGTAATCTTCCATTTATGACTAATAAGGGTACATTTGTCATCAATGGTGCTGAACGTGTAATTGTTTCGCAGCTTCATAGATCGCCCGGTGTTGCTTTTGCGCAGACAGTTCATCCCAACGGAACACCAATTTATTCTGCAAGGATTATTCCACTGAGAGGTAGTTGGGTCGAATTTGCAACTGACATAAATTCTGTACTCTATGTTTATATTGATAGACGCAAAAAATTCCCGGCAACTACTTTATTAAGAGCATTAGGTTTTGTTTCCGATGAAGAAATATTAAACTTATTCAACATTTATGAAGTTATAGATCTTAAAAAAGTCAACCCGGCAGATTATATCGGTAGATTTATTGCAAGCGATGTTTTTGATATGGCGACAGGTGAAATCTTTTTAACCAAGGAAAGTATATTAACCGAAGAAGATGTAGAAAGGCTTGGCGAGGCTGAAGTTGATAAACTAAAACTCATCCGAGAGGGGAACGTTCCGGAAGATGATTTAATATTAAACACACTCCGAAAAGATACCGCACATACAAAGGAAGAAGCTCTTTTTGCAATTTATAGACAACTTCGCACAGGTGAAGCCCCTGACGCAGAAACTGCAATAGCGTTAATTGATAAATTATTCTTCAACGACAAAAGATATGATCTTGGTGACGTTGGTCGTCATCGTATGAATGACAAATTAGGTCTAAGCCATCCTGAAACTATGACGGTTCTGACAATTGATGATATTGTTTCCATCATGTCTAATATAATAAAATTAAAAAATGGTGAAGAAGAGGTTGATGATATTGACCATCTTGGCAATAGAAGAATTAGAACAGTCGGCGAACAATTAGGTCAGCAGTTCAACATCGGAATGGCTCGAATGGCTCGTACAATTAAAGAAAGAATGAACCTTCGTGACACCGAACATTTTACTCCACAGGAATTAGTAAACGCCAGAACTATAAGCAGCGTCATAAATGCTTTCTTCGGTACAAATCAGCTTTCGCAATTCATGGATCAAACGAATCCTTTAGCCGAAATGACCCACAAAAGAAGAATGTCGGCATTAGGACCCGGAGGCTTGACAAGAGAGCGTGCAGGATTCGAAGTAAGAGATGTTCATTACACACATTATGGTCGCTTATGCCCGATTGAAACTCCTGAAGGACCAAATATTGGATTAATTTCTTCACTGACAATTTATGCAAGAGTAAATCGCTATGGATTTTTAGAGACTCCTTACAGAAAAGTGCATAAAGGAAAAGTTTCTAATGAAGTTGAATACTTAACAGCAGAACAAGAAGACCAATTTACAATAGCACAAGCAAATGCTCCATTGACCGAACAATCAAGGTTTGCAAACGAGCGTGTAAAATCAAGACTGAAAGGTGAATTCCCGGTTGCGACTCCAGAAAACATTCAGTATATGGATGTTGCTCCTGCACAAATCGTAAGTGCTGCAGCTGCTCTAATCCCCTTTCTCGAGCACGATGATGCTAACAGAGCCTTAATGGGATCAAACATGCAAAGACAGGCAGTTCCATTATTAATTCCGGAAGCTCCAATTGTTGGAACAGGAATGGAACGCAAATTGGCTCTGGATTCGAGAGCTGTATTAACATCTGAAGACGATGGTGTTGTTGAGTATGTAGATGCTAACAAAATAATAATCAAATATGATATTAATGCCAACAGCCTTGAAGCTCTGACAAGTTTTACCGATATAAGAAGAGCCACCTATAAATTGACTAAATTTAGCGGAACAAACCAGGAAACCTGCATCAATCAAAAACCAATCGTAAAGATCGGACAGAGAGTTCAAAAGGGAGATGTAATTGCTGACGGTGCGGCAACTGAGCATGGCGATTTAGCACTTGGTAGAAATGTGCTCGTTGCGTTTATGCCTTGGCGGGGTTATAATTTTGAAGATGCAATAATTATCAGCGAAAAAGTTGTTAGCCAGGATCTTTTTACTTCTATTCATATCGAAGAATTTGAATTACAAGTTAGAGAAACCAAACGCGGCGAGGAAGAATTAACAAGAGAAATTCCTAATGTAAGCGAAGAAGCTGTTAAAAATTTAGACGAATATGGAATTGTAAGGGAAGGGGCAGAAGTTAAAGAAGGTGATATACTGATTGGGAAAATCACACCAAAAGGTGAAACCGATCCTACTCCTGAAGAAAAACTGTTGAGAGCAATATTCGGTGATAAAGCTGGAGATGTTAAAGATGCTTCGCTCAAAGCACCTCCCGGATTACGCGGCACAGTCATCAAAACACGATTATTTAATCGTAAGAAAAGAGATGGCGATACCAAGAAAAATGAGAAGAAAGCTTTTGATGATTTAGACTTAAAACATTCCTCTTCGCTTTCCGAACATTATAAAAAATTAGTAGAAAAACTAACCAAACTTTGCGGTAGTGAGACAACTTCAGGAATCAGAGATCTGGATGGTAGTGTAGTCCTTCGAAATGGAACAACTATCAAAGAAAATACTTTTTCAGAAATGGATGATGTGACCAAACTTGATTACACATTAAACTGGTTTGATAGCAAGAAATTAAATAGTCATATCTCTGTTCTCTATAAAAATTATTTTGAAGCTCTTTCGGATATTGAGGAGGAATACAAAAAAGAAAAATTAAAAATCGCCAGTGGTGATGAACTTCCCCCAGGGATAGTTCAACTTGCAAAAGTTTATGTGGCCAAAAAGCGAAAGCTTTCTGTGGGTGATAAAATGGCTGGCAGACATGGAAATAAAGGTGTTGTCGCTAAAATTGTTCCGGCAGAAGACATGCCATTCTTGCCTGATGGAACTCATGTGGATATAATATTAAATCCTCTGGGTGTTCCTTCAAGAATGAACCTCGGACAACTTTATGAAACTGCACTTGGCTGGGCTGGAAAAGCACTCGGAGTTAAATTTTCAACTCCAATCTTCGATGGTGCTAAAGTTGAAGATGTTGAAGAGTGGCTTAAAAAAGCTTCACTTGAGTCAGGCAGCAAAACCGATCTTTATAATGGAAGAACCGGAGAAAAATTTCATCAAAAAGTAACATGCGGCTATATCTACATGCTTAAATTGAGCCACTTGGTAGATGATAAAATACATGCCCGTTCAATTGGACCATACTCACTAATAACTCAGCAGCCATTAGGCGGAAAAGCTCAGTTCGGCGGTCAGAGATTTGGTGAAATGGAAGTCTGGGCGCTGGAAGCTTATGGTGCTTCACATATATTACAAGAAATACTTACAATAAAAAGTGATGATGTAGTTGGAAGAGCAAAGGCTTATGAGTCCATTGTTAAAGGTGAAAATTTATTGGAACCTAACGTTCCTGAAGCCTTTAATGTAATGATTAAAGAACTCCAGGGATTAGGACTGGACATAAAAGTTAATGCGCACAATCCGAATCAAATTAGAAATTAGGAGTTAAAAAATGTCGTTTAGAATTCAAGAAAATGCAATGAAAGATATTCAGACACTGACAATTACTCTTGCCAGTCCCGACGATATACTTTCAAGATCCTATGGAGAAGTTACAAAACCCGAGACAATTAATTATAGATCTTTCAGACCGGAAAAAGATGGTTTATTCTGCGAAAAGATTTTTGGTCCAACACGAGATTGGGAATGCTACTGCGGTAAGTATAAAAGAATTAGATACAAAGGAATTATTTGCGATCGTTGCGGCGTTGAAGTAACACAAAAAAGTGTCCGCCGCGAAAGGATGGGGCATATTGGTCTTGCTGTTCCAATTGTTCATATATGGTTTTTCAGAACTCAACCATCAAAAATTGGAAATATTATCGGGCTTAGTCTCAAAGAATTAGAAAAGGTCGTTTATTACGAATCTTATATTGTGCTTAACCCCGGGCCTACAGGATTAAATAAAAAAGACTTAATATCTGAAGATCAATACTTCGAGGTGTTGAATTCTCTGCCGGCAGGAAATGAAAAGTTGAGCGATGAAGATCCTAATAAATTTGTTGCTCGAATCGGCGGTGATGCAGTTAAAGAGATTCTTAAAAAAATTGATATCGAAAAAGTGTCAAAAGAATTACGCGAGCAGGTAAAGGTAGAAGGCTCCCAACAGAAGAAACAGGATCTTTTAAAGCGCCTTCGTGTTCTTGAAGCTTTCAAAGAATCAGAGAACAAAGTCGCTAACCGACCGGAGTGGATGGTTATGAGTTACATCCCAATCATACCTCCGGAATTGCGTCCGCTTGTTCCTCTTGAAGGTGGAAGATTTGCCACGAGTGACTTGAATGATTTATATAGAAGAGTGATTATCAGAAATAATCGCTTAAAAAGATTGATTGATATCAAGGCGCCCGAAGTCATACTAAGAAATGAAAAAAGAATGCTTCAGGAATCAGTTGATGCATTGTTTGATAATTCAAGAAGAGGAAGTGCCGTACGAAGTGATAACAACCGTCCATTGAAATCATTAAGCGACATGCTCAAAGGTAAACAAGGTCGTTTTCGCCAAAATCTTCTTGGTAAAAGAGTTGATTATTCAGGCAGGTCGGTTATTGTGGTTGGTCCGGAATTGAAACTTCATCAGTGCGGGCTGCCTAAAGATATGGCAATAGAACTTTTCAAACCATTTGTGATCAGAAAATTAATTGAACGCGGGCATAACAAAACAGTTAAAAGTGCCCGTAAAGTTGTTGATAGAAAAGATCCAATAATCTGGGATGTACTCGCAAAGATCATCGAAGGGCACCCTGTACTTTTAAATAGAGCACCTACCTTGCATAGACTTGGAATTCAAGCATTTCAACCAATACTAATTGATGGTCGTGCAATTCAATTACATCCGATGGTATGTACAGCCTTCAACGCCGACTTTGATGGTGATCAAATGGCTGTTCACGTGCCCCTTTCATACGAGGCACAGCTCGAAGCTAATTTATTAATGCTCAGCAGCCATAATATTATGTCTCCCCAAAATGGAAGTCCAATTGTCGTTCCCACACAGGATATAGTATTGGGCTGCTATTACTTGACTAAACACAAAGATGGAGATAAGGGAGAAGGATTGACTTTTGGATCACCTGAAGAAGTTTTGATCGCCTATAATTCAAAAGTAATTGGACTGCATGCAAAAATTAAAGTTAGAATAGATGGACAGATTATAGAAACCACTACAGGAAAAATAATTTTTAATCAAATTGTACCCAAGGAAATGGGCTACTATAATCAGGTTCTCGTTAAAAAAACATTTGGTGGATTTATCGGAAAAATGTTTTTAAAATTGGGCAATAAAGTAACTGCGAAATTCCTGGATGATTTAAAAGAATTAGGGTTCAGATACTCAACAGCAGGGGGTCTATCAGTAAGTTACGCTGATATGATCATCCCTGAAGAAAAAGTATTGCTGATTACGAAAGCAAATAAAAAGGTAGAGGGAATATTAAATGAACACGAACAAGGCGTTATTACAGATGCTGAAAGATATAATAAAATTATAGATGTTTGGACGCATACAACTAACGATGTTGCCAAAGCTTTGATGGATAAAATCCGTTTTCACAATGGAGGATTCAATTCGTTGCACATGATGGTTGATTCAGGTGCAAGAGGTTCGCAAGAACAGGTTAGACAACTTGCAGGAATGCGTGGTCTTATGATGAAACCTCAAAAATCACTATCCGGACAAGCCGGAGAAATAATTGAGAACCCAATCGTTGCAAACTTTAAAGAAGGTCTTTCGGTACTCGAATATTTTATATCTACACATGGTGCGCGAAAAGGATTGGCAGATACAGCACTTAAAACCGCTGACGCAGGCTATCTGACACGAAGATTAGTTGATGTTGCTCAGGATGTAATTATAACTGAAGATGACTGCGGTACAATTTTGGGAATTGAGATTAAAGCTCTAAAAGATGTTGAACAGGAAAGAGAGCCGTTAGCAGAACGAGTAATTGGCAGAGTAACACAGGAAGATGTGTTTGATCCGCGAACTGATGAACTCATTGTCGAATCAGGGCAACTTATTACCGAATCAATTGCTGAAAAAATTGAAGATGCAAATCTTGATTCGGTTTATATTCGAACTGTACTTACTTGCGAATCTAGAAGAGGTGTTTGCGCAAAATGTTATGGTAGAAACCTTACGAATGCTAAGATGGTGGAGATAGGCGAGGCAGTTGGAATCGTAGCAGCGCAGTCCATTGGCGAACCAGGAACTCAGCTTACTTTGAGAACCTTCCACCTTGGCGGAACATCATCCAGAATTGCAAGCCAGTCACAAGTAGAATCAAATGTTGATGGTATAATTAAGTTTGATCGAATCAATTTTGTTGAGCGTGCAGATTATTTAGGCAAAACTAAAGTTGTTACAGGCAGAAGAGGTGCTATAGCTATTTACGATACTGATAACCGCCAACTCAAAAAATATGATGTCCCCTACGGTTCAGAGCTGATTGTTGATGAGGGGCAGAAGATTACGAAACGTCAAGCCCTATACAATCACGATCCATATAATTCGGTGATCTTAACCGATATTAGTGGACGGGTTAAATTTGTGGATCTTATTGAAGGCTCTACATTGCAGCAAGTAACTGATGAGCAGACCGGGCACGTTCAAAAAGTAGTAACTGAATCAAAGGATAAAAACCTTACCCCCAGCATTCTTATCGAAGATGGAGAAAATAAAAAACTATTTAATCTACCCATCCGCGCATATTTATCTGTCGAAGAAGGTGAAACAATACAAGCTGGAACAATACTAGCAAAAATTTCAAGACAGGCTTCTAAAACACGAGATATCACTGGCGGTCTCCCGAGAGTTACAGAATTATTTGAGGCAAGAAGTCCGCATGAGCCATCTGTTGTTTCAGAAATTGAAGGCATTGTAAAATTTGGCGCTAAGAAGAAAGGCTCCAGGGAAATTATTGTTACAGCACCTGATGGCTCGGATGAAAAGAAATATAACGTTGCGCTTGGTAAACATGTTTTAGTCCAGGAGGGGGATGAAATACCGGCAGGTGAAAAAATTACAGACGGTCCAATCAATCCTCATGACATTCTAAAGATTAAGGGAACAAGTGCAGTACAGGAATACTTAGTTAATGAAATACAGGATGTTTACAGATTGCAGGGCGTTAAAATAAATGATAAACATATTGAAGTAATTGTTAAACAAATGCTCCAAAAAATCGTAATCGTTTCTCCCGGCGACACTAGATTTTTGGAGGAAGACTTAGTGGATAGGAATTCCTTTATAGAAGAAAATGAGCGAATTATGTCTATGGTTGTTGTGGAAGATAAAAGCGACTCAAAATTAAAGAATGGACAGTTGGTGCTTAAATCCAAAATTAGAGAGATTAATAACGATTTAAAGAAGAAGGAAAAAGAACAGGCGAAATATCGTGATGCTGAGCCCGCAACATTCGAGCACTTGCTGCTTGGAATCACTTCAGCAGCGTTATCAACTGAAAGTTTTATTTCTGCAGCATCGTTTCAGGAAACCACAAAAGTTCTTGCTAACGCAGCCACTGAAGCTAAAGTGGATTATCTGTTAGGTCTGAAAGAAAATGTGGTCATGGGTCATTTAGTTCCGGCTGGAACAGGGTTGAAGAAGTACAGAAAAGTAATCCTAAAATCCGAAGAACTTGAACCAGTTCAGGAAACCGATGAACAATTAGAGGTTAAGATTTAATTTTTGTTCAATAAAAAATAATAAAATTAAAATATTTCATAGTTTTCTTGACATATTTTGTATCAAAGACTATATTTGAAGTCTGAATTTTTTTAATAACCAGAATCCAGGAGATTTTGTGCCCACAATAAGTCAGTTAGTTAGAAAAGGAAGAAAAACAATCCTTGCTAAAAAGAAAGCTCCGGCGCTTGATTCGTGTCCGCAGAAAAGAGGAGTGTGTACCAGGGTTTATACGACTACTCCGAAGAAACCAAATTCTGCACTTCGAAAAGTTGCAAGGGTGAGGTTGACCAATGGAATGGAAGTCACAGCTTATATTCCAGGTGAAGGTCACAACTTACAGGAGCACTCAATCGTTCTTATCAGAGGTGGTAGAGTGAAAGATCTCCCTGGTGTAAGATACCATATAATCAGGGGAACGCTTGATACAAGTGGTGTTGAAGATAGAAAAAAAAGCAGGTCAAAATACGGAGCTAAAAAACCTAAGGCTAAATAAGTATGAGAAAAAAAAGAGCTGAAAAAAGATTTATTAAACCTGATCCAAAATACAAAGACTTACTTGTGGCTAAATTTATTAATAGCCTAATGTATGACGGTAAAAAAGCGGCTGCTCGTAAATTAGTTTATGAGGCGTTTGCTCTTATTGAGGAAAGGACAAAAAAATCTGGAATGGAAACATTCAAAAAGGCGATTGGTAATATTCAGCCTATGATTGAAGTTAGAAGTCGTCGAGTTGGTGGCGCTACATACCAGGTCCCGTCAGAAGTAAGACCTGAAAGAAGAATTGCTTTAGCCTTAAGATGGGTAAGAACCTATTCAAGGTCTAGGGGAGAAAAATCCATGTCGGCTAAGTTAGCTTCTGAGTTAATCGCCGCATCAAACAATGATGGCTCTGCAGTAAAGAAAAAAGAAGACACTCACAAAATGGCTGAAGCGAATAAAGCTTTCGCTCATTTCAAATGGTAACAAAAAGTTGAATAAGAATTAGAATAGATAAACGTATAAATAAATGGCAAGAAAATTTAATATAGATAAAGTACGCAACATCGGAATTATGGCTCACATTGATGCCGGAAAAACCACTACAACTGAAAGAATCCTTTTTTATACCGGAAGAACTCATCGTATTGGGGAAGTTCACGATGGCGCTGCCACGATGGATTGGATGGAGCAGGAAAAAGAACGCGGTATCACTATTACTAGTGCTGCTACTACATGTTTATGGAAGGATCACCAGATAAACATAATTGATACACCAGGTCATGTCGACTTCACTGTTGAAGTTGAAAGATCATTACGAGTTTTAGATGGTGCTGTCGCATTATTCTGTGCTGTTGGTGGAGTTGAGCCCCAATCAGAAACTGTTTGGAGACAAGCTGATAAATATGGTGTCCCAAGAATAGCCTTTGTTAATAAAATGGATAGAACCGGTGCTGATTTTTACAATGCCGTACAAATGATGAAGGATAGACTCGGTGCTAATGCTGTTCCAGTTACGCTTCCAATTGGCGAAGGCGATCTTTTTGCTGGAGTTATAAATCTCATAACTCTTAAGGCAAGAATGTACACTGAAGATGCCTCCGGTTCAACCTTTGAAGATATTGAAATTCCACATGATCTTTTAGAGATCACTACCAAATACAGAACTCTAATGTTAGAAGCAGTTAGTGATGTTGATGATACTCTACTCGAAAAGTATTTGGAAGGAAAAGACATTAGTGCTGATGAAGTAAAAAAAGTTTTAAGAAGAGCAACAATTCAATCGAAAATTATTCCGGTTCTTTGCGGCTCTGCCTTTAAAAATAAAGGTGTACAAAAATTATTAGATTCAGTAATTGATTTTCTCCCATCTCCGATGGATAATCCCGCGATCGAAGCGCATCACATTGGTATCAAAGACATGGTGGAGAGAAAAATTAGCGATGATGAAAAATTTACGGCTCTGGCATTTAAAATAATGAATGATCCCTACGTTGGAAAGTTGACTTTTTTTAGAGTTTATTGTGGAACTCTTTCTTCCGGCTCTTATATTTTTAATTCTACAAGTGGCAAAAAAGAAAGAATCAGTCGGTTGATGCAGATGCATGCGAATCATCGCGAGGAAGTGGATGAAGTTAGGGCTGGTGATATCGCAGCTGCTGTCGGTTTAAAATTTACCCGAACCGGTGACACACTTTGTGATGAAAAAGATCCGGTTATCCTTGAAAAAATTATTTTCCCAGAGCCTGTAATCCAGATAGCTATCGAACCAAAAACTAAAGCTGATCAGGATAAACTTTCTGATGCACTTCAAAAGTTGTCTGATGAAGACCCTACTTTTAGAGTTAAGGTTGATGATGAAACCGGTCAAACTTTAATGAGTGGCATGGGCGAATTACATCTTGAAATCTTAGTTGATAGAATGAGAAGAGAATTCAAAGTTGAAGCAAATATCGGTAAACCACAAGTGGCATATCGAGAAACCATAACACAAACAGTGGATAGTGAAGGGAAGTTTATAAAACAATCTGGTGGTCGAGGAAAGTTTGGTCACGTTTGGGTTGAGCTTTCTCCAAATGAACCTGGTAAGGGCTATGAATTCACGAATGGAATTGTTGGCGGGGTGGTGCCTAAGGAATATATCCCGGCAGTTTCTGTTGGTATTCAAGAAGCAATGCGTAATGGTATTGTTGCAGGATTCCCCGTCGTAGATATTAAAGCAAAAATATTTGATGGTTCGTATCATGACGTAGATTCGGATGAGCTCTCTTTCAAAGTTGCCGGTTCAATTGCTTTTAAAGAAGGATCTAAAAAAGCAAGGCCTGTTCTTCTCGAACCAATGATGAGCGTTGAAGTAATCACGCCTGAAGAATATCTCGGTGATGTAATGGGTGATCTTAATTCCAGAAGAGGGAAGATCGAAGGATTTACAGCCAGAAAAGATGCTCAGGTGATCAAAGCAATAGTTCCACTTGCAGAGATGTTCGGCTACGCAACTATATTAAGATCGATGACACAAGGAAGAGCAATCTATTCAATGCAGTTTTCACATTATAATGAAGTTCCAAAATCAATTGCTGAAGAAATAGCTGAAAAATCTCTCGGTAAAAAATCAACTGCAACAACATAATTTTATTAATTAAGAAAAATCTAATTCATAAGGAGAAATGACAGATGGCTAAAGAAAAATTTGACAGAAGTAAGCCGCACGTTAACATCGGCACTATCGGTCACGTAGATCATGGTAAAACTACATTAACTGCTGCTATCACTATGGCTCTTTCAAGAAAAGGTTTATCAGCAATCAGATCATTTGATAGTATTGATAACGCACCTGAAGAAAGAGAAAGAGGAATTACTATTGCAACCGCTCATGTTGAATATTCAACCGCTAACAGACACTATGCTCACGTTGATTGTCCTGGTCACGCTGATTATGTGAAAAACATGATTACCGGTGCAGCGCAAATGGATGGGGCAATTCTTGTCGTGGCTGCTACTGATGGTCCTATGCCGCAGACAAGAGAGCATATTCTTTTGGCTCGTCAGGTCGGTGTACCAAAGATTGTTGTATTCTTAAATAAAGTAGATATGGTTGATGATCCGGAATTGATTGAGCTTGTTGAAGAAGAATTGAGAGATCTGTTAAAAAAATATGAATTTCCTGGTGACGATATCCCAATCATTAAAGGTTCAGCGCTTCGTGCATTAGAAGCTGGATCAGATCCGGCAGTTCCTATTACTGATGAAAGATTCAATTGTATTTGGCAGCTTATGGATGCAGTTGACTCTTACATTCCCGTTCCTGAAAGAAGCACGGATAAACCGTTCTTAATGCCGGTTGAAGATGTTTTTTCAATCACTGGCCGCGGTACAGTAGCTACTGGAAGAGTTGAAAGAGGACAGGTAAAAATTCAGGAAGAGGTTGAACTTATTGGTTTAGGACTTCACAAAAAAACAGTTGTTACCGGTATCGAAATGTTTAGGAAAGAACTTGATTCTGCTATGGCTGGTGATAATGCTGGAATTTTATTAAGAGGTGTTGATAAAAATGAAATCGAAAGAGGAATGGTACTTGCAAAAACGGGTTCCATAACTCCTCATATGAAATTTGAAGGTGAAGTTTACATTCTTTCTAAAGATGAAGGTGGAAGACACACGCCATTTTTTAATGGATACAGACCACAGTTTTATTTTAGAACAACCGATGTAACTGGAGTTGCTACTTTACCTGAAGGAACAGAAATGGTTATGCCGGGAGATAACATCAGATTATCAATTGATTTGATTTCTCCTATTGCTATGGAAGAGAAATTAAGATTTGCTATTCGTGAAGGTGGTAGAACTGTTGGTGCTGGTGTTGTAACAAAGATAATTGAATAAATAAATTATGCACAATTAGGGAGCCTCGTCTCCCTTTTGTGTGTTTAATACTTAAAAGGAGATACTTTAGTGGCAGGTCAAAAAATTAGAATTAAGTTAAAATCTTACGATCACATTCTAATTGATAAATCAACTGAAAAGATTATCAAGACAGTAAGAAGTACAGGAGCAGTTGTATCTGGGCCTATACCATTGCCAACTAAAAGAACAGTTTATACTGTGTTAAGATCTCCCCATGTTGATAAAAAATCGCGTGAACAATTCGAAACTCGCGCTCATAAAAGAATTATTGATATTCATAATTCTAATAACAAAACTGTTGACTCCCTCAGTAAATTAGATATACCTGCTGGCGTTGACATTGAGATAAAGCTTTAACGAAACTGGAGCAATGATGCTTGGCTTAATTGGTAAAAAAATAGGAATGACAAGTGTATTTAGCACTAATGGTGAACTCATACCGGTAACCATTGTGCAAGCAGGACCTTGTAAAGTTGTTTCGATTCGTACAAAAGAAAAAGACGGATATGAGGCGCTTCAATTAGGATTTGCTGAAAAAAAAGAAAAAAATATAACTAAACCTTTACTCGGTCATTTTAAGAAAAATAATGTGTCGGCAACAGCATTCTTAAAGGAGTTCAAAGGTTACGCAATTAAAGATTTCAAACCGGGTGATGAAATAAAGAGCGATATTTTTCTGTTGGCGAAAAGATTAAGGTACGCGGTAGAACAAAAGGAAAAGGCTTCCAAGGTGTAATGAGAAGGCATGGTTTTGGCGGAGTTGGCGGTACTACTCATGGTCAAAGTGATCGTCTTCGTGCCCCCGGGTCAATAGGTGCAAGTTCTTATCCTTCAAGAGTTTTTAAAGGTCAACGAATGGCCGGACGTATGGGATTTACTAACGTAACAATTGCTAATTTACAGATTGTTAGAATAATGCCTGAAGAAAATTTATTATTAATTCGTGGTGCAGTTCCGGGCGCAATCAACTCAATTGTTGAATTGATAAAGAAGTAATGGAAAAAAAATGAATTTAGATATTTACAAAATAGACGGTTCGGTTACCGGCGAAAAAATTGAATTAGCTGATGATATATTTGGCATTCAACCAAATGATCATGCAATCTATCTTTCTGTTAAATCATACTTAGCCAATCAAAGACAGGGTACTCACAAGTCTAAAGAAAGAGGAGAAGTGAGCGGCGGCGGTAAAAAACCATGGAAGCAAAAAGGCAGGGGTGGTGCAAGAGCAGGTACCACACGATCACCACTATGGGTTGGTGGAGGAACTATTTTCGGACCTCGACCACGAGATTATAGAGAGGATATTCCCAAAAAAGTTAAAAAATTGGCACGCAGATCGGCATTAAGTTATAAAGTAAAAGACGAGCAATTAATTATTGTCGAAGATTTCAATTTTGAAAATCCAAAAACTAAAGAATTTGCAAAAATGCTTAGTGCATTGAAGGTTGGTGGCAAAAAGGTATTATTATTGACTAAAGAAAACATGGAAACCATCTATAAGTCAGGCCGTAATATTGCGAAAGTTCGGGTACTCGAGGCTGCAAAAGCTTCTACCTATGACATTCTCAACAATCAAGTACTTGTACTTCAGAAAGGTGCCGTTGAGACGATAACGAATTCTTTTCAAACCAGGAAGGAGGGGGTAAACTAAGATGCGTCAGATTTTAATAAGACCTCTGATAACTGAAAAAATGACAAACCTAACTGCGGATAAAGGTATCTATGGATTTATGGTTTCACCTGCAGCAAATAAAATAGAAATTGCAAAAGAGATCGAAAAAAAATTCCAAGTGCATGTTGAATCAGTTAGAACTGTTAATCATCCCGGTAAGTTAAAAACTCAGTTTAGAAAAAGCGGAAGATTTTCTGGGAAGACTTCTGCAACAAAAAAAGCATATATCACTCTTAAGAAGGGTGAAACAATTGAATTATTCGAGCAAGTTTAAAGCGGTAATTAAGGTTAAAAAATGGCTATAATTAAATTAAAACCAAATACTCCTGGTACAAGATTTAGATCAGATTTTTCATTTGAGGAGATTACAAAATCAACACCTGAAAAGTCACTTACCAAAGCTATTAAAAAAAGCGGCGGTAGAAATAATCACGGTAGAGTAACAGCAAGACATATCGGCGGTGGACATAAACAGAGATATCGAATAATAGATTTTAAAAGAGATAAATCTGGAATTCCAGCAACAGTACATTCAATAGAGTATGATCCTAATAGAACATGCCGGATAGCCTTGCTGCACTACGTTGATGGTGAAAAAAGATATATTTTAGCTCCTGAAGGATTACAGGTAGGTACCAAAGTTATTTCTGGAGTCGGAAGCGATATTACAGTTGGCAATGCTTTACCATTGAGCGATATGCCTTTAGGCAGTTTTGTTCATAATGTTGAAATCAAACCTGGCAAAGGTGGTCAGCTCGGTCGAAGTGCAGGTTCATCCTTACAGGTCCTTTCAAAGGATGGTGATTATGCACAGTTAAAAATGCCTTCTGGCGAAGTTCGAATGATAAGACTAAATTGCATGGCTACCTACGGGATAGTTGGAAATTCTGAAAAAGAAAACATAAGTTTGGGAAAAGCCGGTAGAAGCCGATGGATGGGAATTAGACCTCATGTTAGAGGTGTAGCAATGAACCCGGTCGATCATCCGATGGGTGGTGGTGAAGGTAAAACATCAGGCGGCGGTCATCCTGTTTCACCGTGGGGTCAAAAAGCTAAAGGGCTTAAAACCCGTAAACATAAAAAGAGTTCGAATAAATTCATTATTAAAAGACGTAAAAAATAGAGTAATCAATGCCAAGATCAATTAAAAAAGGTCCTTTTGTCAGCACCAAACTATTTCAAAAAATTAAAAAGCTGAATGAAAGTAATCAAAAAAAAATTATTAAAACTTGGTCTCGTTCATCAACTATTTTACCAGACTTTGTTGGACATACTATCGCGGTTCACAACGGCAACAAAATGATTCCAATTTATGTTACTGAAAATATGGTTGGTCATAAGTTAGGGGAATTTTCACCAACAAGAATTTTCAGAGGACATCCGGGAACTAAGGCTGAAAAAGCTGCTAAAACTAATTAAAAAGGTTTCAAGTTATAATGGAAGCAAAAGCAATACACAGATATATAGGTTCATCACCCAGGAAAATGAGATTGGTAATCGATCTTATTAGAGGAATCCGGGTTGATAGAGCAATGGAAATTCTTCACTTTCAACCAAAGCATGCATCGAATGATGCTGAAAAAGTTTTAAGATCTGCCGTTTCAAATCTTATGAATGCAAATGAGACCGAGAGAATTGAACCTTCTGATCTTTATGTAAAAGAGGTGTTCGTTGATCAAGGACCTACATTAAAAAGAATTTCACCAGCCCCCATGGGTCGTGCTTATAAAATTAGAAAAAGATCTTGTCACTTAACAATTGTGGTCGCCACAAAAGAATAAATTAGGAGATAAATTTTTGGGACAAAAAACAAATCCGGTTGGATTAAGAGTTGGAATAATTAGAGGATGGGACTCTAATTGGTATGAAAATAAAAGTTATGCTCACAAACTGAAAGAAGATTCTAAGTTAAGAGCATACGTTAGAAACAGACTTAAAAAAGCCGGAATTTCCAGAATCATAATAGACAGAACTTCCAAAAATATTATTCTTACAATTTCCACGTCGAGGCCTGGAGTTGTTATTGGTAAAAGTGGAAAAGAAATAACACAGCTGGAACAAGAATTAAGACAAGTGACAGATAAAGAAGTTAAAGTTCAGATAACCGAAATTAAGCGCCCAGAATTAGATGCTTATCTTGTGGCAGAGAACATTGCAATGCAGCTAACCGGACGTGTTTCTTTCAGGAGAGCTATGAAAATGGCTATCACTTCTGCAATGAGAATGGGAGCTGAAGGAATTAGAATCATGTGTGCTGGCAGACTTGGCGGTGCAGAAATGGCACGCACAGAACAATACAAACAAGGGCGAATTCCACTTCATACTTTGCGAGCAGATATTGATTATGCAACTGGAAGAGCTGAAACGGTCTATGGATCTATTGGAATAAAAGTATGGATTTGCCACGGCGAAATTTTAGGCAAGAGAGTTTCAGAATAAAATACCGGAGAATTTAAAATGTTAATGCCGAAAAGAGTTAAATTTAGAAAATCACAACGTGGAAGAAGAAAAGGCAACGCTAAACGTGGAAGCTCCGTGGCTTTTGGTGATTTCGGATTGAAAGCGCTCGAACCTGACTGGATAACAAGCAGACAAATCGAAGCTTGTCGTATTGCTTTATCGAGAAAAATGAAAAGAGATGGAAAAGTTTGGATCAGAATTTTCCCTGATAAGCCTGTTTCTAAAAAACCACTTGAAACCAGAATGGGAAAAGGAAAAGGCGCACCTGAATTTTGGGTCGCAGTTATAAAACCGGGCAGAATTCTTTTCGAAGTATCTGGTGTTTCAAAGGATATCGCACTTGATGCTTTCAGAACTTGTTCTTCTAAACTGCCTATAAAAACAAAGATGGTTGCAAGACCAGATTACGAATCTTAATAGGAATTATCAATGAAGATTTATGAAATTAAAGAAATGAAAACCGATGAACTCCTCAAAAGAATCGAGGAAGAAGAAAAAAATATAATTGATTTACGCTTCGCTCATCAACTGAAACAATTAACAAATACATCTAAATTAAATTTAGTGAAAAAAGATATAGCGAGAATGAAGACTATTATCAGAGAAAGACAATTGGCTGAAATCAAAGCTTCAAAAATTAAAAAAGAAGGAGTTGATTCAAAATGACGACAGAACGCCCATTGAGAAAAACAAGAACCGGTGTCGTAGTTAGTAGTAAAATGGATAAAACCATTACCGTTGCCATCGAAAGAAAAGTACCTCATCCGAAGTATAAAAAATATTTCAAAAAAACTACCAAACTAATGGCTCATGATGAAAAAAATGAATGCGCCCAGGGTGATAAAGTTAAAATAATGGAAACCAGACCGCTTAGTTTGAAAAAAAAATGGCGTTTAGTTGAAATTGTTGAAAAAGCCAAATAGTAATACGGAGTAATCAAGATGATTCAAGAAGAAACAAATTTAGTGGTTGCTGATAATTCGGGTGCAAAGAAAGTTCGGTGCATCAGGGTTTTAGGTGGAAGCGGCAGACAATATGCAAGCCTCGGTGATTTGATTGTTGTAGCAGTTAAAACAGCCATCCCTAAGGGCGGTGTAAAAAAAGGCGAAGTATCCCGCGCAGTAATTGTGCGAACAAAAAAAGAAGTTAGAAGAAAAGACGGCTCTTATATCAGGTTTGATGAAAATGCAGCGGTTCTTTTAAACGCTCAGGGCGAACCCAGGGGCACAAGAATTTTTGGACCTGTTGCAAGGGAATTAAGAGATAAACAGTTTATGAAAATAATTTCATTAGCTCCAGAAGTATTATAAATCGGAAGTAAGATGAGAATTAGAAAAAACGACAATGTAATGGTAATTAGCGGAAACGATCGCGGTAAATCTGGAAAAGTTCTTAAAGTTTTTCCAAAAGAAAACCGTGTAATTATAGAAGGTATAAATCTTCGTAAACGCCACACTAAACCAAATCAAAAAAGTCCGCAAGGTGGTATTTTAGAAAAGGAAGCGCCGATAAATTCTTCTAACGTTATGGTAATAGACCCCAAATCCGGCGAACCAACAAGAATCGGTTCAAAAATTATTCTTGATGAAAAGACCGGCAAGAAAAAAATTACAAGAGTTAGTAAAGTAAGCGGCGAAATGCTCTAATATTATAATTAAAGTTTGAATTAAGAATGGCAGAGAAAAAACAAAAAACAGTTACTGAAGAAAAATCTTCTAAAAAAACAAAAAAAGAATCTTCTGAAAAGAAGGTTACTTCAAATGAAAAAGAAACAAGAGTTCCTTCTCGTTTGGGTATGATTTACAAATCAGAAATCATTCCTACTCTGATGAAAAAGTTCAAGTACAAAAGTGTGATGCAGGTTCCTAAAATAGTTAAGGTTGTTGTTAATATGGGTGTCGGCGAAGCAGTCAATGATCAAAAACTTTTAGAACAGGCGGTAAAAGAACTTGAAACTATAGTAGGTCAGAAGGCGAGTATTCGAAAAGCAAAAAAATCAATTTCAAATTTTAAGCTTAGAGAAGGCGTTAATATTGGTGCTATGGTCACATTGCGAAAAGACAGAATGTATGAACTTCTTGATAGATTAATAAACGTTGCATTACCTCGTGTTCGAGATTTTAGAGGTCTATCGGATAAGTCTTTTGATGGACGTGGCAATTATACAATGGGAATTAAAGAACAAATAATCTTTCCCGAGATAAATCCGGATAAGGTTACAAAAGTAGTAGGTATGGACATCACGATTGTAACTACAGCTAAAAATGATTCCGAGGCTTTCGAGTTACTTCAAGCTTTCGGTATTCCATTCAGAAAAAAAGAAATTAAAACAGCATAGGAAAAGTTTATGGCAAGAAAAAGCTTACTGGCACGTGAAGAGAAAAGAAGAAGACTCTCTGAAAAATATCGTACTTTGAGAGAGGAATTAAAAAAGAAGGGTGATTATGAAGCACTTCAGGAGCTTCCTAAAAATTCGTCTCCAGTCAGGCTAATGAATAGATGTATGATGACAGGCAGAGCAAGATCTTTCTATCGAAAGTTCGGAGTTTCCAGGCTTGTTTTAAGAGAAATGGCATTACGGGGCGAAATTCCCGGATTAAAAAAATCAAGTTGGTAGAAGGAGAAAAAAATGGCTGTTACAGATCCGATATCAGATTTATTAACTAGAATTAGAAACGCTTCTAGAGCAAAGCATCTTCGAGTGGATATTCCATCTTCGAATATGAAAAAGCAGCTCGTTAGCATTTTGAAACAACAAAATTTTGTTGAGGACTTCACTGAAATTGAGGATACTAAACAAAATATATTAAGAGTGGTTCTTAAATATAGAAATGGTGTTCCTGCAATTTCGGGGTTAAGGAGAGTCAGCACCCCCGGTTTAAGAATCTATAAGAATGCTGATAAACTTCCCCGTGTATATAATGGTTTAGGTGTTGCTGTTATTTCCACATCCAAAGGTCTGCTAACTGACAAACAAGCTAAAACCCAGGCGATCGGTGGCGAAGTTGTTTGCTATATTTGGTAATATTTTATTGAATGGAGAATTAAATTGTCAAGAATCGGTAAAAAAATAATAGTAGTTCCTAAGGGTGTAACTATAAACCTTAGTGGTTTACAGATAAAAGTTAAAGGTCCTAAAGGGGAGTTAATACACGATATTCACCCCAGTATGAAGGCGGTGGTAAAGGATTCTGAAATTACAGTAGAACGCCCAAATGATCTTAAAGAAAATAAAGCACTGCATGGTTTAACAAGAGCATTAATTCAGAATATGGTAACCGGTGTTACAGAAGAATATTCGAAAAGTTTGGACATTATCGGCGTTGGTTACAAAGCTGAATTAAAAGGAAATAACCTGTTGTTTAATATAGGATTCTCACACCCGATATTTTTTATGCCGCCGGAGGGGGTTAAACTTCAAGCTCCAACTCCCAATGCCATAACAATCTCAGGTGTCGACAAACAATTAGTTGGATTAGTTGCAGCTAAAATAAGATCAATCCGTAAACCTGAACCTTACAAAGGTAAAGGTATTAAATATTCAAATGAACAGATCAGAAGAAAAGCTGGTAAAACTGCCGGTAAGTAACAGAAGGAAAGTTTAACTATGATTAAGAGAAACAATAACAAACGATTACGTTCTAAAACAAAAATTAGAAATAAGATTTCCGGAACACCCGAAACTCCCCGATTAACTGTTTATAGAAGTCTTAGTAATATTTATGCACAAATCATTGATGATACTACTGGTAAAACGTTGGTTGCAGCTTCCTCATTATCCAAAGAAATTGAAGCAGATTTAAAAACTGCCAAAGGTAAAGCAGCAAAAAGCAAATTGGTTGGCAATTTAGTCGCCTCCAAAGCGATTGAACAAAAAATTAGTTCAGTAGTTTTTGATCGTAATGGATATCGTTATCATGGAAGAATACAGGCTGTTGCCGAAGGTGCTCGCGAGAAAGGACTAAAGTTTTAATGCCGGATATGTTTTCTAATGCCGGGTCGTCTAATGGCAGGACTACGCCCTTTGGAGGCGTCTGCAGAGGTTCGAGTCCTCTCCCGGCAGCAATTAATTATCTAAATATTACTTTTATTATTAATGTAGATTACGGAGTGAAGCTTGAAAACCATTAAATCAACCGAAGTTGAAGGTTTAAAAGAAAAGTTGTACACATAAACAGGGTAGCTAAAGTTGTTAAGGGTGGTAGAAGATTTAGCTTCAATGCTATTGTTGTTGTTGGAAATGGAAACGGCGTTGTTGGTGTAGGGCTTGGTAAAGCCAACGAAGTTACGGATGCTATATCAAAGGGTGTGGATGATGCTAAGAAAAGCCTTGTAAAAGTTTCTATTATCAAAGGTACTGTTGCTCATCAGATAATTGGAAAATTTGGAGCGGGCAAAGTACTTCTAAAGCCAGCTACACCTGGAACAGGTTTGATTGCCGGTGGTGGCGTTCGTGCAGTTCTTGAAGCTGCCGGAATTACAGATATATTAACCAAATCACTTGGATCAAGTAATCCGCATAATCAGGTAAAAGCCACATTGAATGGGCTATTAAATCAGATTGATGCACGTACCATGTCGAAAAAACGTGGTATGGCAGTTTCTGAATTATTTATTTCTTAATAGAGGCAGTATGAGTAAAATTAAGGTAACACAGATTAGAAGTATTATTGATAGACCAAAGGATCAGAAACGTACCATTGAAGCTTTGGGTCTTGGTCGTCCGAATTATTGGAAGGTGCACAACGACACTCCACAAATTCGCGGCATGGTTAGAAAAGTAGATCATTTAGTCAAAGTTGAAGAAATAAAAGAATAGACAAAAGGTTCAATAATGGATATATTAAGTAATCTTAAATACGCAGAAGGATCAAGGAAAAAACGAAAACGCATAGGGCGGGGTGAAGGCTCCGGTCATGGCGGAACTGCAACAAAAGGTATGAATGGACAGCTTTCACGTTCAGGCGCAAAAAAGCGTGCATGGTTCGAAGGTGGACAAATGCCGTTGCAGAGAAGAATTCCAAAACATGGCTTCACCAGTCCTTTTAAAGTTTATTCACAGGTGGTTAATTTAGGTTCGATACAGAAACTAGTAGATGAAAAAAAATTGATGTGTCATCTGTTGACATCGCCTCTCTAAAAAATTTCGGTTTAATCAAAAGTTTGAATAAACCTGTGAAAATTTTAGGTAATGGGAACTTAACATCAAAGCTTCATCTTGAGGCAAATGCTTTCAGCCAATCGGCAAAACAAAAATTGAAGAAGCCGGCGGCTCTATTAAAACGATTTAAGCAGAAAATAAATGTCAAGACTTACAGAAACATTTAGAAATATTTTTAAGATTCACGAACTTCGCCAGAGAATTATATACACTTTGGCCTTGCTTTTTATTGTCAGATTAGGTTCTCATCTAACTCTTCCCGGCGTTGACGCTGTTCTGCTGGCAGAGAGTATGAAAAACCAAACATCCGATAACTTATTCGCATTGTATGATTTATTTGTTGGAGGTGCTTTCCAAAATGCAGCAATTTTTGCACTTGGAATTATGCCATATATTTCAGCCTCTATCATTCTTCAGTTACTTGGTGCCGTTGTCCCCTATTTTCAAAAACTGCAACAGGAAGGGGAAGAAGGAAGAAAGAAAATAACCCAGCTTACTCGTTATGGAACTGTACTAATTTCCGGAATGCAAGCCTGGGGTGTAACTGTTAGATTATTGAATATGAATGTTCAAGGAATTCCGATTGTCCCGGACGGTGTTAACGGAATTTTTTGGGTATTATCAACTATAATAATTCTAACTTCCGGTACTATATTAATGATGTGGATGGGCGAGCAAATCACCGAGCGAGGAATTGGTAATGGCATTTCATTAATAATTTTTATCGGCATCATTGCAAGATTTCCATTTGCAATTTTAGATGAATACAGATTAATTTCTTCCGGCTCAAGAAGTCTTGTTATCGAAATTGTTATATGGGCTTTAATGGCTCTGATTATTGCAGGTGTCGTGCTTGTAACTCAAGGGACAAGAAGGATTCCTGTTCAATATGCGAAAAGAGTTGTAGGAAGAAAAATTTATGGAGGTGTAACTCAATATATTCCATTACGAGTAAACACTGCCGGAGTTATGCCTATAATTTTTGCTCAGTCAATCATGTTTATTCCTAATACTGTACTTTCATTCTTCCCTGATAACGAATTTTTAGTAAGTTTAGCCGGATATTTCCAATATCAATCACCGGTCTATTCATTCATTTACGCTTTGATGATAATATTTTTCACTTACTTTTATACTGCTATTGCTTTCAACCCAAAAGATGTTGCGGACAATATGAAAAAACAAGGTGGGTTTATTCCCGGCATCCGACCTGGGAAACAAACTTCTGATTTTATAGACAATATTCTGACTAAGATTACCTTACCGGGATCAGTTTTCTTAGCCATTATTGCAATACTTCCGGCATTCGTTTCAGCCTGGGGAGTTTCCGGTCAGTTCGCACAATTCTTTGGCGGTACAAGTTTGTTAATTGTCGTTGGTGTTGCCCTTGATACTCTGCAGCAAATCGAATCACATCTTTTAATGCGGCATTACGATGGCTTTATGAAATCTGGTAAGATCAGAGGAAGAAGATAATTTGACTTGTGATTTTAATAAAGACAAAAAAAGAAATTGATCTGATAAGAGAAAGCAGTAAAATAGTTGCTGAGACACTTCAACTTTTAAAAAGTAAAGTTAAGCCCGGTATATCAACATTAGAATTAGACCAGCTTGCTGAAGATTATATCAAATCAAATGATGCTGAACCTGCATTCAAAGGATATTCACAAGGTGGTGCGCCGGCATATCCTGCCACAATTTGTGCTTCAGTGGACGAAGAAGTTGTCCATGGAATACCCGGCTCAAGAGTTCTAAAAAATGGAGAAATAATTTCTTTAGATGTTGGTGTTCTTAAAAAAGGTTACTATGGCGATGCAGCATTGACTGTTGCTGTCGGTGAAATTTCTGAAGAGAAAAAAAAATTAATGGATATCACTGAAAAATCACTGTACCTTGGAATTGAACAAGCAAGGTCCGGTAATAGAGTTCATGATATTTCTAACGCTGTTCAGGAATATGTCGAAAGCTTCGGGTTTTCAGTTGTTCGTGATTTATGCGGTCACGGCGTTGGAAAATACTTGCACGAACCGCCATCAGTTCCTAATTTTGGAAAAAGGAACACCGGTGGTAAATTAAAAAATGGTATGACCATTGCAATCGAACCTATGATAAATATTGGTGAATATAAAGTGCGAACTAAAAATGATGGTTGGACAATTGTTACAAATGATGGATTAGCTTCCGCTCATTTTGAACATACAATTGTAATTTTAGATAGTGAACCTGAAATTCTTTCGGTCTGCTAATGGCGAAACAAGGACCTATAAAAATTGACGGGGTTGTGACCGACACTTTACCTAATGCTCAATTCAGAGTAAAGTTGGATAACGGTCATGAAATTTTAGCTCATATATCAGGCAAGATGAGAATGCACTTTATAAAAATTTTAGTTGGAGATAAAGTTTCAATAGAATTATCTCCGTATGATCTGACAAAAGGAAGAATAACTTACAGATATAAATAGTTCGGAGAGATAATGAAAGTAAGAGCATCTGTTAAAAAGATTTGTGAAAATTGTAAAGTAATTAAACGCAAAGGCGTTGTTAAAGTTATTTGTAAAAATCCAAAGCACAAGCAACGTCAAGGTTAATAAATTAAAGGAGTAAATAATTGGCTCGTATAGCTGGCGTAGATTTACCTAAAAATAAAAAAACCCTTTATGGGCTTCAATATATTTTCGGAATTGGACCATCAATTGCAGCATCTATTTTAGAAAAAGCAAAAGTGAATCCAGAAAAAAAAGTAACTGATCTTACTGATGAAGAAATTGCGGAAATAAGATCTGTAATTACAGCAGAATATAAAGTTGAAGGTGCGTTAAGATCGGATGTTCAACAAAATATAAAACGATTGATGGACATAGGTTCATATCGCGGGTTGAGGCATAGAAAAGGATTGCCGGCGCGTGGACAGCGAACCCGTACAAATTCCAGAACAAGAAAAGGCAAGAGAAAAACTGTTGCCGGTAAGAAAAAAGTAATCGCTAAGAAATAATAATTTCCAAATCGGAGGATTGATACTTGGCTAAAGCAGCAAAAAAAGTTAAAAAAAGAACACACGTAGATTCAAACGGTGTTGCTCATATCAAAGCAACGTTTAATAATGTTTTGGTTACACTAACTGATATTTACGGTAATACAATTTCGTGGTCGTCTGCGGGAAAAAATGGATTTAAAGGTTCAAGGAAAAATACTCCTTATGCGGCTCAGGTATCAGCCGAGGCAGCAGGAAAGGAAGCTTTCGATCTTGGACTAAGAAAAGTTGAAGTTTTCGTTAAAGGCCCGGGGTCAGGCCGTGAGGCGGCTATAAGAGCATTGAATACAGCCGGGCTTGAAATATCCTCTATCAAGGATGTCACTCCCATTCCTCACAATGGCTGCCGTCCACCTAAGAAAAGAAGAGTTTAATTAATAGAAAGATATTTAATGGCAAGATACACAGATTCAGTTTGCAAATTATGTCGTCGTGAAAGACAAAAACTTTTTCTAAAAGGACAAAAATGTTTTACTGAAAAATGTCCGATAGAAGAAAAAAACTATGCGCCAGGTCAGCACGGTTTATCACGCAGACCAAAAGTTTCTGAATATGGAGTTCAGCTTCGGGAAAAACAAAAGATTAAGAGATCTTACGGTATTCTCGAAACACAATTCAGAAATTATTTTGAAAAAGCTATTAAGCAAAAAGGCAGAACAGGTGAAAACCTTGTTAAGCTTTTAGAACGTAGATTAGATAATGTTGTTTATAGATTAGGGCTTGCTTCTTCGCGTAAGCAGGCAAGACAAATTATTAGACACAGACATATTATAGTTAATGATGGACTTGTTGATATTCCGGCATATCTTTTAAACGCCGGAGATGTTGTAAAAATAAAAGATAAAAGCAAAAAACTTGATCTGATTCATAACTCTATTAAAAGAGTTAAAGAAGGTACTTATCCGTGGTTGTCAATAGATAAAGCAACTCTCTCTGGAGTTTTCATTCAAATTCCAGAAAGATCAGATGTTCCTTTAGAAGCAAATGAACAATTGGTAGTTGAGCTTTATTCTAAGTAAAAATTTTTTTAGAATAATTAATTCCGAGGTTTAATAAATGAGTGGATCAAATTTAAAAATGCCCGAAGCAGTTGTTTTGGATGAGGCTAATTATACAAATACATTTGGCAGGTTTTCTTTACAGCCTCTCGAAAGAGGCTATGGCGTTACTCTTGGCAACTCTCTGCGTAGAGTCTTGCTCTCTTCACTTCCTGGCGCAGCAATAACATCTGTTAAATTCAGCGGTATCCTGCACGAATTTAGCACCATTGAAGGGGTGGTGGAAGACGTGGCAGAATTAATCCTTAACTTCAAGCAAGTCAGGATGAAATTATTAAGTAAAAAACCCAATCCAATTGCAATAGCTTTAAGTGGAGATTGTGAATTTACTGCAGCCGAAATTCAAAAGAATAGCAATGAGATTGAAATACTTAATCCCGATCTGCACATTGCTACATTAAATAAAAATGCAAAGCTGGAAGTTGAAATCAGAGTAAACAGAGGTATTGGTTTTGTTACTTCAATAGAGAATGTAGCCCCAGATCAAACAATCGGTATAATTCCTATTGACTCGATCTTTACTCCAATTAAAAATGTTAAATACGAAATTGAAAATGTAAGAATTGGGGATAAAAATGATTATGAAAAACTTACATTAGAAATTTATACAGATGGCTCTATAACTCCTGACGACGCTTTAACTCAAGCGGCTAAAATTCTTAAAGAACATATTCAGTTGTTTATTAATTTCGATATTGAGCAGGAAGAGGAACAGACTGTAAGCCAGAAGGATAGTGAGAAAGAAAGACTTAGAAAAATATTAACTACCAGTGTTGATGATCTTGAACTAAGTGTTCGATCTCATAATTGTTTAAAAGCTGCAAATATTAGAACCATTGCTGACTTAGTTCGTAGAGATGAACAGGAAATGCTAAAATTCAGAAACTTCGGTCGAAAATCTTTGGCTGAACTAAATGAAATAGTTGAAAATCTTGGACTGGAGTTTGGTATGGACGTAGAAAAATATATTAACGAAGAAGTTGAACCTAATTAAAAATCCAGAAGGCAGATAATGAGACATAGAGTAAGAGGAAGAAAACTTAAAAGAACAGCAAGCCACAGAGATGCTTTGATGAGGTCTCTTGCTACTTCTTTATTAAAACATAAGAGAATTAAAACAACAGTAGCTAAGGCAAAAGAAGCAAGAGGGTTTGTTGAAGCCCTGATAACCAAAGCTAAAAAGAATGATCTTGCTGCAAAGAAGCATGTAATGAATTTTATTAAAGATAAAGCGACTGTGAAAGAATTATTCTCCGAAATCATTACAAAGGTGGGGGATCGTCCGGGCGGTTATACCAGAGTTGTTAAACTTGGAAATCGGATGGGTGATGCTGCACAGATGGCAATTATAGAACTCGTTGATTATAACGATGTTATTAATGCAAGACAAGAAGAGCAGAAAGAGAAGCGTGCAGCCAAAGTAAAAACTAAAAAGGAAGCGAAAGAAAAAGAAGTTGAAGAAGCAAAAGTTCTTTCCGAATCTACTGAAAAGTAAAACAAATTAGTAAATAATTTTATGGAAGAAGAGTAATCGGGTATCGGTTACTCTTTTTTATTATGTTCAAACAGCAACAATTTATTTCATCTATTTACGATGTTTCCAAAATACCGAACGAACCGCTTCCTCATGTGATTCTTTGTGGGAGGTCAAATGTTGGAAAGTCTTCTTTTATCAATTCGTTATTCAACCGGCGGGATCTCGCTAAAATTAGTTCATCGCCGGGTAAAACGAGATCAATTAATTTTTATAAGATTGATAACCTCTTTTTTATGGTTGACCTTCCGGGCTATGGTTATGCAAAGGTGAGTAAATCCGAACGTGAAAAATGGGGCAAATTAGTGAGAGACTATATATTTCAGGTGAAGCAAATTGTACTGGCTTTCCATATAATTGATAGCAGGCATTCACCAACTGAACTAGATATGCAGCTATCGGAACTATTAGAATCGAATTCGATAAACAAGATTATTATACTTAGTAAGGTAGATAAATTAAAACAGGCGGAACTCAGTCTATCTTTGAAAAGAATTTCGGAAATTTTTTCCGGGTTAGCTCGAAATGAAAATCTCTTTGTTTATTCTTCGGTTAAAAATACTGGCAGAAAAGAAGTACTGAAGAAAATAACAGAAATATTTTCTTCCAGATAATTTTAGAAAAGCTATTATTGATAATGTAATCGAGTAATTTTATATTGGTATTAATTTTTTTATTGGATTGTAGTAAAAGAAAAAAATGGATCGTCGTCAAAAGAAAAGAATATTAATTTTCCTTATTGTACCAATACTTGCTGCAATAATTTTTATTGCTCAGGATACGATAATCAAGATCATCGCAATTATTTTATTATTAATTTATGTTGCGTTCATAATCTTTTTACGCGACTCGATTAAATTCGATACAAGTTTTATTTCATCATCAAAGGATGAACCTGAATTAGATGACTACTCATCCGAATCTTCAACAACTCATACCGATTTATCCGACTCATTCGAAATTATTTCACCTAATAAAAAAGTTGAAATTATTACAGATCAAAATTTCACTCCGGAGTTTAGAGTTCCGAAAACAATTATAAAACCCCCCGACCTGAAAGAAAAATTTGAAGAGATTGCAAATGAAATTCTTCCTCCAAATGTTGGTCATAACGAACAATTTTCTTTCGTTCTTGAAAAGTTGTTAAGCGTAATTAAGGAAGCATATTCCGCACATTCCGCAATATTTTTTTGGTATAATAAAAAGAACGAGAAATTAAGCATCGAAAAATTTGTTTCTAATTCAAGAGAAATTAATAAACGCAAATTTGATATCGAAGATGATATTTTAAGTAAGATTGTCAGTAAAGCCGAACCTGAATTGCTAAGTGATATAACTTCAGCAGCAGAGCCAGATGTAATACGTTATTACAATATTCCGCAGGCAATAAAAAGTTTTGTGGGTGTCCCTCTTTTTTATGATAAAAACCTTATCGCTGTAATAGCGTTAGATTCTAAGGATGGGGATGCTTTTGGAATTGAAACGATTTATGCTTTAGGTAGATTTGTAAGAGTTGTAACCATGATAATCGGGTTGTATGATGAGAAACATTCAGAATCCATTTCCCAGCAAAGGCTTGAGAGTTTAATCAATATGATCGGTCCCGATAATAAATTCAATGATATAAATGAAATTGTTCGGACTATTGAAACCTCGCTTGATTCCATGCTGTCATGGGATGCTTTCACTTTTGTATATTTCCATCCGGTTGACAAGAAATTCAGAACCATCCGGGTGAATAACAAAACTACGCTGAAATATATCGGTGAAAATCTTGATATAGATTTAAATGGAACACTTGTGGGTAAGGCTATCGTTTCAGGTATTCCGGTTAAAATCGACGATACTTCTCTTGTTAGTTATCAACGCTATTCTAAAGTTGAAGATGTTGCTTTTGACGGCTCATTCGCAGCTCTTCCTTTAATATACAATGAACAAAATTATGGAGTAATCTGTCTCGAAAATCTTAAAAAAAATTCCTATACTAATTCTGATATAAAATATTTAAGAGGAATATTTAATTTTATTTCCTACTACATTTACTCCCAATCCACTCAATTAGTCTTGAAGAATCTGCTCTCGGTTGATATTGAAACAAGAGCTTTAAATTCAGAATCATTTAAGAATAGAATTAATATTGATTTGTTCAAAGCACAAAAGCTTAATATACCAAGCTCGTTAGCACTAATTAAATTAGATGATTTTCTCGAGCAAGAATCCTTATTTGAAGGTGATCCGCTTACTAAAGTAATAGCTTCATTATGTGAATCTATCTCTGCCGAACTCTCTCCCTTGAATTTATTTGGAAGATTGGAAGAAAAAATTTTTGGAATTTATTTCTTTAACTCGAGTTCAAAAGAAGTCTTTCTTTGGGCGGAGAAATTCAGAGTTAAGTTTGCTCGTCATTCTATTGTTACAAGCGCAAAGCAATCTACTTATACAGTTTCAATAGGCGTTGCTTCGGCCAGAGATTTAGTGAACGCTGAAGAGATTATTGAAAATGCTTCACTCGCCCTTCAAAAAGCAATTGAAAAGGGTGGCAATTCGGTTCGAAATATTAATTAGTAAAGATATTCTTGAACAATTTTTTTATTATCGTTTTAGATGGAGTTGGAATTGGCGAACTACCTGATGCACATTTGTACAATGACGAGGGCAGTGATACATTAACTCATATTGCGGAAGCTGTCGGCAATCTCAAACTTTCAAATCTAACAAAGCTCGGACTTGGAAATATCAAATTTATTCCTGGCTTAAACACCATTAATAATCCTGCTGCCTCTTTTGGTAAACTGTGTGAAGTTTCAAAAGGGAAGGATTCAATCACAGGTCATTGGGAATTAGCCGGGCTGAAAGTTGCTATGAATTTCTCTTACTTTCCACACGGTTTTCCAGATTCTGTAATGGAAGATTTTATAAAACAAACCGGGCTTCAGGGATACCTTGGGAATAAAGCCGCTTCAGGTACTCAAATCATTGATGAATTAGGCGCCGATCACATCAACACAGGTTTTCCAATTGTTTATACTTCGGCAGATTCAGTTTTTCAGATTGCAGCTCATGAAAAATATTTTGGTCTGGAAAATCTTTATCATGTTTGTTCAATCACCAGAGATAAAGTATTGAAAGATCCCGTCTGTATTGGAAGAGTAATCGCCAGACCATTTCTGGGTGAACCAGGAAATTTTAAGCGCACGACAAATAGAAAAGATTATTCTCTCAATCCACCAAAAGATACAGTGTTGGACGTTTTAAGTTTTAACAATATCAAAACTGTAGCGATTGGAAAGATAAATGATTTATTTAATTACCGAGGGATTCAAACTCAAGAAAAAACAAAATCGAATGCAGACGGTTGTAACAAGTTACTGGAATATGCGTCTAAAGTAGCAGATTCGTTCATCTTTGCGAATCTCGTTGATTTTGATGTTAATTTTGGACATAGAAATGACCCCATTGGTTTTGCCAAAGCATTGGAAGAATTTGATTTGTTTCTGGAAGAGTTTTTAAATGTGTTGGATGCTAATGACCGATTAATTATTACTGCTGATCATGGCAATGATCCGACAACCCCAAGCACTGATCATAGCCGGGAATATGTACCACTTTTATACTTTGGAAAAAACAAGAAGTCAAATAATTTAGGTGTACGAAAAACTTTTTCTGATGTTGGCAAAACTGTTGCTGATTTTTTCAAAGTGAATAATCATCTGGAAGGTATTAGTTTTCTTGAACAATAATTGGCAGTATAATTTTCTCTTTTTTAGAGGAAAGTTCGTTGTTTATTAATTCAGAAGGGATCGATTTTAGGATTGGGCACTTTTTTTAACTTTTATTACAAGCGTTTTTAAGCTATATTTGCGAACTTTTTATTGGGAATTATTTTCCACTTAATTCTCTGATCTCTTTGTTCATTTTAAAAATTTAATTAATAATAGTGAGGAAAAATTAGTGAGAATCACTAAACAATATACTAACCGCGAGAGTCAATCTCTTGATAAATATTTGCAGGAAATCGGAAAAGTAAGTTTACTTACTCCGAATCAGGAAATTGATCTTGCAATCAGAATTAAAAAAGGTGAGCAGCAAGCCCTTGAGATATTGACCAAAGCCAACTTAAGATTCGTTGTGAGCGTTGCAAAACAATATCAGAATCAAGGTCTTTCTCTTGGTGACCTTATTAACGAAGGAAATCTTGGTTTAATAAAAGCTGCAAAACGATTCGATGAAACAAGAGGCTTCAAATTTATTTCTTATGCTGTGTGGTGGATAAGGCAATCTATTCTCCAGGCATTGGCAGAACAATCCAGAATTGTAAGATTGCCGCTTAACAGAGTTGGAGCGCTTAACAAAATAGGAAAAGCTTACAGCAATCTCGAACAGGAATTTGAAAGAGAACCAAGCGCAAATGAATTAGCAACCGAATTGGACATGGATGTTAGTGAAGTTGCCGATACTTTAAAAATTTCTGGTAAACATGTGTCTATGGATGCGCCTTTTGCTCAAGGCGAAGACAATCGCCTGCTGGATGTTATCCAGAATGATCAGCAGCCGACTCCGGATCACGTGCTGATGACTGAATCTCTCAAAGCTGAAATCGAACGTGCGCTTTCTACTTTAACCGAAAGGGAAGCAGAAGTTATAAAACTTTATTTTGGGTTGAATAAAGAACATTCACTAACCCTTGAAGAAATTGGTGAGCGATTTAATTTAACCCGGGAAAGAGTTCGACAGATAAAAGAAAAAGCCATTAGAAGATTAAGACATGCTTCGAGAAGTAAAAATTTAAAAGCATATTTAGGTTAGGAATGTTTTTGCGTTTTTCAACAATTCTCTTTTTCACAGCCGGAATAATAACTTATTTCGGCTGTTCTGCTTCTTCCGGTTCACTGAGATATAATTCCAACTCAAATGATACAGCGGACGATACTAACAATTTACGTTTCACATCAAACGATTCTTTAATTCCCACTTCTGAAAAAGATATTTTTACCACCCCCTTATTCGATACGGCACAAGACACTCTTCATTGGGACGACGAGGAAGATGATATGCCTGATGATCAGGGGATTGACATTGCAGAAGTAATGAAAAATCTTTCCAGCAAGGACGTTAACACAAACCCTGTCGAACATCAAAACAACTTTAAAGAGCAAGTTCTAATGGAGATTATCAAATATCTTGATACTCCGTATAAATACGGTGGCAATTCAATTAATGGGATTGATTGCTCTGCATTTACAAAAACTATTTACGGTAATGTTTTATCAATTGATCTACTACGTTCTGCGCGCGATCAGTACACGCAGGGAATTATAATTAATAATCGTGATGAACTGAAGTTCGGCGATCTCGTATTTTTTGACACAAGACGACGAGTGAAGCCCGGACACGTCGGTATTTATATCGGCGATAATTTATTTGCCCATTCAAGTTCTAAAAATGGTGTAATTGTTTCATCACTCGATCAAGATTATTATTCACGTAAATTTATGGGGGGGAGAAGAATAGAAAATCTAGATTAGAACTATCAACTGCACGGATTGCCAATCAATAACTTTCCATTCATTTTTATACATCCACATAACACTAGAATAAAGGCAGAGCCTTCTTATAATACTAACTCATAAATGGATGAATCATATATCATTAAAACTAATAACACAAATGGTCATAAAAAATGTTTTAATTTCTATAAACTCAACTGCAGCCTGAAGTAGCCCCGCAATTCATACATTTGAGACAAGTTCCGTTCCTAACCATAGTCATCCCCTGACATTCAGTACAAATATCACCGGTGTAACCTTTTTCTTTCGCTTCTCTCACTCTAGCTGAAAGTTTATTTTGAGTCGGTTCGGTATTTCTTAAAAACGATTTGCTTGAAGAAAGGGTGTAGTTTAAGTTTTTGATTTTATCCTGATTAACTTCCACCAATCTTTCACTCACAATTTCTTCACTTACGAATTCCGGTTCAACGAATTTTTTAACTATACCGGGTGAAACTTTTGAAGTAACCTCTTCAGGTGCAACATGAGATAGATCGTTTCTTCCTAAATATGTTACGGCAAGTTCCCTGAATATATAATCGATTACTGAAGTTGCCATTTTAATTTTGTCATTACCGGTCACTATTCCACTTGGTTCAAATCTTGTAAATACAAAAGCATCTACAAATTCTTCAAGTGGAACTCCATGCTGCAAACCTAATGAAATGGAGATAGCAAAACAGTTTAAAAGACTCCTGAATGCAGCTCCTTCCCGGTGCATATCAATAAATATCTCACCTATCTGACCGTTGTCATATTCGCCCGTTCTGATATAAACAGATTGCCCGTTGATTTTCGCCTTTTGGGTATAGCCGGATCTTCTATCAGGTAGTCTTCTTCTTTTGGCAATGTAACGATGAATAATTTTTTCTGCAACTTTGATTATATCGTTATTTTCTTTGTCATCAAGAAAGGCTTCAACTTCTTCATCGCTTAATGTATTGAGAGGTTGAGAAAGTTTTGAGCCATCGCGGTAGAGTGCATTTGCTTTAACACCGAGTTTCCATGAAAGCATATATGCTTCTTTAATATCTTCTACTGTTGCATTATTTGGAAGATTAATTGTCTTGGAGATTGCACCAGAAATGAAAGGTTGTGCAGCGGACATCATTTTGATGTGAGCCTGAGCGCGAATAAACCTTGTCCCTTTTTTACCACACTTGTTTGCACAATCAAAAACAGGATAGTGTTCGTGTTTCAAAAATGGTGCGCCTTCAATAGTCATCGTTCCGCAAACGAAATCATTTGCAGATGAAATTTCTTGCTTTGAAAAACCTAATGATGCTAAAAGATTAAAATCCATACTGTTAATTTGTTCTTTAGTAAAGTTTAATTTCTTTAAAAGAAATTCTTCACCAAATGTATATTTATTAAAGGCAAATCCAAGTTCAAAAGCTGAGGGTAAGGCTTTCTCCATTTTTGTAAGTGCATCTTCCGTAAATCCCTTTGCCTTTAAAGATTCATGATTGATATATGGACATCCAACTAAAGTACTATGCCCGGTTGCATACTTCACTATCTCCGAAATTTGATCTTGATTATATCCAAGTCTTTCTAATGCGGGCGGTATTGATTGATTGATAACTTTAAAGTAACCACCCCTGCAAGTTTTTTGAATTTAACCAGAGCGAAATCCGGTTCAACTCCGGTGGTGTCACAATCCATCACTAAACCAATTGTTCCGGTCGGGGCAATAACTGTTACCTGAGCATTTCTGAACCCATTCAACGTCCCAAGATCCAACGCTCTGTCAGAATCTTCACGAGCAGCTTTTAATAAATCCGACGGGCAAAATTTTGGATTTATTCCAACGGGATAAATGCTAAGATCTTCGTATTCCTCGTTAGGTACATTATACGCAGCTCTTCGATGATTACGAATAACACGCAGCATTGATTCACGATTTCCTTCAAACTTTGGAAATGTTCCCAGTTCCTTTGCCATCTCGGATGAAGTTGCATAAGCTTTCATGTGCATAATAGCAGTAAGCGCCCCACAGATTGCGAAAGCTTCATTGCTATCGTAGGGAATTCCTTGAAGCATCAGCAGTGTTCCAAGATTTGCGTATCCTAATCCAAGAGTTCTAAAATCATAACTCAGTTGTGCAATTTCTTTACTCGGAAACTGAGCCATCAATACACTGATTTCAAGTACAATAGTCCAAAGTCTTGTCGCATGTCGGTAGGCTTCGATATCAAATTTTTTGGTTTTCGTGTCATAAAATTTAGCAAGATTCAACGAAGCTAAATTGCATGCGGTATCATCGAGGAACATATACTCACTGCAAGGGTTTGAAGCTTTGATATCACCATCGGCAGGGCAAGTATGCCACTCATTAATAGTAGTGTGATATTGAATACCGGGGTCGGCGCAAGACCATGCCGAAAATGCAATCTGATCCCACAGATCTTTTGCCTTCAAAGTTTTACATGGAACGGGTTCGCGTTTTTCTTTTTTTGCTTTTCTTTTTTCAGTTCTCCAATAAAGATTCCAATCGCCATCACTAACTACAGCGCTCATGTATTCATTGGTAACTCTAATAGAGTTATTAGAGTTCTGTCCTGAAACTGTTGCATACGAATCAGAATTCCAATCGGTATCATATATAGGAAATTCAATAGACTTAAATCCAAGTTTTGCAAGTTGAATTACTCTTTCGATATAATTATTCGGGATCTGTGCTTTGCGAGCTTCAATAACAGCATGCATTAGTTTTTTATTTGCTGCTTTATTGAAGCGGTCATTTTCAGGATGTTCTTCATAGCAGGCTTTCATTATGTTATTTAAGTGAAGATTAGCGAGCCTGCTTCCGGCAACGAGTGCAGCAACTTTTTGTTCTTCAACAACTTTCCAATTTATATATTCTTCGATATCAGGATGATCTAAATCCAATGTGACCATCTTAGCTGCGCGTCGTGTCGTTCCACCGGATTTAATTGCACCCGCGGATCTATCTCCAATTTTTAGAAAAGACATCAAGCCGGATGATTTTCCACCGCCGCTCAATGATTCATTTGATCCGCGTAATTCTGAAAAGTTTGAACCAGTACCTGATCCGTATTTAAATAACCGTGCTTCACGAACCCACAAATCCATTATACCGCCTTCATTCACCAGGTCATCTTTTACAGACTGTATAAAGCAAGCATGCGGCTGCGGGTGGGTGTAGGCATCTTCAGAAGCTGTCAGCTTTCCTGTTTGATAATCAACATAATAATGACCTTGCGATGGACCCGTTACACCGTATGCCCAGTTTATTCCAGTGTTAAACCATTGCGGGCTATTTGGCGCAGCCATTTGATTTGACAGCATAAAAACGTGTTCATCATAAAAAGCTTTTGCATCTTCTTCACTTTCGAAATAGCCGCCTTTCCATCCCCAATAAGTCCATGTTCCGGCTAAGCGATGAAAAACTTGTCTTGAATCATTCTCAGAACCGGTGCGGTCTTTTTCAGGAAGCTGTTTTAATTTTTCCACATCTGCAGTTGAAGTTTGCAGCCAATCGGGAACGGCTTGTTCTTTAACTTTTACTAAAAGGCGAGGCACTCCTGCTTTCCTAAAATATTTCTGGGCAATAATATCTGTTGCAACCTGCGACCATTGAACAGGCACTATTACATCCTCCATTTTAAAAACGATAGAACCATCCGGGTTTCGAATTTCGGAATTTCGTTTTTCAAATTGGATAGTTGAAAGCGGGTCAACGCCTTTTGTGGTAAAAAATCTTTTTATCTGCATGCAAGTCTCCCTAAAAAATCCTATGCGTTTGAATATTGTTTGAATAAAAATTGGTTAATTGAATTGAACAGCGACACTGTAACTTTTTTTGCATTTTAAACTGGTTGAAATCGTTTAAGAACTTAAAACTGAATTGAAGCTAATCAAAAAAAAAGTGAGATAAAAATTTTTTTAAATATTTTTTTTGTCATTTCTTCAGATCAAAAATTTGAATGCAACTTTATGAGTTTTAAAAATAAAAAACAAATTAAATTTTTTCAGAATGAAAAATTTGATTGAATACGAACTAAATTTTTTTATTAACTGTAAATTTTTTTATCAGGCTTTTTCTCCATTCAAAATTTTTTTATTTAAGCCATAAAAGAATTAACTAAATTTAACTTAAGAAAAATTTTTATAATATTTTAAGAGCTAAAACCAGAATGTAATGGAGAACTTTTGTCAGAAGAAAAAATTATTGAAATAAAAAACCTGTCAAAACATTTTAAAGAACTTAAAGCGGTAAACAACTTAAGCCTGAATGTCTATCGAGGCGATGTGTTTGGCTTTCTCGGTCCTAATGGCGCGGGCAAGAGCACTACAATCAGAATGCTAATGTCATTGATTACGCCCAATACCGGTGAGATAAAATTATTTGGCAAATCACTAAAAGAAAGCCGCATTGAGATTCTTAAAAGGGTCGGAGCTATTGTCGAGAAGCCTGATTTTTATGGCTATCTATCAGCTTATAAAAATCTTGAAATACTGGGAAGAATTTCCGGCAAGCATATTTCACAAAAAAGAATTATGGAAGTGTTGGAGTTAGTCGGACTTTCTACACGGTTCAAAAGTAAAGTGAAAACTTTTTCGCATGGAATGAAACAGCGGCTTGGTCTTGCTCAGTCACTGCTTCACGATCCGGATTTAATTATTCTTGATGAGCCGACTACCGGGCTTGATCCGCAAGGAATGAAAGAGATACGTGATTTAATTATTACACTAAGTAAAGATGCGAAGAAAACTATTTTTCTATCGTCGCACATTCTTTATGAAGTCGAACTTGTCGCAAATCGTATGGTCATTATCAATAAAGGTGCATCGGTGGTTGAAGGTGAAGTTGAAACTCTTCTTCAGCAAGCAAATTTAAAAGTAACAATGCAAGTGACTGAAATTGAAAAAGCTAAACAATTACTTTCTGCTTCGCGCTGGTCTTCCAAAGTAAATTCTTTTACTGATAATAAAATTATTTTTGCTCTTGACCCGGATGAAATAAGTAAAGTAAATAGATACTTTATTGAGAACGGAGTTGATGTAAGCTCAATTGTACCGATGCGCTCACTTGAAGAATATTTTCTTGAACTTACTGAAAAGGAAATTAAATGATCACTCTTATTAGAATAGAACTTTATAAAATTTTTAGGAAGTGGCGAACTTATATCGGCTTTATGGCTATTGCCGTACTTGTTCCGCTTGTACAAATTGCAATGGTTCTCGAAGGCGAACATTCGCTCGATTTTATGACAAGAAATCTGCAAGAGTCTTTCGTTTTTGTTGGTAACTTACTGAACGCATATCTTGTGTCATTCATAATATTAAACAGCATTGCGCTCCACATTCCGTTTTTAATCACATTGGTCGCAGGCGATTTACTTGCCGGCGAAGCAACAAGCGGAACTTATCGAATGCTAATTACTCGTCCTGTTTCAAGATTAAAAATTGTTAGTTCAAAATTTATTGCTGGGATTATTTACTCAAACTTGCTCGTGCTTTGGCTTGCGGTGATGAGTTTGGTGCTTGGAATAATTATTTTCGGAGTAGGCGAGCTTATCGTAATTAAAAGTACAACAATAATTATCTTCGCAAAAGATGATGTGCTGTGGCGATTTTTGCTTGGTTATGGCTTTGCTGCTCTCTCAATGTCGGTGGTTGCCTCAATTGCTTTTTTCTTTTCTTCATTGGTGGAAAATGCTATCGGTCCGATTGTAACTACAATGGCAATAATAATTGTGTTCTTAATTATCTCAGCGATAAATATCGATTTTTTCCAGAGCGTCAGACCATATTTGTTTACTAATTACATACTCGATTGGAAATTATTTTTTGATGATCCAATCGAGATGATTGAAATAATCAAAGCAGTAGCAGTACTTTTTGGACACATAATTGTTTTGTTTGGAATTACGGCTTACTTCTTTAATAAAAAGATATTTTAACATAAATAGATTTGATGGTGTAATAATGTACAAAATAATTTTTCTGCTGTTTCTTTTTTTATCCGTCAAAAGTTTTTCACAAGGCATTAAGCCTGAAATTATAATTAATGAAGTTCAAAATAATTTTGACCGGGTACAGGATTATCAAGTTGATGTTTCAATAAAAGTGGATGTAAACTTTTTAAAAGTTCCCGAATCAAAAGCTAAATTATATTTCAAGCAGCCGGATAAAATTCATTTTGAATCTGATGGTTTTGCACTGCTGCCAAAAGAGGGGATGAACTTCTCGCCGTTTGCATTTACCAAAGGTGATTACACTGCGCTATTCGAAAAAGAAGAAACATTAAATGGAATAAAAACTACAATCATAAAAATAATTCCGCTGGGAGATGTCAATAATATTATCCTCTCAACTTTGTGGATAGACAGAGCGAAGAAAGTCATTCGCAAAGTGGAATCAACCACCAAAACTAACGGTACATTTGTGATGGAACTTAAATACGATGACCCCAAACTGAACTATCCTCTTCCAACAGCGATGACATTTATTTTTAACATTGATAAATTAAATCTGCCCAAATCCATCAGCGGCGATATGAATACTGAAACAAAAAAAGAAGATGATAATAAAACAACAACGGGAAAAGTATTCATAAAATATTCCAACTACAAAGTGAATAAAGGAATAAGCGACTCAATGTTTGATGAAAAGAAAAAGTAAAAATTATTTTATTTTTTTTGGATTTTGTGGAATAATTATATTATTATTAAATCAAAATAAATCACTAATTAATCGAGGTATGTTATGATCGGCAAGTTCTACAATTTCTTTTTCCCGTTAGCTGTTGTTCTGTTTGTTGTCTCATCAATTACAAATGCACAGTTCATTGATGAAACGCGCATAGATAGATTAACTCCGGATATGTACGATGGTATTGAACCTCTCCCTCCCGATTCAGACGCTCCTATTACTATTGATGGTTACGATAACTTCAATTTAGGGACTGATTTTGCAGAACCACATATGAGTGAGAATCCGAATAATCCGCTGCAATATTTCAATGCATTTAATATTAATGGTGCACATCGTACATCCGATGGACACGAATGGATATTTTCTGCACCATCCTTCGGAACATCTGTTGCCGGCGATCCTGTTACTGCTTATGATAGTTTAGGTAATCTTTATTACATCAATATGTACGGTGGAATAACAGGGACCAAACTAATCAGATCTACTGATAACGGAGCAACGTGGACTTCTGCTGTTAATGCTATATTTGGCGGAGATAAGTGCTGGATTGCCGCTGATCAAACCAGCGGACCTTTTGCTAATTATGTCTATGTAACAATGACGACCGGTTCATTCAATGGACATGGCTTTGCAAGAAGTACAAACAACGGAGCGACTTTCACTACTACTTTTACAGCTACTGGTTCACCCCTTCCCGGCGCAATGCCATGCGTTGGACCAAATGTACTTGCCGGCGATATTCCAGGCGGCTGTGTTTACTTCATTACTAACACCGGAAGCAGTTTTGCTTCAACTTATAAATTATATCTTTCGACTGATGGTGGTTTAAATTTTACTCTTAAATCAACAAATAATTTTTCAAATTATGTCGGAACAGATGTAGGAGGAAGAAACACTGTGCGATTTATGAGGACAAGACCCTATCCATTTATTGCTGCCGATAATAGTTATGGCGCACACAGAGGCAGACTGTATCTTGTTTATGCTTCTAATACTCCTGCCGGCAATGGTAATAAACCTGATATCTTTTGCAGATTTTCTGATGATCAAGGAACAACGTGGTCAAGTGCTGTTGTGGTAAATGATGATCCTAATACAACTTTAAATCATCAATGGCACCCGGCAATCTGGACTGATAAAACTACCGGCAGACTTTATGCACAGTGGATGGATACAAGAGATACTCCTACAAGCGACAGTTCATTCATCTATGGTTCATACTCCGATGACGGCGGGGTTACCTGGGCAGCAAATCAAAAAATATCAAACAAGAAAGCTAAGATTTGTGCAACCGGAATTTGTACAAATAACGTTGCTAATTATATGGGTGATTATAATGCGATTGTTTCCAACGAATTAGGCGCAATGGCGGTTTGGACAGATTTCCGCAATAACAATTATGGAAGTTACACGGGATACTTCCCTGATTTTGCGATGCTCTCATCTCCATCAACGCAAAACATTGATAACATTAACGACACTGTTTTTTATAGTATAGATGTTCCCGATGTTAAACTTTATACAGAGACCGCTTCTTTCACAGCAACAATTACACCCACCCCTGCAAGCGGGTCTCTCATTCTTGATTTCCCCAGTGGTAATACTCTTTCAACTTATCCTGGTTCCGTACCGATGAGAATTTACACATCAGGAACAGTTACCAATGGTACTTACACAATTAATATCCAAGGGCAGGGACCAAACGGTACTCCTGTTCATCGGCGAACTGTTTCAATTGTAGTTGTTGATCCGGTTCCCGTTGAGTTGAGTGCTTTTACTGCAAATGTGAAAATAGATAATGTTTATCTTAACTGGCAAACGGCAACCGAACTTAACAACAGAGGATTTGAAGTTGAACGTGCAACTATTGAAAACACCAAAAGAAGCGATTGGTCTGTAGTTAAATTTGTCCCGGGTGCAGGTACCACAACTAACCCGATAACCTATCAGTTCATTGATACAAAAATGAATGCAGGCAGCTATGTTTATAGATTAAAGCAAATTGACTACGATGGCTCATTCGAATATTCTTATGAAGTTGAAGCAACAGTTCCAAGTCCGGTTGATTATTCATTAAGTCAAAACTACCCCAACCCCTTCAATCCAAACACAAGCATCAGCTATTCAATTCCTGAAAATGCTTTTGTAACATTGAAGATTTATGATGTACTTGGAAATGAAGTTGTAGAATTAATCAACGAGCAGAAAGAACAGGGCAATTATCAAATAGACTTTAATGCAAGTGATCTTTCCAGCGGAATATATTATTATGCATTGACAGCAGGTAACTTTACAAGCACAAAGAAGATGATATTGATCAAGTAAAGCCTCACCCCCAACCCCTCTCCAAAGGAGAGGGGAGTTTATTAAATATAATTATTTGTTTCAAGGCTGTTCAGAAATGGGCAGCCTTTTTTATTAGTTGACATTTCATTTCTTTGTGCTTAAGTTTCAAACAAAAATATTTAGGGATAAAAAAATGACAGTAAAAAATCTTCTGTTCAAAAACTCTCGGCCCCTAAAGTATTTTATCTTTAGTCTAACTTTTATTGTTTCTGCAGTTATGATGACAAGCTGCGAACAAAACCCCACCGCCCCAAACGAACCACCAAAACCTCCCGGTTACCAGGAAGATATTTACTGGCCCAGCCTTGCCGATAGCCCCTGGCCTATGTTTAGAGGAAATCCTCAATACACCGGTAGAAGTAAATATAATGGTCCTTCTTCTGGGTTGGTACAATGGGCGTATGATTCAGTTTACATTGAGAGTGGGGTTTTAATGGGTACTGATAATTCAGTTATTTTTCAAACTAGTGGTCCTGCATTTGGTAAAGGAGGAGTTTATAGTTTAAATCAATCCGGCGCTTTGAATTGGTACTATAAAATACAGGAGATAGCATCAGGAACTACTCCATTAATTTTATCAGATTCGACAATCATTGTATCAACTTATACTGGTGGAAAAATTATCGCGCTTACAAAGAATGGGTTAGAAAAGTGGGAGTATGATACAGAAACTTATATTACCACCAGAGGAATGAACATTGGGAAGGAGGGGACAATTTATTTTGTAGACTCAAGTTCAACACTCTTCGCACTGAGTAAATATGGTAAACTAAAATGGACTTTAAAGATTGAAAATATTTTTTTTGGGTCTCTTAGTAGTAATACTCGAATTGCATTTTCACCAGATGGTAATACATTATATATAACTGGGTCCGAAAAAGCGTTATATGCTGTTGATGTAAACCAAAAGAAAATTATTTGGAGTTTTGGCGGTGAAAATGGAATTGCTTCACCATTGATTGACTATGAAGGAAATATTTACTTATATGGAATTTATGATAGGGCAATGGGCACAAACGCTTATATGATAAAGCTAAACAAATTGGGAAATGTTTTATGGGAGCAATCGGTTTCAAACCGGGTAGATTCATATTTCCTCGAACCTACGATGGATTATTTTGGTAATATTTATTTTGGATTTGGTACTGATTCTCTTTATTCCTTAGACTATGATGGTAAATTAAGATGGAAATCGGCGATTACAGAGATTTATGGAGGAACAATTTCCTCACCTCTTGTCTGTGATAATCAAAATATTATTTATGTACCAATTCAGACTAACCCAGGATATGAATTCAAAGTATTGGCATTCCAAAATGATGGTAAACTTTTATGGCAAAGCGACGCACTGTTTGGAGAGTCAGGCGATTCACCTGCTATCGGAATAGCGAAACTTTACTTCCCTACTTATCGCTCAACAAGTGTGTATTCAATCAAATAAGGAGGTGGAAATGTGCAAAGCTATATTTAGCATTCTTTTAATTTGCTTTTATCTTGAGCCAATATTCTCACAACAGCAACTGTTCAAAGAGGAAATATCGCTTGAAGTTGAAGGCAGTTTTACAACTATTACCTTTACTCTCGAAGCATATAGTGCAGTATTTGCTAATTCAACAATTACTGATGATTATTCAACCGCAACCGAAGTTATTATTGGAAATCATACAAACACAGGTTTTGGATGGAGAGTATTCTGGGAAGCTGCTCCTTTTGAACCAATTGCTCACGGGTTCTACAAACTATTTACTGATTATGAACAAAACTATGTGTTCATTGATTTACGAGATTGTAAGTGGGCTAATCAAAGTTATCCAATAGAATTTCAGTATGATACTGATTTTTTTCTTAAGTACAATGCTACCTCAGATAAATTTTATTATAAAGATAAGAATGCTTCAACATATACTCAAATCCCAGATAGGGGAATTGTTGGTATATGGACAATCAAAAATGGTGTTCGGGTAACTTCCTGCTTCGAAGATTACACCGAGAATAACCTTGCAGTTTACTCCCCGCTAACAAAAGCTAAATTATTTTGGGAAGCACCCCCACCACAGGATTACATTCCTTCAAAGTATAGGATTTGGTATGCCTGGTCTTTAGATACTGTTGAACCTGAACCTGAAGATTACTACTGGATAGCTGATATTGATGATGCCTTTCTTTCTTTTAATGATGAAGCAATTATTGATCAGAATTTTATACAAACTGCTTCACATACCTCCTACTATCACATTGAAGCATTCAACGGAACAAAATCTTTATACACTTCAAACAATGTAAATGTTTTTAGTAATACTGATTGGACAAAGACTTTAAAAATTACTAATGATAATAATCACCCTAGACTTGCCTGGACACCATACAATATCTATCCGTATTCTGTGTACAACTATAAAGTTTATAGAAAAGTAGAAACGATACCACCAGGAAGACCTCCTGCTGTTTATCAGTTAATTTATGAAACTGGTTATGATACCTTAAGATTTGAATATACTGATTATGATTTTACAATGGGGGCAGTTCGAATATTGCTTCATATTATGTAAAAGCAACGACAAGCTCATTTGTAAGCAATGTTTCAAATATTGTAAGTTCGAATGTATTATACTACAAAAGGACAAATGAGCTATTGCCAGAAAAGTATTCTCTTGAACAGAATTACCCCAACCCGTTCAATCCAAACACAAACATTGTGTTTGATTTGCCTGAGTTTACTTCAGTTTCTTTGAAAGTTTTTAATTCTATCGGCGAAGAAATCAAGACATTAGTGAATCATACACTCCCGGCAGGAAGACATATTGTGCCCTTTGAAGGTGAAGCAATACCCTCCGGAGTTTACCTTGTTAGATTCGTTTCTGGAAGTTATGTTAATACACAGAAGATTATACTGATTAAATAAAAACACAGCAGCGGCACAGGTAATGTTTCTGTGCCGCTGAATATTTGATTTTGAGAATTTAAAACGGAACGATTATGAGAAACTTATTTTTGATAATAAATATTATTTCTTTCATCCTAATCCAGAATTCTGCCAGTTTTAGCCAATGGAGTGACGATCCTTATGTAAACACACGGGTTTCGGATTGGGGTGTAAATGTTATTGCCTGCCAGGATGGCAGGGGGGGCGCATCCATTTCATTCCAGAATTTTAACTATGATACTACTAACTTATATTTTCAACAGATTGATAGTTTAGGGTCCTTAAAATGGAATTCTGCAATCGTTATTTCGGAAATTGGCAATAGCAATTATCCTGTTGATATTTTTTTAGGAGACTCTAACTCCACACTAGTTTGCTATTCTGCTGGGGAAGTCTATTTTGATTCTTCCTTCAATCAAATCATACTTACAGAACCCTATGTCCAAAAGCTTGACAATGATGGGAAAAAACTTTGGGGCGAAGCCGGGATAAAATTAAGAACTGATACAACAAAATTTACAAACGGTTCCACTGACTTTTGTATTGATGAAAATGGTGGAATTTTTTGTTTCTGGGATTTCTCAATTCCTGGGGGGGGGTCATATACACATAAATTATATATTCAGCATATTTCCAAAAATGGAGAAAGGCTTTGGGGAGAAAATGGAATTTTAGTAGCCGATAGTGTTTTAGACTCCTTCGGGATCAAAATTATTTCGGATGATAGCGGTGGAATTTTTCTACAATATCCGTATGAAGGAAAACATTTTATAGAGCATTATGACAGTACGGGAATTTTGAAGTGGACACTCAAAGAAAATTTAGAGTATGAAAAATGGATAAAGGATGGCGAAGGAGGATTGATCCTTAGTGCTGTTAGACAAATTTCGGTCAAAAAATTAATCCTAAATCGCATATCCCATTCAGGCGAAAAACTCTGGGGTGAAGATGGAATAGTGCTGGATGATAGTGTTACTAATATTAACCCTAATCCTGCAGATTTATTATTAAATTCAGATAATACTGTTACAGCTTCCTGGGATAATGGATGGTATCCTGTAGACGATTTATTTGTTCAGAGATTTGATCTTTCAGGTTATAAACTATGGAGTGATAATCTTAAAGTGTCAAATGAAATCTCGTCGAAAGGAGATCATGGATTATTAGAAAGTGAAGTGAATTCAAATATTCTACTATATTATCTTGGGAGAATTCCTTCAGGTCTTTATGCACAAAGAATAGATAAATTTGGTTACAAAGTTTGGGGTGATACTGATATTGCAGTAACTAATTTAACTCCTGGGCTATCACAGATAGTTTCAGATGGCAATTATGGCGCAATAGTAGTTTTTGAAAACGATGCCCCCTGGGGGGGGATATTGGCTCAACAAATAAGTAAGAACGGAAACCTCGGTGAAATAATAACATCAATAAAGAATAATAATTATGTTCCCGCCATTCCAAAAAGTCATATACTTTCTCAAAACTACCCCAACCCATTCAACCCAAGCACAACAATCAGTTTCGCAATTCCAGAAAAGAGTTTTGTAACCCTTAAAGTTTATGATGTTCTTGGCAGAGAAGTAGCAAATTTGGTAAATGAAGAACTAGAAACAGGAATTTTTGAAATGACTTTTGATGCAAGCACTCTTTCAAGCGGAGTTTACATTTACAGAATCACCGCAATGAAGTATGGAAAAATTCTTTTCAACGAATCCAAGCAGATGCTATTGATAAAATAATTAAATAATAAACCTACTTCTAAACCTCCGATGGCATTGCCATCGGAGATTTGTTAACAATTTTTATCTATTCGAAATCAATATTCCCTTCTACGCTGTCCCATACACAAAAACATCTCTCCGTAGTCAAATTCGCAGCCTCGTTCTCAAATACTTAGCCTAATATTCATCTACAGCTAAATTTGTTGGGGTCTTCCTTCGTTTCATAACTCTCTACGGCTCCCCGGAGTCATCTTCTGTCCGTGCGTACTTATCTACCAATCGCCGGTAGATATGTAAAAACTCGGCGTACTCATCTCCCAAACCTTCGTCAATATGCCCGCAACTTGTGGAGACATTTACGCAACTCATGGAGACATCTACCAAACGTGCATAGGCATCTACCAACTCCGCAGCGACATTTACCGGTTTAGCGTAGTCGTCTTCCAAGGTCGCGTAGAGTGCTCAAAATCTTATTTTTTTGATGTTGTAAGGTTGGCGGGGAGTAATACAAATTGATTGCGCCATTTTATTTATTCGAAAGCATTTTCGTAATAATTGATCAGAGGCACCTTGCTTTTACTATACAGCTTTTTTTCATTAATGCACTAAAATTCTGTTTGGTTATATTGGCGTAAGTAAATTTTAGATATTATGAAAAACATCGCCGGAGTTTTTATGTTCAGATATTTCCACAAAGTGGTTAGCTTCCACACTTACGTTTTAGCTTTGCTCATTTCAGTTTCTGCCTATTCCCAAAATTTGGATTCGGAATACTTCAAAAAAAATATTGAAGTGTATTTTTTATTTAATGTTAATTCAATAGAAGAACTGCGCGGACTTACAAACATCATCTCCATTGATAATGTTGAAGGATTGAAAGTTTATGCTTACGCAAATGAAAACGAGTTCAACCAATTCCTGACTTACAACTATCATACACCATCCTTCCAAAACCCGGAATAGTTGAAAACGTCTCGATGAGCAACACAATAGACGGCGTAAATGATTGGAACACTTACCCCACCTACGATGCTTACATTGCAATGATGAATCAGTTCGTTGCTGATTACCCTTCCATCTGCCAGGTGATTGATGCAGGCAATTCTGTGATGAATAGAAAAATATTATTCGTTAAAATTTCCGACAATATTAATGATAAAGAAACCGAACCTCAGTTTATGTATTCGTCAACAATGCATGGCGATGAAACCACCGGCTATGTTTTAATGCTGAGATTGATTGACTCACTTCTTACAAGCTACGGCGCTGATGCTGAGATCACCGATCTGATTAATAATTCAGAAATATGGATCAACCCGCTTGCAAACCCTGACGGCACTTATCACGGCGGGAATAATACAGTGAACGGTGCTATTCGCTACAACCAAAATGGTTACGACTTGAACAGAAATTTTCCCGATCCTGAAAACGGAGTTAATCCGAATCAGCAGCCGGAAACAACTGTGATGAAAAATATTATTGATTCGAATAATTTTATTCTCTCTGCAAATTTTCACGGCGGCGCTGAGGTTGTAAATTATGCCTGGGACACATGGTCAAATGTTTATCCTGATTTTATTTCACACGCTGATGAAGAGTGGTTTCAGTTTACTTCCCATGAATATGCCGACACAGTTCAAACTCATGCCCCCTCCAATTACATGTCCGGCTTCGATGACGGAATTACGAACGGCGGTGCGTGGTATGTTATTCACGGCGGCAGACAGGATTATCTGACTTACTTCCGCGGCGGTCGTGAAGTCACAATTGAATTATCTGATATAAAACTTCTTCCGGCAAATCAACTGCCGGCTCATTGGGAATATAATAAGCGTTCATTTATTAATTTTATGCAGCAGACTCTTTACGGTATCGGCGGATTTGTAACTGATACGCTCGGCAATCCTCTTCGTGCTTTGATTACAATCGAAAATCACGACGATGAACACACTGTTATTTCTTCCGATTCAATAAATGGATTTTATAGAAGAATGATAATGCAGGGAAATTATGATATTACTTTTTCTGCTCCTGATCACTTAAGCAAAACAATGACCAATGTTTCAGTGACAAATTATTCTTCCACAGCTCTGAATGTTTCTCTTGTTCCCGATCCGGTTCCTGTAGAGTTGATTTCCTTTTCTGCAAATAATTTTGGAAGCGATATTATTTTGAATTGGCAAACTGCAACCGAGATTAACAATAGTGGATTTGAAATTGAAAAAGAACAAGTCCTCAGTCCAAAGACTTCAGTCAGCAATGAAGATTGGCAAATAATTGGTTTTATTCCGGGTCACGGAACTACTTCGGAAAAACAAACCTATTCTTTTAAAGATGAGAATCTATCATCAGGAAAATATCAATACAGATTAAAGCAAATTGATTTTGATGGAAGCTTTGAATATTCAAATAATATTGAAGTTGAAATTAATTCTCCTTCAATATTTTCGCTTGAACAGAATTATCCAAATCCATTTAACCCGAGTACTATTATCAGTTGGCAGTTACCTGCTGGTGGATTAGTCCAATTAAAAATATTCAATTCCCTTGGTGAAGAAATAGAATCGCTGGTTAATGAATATCAGGAAGCTGGGAATCACACAAAATTATATATTGTAAATTCTACATTATCAAGCGGTGTTTATCTGTATCAATTAAAGGCTGGTGAATTTTCTGAAGTTAAAAAATTTATTCTGATGAGATAAGCAGATTGTCATCAGATGCAGAATATTCTAAGAAAAAAATTTCTGATCCCGCTGATATTTCCGATTGTAATTTGGATAGTTTATTTAGTATCAGTTCTATTTAATTTAAGTTTTGTTACTCTCGGTGTTCTGCCAAGAGAAATCAGTGGATTGGTTGGAATTTTTTTTTCGCCTCTCATCCATGAAAATTTCAGCCATTTATTTTCTAATACACTTCCACTAATAGTGCTTGGCTACGGTGTGTTTTATTTCTATCCTCATGCCGCTTACAAAGTCATTCTGCTTGTCTATCTCCTAACCGGTAGTTTAGTTTGGATGTTCGCTCGAACGGCATATCACATTGGTGCCAGCGGAATTGTTTATGGGTTTGTTGCGTTTATTTTTTTCAGCGGATTATTCAGGAGAGACAACAAATCTATTTCACTTGCGTTGGTAGTAATTTTTCTTTACGGCGGACTTGTTTGGGGAATCTTTCCGGGTCAGGAAAATATTTCATGGGAATCACACGCATTTGGTGCATTATCGGGAATTATTTCTGCATTCATTTATCGAAAAATTGATCCGCCGAAAAAATATGATTGGGAAGATGAGGAAGATAAAGTTGATCCTCGAACACTTGAAGTTTCTTACGACCCCGAAAAAAATAAATTTGATCTTTAACTAACACCGAAAGAATTTAAAATGAAAAAGACTACTTCCGAAACACGGAAATACCGAACAGATATGAATGATAAAATCCTGAACTCCGGGTTTAGAGATTACAATAAATTCTTTGCCCTTGATAACAAGGCTTACATTGACGGTGCATTGCCAGCGAAGACGAAAGAACTAATGGGGCTTGTCGCTTCAATGGTGCTGCGTTGTAATGATTGCATTTTCTACCATATTGACCGCTCTATTCAGGAGGGGGCTACGAGACAGGAACTAATGGAGTCGTTCAACATCGCATTGATTGTCGGCGGCTCAATCGTAATTCCGCACTTAAGATATGCATTTGAAATGATGGATGAAATTTTTGAAGAATCGAAGAATGAATAAAAAGATACTTATCCCAAAACAAATTATTTGTGTTGATGCCGATGAAAGAATCCTTCGCGATCATTATATCGAAATCACAGATGGAGTGATTTCTGCTGTTGAACCGAGAAGTAAAAATAATTTTGATTTATTCAACGGAGAAATAATTTATCTCGATAATCTAACAGTAATTCCCGGGTTTGTTCAAACTCATATTCATCTGTGTCAATCACTATTTCGCGGCTTCGCTGATGATATCCAGCTTCTTGACTGGCTTGGCAAGCGAATATTTCCGCTTGAGAATGCTCATAATAAAAATTCGATAAAAGTTTCAGCCCAAATTGGGTTGAATGAACTTCAGCGCGGAGGCACTACGACACTTCTTGATATGGGTTCACTGCGATTTGAAGAATTTATTTTTGAAGAATTAATTAATTCGAAGCAGCGCGCTTATGCAGGTAATTGTTTAATGGATGTTAACGATATTTATCCTCAATTCAAATCAGGCACTTTCGACCAATTGAAGATGACGGGGGACCTTGCAAAACAATTTCACAATTCTCAAAACGGAAAAATAAAATTTGCATTTTCTCCACGCTTTGTTCTTTCATGTTCAAATGAATTAATGATTGAATCAAAGCAAATGATGAAAGATTTTCCCGGCAGTTTGTATCACACACATTCATCTGAAAATAAAAATGAAATAGAAGAAGTTCGCAAAAGGTTTGGCGTCGAAAACATTCTTCATTTTAACAATTTAGATTTGCTTGACGATCACACTGTGCTGGCGCACTGTGTTCACACCAATGAACAAGAAATAGAAAAATTAAAAAAGACAAATACACGAATAGCCCACTGTCCATCGGCTAATTTAAAACTTGCATCGGGCATTGCTGACATTCCCAAATATTTAAAGGAAGGGATTTCAGTTTCGCTTGGTGCTGACGGAGCAGCTTGTAATAATTCACTCAGTGCATTTACAGAAATGCGTCTTGCTTCTTTGATCCAGAAACCTATTCACGGTGCTGATTCAATGAGTGCGAAAACTGTTTTCAAGCTTGCGACAATTGAAGGGGCAAAAGCTCTTCATCTCGAAAAAGAAATTGGAAGCATTGAAGTGGGTAAAAAAGCCGATCTTGTCTTTCTGAATCTCGAATCTCCCTTTCATCCATTGACTGATAATGATGATGACTTGTATTCGTCTATTGTTTATTCTTCAGGGAAAGAAGATGTGATAAACGTGATGATAGAAGGGGAGTGGGTTGTAAAAGACGGCGCATCAATTCAATATGATGAGTACGAACTTTATAGAAAAGGTAAAGTAGAATTTGAAGAATTAGTTAAGCGAGCGAAACTTTGAAAGAAATTCTATTCGCTACAAAGAATAAAGGCAAGCTTCGCGAAGTAAGACAAATTGCAATTAATAGTGAATTATTAATTTTGTCTTTAAATGATTTTCCAGATATTCCCGATGTTTTAGAGACTGGAAATAGTTTTGAAGAAAATGCAATCATTAAAGCCAAAGAATATTTTAACATTTTCAAACTACCCTGTCTTACTGATGATTCAGGGTTAATGGTGGAACAGTTAAATAATCAACCGGGGATTTTTTCAGCAAGATATGCCGGAGTAAACGCAACTGATGAAGACAATAACAGAAAATTAATTTCAGAATTAAATTCATTTTCTGAACCTCACAAAGCGAAGTATTATTGTGTTGCAGTTTACGCTGATGATTCGAATATTATAACTGATCATGGAGAAATTTTAGGAACGATTACCAATTATCCAAAAGGAAAGAATGGATTCGGTTACGATCCTTACTTTATCCCTGAAGGATATGATTGTACGATGGCAGAATTAGATGCTGATACAAAAAACAAAATCAGTCATCGCTTTCAGGCTTTTAATAAACTTTTTAATAGGCTAAAATCAGAAGGAGTTATAAAGTGAAAATAAAATTATTTTTTCTTTACATTTCGGTTGGATTATTTTTAATTCTCTCTTCTTGTAAAGATGATGCGGTTAATGAATCTGCCCCGCTACCCCCGGGAAATTATTTCCCAATTTCGGACGGTACATTTTTCAAGTATTCTGTTGAAGGAATAGATTCGTTAGGAAATATCATCACCGGCAGTCGCTTGTCGTATTTTATTGGAGGAACGAATTTAGCCGGAACTGATTATTCAAATCAGTTTGATTCACTTACGTTAAACTCTTTATTAATTTCATCGCAGGCGTTTGTTAGAAAAACCGATAACGGAGTTTATTATTTTCTCGATACCACCGGGCTTTATACATCAATTCCAGACTCATTCCGATCCGGTGTAAATCTTGATCCCGAATTTATTTTATTTTCATTTCCTCTTGAAAGTGGAAAAACCTGGACAGTATTTAAAATGACATTAACCATTCCGCCATTCATATTTAATTTTACGCCGCTTGAAGTAAATGCTTTTTATGAGGGAGTTGAAAGTGCATTGATAATTCCTTTAAATTCAGGAAATGTTACTGCCGATGCTGAAAAAATAAAATACGAGCTAATCTTGCGCGAAAGTATTGATCCAACTGTAACTCCGAAAAAATTAACAGCATATTCCTGGATTGTAAAAGATATTGGAGTTGTAAAATGGGAGGGTAATCAAACAGTAGTAAATGCGCTATCGAGTGCATACATTGATTTTGATGATTCTGTAAACACCATTACAGAAAATCTGGTTGAGTTTGAAATAAAACAGAAATTATTTCTCAGCAACAATTACCTGAACAATTCCAAAAGTCAGATTATAAGAATTAATTTTTCTGAAGCCGGAAACTTTTAACAGTTCCGGCATTTTTATTTTCTCATCAAATTCTTCTACTGATGAAGGAAGATAATCGTAGGCAGCTTTATTTCCGGAAATGATCCCTCCTATTTTCGGAAGAATTTTTTTAAAATAAAATTTGTAGAGGCTTTTGAAGAATTTATTCGTTGGCATTCTGAATTCAAGAATAGTTACTTTACCTCCATCCTTTAACACACGATAGAAAGAATCAAATCCTTTTTGAATGTCATAAAAATTTCTAACACCAAAAGCTACTGTAATATTTGTAACAGAATTATTTTTCAACGGGATATTTTCGGCAGCCATTTGAAAGTTTCGTCCCTTTATCCAATCACTCTTTTTGTTGAATAGTTGAAGCATATTAAATGAAAGATCGGCGCCGAAAATATTTTTGATACCAAATTTGGAGGCTTCAATTCCAAAGTCACCTGTGCCGCACGCAATATCAAGCAGTATAGCATCAGCAGAAAATTTCGTTAACCTTAACGCTTTTTTGCGCCAGTAAACATCTGTCCCGAAACTTAGAAGATGATTTAGAAAATCATATCGAAAAGCTATCGAATCAAAAATATATTTTACTTTAGTTTTTTTATCAGACATAATTAATGTTTCAAATACTCAAACTCTTCTTTGTAAATTTTCCTTCGCCACCAATTAAAAATATATTTACCCGACCACATGGCAAACATCATAAATAGAGCTCCGGCAATCAAATCAATTACATAGTGATACCATAAATAAACAGTAGAAAAAATCAGAAGCGAACCTACCGGGATAAAAAAATATCTGCTTCTGCTTTTAAGTTTAATTGATAGATAGATTACGATTAAAGTGATCATAGTATGCCCGCTTGGAAAAACATCACGCTGAACTAAATCAGCCGGATTGATTGTTCCGGCAGGAATTGATTCACCTGCATTCACAACCTCGCGCAAAAAATTAGTTAAATATAATCCAGGCAGTGCTTGATTTACTGAATTGAAATCGTGCAATGTAAATCTTGGACCGATTCCAGGAAGTAAATAATAGCCAAGGTAGGAAAGGAAAAATCCATAGACTACCGAAAAAAGTGCGAAGTCTGTTGCGACATATCTTTTCTTTCGAAGAAGCGAAAGACATAAAATAATTGGAAGCAAATAAAAACTTCCATAAACTATCTGAAGTATTTCTGTAAGGAAGGGGTTTGCGAGGTGATAGAAAAATTTAGTTGGATCACCGCCAAAAAGAAATCTGTCAATATTAATAAAAAGAAAATCATAATCCATACCGCGTATAGGCTTGATCATATAGTAAAGTTCTTTGAAGGTAAGCATGATTAAAGGAGCGATGTACCAATAATGAAGTATTCGCCAAACCCTGTTTGCATAGCGATCTTCCAGAAAGGCTAATAGAAATGCCAGCGAAACGATTCCTGCATTTATAACAATCCAACCACTCGAATTCAAAATTTTATCATAGAAAATCAAATGCAGAATAGTTAGAAAAATGTAGAAAGCAATTACAACAAGATCGTAAGCTTTTAATTTTTTTAAGAAGGATTTTATTTCATTCATTAACTGAAATATTTATTTTGTTGATCCAGGTATTTTGAGAAATATTTTTGGATACATACTCTGAAAGTTTGATAAAGTCAGCGATTGAAAGTTGTTCAGCCCGAAGACCTAAATCTATTCCGCAGTTTGTAAAATCAATATTTTCAAATATACTGCTCTTAAGTGAATTACGCAGAGTTTTTCTTCTTTTACCAAAAGCAGCTTTGACTGTTTTGATAAATATTTGAGCGCTTCTATCGTTCATCCCGGATTCTTTCATCACAATTTTTACTACAGCTGAATAAACTTTCGGTTTAGGATAGAAAACATTTGGTGAAACTTTAAAGCACAGCTTGACATCGGCAAAGTGATTCAATATCACTGCGAGAATGCCGTATTCTTTCGTACCGATTTTTGCGTTCATTCTTTCTGCCACTTCAAGTTGTATCATGAAAACAGCGTCACGAATAATATCTCTATTCTCTATTATTTTAAAAATGATTGGGGAAGTAAGATTGTAAGGAATATTTCCAACTATTCGGAAAGGAGGTCTAGTTTTACTGGAAAAAGAATTAAGGTCAAGTTTCAGAAAATCAGCATTGATCAAATTAATATTTGAGAACTCAGACTTAAGTTGATCTATCACTCTGTTATCAATTTCAACAGCAATAAAATTAGCAGTCTTATCAATAATTTTTTTTGTAAGGGCACCTGTGCCCGGACCAATTTCAATTATAGAATCTGCTCGCTGTGGATCAATTGTTTGAACAATCTTATTCAGGATGTTTTCATCCTTTAAATAATTTTGCCCAAATCGTTTAAGCGGAGTAAATTTATACATAACCCAAAATTATTTAATCGCTGAAGGATTACCAATTTTTATCAAATCAAAACTGCTATATATTTGGGGAGGAAAATTTTCCTTTTAGGTTTTAAAAAATTCTTTATAAATATTATTAATAAATGAGGATACTCTGAAAAAGAAATGCGTAATCAGTGTTGATATGGGGGGGACGAAAATTCTTGCAAGTGCAGTTAACTCTTCTGATGGAATTATTGCAAGCATAAAGTATGCAACAGATTTGAGTAAGGGCAGCCGGGGATATATCAAAAATATCGTATCTATAATTAAGGATGTAATCAAGAAGGGAAATATTCAAGAAGGAAATGTTGCAGCCGTGTGTTTGGGTGTACCCGGTGCAGTGAACCCGCATACTGGTATTATTGCGATTGCCCCAAATCTTGGATTAAAAAATTTTAATATTAAAGAAAAACTGCAAGCGTTAATTCCATTTCCTGTTTTGATTGAAAATGACGTTAATCTTGGAGCTCTCGGCATTAAATATTCGGGGATTGGCAAAGAAGCAAAAAATTTACTCGCCGTGTTTTTAGGCACCGGAATAGGTGGAGGATTAATTATTAATGGTAAAATATATCGCGGCTCCGGTTTTGTCGCAGGAGAAATCGGGCATATTGTTGTTGATAAAAATGGACCCGTTTGCGGCTGCGGGAACAAAGGATGTTTTGAAGCATTAGCAAGCCGCACAGCAATTGCAAATAAAATTATTTCTGATTTGAAAAAAAGTAAGCAAAAAACTTCATTAAATATTCATCTCAAACCCGGTGAAAAATTAAAATCCAAAGCACTCGCCGCAGCAATTAAGAAAAAAGACAAAGTTGTTATTAAAAACATTACAGAGGCTTGCCAAACTATTGGAATCGTGCTATCGGGAATTGCAAACACGATGAACTTCGATATGATTGTTTTAGGGGGAGGTTTGATTGAAGCCCTTGATTATTTTATGCTTCCTCTGATCAAAGAAGAATTTAATAAACACGTAATGAAAGCTACTGCAAAAGGGTTAAAGATTGTTGCGAGTTCACTCGGCGATGATGCAGCAATTTATGGGGGAATTGCTCTTGCAGAAGAATTTGTCGGGGTAAAAGTTTAGTTGAATTGCTTTTCTATTTCATGCTTTCTATCTGTGAGTTCTGCCCACTGAACTAAGGCAAGATCGAGCTTTTCCTTCGTTTGATCGTATTCTGAAAAAGTCAGTTTCACATATTCAGGCTTCGAGTAAAAGTCATTAGAGGAAATAATAGTTTCAATCTCCTGCTGCCGTTTTTCTAATGCGGAGATGTGTTGTTCCAGTTTAGCAATCTGTTTGATAATATCTTTTGTGAGTATAAATCTTTTCTTTCTTGCCTCTGCTTCAATTCTTTTCTGATCTTTTCGGGAAGAGCTATCTTTGACCTGTTCTAAATTATCTTTACGATCATTAAAATTCAGCCCATTTATTTTTTCAAGATAATATTCAATTCCACCAATAAAATTTTTAACCACACCCTTCCTTATTTCTATTACCCTGCTTATCACCGGGCGTAAAAAATCTATATCGTGAGAAACTACAATGAGGGATCCTTTAAAATCAAGCAGGGCATTTTGCAATACAAGTTTTGAATTAACATCAAGATGATTTGTCGGTTCGTCAAGAATAATTAAGTTAGATTTAGTCAGTAAAATTTTTGCAAGCGCTAATCTGCTTTTTTCGCCGCCGGAAAGTACACCCACCTTCTTAAATACATCATCACCGCGAAATAGAAACGATCCAAGCAATCCGCGGAGTTGACCAATGGTAAAATTTTCAGCAATTCCTTCGAGAGTTTCAATCAGATCAAGTGCAGGGTTCAGATTATCTGCTACATCCTGTGAATAGTAAGCAATAGTTGTTTTATGACCTATGAAGCGTTCACCATTAAAATCAGTTACACCTGCGAGAATTTTCCCGAGTGTAGTTTTACCCGCACCATTTGGTCCTACGAAAGCGACTTTCTCGCCGCGTTCAAAAGTTAGGTCTATTTTTTCAAATATCTTTTTGTCACCGAAAGATTTTGAAATAGATTTTAATTCAATCGCAATCCTGCCGCTCGGAGGGGCTTCGGGAAATTTAAAACGAATTGTCGAATCAAATTCCGGAAGTTCTACTAGTTCAATCTTTTCAAGCTGCTTGATTCTGCTTTGAACTTGCTTTGACTTAGTAGCTTTGTACCTGAACCTCTCGATAAATTTTTCGGTTTCTTTAATTTTTTTTTGTTGAAGCGTAAAATGATTTTCAGTTTGAACATCGCGTTCATCTTTAAATTTTAAATAGGCATAATAATTACCGTTGAACATACTAAACCTGGAAAGATAAATTTCAAGTGTCTTATTTGTAACTCTATTAACAAAAATTTATCGTGAGAAACTATGAGCAGCGCCCCATCATAGTTCTGAATAAAATTAATCAACCAGTTTAATGATTCAATGTCCAGATGGTTAGTTGGTTCATCAAGCAGGAGTAAATCGTTCTGAGAAATAAGCAGCTTAGCCAGAGCAATTCTCATCTGCCATCCGCCGGAGAATTCATCTGTTAATCGTTCGAAGTCATTTTCTTCAAAACCTAACCCGGCTAAAATTTTTTTTATTTTAGATTCTGCAGAATATGCATCCAATTCATCAAGGCGGTGGTGTATTTCCCCAAGCTGATGTACGAGATCATTCCGCTCTTCATCGCTAAGATCACTTTCATTAAGTTGATCGGTAATGGATCGCTCTTTTTCCTGAATTGTTACCAGCATAGAGAGAGCGGTTTTAGCTTCTTCAAACAATGAGCTGCCTGAATGAGTTACATTCTCCTGCGGCAAGTAGCCAATGCTGACATTTTTTTGTTTATTTATTTTTCCCGTTTCAGGAGCTATTTCTCCCGAAATTATTTTGAGGAAGGAAGACTTGCCTGTTCCATTTGCCCCCACCAATGAAATTTTATCGCCGGAATTAATTCGGAGATTAACATCGCGAAAAAGGTACTTTCCATTAAATTGAAGAGAAATATTCGAAAGATCGATCATAAAAATTTAATTTTACAGGTAAAATAATTATTGACGAAGAACTGCAACTTTACCTGTCAGAACACTATTCCCTTCCTGATCATGAGTAACAATCAGGTAAACGCCGCTGTTAACCAATCTTCCTTGTTGATCTTTACCATCCCAATATGCCACACGCCCCCCGGGAGATAGAAAAGAATTTACTAGTTTGCCATCAATTGTCAGTATTTTAATCTCTGTATCTTTTATCAGTCCATCAATTGTAAGTAAATTATTTCCGGAACCGAGTACAAATGGGTTGGGGAAAAAGAAAAGTTCACTAAAAGTATCGAGTGGTTTAATGGAAGGGGTTAGGAAGGAAGTCAGTCCTGCATCAGAACCGACATAGACAGTTCCGGTAACTTCATCAATGGCGATGCTTCGAACAATATCAGATAACAAAGCACTATTTTTAGTTGTATAAGAAGCAATCAAAAAGGAGCCATCTGAATTTACAAGGTACAGCCCTTCATTTGTTCCAACCCATTTTTGATTTAGTGCATCAACAGCAATTGCATTTATAGTTTGCTGTCTTAAAGAAAAAACTGACGAAATATTAAATGATGGAGATGACTGAGAAATTATTGAACTATTATTTGTAAGAATATTGATTCCAAGATTTGTTCCCGCCCACACATCCCCCCGCTTGTCAACAACGATTGATAGTACTGTGCTGCTATTCAATCCATTTGCTTCGGTAAGATAGCCGGATTTGTCATCTGCAAGATTGTCAAAAGTTTTATTTTCATTGAAATAAAAAAGTCCTGTTCGATTTGGATCGAGTGAGTAATACCATTTTGTATCGTAATTATCAATCACTAAATCAAAATGCTGTTCTGTATAAAGATTATTTTCTGAAGGAACGGAATAGTAATACCAAACGCTGTCTTGAGTTAGTAAGTTCAAAGATTTCTTATCAGCCGAAGCGTAATTTAATACCCATAAATTATTTTGTGAATCATAATCAAATCCGGTAATTACAAGAAAATCCTGATCAGTGGAAATACCTTTCATCTCAGTGTTATAAAAATCAAATACCTGAAGAGTAGTATCAATAAATTTTGCAAACCCATGACCCCAGCTTCCGACATAAATTGAATTATCGGGGGCGGAGTATATTCGATATAAGTCATTTGTATTGAATTGAGGGTAATCAGATTTATTTGTGACTGACCAATTTTCCCCATCGAAACGATAAATGCCAACACCAGCCCCATCCTTGCCGCTGGCGCACCATAAAACCCCTTTTGGATCAACGCTCATATCTGGGAATTGATTTCTTTCGGGTCCATTTGGATAATAAATCTCTGCAATATTTTGAGCGTTCAATCTTTTTATTCCCCTGCTGCTTGCAATTACAATCCCCTGTTCGTTAGAATGCGCCAACGTTGTGTGAGCATCACTTGAAGAAAATATTAATGCAGTTTTTCCTGCTGAATAAATATTAATTTTATTTTCTGATAAGACAGCGAGCGAGTCATTAAAAGCAATAACGTCCGTAATATCTGCGTCATTGAATTCAGGAAGAAATTCTTTCCACGAACCATCGGTTTTTACGGCCAAGCCTTTGTCTGTGGCAACAATCAGAGAGTCTTTATAAAGCAAAACTTTTTTGGTTTTATTAGAAGGCAGTTCATTGGAGGTAGTATAAACATCCCACGATTCCGGAGCTGATAAATTAATTACACCGGCTTTTTGAACTGCCAGACCAAAATCTGTGTTTGCATAAATCTGATTATTTAATTTATTGGCAGAATTAACTTTTATGTTTGAAGCAAGATTTCCAAACCTGAAGTAGGTATCATAAAAAAAGAAATTATTTATGTCAATTAGCGAGATGCCAAAATCTGTGGAAACAATTACAGTGTCACCGGTGATAAAGATGTCGTTGATTGTTTTGCTTGATCTATCTGAATTATAAATGTCGAGAATACTCTGAACTTCTTTGCTGGAGGGATCATAAACATTAATGATGCCTGATGAACTCCCAAGCCAAACTTTATTATTTTTATCAGTAGCTACCGAAGTGATGATTGTTGAGCTTAATCCTTCCGCTCTTCTTAATAAAAGATAAGTGGAATCTTTTAGGTTGAAGTAGAATGCGCCACCATTTGTTGCAGCCCATGAAGTACTGCCTTCTACAAAGATAGAATTTACTGATTTCATATCGGTATAATTTTTCCAATCAGTAGTTTGCTGAGAAAACGCAAATGAATTGATGAGTGTTAACAGTAAGCACAAAAATATTTTTTTCATTTTAATACCAATAGATTTTTATTGAAATCGTAGAGATTGACTTATTGTTACCTCATTAAGTTTATTTATTGTGACTAAAATAATATTATTTCGATTCTATGAAAGTGCCAAAATAATTTCACATTTAGAATTCCGAAACATCATAGATTATTTATTGCTGCGCGAAAGTCTTCTTTGCATTGCAGTAACAATAGATCGGGTTACTGTGAACTTGCCGAAACTTTTTTCATCTTCTCTTTTGCCCCCATGGAAATCTGAACCGCCGCTTTCCAAAAGAAAATATTCATTAACTATCCCTTTATAGTATTTTACGAGTTGAGCTGAATGAGATGGATGAACCACCTCAATCCCATCAACACCATCATCAATCAATTCTTTTATTAAAGCTTCACTCATGTTCCCGGGATGAGCAATGAAAGATAAACCTCCGGCATCGCTTATAATTTTAAAAGCGCTTTGAGGTGAAAGATGGACTTTTTTTTCGTAAGCGGGACAGCCATTTCCGATATATTTATAAAACGCTTCGAAGTATGAACTAACAAGTCCTTTTGCTACTAATGCCTGTGCAACGTGAGGTCTTCCAACCGCTGAGTTTTTCGCAATTGAAAGAACGTCCTCAATTTCAAGAGGCAATCCGAACTCGTTTAGTTTTTCCACCATCCTTACGGCGCGTTTGACTCTCTCCTGCCGGAAAAAGAGGAGATAACGACCAAGTTCTTCATTGTCAACATCAAATAAATAAGCAAGAATATGAATTTCTTTGTCTCTTACATCTGAGCTTATTTCTAAGCCGGGAATTACTTCAACCCCGAATTGCTTTCCATAAGCCTGGGCTTCTTTAATAGCAGCAAGGTTATCGTGATCGGTGATACTTATTATTTCTACTTCGTGCCTTCTTGCAAAGTCAACAATTTCTTTTGGTGTGTAGTAACCATCGGAATGATTGGTGTGAATATGTAAATCAACTATGTCAGCCATCTAATTATATATTTCTCTGAATTTTTCATAATCTAAAATTCTAAGGTGGGTGCCGTCCAATTCAACCAAACCTTTTTTTGCAAAGGTGTGAAGTGTTCTCGAAATTGTTTCCCTCGAAGTTCCAGCCATGTTTGCGAGCTCGTGCTGATAAGGCAGTTTTTCTATCTCAACTACACCTTGTCTAATTTTTCCTATTTCTTCAGCGAGTTGTAATATCACAGAAGCCACCTTTCCTTCGGCATCCTTAAGTGAAAGGGCTTTAATTTTCATTCCTGCAGCTCTCAATCTTTGAGTCAATTCTTGAAGAAGTGCAATCGAAACTTCAGTATGGTTTTTGAGGAGGGTTAAGAAGTCATTTCGTTGAACGATAAATAATTTTGATTCTTCTAAAGCTGTAACTGTAGCACTTCTGCTGAAGCCGTCAAGAATAGCCATTTCACCAAAAAAGTCAGATTCATTCATAATAGTAAGTATGACCTCTTTGCCGTCTTTACTGGACCTTGAAATTTTAACTTTGCCTTTCACAATTACAAAAAGAGCAGTTCCGGCTTCGTCTTCATTTAAAATAATTTCATCTTTGGCGTACATTTTTAAACTGCCAAGGTCGAGTATTTGGTTTAGTGAATTTTCTTCCAGATCTGAAAATATTGGAATGTTTTTTAAAAAATTTGTTTTATCAGACAAAATTCAATCCTTTATCAATACTTCTGTTGTTGCTTTTAATTCTAAAAAGAAAATTAGTGATTTTTAGTTTAAGAAATAGAAAAAACTCAAGTCACCACATCTGTCCAAAATAATTTTTTTGAAAAAATATTGAATGTTTTTGCCTAATTCTAAATACTCTGGTTTACTAATTGAATTATGAAACCGTTGAAACGGTTAATCATTTTGATTTACATTCTCAACGGGATTTCCCAGAGGGATGGCAAGCCAAATCCCGTTGAGAACGTAAAAAATATTTAACTGCCAACCGTTTTAACGGTTTGCTCTTCTCTATAATCAACTTGCCTAATAGGTAATAGGGATTGTTTTTAGTTATATAAAAATCCTTCTCAAATCAATTCAATTTTAATTGATTTTACTGATATTAAAATTATTTTGGACAGCAGTGCCAGTCACCATCAATTTGAAAAAGCAATTCTATTCTATTTCGCATCATTAGACTTATTGGGTTTTTCTCTTTATTCGTCTTGAATTTTTCAGCAGTATTAAGTTGTTTTTCTAAGCCTCTATGTCTATTTTTGAAAGCTAAAATCAAGACTTGAAATTAAATTGGAGATTATAATAATATGCCTATGATGGCAAAAATGCGCGGTTTAGCTCCTTGGTTTATAATAGGAGTTGGAGGGTTATTTGTCCTTTTTATGATGATATCTGACTCAAATGTTTTAGAGGCGTTAGGCGGGAGTACAAATAATATTGGCTCTGTGAATGGAGTAGAAATCACATATCAAGAGTTTCAGAATGCTCTTGATCAACAGATTGAGAACAAAAAAAACCAAACAGGGAAAGATGTCGAAGATGAAGAACTCGAACAACTTCGGAACCAGGTTTGGGAGGCGCTTGTTACTCAAAAATTAATTAATCAGGAAATCGAAAAATATGGGCTTTATGTTTCCGATCAGGAAATTAAAGACATTATACTTGGCGATAATCCACCCGATTTTCTAAAACAAAATTTCATAGATTCAACCGGGCGCTTTAACAGACAAATGTATGAAACTGCTCTTTTCGATCCTCGTAACAAAGAACCTTTGCTTCAGGCGGAACAGATTGTTAGACAGAATCAATTGAGTGAAAAGCTGCAAAGTTTGCTCTTCGCAAGTGTTACAGTTGGTGAAGCAGAAGTGCTTAAAAAATATATGGATGACAATATTAAACTTAATGTTGATTATGCGCCGTTCGAAATAATTCTCTGGCCTGATTCTACTTTCAAAGTAACTGATGAAGAAGTTAAAAAATATTACGATGAGAATTTAGATAAATATAAAATTCAGGCGCAACGAAAAGTAAAGTTTGTATTGTTCCCAAATCAAGCGTCTAAAGAAGATTCAAACATTGTTAAAGAAAGCCTTGAGAGTGTCGCTTACAGTTTCAAAAACGATACAGCTTCTTTTAAATCATTTGTAGATATTTACTCATCGGCTCCCTATTCTAAAGATACGATTTCAATAAAAGAAATTTCCCGCGACCACGCTAAAGAATTTTTCTCGGCTGTCCCAAATTCAATTCTTGGACCTTATATCGCGGCCGAAGGTTATGCTCTGTACCATTTCATTTCCTCATTTGCTTCAAACGAAACTTTTGTTGAAGCAGAACACATTTTGATTGGTCAACTCAGCAGTGATGCAGAGAACCTAGCGGAAGCGACAAAAGTATATCAACAATTAATGGGTGGTGCTAATTTCAATCAGGTTGCCAAAGAAAAATCTATAGATAAAATGAGCGGGCAGAACGGCGGCTATTTAGGCTGGTTCGGTAAAGGCGAAACAGTTCCAGAATTTGAAAAAGCTTGCTTTGAAGGTAAGATTGGAGAAATTCAGAAACCTGTTAAAACAAGTTTTGGTTATCATATAATCCGTGTGCTTTCAAGAAACAATACAAAATTTGTTGTCGAAAGAATTGTTAACCCGGTTAAGCAATCTGCCACCACAAAAGATGCAATATTTAATCAGGCTAATGATTTTTCCTACATCGCTCAAAAGAACGGCTTTGAAAGTGAAGCCAAACTTCTAAAATTAGAATTAAAAGAAACACCCCCATTTCAAAAAACGGCAACTGCGGTTCCACTAATCGGTGGTGATAAAAGACTTGTAGATTTTGCATTTGAAAATGGACTTAATACAGTAAGTGATGTATATAAGGTTGCAAATGGTTATGTGGTAATGATGGTTTCAGAAATTACAAATGAAGGATTTAGACCATTCGATGAAGTAAAAGCAATGGTGAAAAATCTCGTCGTTCGAGATAAGAAATTTGAGAAATCAAAAAAATTAGCAGAAAGTGTTTTCAAAAAAGTTAATGGAGATATTAATAAAATTACATCGGTTGATTCAAGAATTAAAGTCGCGAATTCAGGCGAGTTTACTATCAATACTACTGTCCCCAATATCGGCAGGGATTACGCATTTTATAATTATGCGTTATCACTTGAACCGAATAAATTATCAGGTCCATTTCGCTGCGCACGTGGTTACTACTTGATGAGATTAGTCAGCAAAACAAATTTTGATAAAAATGCATACGAATTGCAAAGCAGTAATCTTAGAAATTCAATTCTTCAAGAAAGACGTAATGCTTTATTTACAGCATGGCTGGGTAAGTTAAAAGAAGAAGGTGATATAGTTGATAATAGACAGAAATTTTTTAAACAATAAAAATTCTTAAAAGTTTATTAATGCTAAACCCCCGGATGGAAAAATTCGGGGGTTTGTTATTTAATAAATAATGTTGAACTTTAAATCAAAAGAATTGTTTATTAAGTAGATGAAAAAAAATATATTTCTTTTATTAATATTCTTTCCAGCTTTTATTTCCGCACAGTACAACATTGAAAAATTTAGTTTTGGAATAAGTGGAGTTTATACCACCTCGGCTAAAATATTTCTAAACCCGAATTCTTCAGATGAAGTATTAAGGAATAATTTTTTCCCGCTCGAAGATATACTTAATCCTGCAATTGACATTCGCTACCGTCTCAATAATAATATATTATTTGGATTATCAACTGAATATTTGAAAAAATCTGCTATTGGACCTAATCTAACAGTTTTTTCTGACGGAGTAACCGTAAATATCAATGTTGAAGATGGATTTATATTGGTTCCCGTCGAATTATCTGCTTATTATTTTTTACCCTTTTCAACAGAACAATTTATTTTTTTAATGGGTGGTGGCATCGGTTATTATCACGGCGAACAGATAAGAAATTTCGGGGATGCTGAAATATCGAATATTGAGAGATCGTTTGCTTATGGCATTCATGTTGCGCTGTCTACCGATTACGTGATTAGAGACTTTTTTTCTGTACGTCTCGAATTAAAATTTCGTGACCCTCAATTCTCGATTAGGAGTGAGTACAATAAGACTGAAGTAACTTATGATGGCACAACAATTCTTTTACCCCAAAAATCTTTCGAATCAAAAATTAATGTTGATGGTATTGCATTCCTCCTGGCGTTAGTCTTCCATTTATGATATCATTCATTTGAGCAAAAATATTTATTTAATAATTTCGTGCTAATAATTATAACGCAGAATGAATAACATTTATCTTACCGGTTTTATGGCTTCGGGTAAAAGTACGCTGGGTCCGATTCTCGCCAATACAATTGGTTTTGAATTTGCAGATATTGATAAGGAAATCGAAAAAAAAATCAATAAAAAAGTAAATGAAATCTTTAAAGATTTTGGGGAAAAGTATTTTAGAGATCTTGAAAAAGAAATAATTACATTAATTTCAGAGAAGAAAAATGTAGTAGTTTCACTCGGCGGTGGAGCTATAAATAATGATGAAAATTTAAGCATCATAAAAAAATCTGGTATCTTGATTTTTCTTAACGCCTCCCCTGAATCAATTTATCATAGACTAAAATATAAAAAGGATAGACCCGCTTTCTTATTTGAAGACTTTGAGAATCCCACAAAGGAAATGTTCTTATCAAAAATTAATACCTTATTTGAAGCGAGAAAAAAATTTTACTCACAGGCTGATTTAACATTTCAAACTGATAATATTTCCATAGGAAAAACAGTGGATTTAATAGTTAAAAAACTTAATTCAATTCATTTTATAGTTTGAGATTGCTATGAAAAAAATTATTGCTTGCACAGAAAAAAAGAATACCCTGTACTGATTGATAACTTCTCGCCCGCCGATATCAAAAAAATAATTATTAATAATTCTGCCTCAGATAGATATTTTGTTATTATTGATGAAACCGTTAATCGCTTACATCAAAATTTCATAAAAAGGTTTATTTCTCTCTTAGGAAAAAATACCAATCGCTATATTCTAAGGTCGGGGGAACGTTCCAAATCTTTCCCGGAACTAAAAAAACTACTAGAATCAATACTGCAGTCCGGTTTGAGCAGATCAAGTTCTTTAATTGCAATTGGTGGTGGTGTTACAGGGGATATAAGTGCTTTTGCTGCCTCAATTTTTATGCGGGGAATAAAGTTGTTTCATATACCAACAACCCTTGTCGCTACAATAGATAGCTCAATTGGCGGCAAGACAGGGATAAATTTTAAAAATAAAAAAAATATAGTAGGTACATTTTACCAGCCGGAATGTGTAATCATTAATCTATCGTTTTTGAAGACGCTTCCGAAAACAGAAATTGAATCAGGGATGGGGGAAGTTATTAAATATTCTTTTCTATCTGATACAAGTTTCTTCAATTATATAAGCGATAATTATACTTCGATCTTGGCTCTCAATGAGTCTGTCTTGACTGAAATAATTCGAAACTGTTTACTTATAAAAGCTTCCATTGTCCATCAAGATGAATTTGAAAATGGATTACGAAAAATATTAAACCTCGGTCACACTTTTGGGCATGCAATTGAAAGTGCTTCAAAATTTAAAATCAAGCATGGAATAGCTGTCAACGCTGGATTAATAATTATGCTAAGTATTTCAAAAACCTTGAAAATTTTAAATGAAGAGAAATTTTATTCTTTTATACAATTACCACTTAAAAATTTAGTTCCAGACACATTATTGAAAATTCACGACGATGACATTCTCTATTACTTAAAATTTGATAAGAAAAATTTTGGAGGAAAAATAAACGGGATCCTAATTAAAGATATAGGTGAGGTTTTAATTGATGTTCAACTAAATCGAGATCAAATTTTAAAAGGATTTCAATACTTAAAAAAATGTGTGCCAGATTTAGAATGATGAGATTTTTTTAAAAGACAACTGCCGGACTGTTGACCCAAAGTCCGGCAGTAATCTGTGTCATATTAGGAGGGGCTATGCTAGAAATTATTACTACTTTTCGGATATTATAAAACAATTATAATGCCACCTGATATGTTTGATTATTGACTATTTTCAAATAGTCACTTGTTCGATTTTAGGATTTAAAGACAATTCTTTATAAAAGTGAATCACTTTTTTTGGTGGGTAAGTTTTATGATGGTTTAAAAAAAAGACTGTCGAGTTGTGAGGGGATAACTCGACAGTCAGAGTGTCATTTTGGAGGGATGCTATGCTTAAACTATTTCGGGTTATAGTATACAACTCCCATGCCAAAATTTTCCGCTATGTATTTCGAGCAAAAGATGAAGAAAAAATCAACTATTCAGGGCTTTGAGTAATAATTACTCGTCATAATTACAACTGGATTTTGAAGTGGTAAAAATAGTTGATCAGAAGGCTAATATTGGACAAATTTAATGAAGAGTTGTTTCGTGAAGAATGAAATCTACACATTTAGGATTTAAATGAAGGTAAACAATAGGTTTGAACGATCTGATGAAATTTTTATTTCTTCCTAAGTATGATTTTAAATGTAGTTCCGGCTGCCATACCGGAATTTTTAACGAAGATTTTTCCGCCATGATAGCCTTCAATAATTCGTTTAGAAAGACTTAACCCTAATCCCCAGCCTCTTTTTTTTGTGCTGTAACCAGGTCGGAAAACATCTTTTCTTCTTTTTAAGTCAATTCCCTTGCCATTATCACTTACTTCAATATCAACTGACTTTTTGTTCTCAGTTACGACGATCTCTATTTTGCCATTTGCAGGATCAACTGCATCGAGAGAATTTTTTATGAGGTTTTCAATTACCCATTCAAATAACTCTGCATTAATTTTAGTAAATGCAGAATTATCACCGGTAACGCTTAACTCTGCGGATTTCCCGGTTTGAGGTAATCTTCTTTGAAAATAATCAACCACTTTAGTAATAACTTCATAAACATTATTTTCTTTGAGTTCAGGCTTCGATCCAATTTTGGAAAAGCGGAAAGTAATTTTGTTCAACTTCTCAATATCACTTGTAATCTCTTCTGCAATATCACTTACCTTATTGGAATCATGAAAATTTAGTTTTAGCATTTCCAGCCAGCCCATTAAGCTTGATAATGGAGTTCCGAATTGGTGTGCAGTTTCCTTTGCCATTCCCACCCAAATATTACTCTGCTCGCTCCGCTTGATATTGCTAAAACCAATATAGCCGATGATGATAAAAAGTGATGCAATAATAATTTGCAGGTAAGGATAAAACTTAAGCTGTTCTATAAGCTCCGAATCGCCAAAATGAATCTTCGTTAAAACGATGGTATCCGCATATGTTACTTCAATAGGGGGGTGAAGCTCATCCATTTTTTTTATTTTTTCATTAAAAAAGATTTAAGCTCGGTATTTGTGAGGGTACTGTCAAAATTTATATTTCTAACGTCGGTCTTATTTCGGATATTGACAACATTATCTTTATCTGTAAGCACAATCGGGAAATCAATAGGTTTAATAATGTTATCAAAGAGAAATGTAATATCTACATCAGGCGAGTTAGTGTTTGCGACATATTCAATTCCTTTTGCGTATAGTTCTACAATTTGTCTTTCTCGCTCCTGGAGTTTTTGCACAAGGTTCTGTGTATAGAAAAGAGTTCCTCCAGCAATAAGCAATGCCATGATCAGCAATAGTATTTTGATGTTAGTAGAAGCGGGTCCACCGGACATTTTCATTTCGTATTATCCTAAATTTTCAATAGATAATTTGTGAAAAAAAATCAATACATTTAGTCCAATTATAAAGCGTAGAAAGTTTGATTCCTTTTAGGACCAACAGAAATAATTTCCATTTTTACGCCCGACTTTTTGCAAATAAATTCGAGATAATTTTTCGTTTCAGCCGGTAATTCAGAATAGTTTCGGCAGTCTGAAATATCCTTTTTCCAACCGGGTAAAACTTCGTTGATAGGTTTTATTCTTGAAAGGCGATCGACATCTGTTGGGAAAGACTTCAACATTTTACCATTGAGTTCATATCCGATACAAACTTTTATTTCATCGAAGCTGCTCAAAACATCCAATTTTGTAATAGCTGCAGAAGTAATACCATTAATTAGAGCAGAATAATTTACCAGGAAAGCATCAAACCAACCGCAGCGTCTTGGTCTGCCTGTTGTTGCTCCAAACTCCATTCCAATTTTACGAAGTTTTTCACCATCGTCATCCAATAATTCTGTGGGGAATGGGCCATTTCCAACTCGTGTTGTGTAAGCTTTAACAATTCCGATTACCGAATCAATTTTAGTTGGAGGAATACCTGTGCCTGTGCACGCACCGCCGGAGGTTGGACTGGAAGAGGTGACGAAGGGATACGTTCCGAAATCAACATCAAGCAAAGCACCTTGCGCGCCTTCGAGAAGAACTGATTTGCCTTTTTCAATTTCGGAGTTTAGAAAAACAGGAACATCTTTTACGTATTTATCAATTGCCACATCAAATTCAAGATATTCTTTAACAATTTCCTCTACGTCAAGTCCCTCGTGATCATAGACTTTGTGAAGTATATTATTTTTTTCTTTTAGGTTTTGTCTAATCTTTTCTTCAAGAATTTTTTTATTCAGAAGATCAACGATTTTTATTCCTTTACGATCAAATTTGTCAATATAACAAGGGCCAATTCCACGACCGGTAGTGCCAATTTTATTATCGCCGCTTTCTCCTATCCTATCCAGCAATTTGTGATAAGGCATTATGAGGTGTGCATTATGACTAATAAATAATCTGTCGGAAACATCTATTCCGTTTTCTGCAAGTAATTTTATTTCATCCAGTAATGCAGAAGGATCAATTACAACACCATTGCCGATTACACAAATAACATCTTTGCGTAATATGCCTGAAGGTATTAAATGCAGGATGTATTTTTTATTATCAATTTCAACTGTGTGTCCAGCATTAGCCCCACCTTGATATCTTGCTACTATCTGATACCTGTCACTCAACAGGTCAACTATTTTTCCTTTACCTTCATCACCCCATTGACTACCGACAAGAACTGTTACGCTCATTTATTTTCCATTATTGATTAATAGGTAAGAGTACGAAGTAAAAACTCCGAATGGATTTATTCGGAGTTTTAATATCTGAAAGAAAATTTATAATTTATTTAGCGAAACTTTTAACGGCGGCATCCACATTGTCAAAAGTTTCGAAAATGGTGATCAGTTTTGTAATTATTAATAAGCTTTCGATTTTATCAGAAACCGAAGCAAGCTTGAAGTGCCCGGTTGCTTTTTCATCGTTGTTAAACCGCTGATTAACATCCCAAGACCAGAACTATTCATAAATTTTACATCTGCAAGATCAACGATTACATTTAATTTATTTTCGTCAATCAGTTTATGGAGCAAATCAGTAAAATTTTTAGTGTCTTCGCCGCCCATCACATTTCCTTTTAGCTCAATGATAACAGCGCCGTATTTTTCACTAGTTTTTATTTTCATTAGAATCTCCTAAAATTTCGGAAGTAATTTAATTAGTGACTTATTGTAAAGCAAATATATGATGTTCAGAATTAATTTTAATCTATAAAATTTATTAGTTTAATTTTGTAGGAACTTATAACTAAAAAATACGTCTAAACTATGAATTCAGAAAAGGAAAATAACGATTTGCATTTACCTCAGATCCTAAATCTTGATGATGATTTTTCAATCGTTAAGCAATTCATTGACGGTGATGAAGCAGCTTTTAACCTTATTGTTAAAAGGCATAAAGAAAAGGTCCGGAATATAATTTTCATGACACTCGGCTCCGTAGATGGTGTTGATGATATAGCTCAAGAAGTTTTCATTAATGTTTATAAAAACCTTAGAAACTTCAGATTTGAATCGCAGTTTACAACATGGTTATACCGCATTACTATCAACAAATGCAAAGATCATTTGAGGAAAATCAAGATCAGAAGTATTTTCAGTTACTTCAAAGATAACGAAGATTTCGGGTACCATCATGATCATGATTCAAAAGATATTTCTGAAATCGTTCAAAAAGCCATACTGAAAATCCCCGCTAAATTAAGAATTCCATTACTACTTAAAGACATTGAAGGATTTAGCTATCAAGAAATTGCAGAATCATTGGGCTGTGAAATCGGGACAGTGAAATCCCGCATATTCAGGGCACGGGAGAGTTTAAGAAACATTCTTAAACCTCTTGAACAGGAGTTAAGATCATGACAAAAATTCATACAGTTTCGGAAAACATTTCTGCATTTATAGATGGTGAATTATCTCCCAAAGATATTCAAAGTATCGAATCGAAAATTAATTCGTCTCTTGAACTCAAAAATGAGCACGACGCTTTAATGCGTATTAAGAAATTAACTGCTGCTTCATTCAAGCAAATTGATGAATCACCTTACTTTGAAACGAGACTTTCTGCATCGCTAAATGAAGAAAAAAACATTAGTGCTAAATTAAAACGGTGGTCACCTGCTTTAATTATTGGTTCCCTCACCATTGCGCTAATGATTTTTCTGAAATTTAATCCCAACATAATTGAAAATTTATTTGAACAGCAGAAATCTAAGATTGCGGGTTTTTATAAAGAGAATCTTAAGCCGCTGCTTTTTGCAGCAGATGTTTCCGGCGAGGATATTTTTGATTTTGCTTTTTACGGTCAGCTTCCTTTGGATAAATCTCAAGGGCAATATCTTTTGTTTGGTTATGACGATAAGGGTGATGGAGTTTTTGAAATCAAAACGCTGAATGAAAATCAGCAAAATCTTGACTTACAGAAATTTAAATCGGCTCTTGAACTAACCCCAAAACAATCCGAACAAATTGATTCAATAATTCAAGTGTATGCAACTGCTATTGAACCATTGATTCTTGTGAATGATAAAAATACTGTTGCAGTAAATCCCGGCTTGTGGAGTTATCAGAAAGCAATGCTTGCAGATATTTTGTCATTTGCTGAAAATTCAAATAAACAAAAATTCAGAGATGTAATGCCCGCTGGATTTAGTTTTGCAAGTAATAATGAAGTAGCTGGATTGGTTGCACAGGTGAAAAATTTGCACGACAATAATTACATCTTCTTAACACCCGACAGTATTTTTAGTGAGAAGTTTAAGTTCGACCAGGATGAGTTTGATAAAAAAATTGAAAACTTAAATAGAGATTTGAATAACCACAAAAAAAATGCTGAGGTTTTTAAATCATTCACATTTCGTTTCGACAGTTCACTCCACAATTTTAATAGTGATGGCAAATTTGATAACGAAATTATGGTATTTATTGATTCCAACGAATGCCGGGTTCACATTCCCAAAATCCAGATACCGGAAATCAGTCTGCCAGATTTTGACAGCATTAATTCAATAATTGAAGACGTCGCAAAAAATTTTCAAAACTTCAGTTTCGTTTTACCCGAAATTCCTGAAATACAGGGAAACCATTTTGAATTTAAATTTCAAGAATCTGATTCCTTAGGGGAAATGAATTTTGATATTAATATTCCAAATGTAGATTCGATATTGAGGGAGAATAAAATTTTCTTCGATTCTACGAACTCGTTCGATTCAAGGAATTTTCAATTTCAGGATAAATCATTAGAAAATCTCTTGAAGGAATTTTACAAAAACTATGGAGATGAAAAATCGCAAGGGGGTAGTATGAAGGAACAATTTGAATCCCTGCAAAAGGAAATGGAGAATCTCCGACGTGAAATGGAAGAGTGGCGAAATAAATTGGAACAGAAAAAGATTAATCCGGAGGCTGAAGTGATAGAAATTTGAATTTTAGAGATTTGCATTCGTAAAACCATCCTTCCTGTTTTTTAGTCATCTGTCAATTTTTCCGCTCATCTAACTTATCTTTGTTAAAATCAAATTATCAATTAACTTTTCGGAAAACTTAAACAGAAATCCAACAAATCTTTTATTTGCATTTATTTTTATGACACAAGGACTGAGTCAATTAATCAAAAATTCAAAATTTCAGTTTTTTCTAATCTTTGCTGTGGGACTTTTTATATTCAGAGCAGTGTTTATCTCGTACAGTAATAGCTTGGTACTGGTCATCAGTGACTTGATTCTGATACTTACTTTGTTTTTTTTGAGTTTAAATCTTCTTAACCTGGTCAAAGCTAAAAAATCCCGTCCTTTATCAATCGTCTTACATATTGGAATAATAAATGCGCTCATTTTTTTTATGATCGCAATTTCGGGTACGGTTATTACGTTTCTATTTGATGATATCAAAAACAATATTAACGACCAGGGATTATTCTATTTAGTGATCGCATTTATTTATGTGTTTATTTTGCTTGGATTCCTTACTTATCTCCTTCTAAGTTTCCGCGAATTATATTTTCATAAGCAGAGTCAGGATGTAGGGACATATTTTAATACAATGTGTGTTTTTTTCCTGCTCGCTTCAGTTTCAGCATTAATTCCAAAAGAATTAGATATTGATTTTATCGAAAAAACTTTCTTTGTTGTTTCTGTTTTGCTGATGATATACAATTCTTTAAAGATATCGTGGATTGCTTTTATATCGAAAAAAGAAAAATTGACTTTACTTGTTCTTTCAATATTAATCGTACTGCTTTTCATATTAAATCTTTCAAGTGCGGGCGAGAATGATGTGCACTCAAGAATTTTGATCAACTTCTCACCTTCACTGAATAATTTTTTTGAGATAATAATGCTTTATGGTTCTATTTATTTTTCTATATTATTTTTTACAACACTATTTCATATCCCAACTGCTGAAGTCTTCGATAGAAAAGCTAATGAAGTGAAAAATTTCATTAGTAGCTCTAATCCTGAAGATAAATATTCCAGCGCAGTTATTTCGCCGATTAAAACTCATGATAAACTTAGAGGTTATTTAACTGCAGTAAAGAAAGGCAGTGCAATATTTAATGAAGATGACATAGAAGCAATAAATACATTCTCGGACTATGCTTCGGTGGCAATAGAAAATTCTATGCTGCTTGAACAGTCAATTGAAAAAGAAAGACTTGAAAAAGAATTAGATGTTGCGCGCGAGATTCAAAGAAAAATTCTCCCTGAAAAAAATCCTCAACTCAAAGGGATCAGCATCTCATCAGTCTTTATTCCCGCATTTGAAGTTGGCGGGGACTATTATGATTTTTTTAAGCTTGATAATAATAAAATTGGATTTATCATTGCAGATGTTTCAGGTAAAGGAATTTCTGCTGCATTTATAATGGCTGAAATAAAAGGAATTTTTGAATCTCTATGTAAAACACTTTCAAGACCTAAAGAAATATTAGTTAATGCAAATGAAATTCTTCTAACTACTCTCGATAAAAAAACTTTTGTCAGTGCTGCATTTGGTGTTCTGGATTTAAATGAAAACACCCTTCGTCTTGCCCGCGCAGGGCATTGCCCTTTGTTGATGGTTCGTGATGGAATTGCAACTAATCTTAAACCTTCGGGGATTGCTTTAGGCATCAGTGAATCGGATTTTTTTTCTGAAACACTTGAGGAGATTTCCTTAGATTTAAAAGAGCAAGATATTCTTGTTTTGTACACCGATGGAATTACTGAAGCTAAAAATTCTAATCTGGAAGATTTTGGTGATAGCAAATTTGAAAATATAATTCTTGAAAATTCAAGAAGTGAACCTGATGAAATTTCATCCTGCGTAATACAGCAGGTCACATTGTTTTCTCAATCACTTGCTCAGTATGATGATATTACATTGGTCATTTTTAAATTGAATAAAAATTAAAATTAACGGAGAAACATAATGGCAGAATTCAACACCTTTATCAAAAACGAAGGTGACATAAATCTGATTTACCTCAACGGTTATCTTGATGCACATACTGCGCCGAAGCTGGAAACCGATTTTTCCGATCTTTTAGAAAACAATTACTTTAAGATTGTTGTCAACTTCAAAGATCTTGCTTATATCAGCAGTGCCGGACTCGGAGTTTTTATGGCTTTTATTGAAAAGATCAGAGAGCAAAATGGTGATATAAAACTGACAGCGATGAATGAAAAAGTTTATAACATTTTTGACCTGCTCGGGTTTCCTCTCCTTTACGAGATATTTAAGTCTGATGAAGAGGCTATAAATAAATTTAAAGAAATGAATAATCCTGAAAATGATAAAAAATAAATCAAATCAACTAACTGTAAAAAGCCGTACAGAAAATCTTTCTGATATCAGAGATTTTATCAAACGAACGGCTGAGCAAGCCGGGATGGCGCAGGATCAGATTGATAAGGTCATGCTTGCTGTTGATGAAGCTTGCACAAATATTATTAAACATGCTTATAGATCAATGCCTGATGGCGAAATACACATTTCTATTTCCTATTCAGATAAGAAATTTGTAGTTAAGATAAAAGATTACGGCAATTCTTTTGAGGCTAATAGTATACCCGAACCGGATCTTCAAAAATATTATCGCGAAAAGCGCGTCGGTGGATTAGGAATGTATTTGATGAAAACTTTGATGGATGAAGTTAAGTACGTTTCCATTCCCGGGAAATATAATCAGGTACTGCTTTCAAAAAATATTAATGCTGCTCAATTATGATCTCCGAGGCTGAAAACATAAAAGTTAAAAGAAATCTCACTGCACTTGTTGAGTTCAGCAGAATCATCAACTCCAATCTTGATTTGAATTTCATTCTCAACAATCTTTTACTTACCTGCATGGGTAAATTCTTAGCCACACGTGGATTAATAATTCTGGAAGCGAATAAGTTTTTAGAGATAAAAACCTCAAAAGGAATTAGTGCCGATCTACTAAAGCAGTTTCCTAAAATTAAGGCAGAAGATTTTTCAATTGAAGATCAAAGTTTTATACAATTCATATCTGAGTTGAATCTCCCTGCAGTTGAAAAAATAAATTGCTCGGAAAATTGTGTGGGAATCATCTGCCTCGGAGAAAAATTAAACCGAACGCCCTATTCCGAAGACGATCAGGATTTCCTTCGAACAATTTTAAATATTGCTGCAACCGCCATCCAGAATTCCATAGTCTTAAATGAAATTAAATTAGTAAACCGGGCACTTGATTCAAGGGTTCAAAGATTGAGTTCGCTTTTTGAATTGAGTAAGGAGTTTGGTCTCTTTTCAGAGTCAACTAAAGTTGCAAAACTTTTAGTCTATTCATTGATTGGTCAATTTCTTGTTTCCAAATATGCAGTGATAACCATCGAAGATCAGTTAGTCCAAATTCTCGAATCAAAATTTTCTTCCAGTGAACTTCAATCTAAGTTAAGTGAAATTAAACTCACCAAAATTGATTCATACCTAGATAAAAAAAACATCGAAGAAAATTTTCCGCTTTTGTTTCAAGCAGGTGTTGAATTAGCTGTTCCGATGCAGGTGCAGGGAAAGACAAAAGGAATGATACTGCTGGGAAAGAGAATTAATAATCAGGAGTATTCTGTTGATGATATCGAATTTATTTATTCTATCGGAAGCCTGGCAATAATCTCATTGGAAAATAGAAAACTGTTCAAGCAAGCTTTGGAAAAACAAAAATTGGAAGAAGAACTTGAGATTGCACGTGAGATTCAGCAAAATTTATTGCCTGCTCGAATCCCAGAGTTAAAGAACTTTGATGTTAGTGCTATAAATATTTCGTCGAAACAAGTTGGCGGTGATTATTATGACATTCTTAAACTTGATGAGAGAAGATGCTGCATTGCTATTGCAGATGTTTCAGGGAAAGGCTTCCCGGCTGCTTTATTGATGGCTAATATGCAAGCGTTTTTGCAGGTTGTGTGCAGGCAGGATTATCCACTTGATCAAGCAACACAAATAATAAATGACTTGGTTACAGATAATACTTCAGATGGTAAATTCATTACTTTCTTTTGGGGGCTGCTTGATGATAAGGAAAAAAAAATCAGCTACGTAAATGCCGGGCATAATCCTCCGCTGTTAATTAGAAAGAATGAAATTCAAAAACTTGAAGCAGGGGGAATGATTTTGGGCGTGATGAAAACCATAATGCCTTATAATACCGAAACACTCCAGCTTCAAAAGGATGATGTGCTGGTTTTATTTACTGATGGAATTTCTGAAGCAATGAATGCCGGCGGCGAAGAATTTTCTGATCAGAAATTGGAAAAGTTAGCCAAAGAGATTTCTAATTTGTCCACAATTGAAATTCTTGATAATATAAAATCGGAAGTACAAAAGTTTACTGCGGGCGCAGTTCAATCAGATGATATCACACTAATGATTATTAAAGTTAAATGATAAACCTTAAACTATTATTCCTTAAATATCGAATTAAAATCGCTTCTTCAATAACAGCGATTATTCTTGCGATACTATTTATTTGCCTTTACAGAGTAATTGAAGTTAATGTTACCTCAAATGATGAATGTTTATGGATACCCAAAAAGATCGACAGCAAAGAAATAGTAATCGAATTCCAATCTGTAAAAATAGGTGGAGTGGCATATAATGCAGGCATTCGAAATGGAGATCAGCTTCTCGAAATTAGTGGTGTGAAAATAGTTGATGTATTAAAAGCACAGGAAATACTAAATCGGGTAGAGGAAGGCAGCTACGCTGATTATAAAGTTCGAAAATCCAATGGCGAAATTTTATCAACGAAAGTTTACATTAAAAAATTAATTCAGTTTGGGCAGCTTGCACAAGTTCTAAGTTCTATCATTTTACTATTAATTGGTTTAGTAGTTTACAGTGCAAAACCAGAAGGTGTAGCTCAAAGATTATTTTTTACTTTTACTTTGCTTTCAGCTCTTCCAAATATTAATTTATTATTTCCAACCGGGGGATCTCTATTCAAGTTCATACAGACGAATCCACTTACATCTTTGTTGATATGGGAAATAATTGTATTTAGTTTCATTTCTTTTTCGATTGTGCTGCTCTATTTTGTTTGGACCTTTCCGAATGTTTTTAAAATTTCTAAATTCAAATGGCTTAAAATTGTATTCATATTGACTGTCATCCTTGTCATGGCAGCAGCATTAATATTAGTTCAAGATTTTGCACTTGCTGAAAAGTTTAATGTTAATACCATTAACACTTTCCTAACTTTAATTAGGATATTCGTTATCGCTGCAAATATAACCGCGTTTATATCGCTAATAATTCAATACAGAAAAGAATCGAAAAAAGAAAACAAAAAACCAATTATGATCTTTATTCTTGCTTTCCTGTTTGGATTTTTGGTTCAGTTTTATGTTAGTACTATTGCGCCGGCAATATCGGATACAATATTTAATTCGCCTGAATATTACACTCCTATATTGCTTTTAATTCTCGTCCCTTTGATGTTTGCATACGCAATATTCAAATATCATTTTCTCGATGTAAGCGTTGTAATAAAGAACACGATAACTTACGGGATAGCCACAGCAAGTGTTGCAGGCATATATTTTCTCGTGGTTTATTTAATGGGGCAGGGGATAAGCCGTGCCATTGGTTCGGAGAACCAAGGCATCATAGCAGGAGTTTTTTTCCTCATCTTTGCTTTTGTATTTCAATCCACCAAAGATAAGTTTCAGGATTTTTTAACGAGGAGATTTTATCCCGAGCAATTTGCTTATCAAAAAGTGCTGATCAAATTCAGCAATGATATTTCCGTTGTTGCCGGCTTGGACAGAATTTTGGATTTAACGAAAGACACATTTCTTGATGCGCTTCAAATAAAAAAGTTTGGAATTCTTCTTCGGGATTTTGATTCTGCTGAATTAAAATTAGTACGCGAAGTTGGATTTAGAAATTCAGAATGTGTAATAAAGAAATATTTCATCAGTTCGTTTATCGGTGAAAAATCCCTCATAATAAATAATCCGGTAATTATGCAGCAGGATTTTGAAAAAGTTTTTCCTGAGAATTTTAGAACATTGATTGAGGAGGAAATTTTTACAGTTGTGCCGATGATTGTAAAATCAAAAGTAATTGGTTGCTTGATGTTCGGTCTGAAATATTCAGGTTCGCAGTTTGGTGGAAAGGATATTGAACTCCTCTACGCAGCTGCAAATCAGATTGCAATTTCAGTTGAAAACGCCCGGCTTTATGAATCTGAAAATGAAAAATTAAAACTGGACAAAGAACTTGACCTTGCCCGAAAAATTCAGCAAGGTCTTCTGCCAAAATGCGTTCCAAACCTGCGAGGGCTTGATCTATGCGGTGAAATGATTCCAGCTATGCAGGTGGGTGGAGATTATTATGATCTTATCCAAATCTCAGACACAAAATTATTTGTTGCTGTTGGTGATGTCTCGGGTAAAGGTTTTTCGGCTGCTCTTTATATGACTAAGCTTCAAACAATGATGCAGCTTGCTTGTGCTAAAAGTTTATCACCGCGTGAAATTCTTATTGAAATTAATAAACAGCTTTACGAATCAATGGAGCGTAATTGGTTTGTTACCATCACACTCGCATTGTTTGATGTAGAAAAACAAACTGTAAAATTTTGCCGAGCCGGGCATATGCCTTTGCTTGTTGCCTTTAATGATACAGTTGAATCTATTAAAACACAAGGACTTGGATTAGGCTTAGAGAGAGGTGATATATTCAGCAGGACTCTTGTTGAAGTTGAAAAAGAATATAAACCCGGACAAATATTCGCTTTCTTTTCTGATGGAATTACCGAGGCAATGAATGATAAAAATGAGTTGTTCGGTGAAGATAGACTCACTGAATTATTAAAAAGCAAAACCCAAAGTCACTCAGCCGAAATTATGAATTTAGTTTGGAGTGAGATAAAAAATTTAAGGGCGGTGCTTTACCAAATGACGATTTGACAATGGTGATTGTGAAGGTAAATTGATTTCTTAGCATTCTAAAATTCAAGATTCCGAATTACAAATTTCCGATAATTTTAAAATGAAAAAGCCGATGAAATAATTCATCGGCTTTTTAAATTTAATTTTGAATTAATCAGAACTGAACTTTTTTATTATACTTCGTTGCATATTCTAACACTAAAGCACTCGCTACAAATATTGAAGAGTATGTTCCAATGATTATTCCAAAGAATAATGTAAAAGCAAATGCTCTTAAAACCTCGCCGCCAAATATTAAAAGTACGGTAACAGAAAGCAGGGTTGTTCCGCCGGTTAAAATTGTTCTACTCATTGTACGATTGATACTTGCATTTAGTAATTCAAGTAGCGGCATAGTTTTATGAATTTTTAGATTTTCTCTAACTCTGTCAAAAACAATTACTGTATCATTGATTGAGTAACCGATAAGTGTAAGAAATGCTGCTACAACTGTTAAATCAATTTCGAGATTTAATCCGGGAATTACATCATAAAGGATAGCATAGAATCCAAGAGTGATCAGTACATCATGAAACAAGGCAAGCACTGCACCAAAAGCAAAAATGAATTTAAATCTGAATGCCAGGTAAATCAAAATTACGATTAGCGATAGAATGATTGCGATGATGGCATCCTGTTTTAATTCATTGCCAACTTTTGGACCTACTCTATCTTCTTTAAGAATTGTAAATGGATTGTCTGCATATTTATCACGAAGATTTTCTTTGATCCAATCTCCGATTCCAACACTAACTACCATTTGTGTGTTAGTTAATTCTTCCGAAACTTTGCTTGTCTGAAACCCGGCTTCAAATAATTTATCAACAAGAATATTAGTTGTATCGGGGTTAGGAAATTGAAATGTTACCGAATTGGAAGTTGAATCAATTATTTTTCGCTCAACTCCCGGAAGAGTATTATCAATTTCTTTTTCAATACTTGCTAGAACTTTAGGATAAACCTGTTTTGGGATTTCCTGCAGTTCCGTTCTAACAAGTGCGCCGGTTTCTCCACCGAAGGTTTTAACTTCAATTGTGCCGAGGTTAAGTTTTTCAACTTCTGTTCTCATATCAGAAATATTAATAGGTTTTTGGAACTGTAAGACTATTTCTGTTCCGCCTTTAAAATCAATTCCGAAACCTAAGCCTCTGAATATTATGCTGAGCATTCCAATCAGAAACAAAGATGTGGAAAGCATATAAAACAGTTTCCTTTTACCGAGCCAATCTATGTGTATATTTTCAAAAATTTTCATTTAATATATAACTCCTTATTTCAAAATTTTTAACCGAGAGAAATTTTACTGCCTCTGGCAACCATTATATCAAAAATTACTCTCGCAATTACAAGAGCGCTGAACAAACTTGCAGCTATACCAATCATCAGTGTAAGAGCAAAACCTTGCACCGGACCGCTTCCAAACTGATAAAGAATTATACCTGTAAAGAAAGTGGTTATGTTAGAATCTATGATAGCAGAATTTGCTTTTGAAAAACCGCTGTCTATTGAGGCTTTCAAAGTTTTACCAGTAGCTAATTCTTCTCTGATTCTTTCAAAGATAAGAACGTTGGCGTCAACGGCCATACCTATTGTTAGAATAATTCCGGCGATTCCGGAAAGAGTTAGTGTAGCGCTAAACCCGGCAAGTATTCCGAGAATAAATAATATTGTAAATATGAGGCAAGCCGATGCGATTGTTCCAGCCCGTAAATAATAGATTATCATAAATACTGCAACAAGCAGAAACCCGATGAGGGCTGAATTAAAGCCGCTCGAAATAGAATCTTCACCTAAGGATGGTCCAACAGATCTTTCTTCAATTATATCAACGGGGGCAGGAAGAGCTCCGGCTTTTAAAATAATTTCAAGAAGTTTTGCTTCTTCCATGTTAGCCATACCTTCAATCTGGCTTCTTCCGCCTGTAATTTTATTTTTAACATTTGGGGCAGAAAAAACCAAACCATCAAGTATGATTGCAATTCTTTTATTCACATTTGCGCCTGTTATTCTTGCCCATTGAGTTGCGCCTTCAGTATTCATTGTCATATTAACAATTGGTGCTGAAGAGCTTGGGTCGATATTTGCAAGTGCATCAGTAATAACACTGCCAGTAAGTTCGGGTTCTTTATTCACCATATAAAGTGTATAAATTCCTTTTCCTTCCTGAGTACCAATTGCTTTTGCAGAAAAAACAAATTCGACATTATTAGGAATTACTTTTTGAACTTCGGGTCTGTTCAACATCAAAGTAATTTTTGTTCGATCATCTTCTTTCACATAAGCATCGGCAACCTGGCTTTGCGGATCAAGAAGTGCAACTGCAAAAAATGGATGCTGCTTTGCAAATTCTTCCTGCGAAAGCTGCTGATTATTTGCCGTATCAGTCGAAGCGATTTTAGTTGAATCAACTTTTGTGGAATCAGTTTTATTTTCTGCTATTTGTTTGGTAGAATCAATTCCGGTTGTATCATCTAAAACTTTGCCGGAAAGAACGTCGTCAATTTTTTGCATAACACTAATTGTTAATTCGGGATCTTTTACAATTCTGAATTCCAATAAAGCTGTGCCTTGCAAAAGCTGCTTTGCCTCTTCTTCTCTTGCAACACCGGGAAGTTCAACAATAATTCTTCTGCTTCCCTGGCGTTGAATTGAAGGCTCAGAAACACCATATTGGTCAACACGGTTTCTAATAATTTCCATCGCACGAGTAACAGCATCTTCGGTATCTTTATTAAGCTGACTTAAAATATCGCTGTCTTCATCCCGAATGGTTCCAAAGTATTTGCTTAGTCTTATTCCGCGTTCTGAAAACTTACGTCCAACAATATCAACAATATTATCATCAGTTAAAGCAGCTTCTTTTTCCGCTTCGGCGAGTACTTGTTTAAATATGTCGTCGGTTTTTTTACCGGCAAGTTTATCAAGCATTTTACCCGTATTAACTTCGATAACTACTCGCATGCCGCCTTGGAGATCAAGCCCGAGTTTAACACGTTTCAATCTCGTTTCATTTATGGATGGATCGGAGGATTTTATGCTGTCCTCAACACTCCTCAACATTTTGTCCAATTGAGATTTAGTTAATTGCGGATTTTGTTTCTTGAGTTCTTTACTTTTTTGAAGCAAGACAGAATCAATCCTATTAGAATTCTGTTTATCCACATAAGTTGGATAGAGTAAATAAACACAAAGAGCTATGGCTGCAGCAATCAGCACTATTCGAAATCGGTATTCTTTCATAATCAATATGTATTTCTGGATTAAGTTAGTTTAATTAGCTGACAAAATTACCCTTAAAGCCTTAGAAAGTCAACAAATTTCAGTTAGATAATATCAAGTTATTTTTTTATCTGATTTTAATCGTGCAATTCTTAATAAAATGTCCCTTTTAACTTGAAAGGAAAACTATAGTCATGTCAGAAATAAAATAAATTAAGAGGCGCTAAGTGATTTTTGCAATTTTCCTTTATGTCATAGGCTTTGTTTATCTGCTTATTCAAATGAATCGTGCCCCTTATGGTTATGAAGACGAGGATGGATTACACTTATTTTAATAACTGATGTTAGGCACTTTGTGATTTCTTAGTGTCTTTGTGACTTGGTGGCAAAAGAAAAAGTTAGAAATTAAGCCACAAAGGCACTAAATCACCAAGTTTCACTAAGGAGAATTCATGAAAAATCAATTTATGCGTAACATAAGTTAATAACTCACCCATCTTATATTTTTGAAATTTTTGAAGCTTGACTTTTTGCTTTAGATGACTTAATAATTTATAAAAGAAATAAGTAGATTATAAAACTTTAATTATTGCCTTTAGTAAGGCTTCAAATTTACTTTTAATTCGTGAAGCTGTTTCTGTAACTTCGGCGTGTGAAAGTTTTTGATTAGAAATTCCTGAAGCAAAATTTGTGATACAGGAAATAGCACTTGTTTGTATTCCTAAAAGTGCGGAGTAAAAAGCTTCATGAACCGTTGACATCCCCACTGCATCTCCGCCAAATTTTTTGATCAATCTTACTTCGGATGGAGTTTCGTAGGAAGGACCCTTTGTGAACCAATAGACTCCCTCTTTAATCTTTATGTTTTCTTTTTCGGCTGCTGATTTTATTTTATGATTTAAACTATTAGATGGTAAGTTCCTGAAATTATTAATTGTAGAATCAGATCCTACTCCGAATAATTCAGCAAACTCTTTTTTTATCCAAATTCCATTGAATGAAGAAGCAAGCATTAAATCGCCAGGGATAAAATTTTTATTTATTCCACCGGCGGCATTTGTCAAAATCAATTTATCGCAATCCAATTTTTTAATTAAATGAATTGGCAATAAACATTGCGAAAGATTGTAAACTTCATAAAAATGAATACGTCCTGAGAACAAAATCACATTCTTTCCAGCATAATTCACAAGAGCAATTTCACCTTTATGTCCGATTACAGTTGAATGAGGGTAGGTAGGAATATCGCTTGTCAAAATTTTGATTGAACCATCAAAAGAATTTGCAAAATCGCCAAGACCACTGCCAAGTATAATTGCTAAATCGGGTTTAGTAAAAAATTTTTTCTGTACAAATTCGATTGCCTCTTTGTATTTATAATCAAAGTCAATCATATTAAAATAAAATTCCTGCAAGAGTTGCCGTCATCAATGTTGCGAGCGAACCACCAAGCACAGCTTTTAAACCAAGACTTGCAATATCACTTTTCCTTGAAGGAGCCAGTGGACCCAACCCCCCGATTTGAATTGCGATTGAACTGAAATTAGCAAACCCGCAGAGGGCATAGGTAGCCATCAAGATAGATTTTTCATTTACTAATATTTTCATTTCAATAAGTTTCCCTAAATCGAGGTATGCAACAAATTCATTTAGAGTAATTTTTGTACCAATCAAACTTCCGAAATGGAGTGCGTCTTCCCAGGGCACTCCAATTCCATATGCGAGATATTGAAGTCCCCAGCCTAATATAAGTTGAAAGTTAAGAGGCTGACCATAAGATTGAATCAATGAATTATTAATTCCAACCAAATCTCCGAAACCCTGTAACAAATAATTTACCAGAGCAATCAGTGCGATGAAAGCTATTAACATAGCGCCAACATTTAGTGACAATGATAGTCCATCACCAGCTCCATTTGCGGCAGCTTCAATAAAATTGTGAGCATTCTTTTCCACTTTTATTTTAACTGTGCCTTTTGTTTCGGGATCGGAAATTTCCGGGAAAATAATTTTTGAAATTACAAGCGCTGCAGGTGCAGCCATTACACTTGCTCCAAGCAGTTGTGTAGCAAATATGTGCTGTGCTTCTGCCAACGGAATTCCTAAAGATTGAGAATATGAATTACCGAGTATCTGAATATAAGCCGCCATCACTCCACCTGCGATAGTTGCCATTCCCCCTACCATTACAGTCAGCACTTCGCTGTTCGTCATTCCTTTGATGTAAGGCTTGATCATCAGCGGTGCTTCTGTTTGACCGACAAAAATATTTGCGGTACAGGATAATGATTCGGCACCACTGGTTCCCATAATTTTTGCCATCACGTATGCCATTGCCTGAACTATTCTCTGCATAATTCCGAAGTAATAAAGCACTGACATTAAGCTTGCGAAAAAAATTATTGTAGGCAGAACTTGAAAAGCGAAAAACATTCCGAGACTTCCTTCATTCCCGGGGCTAAGTGCCAGATCACCAAAAACAAACTTTGCTCCTTCAGATGTAAAATTCAATATGAGTACAAAAAATCCACTTACCCAATTAAAAAAATCTTTTGCAAAACCAAGCGGATAAAAAACCTGCCGAAGTGAATCGCCTTTTAAAATCAAAATTGCAAAAACAATTTGAATTGCAATTCCACTTAACACTAATCGCCAATTAATTTTTCTTTTATTATTGGAAAAAATAAATGCGATACCAATTAATAGTATTATTCCAGCGATGCCGCGAACCAATGAGATAAAGTCCATAATTCTCCTATTTATCTTCAGGGATATAATGACATTTGCGGCAGCGCGCTTCATAAATATCTGCAGCACCAACAACTACACGTTCGGATGAAATTGTATTGCGCTGAGTTTTATCAGCAGGGTTACCGCACACCATGCAAATCGCTAAAGTTTTTGTGATGTATTCTGCAATGGCAAGAAGCTGCGGCATAGACTCGAACGGAATGCCCTTATAGTCCTGATCTAACCCTGCCACTATCATGCGCTTACCGGAGTTTGCAAGTGAATTGCAAATATTGACTAAATCACCTGAAAAAAACTGAGCTTCATCTATCCCAATTACCTGGGCATTGGAGCTAAGTTTAATTATCTCGGAATCATCCTCTATTAAAATGGAGGGGAGAGATTGCTCACTGTGTGAGACAATTGAATCAGTCGAATATCTGTTATCAATTTTCGGTTTGAAGATTACAACTTTTTGTTTTGCAATCTCAGCACGGCGAAGTCTTCTGATTAACTCTTCAGTTTTACCGCTGAACATGCAGCCTGCAATTACTTCAATCCATCCAACATTTTGGGGTAATGAGTGAGGTTTAAATTCCATTTTAATTTTTAGCGTTATCTAGATTTGCATCACCAAAAGCAAAAGGAAGCAAATCCTGCGTTGAAAAAATTTTATAATTAAGAGATTTATTAATAAGGATTATATCAATATTTCCACAATGGTCATAGATAATTTGTCTGCAGGCACCGCAGGGAGGGAGGTAGTCTTCAGTATCACCGATGATAGCCAACGCCGAAAATTTTCTTTCGCCCTCACTCATAGCTTTGAATATTGCTGTTCGCTCGGCGCAAATTGTTAAACCGTATGAGCTATTTTCAATATTGCAGCCGGTATAAATTTTACCATCGGCAGTTAATAATGCTGCCCCGACTTTGAAATTTGAGTAAGGTGCATGAGCAAATTTTTTTGCATCAACTGCTTTTTGAATAAGTAATTTGTAATCCATAATCTTCTATAAAAATTTATTTTAAAAATAACTTAACCCAAATTTAAAATTTTTAACCACTAATTTCAGGTGTTAAAAATTCACTAGTGTTAATTCGTGAAATCCGTGGCAAATTTTGTCTTACTTTCTTTTAAGCGTAAGGTAAAACGTTGGCGTAAAAAATTTATTTACGAGTCCAAACTTATCATTTGCAAGTTTAGTAATCAGCCAATCCAGGTTGATAAATTTGCAAATACGAATAATCGTAAGGTGGAATTCACTCCATACAATTCCGCTATTTCCACTAAATAACTCAATCACTGAAAATTTTGTAAGCAGGTGAATATCAAAATCTTTATTAAATATTTTGATGAGTTCTTTCAGAGATAAAAGTTGAGCAACATCAGTTCTCTCAAAATCCTTTTTACGAAAATATTTCAAAAAATATTTTTTAATACTCTCTCGTTTAAGGATAGAAAGCACAGGCAACCCAAAATGCGGATCGGCTAAAAAATTAAAAATAGAAAGCTTATTTGGAGTGCTTAGATAGATAGTTCCGTTAGGTTTTAATATGCGAATGATCTCAAGATAAAAATCATTTATTGTTTGCAAATGTTCAATCACATCTTGAACAATTACTAAATCAAACGAATTGTTTTTAAATGGCAGGATTAATCCATTTCCATTAACTTTATAAAATTTATCCAGACCATTTTGCCGCAGTAATCTTATTAAACTTAAATCAAAACTAACAACACAATTATCCTTGCTGAATACATTTGAAGTTCCGCCTTCACCCGAACCAAGATCGAGTACTGATAAATTTTTGCACTCAAGGAAATGGGAGACAATTTGCTTGACAAAATTCCCGCGTGCTTCTGCTGCTAATCTTCCTTTTTGCCATCTGAGAAAATTGGGATGTGCTTTATCAAGCCAGGCTGGTGATTCTGTTTCTATTTCCATTCAATCTTTTTTGTAGAAGCGTTAAAGAAATTTATGACTATAAAAAATTCATAAAAAATTTGCAGCGAAATTATTTCGAAGAATTGAAATGTGTATCCAAACTTTTTATCAAAGGATTTAATTAAAAAAATATCAACCGTCATTTTCATAAGAAACAAAAGAAGAAATAATTGATTGAAAAAAAATAAAAACGGACTGAGAATCATTATTAAATTAATTAGATGCCAAAGCCCGAGTACCATTTGGCGGCTAAATAAATAATGAAGCGATGTTTCAGTATGCCGTGCTTTTTGATTCAGATAATCTCTCAAAGTGATTTTTGAATTTGAATAAACCCACGAATTGCGATTTGTAACACAACCGATTTTTAACTTATGTTTAATCGCTTCATGCAAAAGTAAATCGTCATCGCCGCTAAGAGTTTCAGTTGTGTTCGAGTATCCGCCGATTTTTTCAAAAGCCTCTTTTCTAAATCCAAAATTTCTCGCGGAAGCTGTGTAAGGAAATCTTAATTTAGCAAACGCAAAAGTCAAGATAGAACTTCGAAGATTTTCAAAGCAAGATATTTTATTGATGCCGTTGATTGATTGGTAAAATGGAGCCACGCCAATTAAAAAATCAAACCCTTTGTTAAAGCAATGTGAATATGAATTCAACCAGCCGTTTTCAGGTACGCAGTCGGCATCGGTGATTAATATAAATGGAAATTTGGCGGATTGAATTCCAACTGCGAGAGCGCCTTTTTTCCCGGCGAATGGTTTGCTTGTGCATTTAATGATTCTAAAATTACTAAATGTGCGGCTCAATTGGACTGCAAGGTTGTAAGTGTTATCGGTGGAATTATCATCTACAAAAATTACTTCTAATTTATTTTTATCATAATCAAGATTATGTAATGCGGAAAAAAGATGCTCAAGATTATTCTCTTCATTTTTACCTGCAATGATAATTGAAAATTGAATCTGATTTTGAGAACTGATAGCACAATCTGATTCTGATCTTAATGATAGAAAAATCAATGCATTTATTCCAATAAAAAACAGTATTAAAAAAATTATTAATGTCATTTTCTTGAATGCGAATATACTGTTACTGATAGCAACATTAAGAAATAATTATTTACTGACAAATATAAAAAAAACTTCAAGTTGCTTTTTTTAATAAAATAAATACTTATTTTAACATCCAAGTTCATAAGGTTTTTATAAAATTCTATCAAGTTTAATTAGAAATTCATCAAGCCCTTAAGGACAAACCAAAATCATAATTCATCAATATAAACAGGAGCATCAATGAGAGTAAAATTACTTCTCTATTCTGCAGTGCTGACTTTCCTATTTTCCTCTTCTTTAGTCTTCGGACAATTCGAAGATCCAAGAGTTTGGAACACACAAATTCAGCCGACCGGGGAACCATTTGTAGTTCCACCTTCTCATATCAATTATATCCACCCGAACAAACTTCCGAGAATCGTCCCGACCCCGCTTGGAACTGCTACGGTAGGAATTAGTGTTCGTGTTCACCCGAGTAACTTCACACAGTCTGAAGTTCCAATTCAAAAACATCCGACCGATCCAAACACATTATTTGGTTCATCAAACTCTGTTCGCATCAGTCCCTTCTTTATTAGCGAAGGCGTTTATATTACCAACGATGGCGGTTTAACCTGGCACGGAAGTGATACATGCAAAACCACCCCTGTTAGTGGTCATGGCGGCGACCCCGCCCCTGCTATTGATGCAGCAGGTAGATTTTATATGACTTTTCTTGACGGTGGATTTAATGGATTAAAAGCTGCTTACTCAACAGACGGCGGTTCTAATTGGAGTTCAATTATAAATATTATTACAGGTTCACAGGATAAAAATCATACAGTAGTAGATAACCAACCTAATAGTCCGTATTTCGGAAGAGTTTATGCAACCTGGTCAAGATTTACTGCTTCAGCTCCTCCAATTGCAGTTTCTTATTCAACAAATAGCGGCGTAAACTGGAGTTCACCGGTAAATATTAATACTCCCCCTGCTAACCATTATGCACAAGGTTGTAACGGAGCTATCGGTCCCAATGGCGAAGTTTATGTTGCTTGGCAAAGTCCTACTCTTGGTTCGCCTTATACCGGTGACTTTATGGGATTTGGCAAGTCAACAGATGGTGGTGTTACATGGAGCGTAAACAATAACATTTACGATTGTAATGGTATCAGGGGATTTCTTTTTGCAACAAGCATTAGAGTAAATGATTTTCCATGGATGGGTGTAGATACTTCCGGCGGTGCTAGAAATGGTTGGATTTATATAGTTCATGCAGAAAAGAATTTAGCCCCGGCTGGATCTGATCCCGATATTATTCTTCACAAATCTACTGATGGCGGAACAACCTGGTCTGCGGGTATCCGTGTTAATCAGGATGCTCTAAACAATGGCGCAGAACAGTATATGCCTGCTCTTGTTGTCAGTGGTGATGATGGTGCAGTTAATGTTGTTTACTATGATGCAAGAGATTTATCAAACGACTCTGCAACAGTTTATCTTGCAAGATCAATTGACGGCGGCGATAGCTGGACAGAAGTTGAAGTAAGTGATCATCACTTTAAACCAAAATCGATTCCTGGATTAGCCGGTGGTTATCAAGGTGATTACATTGGAGTTACCGAATCAAATGGAACTATCTGGCCTTATTGGGCAGATGATAAAACAGGAATTTACCAAGCCTGGACTGCTCCTGTAACTTTCGGCGATCCTTGTCCTGTCGGTGCACCAACTGATCCAAATCCTGTTAGCGGCGCTAATGATGTATCAATTAATTTACCTTCAATTAGCTGGACAAATGGTGTAAATGCCACTACCACCACTTTATATTTTGGTACTGATCCCGGTTCTATGCCTATTGTTCAAAGCGGAAGTTTATTCTCTTCATGGGATATTACTTCTTTACCCTTGAGCTATGGGACTACTTATTATTGGAGAGTTATTAATGAAGATGGTACTTGTGGAACTGCCGGTCCAACATGGAGTTTCACTACCGAACAGGATCCTAATCTCTTAGTTATTTTTAATGATGACTTTGAAGCAGGAAGCGGTAACTGGAATATTACAAATGACGGTGGGAATTGTGTTTGGGAAATAATTCCATTAAGCAGTCGGTCTTATACCCTGCCTTCAACTGCGGCAGGTAATGTTTTTGCTGCTGATGCTGATCTTTGCGGATCCGGTACTACAACAAATACTACTGCTACTTTAATCACTCCTGTTGATGCTACCGGCTATAACACGGTTTGGTTAGAGTTCGATAATGACTGGCAGGCAATAGACAATGCTGATTTCGCTTATATTGATGTTAGCACCGATGGCGGAACAACATGGACAAACGTTTTAACATTTGATGAAACAGATGTAAGAGCCTCACACGAAAATATTGATATAACAAGTGTAGCTCATCTAACCAACTTCTTAGTAAGACTAAAAACCGTTCAACCAGGATGGGATTGGTGGTGGGCAATTGATAACTTCCAGGTTTGGGCAAGTGATCCTGTGCCTGTTGAGTTAACTTCATTCACCGGTTCTGTTAAGGAAAAAGGTGTTGAACTTAATTGGTCAACTGCTACTGAACTTAACAATCAGGGATTTGAAATAGAAAAGAAAGTAAATGGACAGTTCCAAAAGATTGGTTATGTACCTGGCTTTGGAACAACTACTGAAATCAGAAACTATTCATATCTCGATACAAAGCTCGAAACAGGTAAAAACATTTACAGACTAAAACAAATTGACTTTGGCGGCGTTTTCGAATACTCAAACGAAGTTGAAGTTGAAGTAAATGTTCCGCTCGAATTCGCTCTTGAGCAGAACTTCCCGAATCCATTCAATCCAACTACAACAATTAAATATTCAATTGCTGAAGAAGGATTTGTAAACTTAACTGTATTTAACTTACTCGGTGAAAAAGTTGCTACACTCATTAGCAAAAATATGAAGCCGGGAAGATACACTGTTGATTTTGATGCAAATAATCTTTCAACAGGAATTTATGTTTACAGACTTGATTCCGGAAAGAATACTTCGGTTAAGAAAATGATCTTGATGAAGTAAATATGTCAGACGACAAATGTCAAACGTCAGATAATAGATAATTAATGAAAAGGCGAGCCGGAAATGGCTCGCCTTTTTTTTGTTCAGTGTATTATTTCTTTTTACTCGTTCAGTGATAATTCTGATACAAGTCTTTCCTTTATTTTCAGTTCTTGACTTTCTCCATTTCTATTTGTAATATACTTTCGAAAATTTTATCAGGAGAGGTAAATAACTTATTTGATATTGTTTAAGTAATATTTCAGGAGGTTCTGATGAAAATCATTCTTGTTCGATCGGTTCTTTTCTTTGCAGTAATTGCTTTGTTTATTGCTTCAAGTTCAATAAACACAAACTACAATTCTGTAGATGAACCAGGGGCAACATATCAGGAAGATGGACAAACAGCTGGCAGACTGACCGTGAATGAGTGTTATAAAAACACTGCACATCCTAAAAAATCAAGCATAGAAGCCGGCTACAAAGACCCGCAAACTGAAAAGCCATTATTGAGAGCATATAACAGTTATATTGCGGGTGGAAAAGGAATAGGGATAACACAAAGTAATGACCTCACCAATGGTTAGTTTTATTCTGATGTTCAGAATTGTACGATTGTTAATTTAGTTATAGACCGTTGGCCATTAAGAATAGAAAATTGGGATTCTGGCACAATGGGAAAGATAAAAAACAATATCTTTCTTTGTCCGCTAGACTATCCTCATAATTGTCCCGTAGGAGAATGTAATACTCTCTTAAATTCGGTTATCTATGAAGACAATAGATGGAAAAAAGGAAATGACTGGCAGAGCATATTCTGCAGTGAACCTATAACCGACTGTACGGCGGATTAGGGGGATGAAATGAATAAGTCAATAATAATAATTTTAAGTATTCTCGTAAGTATTCAGTCCCTACTATTTGCTCAAGAAATATTATGGAAGAAAAATTATGGACTAAACACAACAGATGATTTGGGCAGGTCGGTAATTCAAACTAATGATAATGGTTTTGCAATTGTGGGTTACACCAATTCATTCGGAGCAGATAGTTTTGACGTATGGCTAATAAAGACTAATGAAAACGGAGACACACTCTGGACAAGGACATACGGCGGAAATGATGATGACTATGGCTATGATCTAAAACAGACAGATGATGGTGGGTATATACTAGCAGGCGCAACATCATCATTTGGAGCGGGTGGGTTTGATTTTTATTTAATAAGAGCTGACTCACTTGGCGATACGCTTTGGACAAAAACATTCGGTGGTGTAAATGATGATTATGGAAGATCTGTTGACATTTTTAATCCCGAGGGCTTTATAATTGCTGGTGAAAAAGATGCAAACACGAGTGATAGCGATGACTGGATAATAAAAGTTGATACTGAGGGAAATTTACTTTGGTCAAAATCTTTTGGCAATGAAATTAAAGACCAGAGACTTTTTTCTATAAAGTCATTATCCGATATTGGAATGATTGCGGCAGGCGCTACAGATTGTAACGGATATGCTGGTTGTAATGGATGGGTGTTAAGATTAGATGTAAACGGTGATACACTTTGGACTAAATCTTATTACGGTAGTCAAAATAGCGATTGGTTTAATCAAGTAACGAACACGTCTGATAATGGTTTCGCTATTACCGGGTATAATTCGATTCTAGGATTCTCAAATGTTTGGTTAGTAAAAACAGATTCGCTTGGTAATGAGCAATGGTCAAAGAATTATGATTATGACCATGATATAGACGTTGGTTATTCAGTCCAGCAAACACAGGATGGTGGTTATATTGTTGTTGGTGGTGCTTCTCCACCGGACATTGAGAATCGTGGATGGATTATCAGGACTGATTCTGTTGGAGATACTTTATGGACTTTGTTTATCAATAGTTTTACTAACCTCAATGGCACATTAGATGCAAGTACAATATGTTATTCCGTATTTCAAGTTCAAAATGGTGATTACATAGTTGCCGGAGCTCAATCGCAAGTGTTTTTTCAAAAAGAAGTTATGCTTTTAAGAATCTCCAGTGACATCGTCCCTGTCGAGTTAACATCATTCACAGCCATAGCACAGCAAAACAACATAACACTCAACTGGCAAACAGCAACGGAGACAAACAACAGCGGGTTTGAGATAGAAAGAAAACAAGTCGGCAGTCCTCAGTCTTCAGTCGGCAATCAGGACTGGAATCAAATTGCTTTCGTTCCCGGCTTCGGGACTACTACGGAACCCAAGAGTTATTCTTTCACTGATGAAAATCTTTCTTCTGGAAAATATCAATACAGATTAAAACAAATTGACTTTGATGGAACATTTGAATATTCAAACACAGTTGAAGTTGAAATAAATTCACCAACAGAATTTTCGCTCGAACAGAATTATCCGAATCCATTTAATCCCACAACAAAAATAAAATACACCGTCCCCTCTGTCACTCTTCGACAAGCTCAGAGTGACATATTGGTTTCGTTAAAAGTTTTTGATGTTTTGGGAAATGAAATCGCCACACTTGTAAACGAGCATCAGCAGCCCGGCACGTATGAAGTTGAGTTCAACGTAGGACAGGCTATCAGTCTGTCCAGCGGGGTGTACTACTATCAACTTCGATCTGGTAGTTTTGTTGAAACTAAGAAGATGATATTGCTGAGGTAGGATTGATAAATTATTTCTGACTCTGTGATAACTTTTCCACAGAGTCAGAAAATAAATTGGAAATTAATTTAATCTGTAGTACTAAATCATTTTCTTTTTCTTAGAACAATGAGTTGATGTTATGAAAGTAAAAAGCTAAACCGGTGAGTTTTGTTTCAAAAAAGTGATCGGCAAAGTAATTTGTGTTATAATATCTAATGTCAAAATGATCACGCAGGAAATCTGTTATAGGATCTTTTGCCCATAAAGCCCACAGACTTAATAATCCTTTTGCTCTTAGTTCAAAACCATTGGTTTTCCTTTCATCAAAACCGCGACCAGAAAAATGTCCAGTATAAAATGAAATGGTTTCAAATAAATCAATTTTTAATCCAATATGTGAAACGATTTTATTGGTGCCTTCGATGTTAACAAGATTTTTCCAGAACTTTAAATCGCTTAAGGTAGAGCTATAATCCCATCCAAGTGAGTCTCTTGCAATAAGTATATCATCTGCTTCAATGGTTAGAGAAAAGTTAAATACTCTCATACGAAAAGCATCACTCAGTAAATCGAATCCTGTTGAAATACCATAACCAATTCTATCCATCCTTGGAAGAGGATCAGTTTGTGCCCTATCAAAATAGTAAACCTCGTCGCCAAGGTTTGATTTTGAATATCCAATAGAAAAATTAAAATCCGGCCGGGCTACGAGATTTTCATCTAATATAAATTTAATATTCTCATCAATTAATTTTGACACGGGAACATTTAATAATAAACCAATATCTATTGCACTTCCTTCCCAACTACCAGTCGTATTTTCTTCCGAGCCGTTATCAGAAAGAATTGAAGTTATGCTTTTAGAAGTGAAACCGATATTAAATTGTGCAAAATAATTTATTCCAACTCCTAAAGCATAAGCAGAATAGTAATCTTTCGAATTCTTAAAAATTGTCGGGTCAGGTCCAATTCTTGAAAATTCGCCAAAATTTATTTCAAAATTTGAATAGCCAAATCCTACACTTAAAGGGAAATCAATTAAATCCTTCAGATTATATCTTAAGTTAAATGCTAAGCTATGTAATTCTAAACCTAAATTAAATGAAGGTAGCCATTCGGTTTTTGCTGGATAAAAAATAAAAGAAAAATTGTTGTTCTGGCTTGTATAACCAAGTTGTGCGGGATTCCAAATAAACCCAAAAGGATCTTCAGTGGCTAAGGCTGTGCCTGTTTGTCCCATTGCACTTAGTGAAGGTGAGAGTTGGATTAAAAGAAATGGAACCGCTGATTCTCCTTGCGAGAATGATTCATTATTCAAAAATGCAAATATGATGAGGGTTATAAATAAAACTGAAATTTTCATTCTTCTCCTTCTTAATAAAAATGCTTCGCACTGATTTCTCAGTGCAAACATCAAATAACGAAGTTTACTAAATCATTTTCTTTTTCTTTAGAATATCCTTCAGCGTTACAGAACCAATTTCCTGAAGATCATATTTTACACGTGTGAATGGTTTGTTCATCTTAATGTATCTGCTCAAATCAATCGGAGTGCCGATAACAACTGAATCGCATTTGGTATTATTTATTGTAGTCTCAAGATCTTTCAATTGTGCAGCACCATATCCCATCGCAGGAAGAAGCACGCCGATGTTTGGATATTTCTGAAACGTAGCGCTGATTGATTTTACTGTGAATGGTCGGGGATCAACAATTTCTCTTGCACCAAGTTTTTGTGCAGCGACTACACCTGCCCCATATTTCATTTCGCCATGAGTAAGTGTTGGTCCGTCCTCAACGACTAAAACTCTTTTACCGGTTATCAATTCAGGTTTGTCAACCGTAACGGGGGAGGCGCCTTCAATAATTATTGCTTTTGGATTTACAGATTTAATATT